>CAYWKS010000001.1:0-49688 GCA_964458935.1 uncultured Planctomycetaceae bacterium
GGCCCGGGTCGAGGACGCCCTGCACGCGACCAGCGCGGCCGTGGAGGAAGGCATCGTCCCCGGCGGCGGCGTCAGCTTCGTCCGAGCCTGCGGCGCGGTCGGCAAGCTCGTCGACCAGCTCGACGGCGATGAGGCGCTCGGCGCCCAGATCGTCGCCGAAGCCCTCGTCGTGCCCACCCAGTGCATCGCCGACAACGCCGGCGTCAAGGGCTCGGTCGTCGTCCGCAAGGTCATGGCCGAGAAAGGTGCCTTCGGGTATGACGCCCTCCGTGAGGAGTACGGCGACATGATCGAGAAGGGCATCATCACCCCTACCAAGGTCGACCGCACCGCGCTGGAGAACGCATCGAGCGTCGCGACGCTGCTGCTGACCACCAACTGCGTCATCACCGAAGCTCCCGGTGAAGACGACGAATCAGCCGCCGGCGCCGGCATGGGTGGCGGCATGGGTGGCGGCATGGGCGGTATGGGTATGGGTGGCATGGGCGGCATGGGCGGCATGGGCGGCATGCCGGGCATGATGTAACCGCCACTCCCCGACCTTCACCGCATGACAAACGCACAGGCTCAACACGCAACCACAAGCTACACCGAACGCGGAGATTCACACGATGGCGACTGCGAAGAAGACGAGCATCAAGCCCCTGGAGGATCGGGTTCTGGTCAAGCCGACCCAGGCCAAGGAGAAGACCGAGTCGGGCATCTTCCTGCCCGACAGCGCCCAGGAGAAGCCGACGCACGGCCAGGTCGTGGCGACCGGGCCGGGCAAGCTCAACGAAGACGGCGAGCGCACCAAGCTGGAGGTGAGCAAGGGCGACAAGGTCATCTATGGCAAATACGCCGGCACCGAGATCGACATCGACGGCGACACCCACGTGATCCTCCGCGAGAGCGAGATCCTCGCCGTCCTGGACCAGTAAGCCGTTCAGCCGCGACCCGGCGGGGCGGGCAACGTTCAGCCGCGACCCGCAGGGCAGCGCGACGCACGAAGCAGCAACCACCGAAAGAGGTGAACACCCATGGCAAAGCAGATGATGTTTGACTCGGGCGCGGCGCTCGAGATGAAAAAGGGGCTGGACCAGTTGGCCCGCACCGTCGCGGTCACCCTCGGGCCGACCGGCCGGCACGTCGTGATCGACAAGAGCTTCGGCGGGCCGACCGTGACGAAGGACGGCGTGAGCGTCTCGAAGGAGATCGAGCTGCAAAGCCCGTTCGAGAACATGGGCGCCAAGATGGTCAACGAGGTCGCCAAACGGACCAACGACAAGGCCGGTGACGGCACGACGACCGCGACCGTGCTGGCCCGTGAGGTCTTCGGGCAGGGCCTGAAGTATGTCGCGGCGGGCGCAAACCCGATGCTGCTGCAGCGTGGCATCCTCGCCGCGGCCGACGCCGCCAGCGCGCACATCAAGGACCAGGCCAAACCCTGCAAGGGCAAGGATGACCTGAAAAAGGTCGCCACCATCAGCGCCAACGGCAGCGAGCAGATCGGCGAGTTCATCGCCGAGGCCATCGACAAGGTCGGCGCCCAGGGCGTCGTCGAGGTCGAGGAAGGCAAGGCCAGCGAGACCCACCTCGAATACGTCGAGGGGATGAGCTTCGACAAGGGCTATCTGTCGCCGTACTTCATGACCGACCCGAACACGCAGGAGTGCGTGCTCGAGGACTGCCTTATCCTGCTGCACGAGAAGAAGATCAGCAACCTGCCGGACCTGCTGCCGTTGCTGAACAAGGTCGCGCAGTCGAGCCAGCCGCTGCTGATCATCGCCGAGGACGTCGAGAACGAGGCGCTGGCCGCGCTGGTGGTCAACCGGCTCCGCGGGGCGCTGAAGATCGCCGCGGTGAAGGCCCCGGGCTTCGGCGACCGCCGCAAGGCCATCCTCCAGGACATCGCCGTGCTCACCGGCGGCAAGTTCATCAGCGAGGACCTGGGCGTCAAGCTCGAGAACCTCGACCTCGGCGACCTGGGCAAGGCCAAGAAGATCGTCATCGACAAGAACGACACCACGATCATCGAAGGCGCCGGCAAGAAGAAGGACATCGAGGCGCGGTGCGACCAGATCCGCACGCAGATCGACAAGACGACCAGCGACTACGACCGCGAGAAGCTGACCGAGCGGCTGGCCAAGCTGACCGGCGGGGTGGCCATCATCAACGTCGGCGCGATGACCGAGACCGCGATGAAGGAGCAGAAGGACCTGGTCGACGACGCGTTGCACGCGACGCGGGCCGCGGCCGAAGAAGGCTACGTCGCCGGCGGCGGCGTCGCGCTGCTCCGGGCGATCGAAGCCGTCGAGAAGGCCCGCGACAAGGCCAAGGGCGATGAGAAGCTCGGCTGCGACATCGTGGCGATGGCCCTCGAGGCCCCGCTCCGCCAGATCGTCGACAACGCCGGCGAAGACGGCGACGTCGTCGTCGAGCAGGTCAAGGACCACGCGGGCAACTACGGCTACAACGCCGCCACCGGCGAGTACACCGACATGGTCAAGGCCGGCATCATCGACCCGGCGCTGGTGACGCGGACCGCCCTGCTCAACGCCGCGAGCGTCGCCGGGCTCATGCTCACGACCAACGTCATGGTCACCGACCTCGACGACGAGGAGCAAGTCGTCGAAGGCGCCGTGGCGTGATCGACGTGCGTCATTCGTGAATCGACCGGCCAAAGCCCGGGGATCGCCATCCCCGGGCTTTGCCGCGAAACAGGGGATCGACGCGGCATGGCAGCCAAGCGCGACTACTACGAAGCCCTGGGCATCGATCGCGACGCCTCCAGCGAACAGATCAAGAAGGCGTACAAGCGCTGCGCCATGAAGTATCACCCCGACCGCAACCCCGGCGACCAGGAAGCCGAGCAACGCTTCAAGGAGTGCGCCGAGGCGTTCGAAGTCCTCAGCGACCCGGACAAGCGCCAGCGGTACGACCGGTTCGGGCACGAGGGCCTGCGCGGCGCGGGCATGCACGACTTCTCGGGCATGGGCGCCTCGGACATCTTCTCGATGTTCGAGGACCTGTTCGGCGACCTGGGCTTCGGCGGGGCGTTCGGCGGCGGTCGCGGCGGCCCGCGCGTCCGTCGCGGCTACAGCCTCGAAACCGAGATCGAGATCCAACTCGCCGACGCCGCCACCGGCACCACCACCGAGGTCGAGTTCGTCCGCCGCGACACCTGCCAGACCTGCTCCGGCAGCGGCGCCAAGCCCGGCACCAGCCCCGAGACCTGCTCCTCCTGCGGCGGGCACGGGCAGGTCGCCATGCGACAGGGCTTCTTTCAGATGGTGCGGCCTTGCCCGGCGTGCGGCGGCGCGGGCAAGATCGTCCGCGACAAGTGCGACGACTGCGGCGGCTCCGGACGCCGACCCATGCAACGCACGCTCGAGGTCAAGGTCCCCGCCGGCATCCAGGACGGCCAGGTCATCCGCATCAACGGCGAGGGCGAGCCGGGTGAACAGAACGGCCCCCGCGGCGACCTGCACGTCGTCGTCCGCATCAAGCCCCACGAGTTGTTCAGCCGCGACGGCGACGACCTCGTGCTTCACATGCCCGTCAGCTTCTCCCAGCTCGCGCTCGGCGCCAGCGTCGAGGTGCCCACACTCGACGGCCAGACCGAGCTGAGCATCCCCCGCGGTACGCAGCACGGCAGGATGTTCCGCATCCGCGACGCCGGCATGCCTAACCTGCGGTCCGGCCGACGCGGCGACCTCATCGTCGAGGCCCTGGTCGAGATCCCCAAGAAGCTCACCAAGCGCCAGGAGGAATTGCTGCGCGAGTTCGCCGAGACCGAGGACGAGCACGTCACGCCCCACCGGTCCGGCTTCTTTGACAAGATCCGTGACTACCTTTCCGGAGAATGACGCGATCGGCGCGTCGAGGTGATCCGATGAGCAACGACAAAGAACAAACCCAGGACCCACAAGAGCAGGCCGCGCAGGAACCCGCCGAGCAGCCGGCCGCACCGCCCGACGACGAATCGACCGGGCACCAAGGCCCTGTCGACCCGCAGGCCGCGATCGAGGCCGAGCGCGACGAGCTGTACGCCCGGCTGCAGCGGGTCAGCGCCGACTACCAGAATTACATGAGGCGCTCGGCGCAGAACCTTGAGGACGGCGTGGAGCTGGCGCGGGGCGACCTGCTCCGCCAGCTCGTGCCCGTGCTGGATCACTTCGACAACGCCCTCGCCGCCGCGCCCGAGGCCGCGGAAGCCAAGTCGCTGCACGACGGCCTGCGGATCGTCCGCGACGAGTTGCTCAAGGTCCTCCGCGACAACGGCGTCCAGCGCATCGAGCCCGAGGTCGGCGAGCCGTTCAACCCCGAGCAGCACGAGGCGATGTTGCGGCAGCCCGCCGACGGCGTCGCGCCCAACCACGTGACCGTGACCATGCAACCCGGCTACGTCTACGGCAAGCGGACGCTGCGCGCCGCCAAGGTCGCCGTCGCGCCGGAGGAGTAAACGCCATGCCGACTTATGAGTATCGCTGCGACCACTGCGAGCACGCGTGCGAAGCATTTCAGTCGATGACCGCCAAGCCGCTGCGGAAGTGCCCGGCCTGCGGCCGGCTCAAGCTGAAGCGGCTCATCGGCGTCGGCGCCGGCGTCATCTTCAAGGGCAGCGGGTTCTACGAGACCGACTACCGCTCGGATAGCTACAGGAAGGCCGCCGAGGCCGAGAAGAAGACCGGGGACACCAAGGCGGACGCCAACGCCAAGCCCGACGGCAAGAAGACCGACAACGCCGACTCCGCCAAGACCCCGGGCAAGGCGGAGGGCGCCTCGGCGAAGACAACCCGCAAGTCGAAGGACGACTGACCCGGGTCACCAGCCCCGCACGTCGCACAGAGGTGCTGGCGGCGCCGCCAGCGCATCGAGCAATCCCTCGACCCGCATCCCGATCACCGGGTGCACCACATCCGGGTCGATGTCGCACAGCGGTCGCAGCACGAACGGCCGCTCGTGCATCAGCGGATGCGGCACCGTCAACTCGTCGGCGGTGACCACCTCCTCGCCGTATAGCAGCAGGTCCAGGTCGAGCGTCCGCGGCCCCCACCGCTCCCGCCGTTCGCGACCGGCTTCGCGCTCGATGTCCAGCATCGACGCCAGCAATTGCCGCGGGTCGAGCGCCGTCGCCACCCGCACCGCCGCGTTCAGGAAAGCGCCCTGGTCCACCGGGCCGACCGGGTCGGTCTCGTAGACTCGGGATTGTCCGGTCAGTTGCGTCCCCGGCAGGTTGGCCAGCGCATCGCGCGCCGCGACCATGTGCGCGCCCCGGTCGCCGACGTTGGACCCGATGCCGATGTACGCGTCGGTCACGTGCCGCCTCGGGAGGGTGCGTCGGTCCAGGGCATGGTAGCCGCGCCGCCGCTCATTCCTCGGACTCGAACTCCGAGGTCTTGTGCTGCATCTGGGCCTTGAGGCGGGCGAGGATCGACGAGTGCATCTGGCTCACGCGGGACTCGGAGAGATCGAGCGTCTGACCGATCTCCTTCATCGTCATCTCTTCGTAATAGTAGAGGATGAGGATGAGCCGCTCGGCGCGGCTGAGGCCCTTGGTCATCAGGTCCTTCAGGTCGCGCCGCTGGACCTGCGAGAGCGGGTTGGGCTGCCGCTGGTCGCGGAGCACGTCGATCTCGCGGACGTCCTTGTTCGAGTCGGTCTCGAACCACTTGCGATGGATCGACACGACCCCGACCGCTTCGGAGTCCTTGCTCATCTTGCGGTACTCGTCCTTGTCCATGCCCATGTGATCGGCGATCTCGTCGTCGGTGGGCTTGCGGCCAAGCGTCATCGCCAGGCTCTTGCGCGCCTTGTCCACCTTGGCGGTGCGGCTGCGCACGAGTCGCGGCACCCAGTCCATCGACCGCAGCTCGTCGAGGATCGCCCCGCGGATCCGCGGGGCGCAGTACGTCTCGAACTTCACCCCCCGGTCCAGATCGAACGCATCCACCGCGTCCATCAGGCCGAAGATCCCCGCCGAGTGCAGGTCCTCCACGTCGACCTCCACCGGGAGCTTGGCGTGAATCCGCTCGGCGTTGTACTTGACGAGGGGCAGGTACTTCGTCAGAAGAAAGTTGCGGATCTCCGGCGACCCCGTCGCTTTGTACTCGTCCCACACTTCACGGATGTCTCGCGCGTCCATCGGTGTGTCGATCGTGGCGGTCCGTCGTTTCGGCATGGTCTGCTCCTTGACCTTCAGATCATCTTGGCATGTCCCCCAACTCCCGGGGAGCACGCACGCGGCGTCATGCAGCGCCCGACTCTTCCATGGCACGGGCCTGCGTCGCATCCTGCGGCGAAGCCTCGGCCGCGTCCTCCGACGCGGCCCGCTGCTCGTTCACTTCCCGGTACACATCCTCCACACGCGGGATCGGATGCGTCTGCTTGTAATCATCGACGTGCTCGAGCACGGCGCGGCGACCGATCGAACCCACCAGCCAACCGACCAGCCAGCAGACAAACATCGCGCCGATCGCGCGGCTGAGCGTGGTCAAGGCGCTGTTGCCCGCGGCCACACCCGCGGCGATCGCCACCGCGAAGCCGATCAGTCCAAGGGTCGCTGCTATGACCTTGACGGGCATGGACGAGGCGCTCCTTCGCTCGTCGCTGTCAGTTGTCGCGGCGCCGATCCGTCGACGCCCCTGCGACAGGTTGCTCACTCTCCATCACCATTCTAGCCGGCAAGCCAGCTCGCCACACGTCTAAAAAATCCTTCGTCGCGTGGTTCGGCCGCGCTGCGGTCCAGCTTGTGCGCCAGTTGCTTCATGCTCATGCTGACGGCGGTCTCCGGCTCGAGCATGACGAACGGCACACGACGCCGCACCGCCGCGCTCACGCGGTGATCCTGCGCCAGGCAGCCGGCGTCGCGCAACGTGACCCCGAGGAACCGCCGCGACACCGCGTTCAATCGCTCGAACACACGCTTGCCTTCACGGCGGTCGCGAACCATGTTCACGAACAGATCGATCTTGGCATCTTCCCGTCGACGGCAAACTGTCTTGATCAACGCGTACGCGTCCGCCATCGCCGGGGGCTCGGGTGTGGTCACCACCAACACCTCGTCGGCTTCGAGGACGAAACTCAAGACGTTGGGGCTCACCCCCGCGCCCGTATCGACGATGATCAGGTCGTGATCGTGCTCGAGGCTGCGCAATAATTGCATCATCTGCGCCCGCTCGAACTCGCTGAGCGCCGCCATCTGCGCCAGCCCCGACGCGCCGGCGACGAGGGTGAACCCGCCCGGCCCCTCGCACATGGCCTCGGCGAGCCGCCGCCGCCCGGTCAGCACGTGCGCCAGGGTCGCCGACGGGTTGACCCCGGCGACCACGTCGGCGTTGGCGAGCCCTAAGTCAGCGTCCAGCAAGACGATACGGCGCTGCATCATCGCAAGCCGCGCCGCCAGGTTCACCGCGACATTGGTCTTGCCGACGCCGCCCTTGCCGCTGGTCACCGCCAGCACCCGGGCCCGGGTGGCGGGGCGCGACGACGACGCGGCCGCGCCGTCGTGCAGCTTCGTCACCATCCGCCGCAACTCGGTGGCTTGGTCGCTCACGCGTCTTCGCTATCCTTTCCGAGTATCAGCTCGGCGAGCCGGCGGCTGTGGCCGCGCTCGATGTCGTTGGGCACGTCCTGGCCGGTCGTCACGTAGCTCAGTTGCTTGTTGACCCGTGTCATCACATTCAGCAGCACGCCGAAGCTCACCGCCTCGTCGAGCTTGGTAAAGATTACACGATCCACGCCCATCGCGCCGAATCGATCGCACGCCTGCATTAATACACCCTCGCTGGCCGCCCCCGAGAGCACCAGGTGCGTCTCGTGCGGCTGGGCCGCCTCGAGCATGGCCCGCAGCTCCGTCAGCTTGCCGTCGTCGCGCTGGCTGCGGCCGGCGGTGTCGATCAGCACCACGTCGCAGTCCGCGCACTGCCGCAGGGCCTCGGTCACCTCCAGCGGCGACCGCGCCACGTGCAGCGGCACGCCGATGATCTGCGCGTAGGTCTTCAACTGATCGACCGCCGCGATGCGGTAAGTGTCCAGCGTGACCATGCCCACCTTGCGCTTGTCGCGGAGCCGGAAGTTGGCCGCGAGCTTCGCCAGCGTCGTGGTCTTGCCCACGCCGGTCGGCCCGACCAGCGCGATGGTGTGAGGCCGACCGTCGGCGTGGCGTGTCGTGGTCGCCGGTGCCTTGTCGACGGGGATGAGCCTGGCGATCTCGGCGCGGATGGCCTTCCGCACCGCGGTGGCGTCCTGCTCGCCCTCTGCCGATTGCACCTTGTCGGCGATCTGGTCGGCCAGCTCGTCGGCGACGTCCTCTTCGAGCAGGTGCAGGTAGTGGCGCTGAAGTGCTTCGGGCATAGCCGGTTGCGCGTTGCCCGCGGTGTTCCGCGCCACCCGCTGCACCAGTTGCCGCAACTGCTTGAGCTCGTCGCTGAGCTGGGCGTCGTAGCGCGCCTCGGGCGACGGGCTGGGCGGTTCGGCCACCGCGGTCGCGGTCGCCAGCGCCTCGGCCGGTTGAGGCGCGTGATCGTGCGGCGGCGCCGCCGCGCCGTACGTGCGCTCGAGCACGCGTCGGCGCGGCGACGGCCGCCGCGCCGCGGGGCGCACCTCGTCTGAGGCGGTGATCTCGACGACGGGCCGCGCGCCGAACCCGAGCACGCCGCCCTGCCGATAGGTTCGCGTGTGAAGGATGACCGCGTCAGCGCCGAGCTCGCGCTTCACCTGAGCCAGCGCCGCCGCCATCGTCTTTGCCTGAAACGTCTTCAGTTTCAATTCACCGCCCCTTCAAGCTCCGTCCGTGAACGCTGCGGGGACGACATGTCAAGTTGAACCAAACCCATCGATTCAACTTCCACTCCCTTGGAAACTTCGTTGTACCCGAGAACCGCTACGTTTGGCAAGTGCGAATCCAGCAATTGCCGCACTTGCGCGCGAACCTGCGGCGACGTGAGAACCAGCGGGTGATGCCCGCCGTTCAACAACTGCTGCATCTGCTCGATCACCGCGGAGGTGATGCGGTTGGCGACGTTGGGCGGCATCGTCATCGACGTCCCGCCCGAACCGCGCTCGATGTAGCCGTTGATCATGTCTTCGAGCTGCGGGTCGAGCGTGATGCAGTACAGCCGGCTCGCGCCGGTCTGCGTATCGACCTCGACGTACTGGCCGCAGATCGTCCTCCGCAGCGCGTTGCGCACGTACTCGGTGAGGATGTCCAGATCACGGGTGCGCTGCACCCAGTCGCTGAGCGTCTCGATGATCGTCTCCATGTCGCGGACCGGGACGCGCTCCCGCAGCAGATTCTGCAGCACCTTCTGCAGCTCACCGGGCTTGAGCTGGTCGGGGATCACCTCCTCAACGAGCTTGGGCGATTTCTCCTTCAACTGCTCGACGAGATTGTTGGTTTCCTCTCGGGTGAGCAGCTCGTCGGCGTGCGTCTTGATCAGCTCGGTCAGGTGCGTGGCCAGCACGCTCGAAGCGTCGACCACGGTGTAGTTCATGCTCTCGGCACGCTGACGCTGCGAATCGTCGATCCACCACGCGTCGAGCCCGAACGCCGGCTCGCGGGTCTTCTGGCCCTCGATGCGGCCGGAGGCGATGCCCGAGTCCATGGCGAGGTACTGGCCCGGATGCACCGCCCCGACGGCGACGGCGTTGCCCCGGACCCGCACGCGGTATTCGTGCGGTTGGACCTGCATGTTGTCGCGGATGCGCACGGGCGGGACGATGAGGCCCAGCTCCACCGCGAGCTGCCGGCGGATCATGGAGATGCGATCCAGCAGATCGCCTCCCTGGCCCTTATCAACCAGCCGCACCAGCCCGTAGCCGACTTCGAGCTCCATGGTGTCGACGGACAAAAGTTTCTCGACAGGCGGCGGGCCCTCTTCGGACTTCTCGGCGGCGCGGGTCTGGGCGATCTGCGCTTGGGCTTCGTCGCGATTGCGCGTCGTCATGAACCAGCCCACCATGGCCAGCGTGCCGGCCAGCAGCCACATCGGGATCAGCGGCAGCCCCGTGAACGACAGCAGCGCGAGGAACGCGGCGGTGATGAACAGCGCGACCGGCTCGGCGGACAACTGGCCGGTGAGCTCGCGGCCGAGGTCGGTCTTGCTGCTGGAGCGGGTGACGACCAGGCCGGCGCCGATGGAGATGATGAACGCGGGGATCTGCGACACCAGGCCGTCCCCGATCGTGAGCTTGGTGAACGCCTCCATGGTGTCGCCGACGGGCCAGCCCTTGACCCAGACGCCGATGGCGAACCCGCCGACGATGTTGATGAGCGTGATGATGACGCCGGCGATGGCGTCGCCGCGGACGAACTTGCTGGCGCCGTCCATGGCGCCGTAGAAGTCGGCCTCGCGGCCGATCGACTCGCGGCGGTGGCGGGCTTCGTGCTCGTCGATGACGCCGGCGTTGAGGTCGGCGTCGATGGCCATCTGCTTGCCGGGCATGCCGTCGAGCGTGAAGCGGGCGGCGACCTCGCTGATGCGGGTCGAGCCCTTCGTGATCACCACGAACTGCACGATGATCAGGATGCAGAAGATGATCAGCCCGACGATGACGTTGCCGGACGTGACGAAATCACTGAAGGCCTCGATGACCTGCCCGGCGACGCCGGTGACGGCGGCGGGCGAGGCGGCGTCGGCCGAGAGGATCAGCCGCGTCGACGCGACGTTGAGCACCAGCCGAAACAGCGTCGTCGCCAGCAGCAGCGACGGGAAGACCGAGAAGTCCAACGGGCTCTTGATGAACACGGTGGTGAGCAGGATGACCGCGCCCAGCGAGATGTTGGCCGCGATGAGCAGGTCCATGATGATCGGCGGCAGCGGCACGATGATCACACCCAGCAGCGCGATCAGCGCCACGGGCACGGCCAGCGAGCCGTACTTGCCGGCGAGCTGCATCCAGCGGGGCGAATTGGATTGGGCGGCGGGATCGGCCACGGGTCACGCTCCTTGCATGCGGATCATCCGGCGGCGCGCCGGTCGCTGTGAAGCCGGTAGACGTAGGCGAGGATCTCGGCCACGGCGGCGTAGAACTTCGCGGGGATCTCCTGCCCGACCTCGACGTGGCGGTAGAGGGACCGCGCCAGCGGCGGGCGCTCCACGATCGGAACCTCGTGGGCGGCGGCGAGCTGCCGGATGCGCATCGCCAGGTAATCGGCGCCCTTGGCGACGACTTTCGGGGCAGCCATCGAATCGTCGTACTTCAGCGCGACCGCGAAATGGGTCGGGTTGGTCACCACGACGTCGGCGGTCGGCACGGCGGCGCTGATCCGCTGCATGGCGAGCTGCCGAGCGACCTTCGCGCGACGCTGCTTGACCATCGGGTCGCCTTCCATGCGCTTGAACTCCTCCTTGACCTCCTGCTTGGTCATCTTCAGGTCTTCCTGGTGCTGCCAGCGCTGGTAGACGAAATCGATGATCGCCAGCAGGAGCATGACGACGGCGATCTTGATGCCCAGGTCGAACACCATGCTCGACGCGGCGCCCAGCAGCGGGGCCGGCTCGAGCTGCACCAGCGAGAGGATGCGGCTCATGTCCATCGCGATGACGATCGCCGCGATGGCGACGACCACGAAGACCTTGAGCAGGGCCATGACCAGCCGCATCAGCGCCCGCTTGGAGAACAGGTTCTGCAGCCCCTTGACGGGCGAGAGCTTATTGAAGTTCGGGGTGAGGGGCTTGAGCGTGACCAGGAAGCCGAACTGCATCACGTTCGAGGCGATGCCCAGGGCGAACAGCGCCAGCGCGATGGGCATGACAACACGTGCGGCGGCCTCGCCGGCGACGGCGAGGATCTGCGGGACGTCTTCGGGTGCGGTCGTGGGGTCGCCCCACTGCCCGGCGAGCATCGTCTTCAGCAGCGCCCGGAACGCCCCGAAGATGTCATTGCCGAACGCCAGCAGCAGCAGCATCGCGCCCATGAGCGCGACGGCGGCGGACAGGTCCTGGCTGCGGGGGATGTTGCCCTCGTCGCGCGCTTCCTGGACCCGACGCGGGGTGGGTGCTTCCGTTTTTTCGCCGGTGTCCGGCATGACGCATCACTCCGCCGCTTAAGCGGCGAACAACTGGACCAGGGAACGGATCATGTGCATGATCGAGTGGCTGACGCCTTCAAACATGGCGCCGACGATGGCGATTAGGGCGAACAACCCGACGATGATCCTCAACGGGAACCCGAGGCTGAGGATGTTGAGCTGGGGGACGGTTCGTGCGACGAACCCCATCGCGATGGTTTCGAGGAAGACCAGGCACAGCAGCGGGGCGGCGACGCGCAGGCCCAGCTCGAACATCGAGTTGAGCAGGCCCGTCACCAGACCCATCAGCCGGTCGTCGGGGACATACCCGCCGAGGGGGACGGCGTGGAAGCTGGCGATGAGCGCGCCGATCATGGCGTGGTGGCCGTCCATGAGCAGGAAGGCGGTGAGGGCGACGAGGAAGAGGAACTGGCTGAGGACCTCGGTCTGCTCATTGAAGTCGGGGCTGAAGACCTGCGCGAGGCCGAGGCCGAGCTGGTGGCCCATCATCTGCCCGGCGATCTGGAGGGCGACCAGCGGGAGCGAGGCGCCGTAGCCGATGATCAGGCCGATGAGCATCTCGCTGCCGACGGCGAGCATGATGTTGGCCAGGGACAACTGCACGGGGATCTGAGGCGGAACGATGGGGTAGATGCACATCGTCAGCACCAGCGCGAGCAGGACCTTGACCCGCATGGGGATCACCTGCGACCCGAAGACCGGGCCGAAGATGAAGATCCCCCCCAGCCGGAACAGCACCAGCAGGAACGCGGGGATGTGGGGATAGATGTGGGCGAGCTCGTCGCTCACGCGTCGTCTCCGGTGGCGATCGGTCTAGGGGGCGAACATCATCCCGGCGAACTCGGCCATCTTCACGTAGGCCCAGGGGATGATCACGATGACCGCGCCGGCCATCGCGACGATCTTCGGCACAAAAGTCAGGGTCTGCTCCTGGATCTGGGTGACCGCCTGGAGGATGCTGATGATCAGGCCGATCACCAGACCGATGCCCAGGATCGGCGCGGCGATCATCAGCCCGACGGTCAACGCGTGCCTGACGATGTCAACTGCCTGGTCGGGGGTCATGAGTCAGATTCCGGTCGGCGGTTCTCGGTTTCCAGTACACGGCATCGGATGGCGCTACACGGGGATCGGCACAGCGGCGAAGCTGTCGAACAGGTTGCCGACGATCAGTCGCCAACCGTCGACGAGCACGAACAGCAACAGCTTGAAGGGCAGGCTGATCAGCACCGGCGGGAGCATGAGCATGCCCATGCTGATCAGCAGCGAGCTGACGACCATGTCGATGATGAGGAACGGCAGGTAGATGCGGAAGCCGATGAGGAACGCGGTCTTCAACTCGCTGATGATGTAGGCCGGGACGAGGGTGAGCATGTCCACGTCGGCGCGGCGGAGGGTGTCCGGGGCCGAGGTGTCGATGCCGCGGTAGTTGAGGACCATGTAGACGTCGCCCCAGCTATCGGTGTTCTCGATCTGGGCGAACATGAAGTCGCGGAGCGGTTGCTTGGCGCGGGACCAGGCGACGGCCTGGTCGATGCGGCCGTCGTTGAGCGGGACGATCGCGCGTTCGTGGATCTGCTGGGCGGTCGGGCCCATGATGAGGAAGGTCATGAACAGCGCCAGGCCGGTGATGACCTGGCTGGGCGGGAGGGTCTGCGTGCCGATCGCCTGGCGGAGCAGCGCGAGCACGACCACGATCCGCACGAAGCTGGTGCACAGGATGACGATCGCCGGCGCCAGCGAGAGGATCGTCAGCAGGATGAGGATGTTGAGGGTGGCGCTGACGCCCCCCTCAAACCCGGGCATGGATTGGGCGGCGTCCTCGATGAGCCCCACGGGGTTGTCGATCTCGATCGGGTTGACGGGGTTGGGCGTCGGGCCGGACTGCCCGAGGACGGGCGCCGCCCACGCCAGCAGGCTGAGCACGATCCACACCGGCCGCCGCCCCCGGAACAGGCCCGCCGCCCCGCGCACGCCGACCCCGCGGCGATCGGGAGCAAGGTCGAGTTGGATCGCCGGCCGGCTCACGATCGATCATCTCCATCTTCGCGGCCGGACCCGAGGGTGCGGATGCGGTTGAGCAGGCTGGACACGTCGTTGCGGGCGCGGTCGACGGTGTGCTCGGCGTCGTCGCCGCCCTCGGCGCGGGCGTCGGGGCCGTGAAACCCGCGGTCGAACTGGCTGAGCAACTTGTTGAACCCGGAGCTGATGCTGGTCGGCCGAGCGGCCTCGACGGTGGCGAGCACTCCGGCGACCTCGTCGGGGTCGTCGAACGTCGCGAGGGTGTTCAGGCCCGCCTGGGTCTGGCCGGCGACGATGATCCGCTCGTTGATGCGGAGCAGCAGGACGTGGGCGCGTGGCCCGACAGGCGCCCGGGCGAGCACCTCGACGACTGCGGCCGCCGAGCCCGAACCCGCGGTCATGCCATTGGCCCGCCGCAGCACCATCCGCACCACGTAGATCAGGCCGATCACCACGCCCAGCGCCATGGCGGTCTGCAGCGCCCAGCCGTCGCCGTAATCGTTGTCGGCGGCGGACGCCGCGGTGTTGGGATCGTCGTCGGGCGGCGGCGTGCCCAGCGGCAGTTGCTCGCGCTCCGGCGGGGGCTCGACAGCGATCGAACGCGGGAGCAGGCGATCCGAGGGGGGCGCGGCGTTGGGTTCGCCGGCGACGTGCGAGGCGGCGGGGAGCGTGCCGGAGTGGGGCGCCGCGGTCGAGGGGATGGCGACGGGGACGTTGGCGCGGTCACGGGCGCCCGGGTCGGCGACCAGGCGCTGAGCCACCGCTGTGGCGGTCAATATGATCGCGATCCCAATCCACCGTCTGGTCATGTTCGCCATCCCTGGCGTGGTGGCCGCGACGCCGGGGCGTGCGACCGGCCGAACATCCTGTTCGGCACCCTATGAGCGTTCGATCCGTTTCACATCACGTCGCTGTGCTTTCGGCGGCTTGCTGCGCGGCGGCGGGCTGCACGGGCGCGGCGTCCGCCGCCGGCTCGGGCCCCTGCGGCGCTGTCGCGTCCGACCCGCGGGGGTCGGCTTCGGCGCCGCTGACGATCTCCGTCACGCGCACGCAGAAATTGTCGTTGAGCACGAGCACCTCGCCCCGCGCCACGAGCCGCTCGTTGACATACACGTCCACGGGATCGCCGGCGAGCTTGTCGAGCTCGACGACGCTGCCCTCGGCGAGGCGGAGCACATCCTCGACGTACATATCGGTGCGGCCGAGTTCGATCTTCACGTTCAGCTCCACGTCGTGGAGCAGGTCAAGGCCCGACGCTTCGACGTCAGCGAGCACCTGCTGGAAGTTCGGCAGGTCCACGTTGCGACCGTCGGGGGTCGAGGCGCCGGCATCATCGCCGGTATCGGCGGCGGCCTCGCCCGGGTCGGGCTGCGCGGGGCTGGTCGTGGTCTCGTCCTGGTCGGCCATCCTTGACCTTCTTCCTTGGCGGCGGACCCGCCGATGCGGCGACTAGTAATCGGCGCGGTACGGCAGACACTTGCCGATCAGCACACTCTCGATGAGCGGTTCGCCCTCGGCATCCTTGCCGAAACGCTCGTCGAGCACGGCCTTGATCTGCCGCGTCAGCGTGGCGCGCGTCGGCTCCTGGAAGTGGCTGGGTTCGGCACGGCGGAAGATCGTCTGAACGTCCACCGAGATCTGTGTCTTCATGGTTTCGAGTTCTTCCTTGAACTTCGCTTCGTTCTTTCGACGAACCGTCGCGTAGATCTCGGAGTCGTAGAGGTAAGTTCGACCCGTTCGCTGGTTGTCGTACTTGCCCTGGACGACGAGGACTTCGACGAGTTCGTTCTGCTCGGCCTTGAGGTCGGCGTCGATTCCCTGACCCTTGACCTCGGTCGGCCCGCCCGATAACCACATGGTACCAAGAATCGTGCCGGCTTCAATCAATAAAATCGCCGCGACCATGATGATGGCCTTGATCGGCAGCCCCCCGCTCTTCTCCTGCGCATTTTCTGCGCTCGCGTCGTTGGGTTTGTTCTCAGCCATCGGTGTCACCTCGCATGAGATCGCTGATCACCGCCGCGGTCTCCTGCTGACGCGCCGCGTCGAACTCCTGCGCCAGCGACTCGGTCACGATGACCTCGGCGCGGCGGTTGACGGCGCGTTCGGCCTTGTCGTAGACCCTTGCGACGAGCGGCTCGGTGTCGGCGCAGCCGGTCACGCGCATCCGCCGCGGGTCGATGCCCTGGTCGTCGGTGAGGTACCGCATCACCGCCTGCGCCCGCGCCGCGCTCAGCGACCAAAGGTCCTCGAACGCCGATTCGGCCGGCAGGTCGCCCGCCGACGCGTGCCCCCGGACCTCGACCTTGTTGTTCTGGCCACGGATCACGTTGGCCACCTTGGCCAGCTCGTCACGCGCCTGGGGCTTTAGATCGGCCGATCCGGGCTCAAACGTGATCAAACCCCCCACCGTGAACTGAAGACCCTCGCGGATCCGCTTGACGGTGGTCGTGCGTCCGGTAACCCCCGGGTCGTGGGCCTGGCTGAGCTTGCGGATCTTCTCCTTGTGCAGCGCGATCTCCTCGAGCACCTCGAGCATGCTCTGCTGCGGCAGCAGCTCCGTCGGGGCCATGCCCGCCCCGTCGGTGAATCCGAATGCCTCCTTGATGGCCTGGATCACCTCCTGGTAGTCCTCCTCGTCCTTGAGCTCGCTGAAGGCCGCGAGGAGGATGAAGAAGCACAGCAGCAGCGTCATCATGTCGCCGTACGTGACGATCCACTCGGGGATGCCTTCAGGACATTTGCACTTCTTTGCCATCGGTCGTCCGTTGGCGGTCGCCGGTCATCGGTTCGCCGCCCCGGGGCTTGGGGGCGACCGGGGATCGCGAGCCGCCGGGTCACGCGGCCTTGGCGTCCTCGCCCTCGTCGTTGCGGCTGGACGGCGGGAGGAACGTCCGCAGCTTCTGCTCGACGATGCGTGGGTTGTCGCCGCTCTGAATGCTCATCACGCCCTTGATGATGATTGTCTTGGTCAACACCTCCTCGGCCGAGCGGGAGGCGAGTTTGTCGGCCAGCGGGAGGAACACGACGTTGGCGAGGATCGCGCCGTACATCGTGGTCAACAGCGCCACCGCCATGCCCGGGCCGATCGCCGACGGGTCGTCCATGTTCGCCAGCATGGCCACCAGGCCGATCAGCGTCCCGATCATCCCGAACGCCGGGGCATACTTGCCGATGGTGGCGAAGACCGAGCGGCCGGCTTCGTGCCGCTCCATCAGGTTGTCCAGCTCGGTCGTCATGATCTGTTCGATCAGCTCGGGGTCCGTGCCGTCGACCGCCATCTGGATGCCGCGGACGATGAAAGGGTCCTCGATGTCCTTGCACATCGACTCGAGGCTGAGGATGCCGTCGCGGCGGGCGACCTCGGCGTAGGAGACCAGGTCCTCGATGAGCTTCTCGGCGCTCTGGCTGCTGCCGCTGATCGCCTTCTTGAGGATCGAGACGATCTTCTTGAGCATCCCGCCGGGCTCCGCCGCCATCGTCGCCGCCGAGGCGCCGCCGATCACGATCATCACCGAGGGGATGTCGATGAAGGCCTCGGGGCTGCCGCCGGACATGACCGCCCAGCCGAGCAGCGCGAAGGCCATGAAGATGCCCAGGATAGTCGCCAGATCCATCGTTCACTCCCGCCGATCGCCCGCTTCGCGAACGATCCGCATGCCGTGCCTCAAGCCATATCGACTATGGCCGAGCGGCACTTAACGCACGCCGGCGGGCCGAAACGCGTCAATCCGGGGGCAGGAGTTTGCGCAGCGATCGACCGTACTCGATCGCCCGGTTGACCACCTCGTCCATCGGCTCGGAAACGATGATCGTATCGCCATTGATGAGCTTGACGGTTGTATCGGGCAACGCCTCGACCGTCCGGATAAGCTCGGCGTTCACCACGAAACGCTGCCCGTTCAACCGTGTCAACGTGATCATATTCGGATACCCCGTTCACGCCGCCGGGCGCCCGGCGATCGCCCCGCGACCGAAAGACCACGGGGATACGCACGGCCGCCGGCGGACCGCCAGGCCTGAACGTCTTTCAACTGCGTCAACCTCGCCATTGTTCGATCTCCACCCGGCTACCACGAAGGGCAAGCCGGACACGACACGTTAACGGCCGATCGCCAGGAGCTGCTGGATCAGCTCGTCGCTCGTGGTGATGACACGCGAGTTGGCGCTGAAACCGGTGCTGGCGTTGATCAGGTTGACGAATTCTTCGGCGAGATCGACGTTGGACTGTTCGAGCGACGAGGCGACGATCTGGCCGGACCCGAACTGCGTGGGCGCGCCGATGACGGCGTTGCCGCTGTTGGGCCCGGGCTCGTAGAGGCTGTTGCCCACCTCGACCAGCCCCTCGTTGTTGGTAAAGGTGGCCAGGGCAACCTGCCCGACCGTCCGCGCCAGGCCATTGGTGAACGTGCCGGTGATGATGCCGTTGCTGGCGATGCTGAACGCATCGAGCGTGCCGATCGGCGAGCCGTCCTGCTGGACCACCGCCAGTTCGCTGTCGGTGTCGGTGATCGAGGTGATCGAATCGACCCCGTTGTCGAAGACCATGTTGACGGTCAGGGGCGAGATCGCACCGTTGTCGCGGGTGATGCTGAACGACTGGTTGGAGGCGGAGACGAACAGGCCCTGCTCATCGAACTCCGCGGTGCCGAACCCCAGCACCCGGTCGATCGCGTCGTTGTCGTTGGACTCGGCGATCCACTCCCAGGTGGTGCCGCTGCCGGCGGCGGCGGCCTGCTTGACGAAGGTCACGTCCACGCTGAGCGGCGTGCCCAGCGAGTCATAGGCGGTGAAGCTGGTCCGTGTCGATTCGCCGTCGGCGTCGCGGTTCTTGGTCATGACCATGGGCTGGCTGATGCCGGCCGGCGCCCCGTTGGGCGTCTGCTGGGCCGCGACGAAGCTGGCCGTCTCGATCGTCAGGTCCTGCGCCGTGCCCTCGTTGCCGGTGACGACGATCTGCCCCGAGGCGTTGAGGGTGATCGAGCCACCGAGGTCGTGGCCGCCCACGACGGTGTTGTCGGTGCCGATCACGTTGTCGAGGAACGCGATGAAATCATTGAGGCTGGTGCCGCTGTCATCGGTGGTGGAGGTGACCGCGACGTTGGTGCTGAAGGCGAAGCTCTTGGAGGCGAGCACCTGGCCGCCTTTCTCGATGCCGCTGACGGTGATCACCGTGTCGGTGCCGCCCTCGACGGCGAGGAACGAGGCGCCGGCGCCGTCGTCGATGTACAGGTCGTTGCCGACCACGGTCAGGTCCTCACCGCCGGTGGCCTCGGAGCCGGCCAGCGGGGGATCGACCCCGACCACGCCGCCGCCGCCCAGCGCCGTGAAGAACGCGCGGGTGGTGTGCTCCGACCCGCCGGTCGACAGCGGGCCCGACGCGTTGAGGTTGCCCTCGAAATTGGCGTTGGCGGTGGCTTCGGCGATCGTCATCGACCGCAGCGGGATGGTCAGGTCGTCGAGCACGCCGGTCTGGACGTTGAAGTTCGAATCGACCCCGAAGCCCTGGACGACGCCGCCGGTCGGGGCCACCAACTGGTTCTGGCTGTTGAGCGAGAACTGGCCGTTGCGTGTGTAGAACTCCGAGCCGTTCTGGTTGACGACGAAGAACCCGTTGCCCTCGATGCCCATGTGGGTGTTGATGCCGGTGGCCTGGATGCCGCCGTTGTTGAAATTCTGCTGGACGCCGGCGACGCGCGTGCCCAGGCCGAACTGGATCGGGTTCGTGCCGCCCGAGGTGCTCGACGGCGGCGATCCGGAACTCAGCGTCTGGAGGAACTGGCTGGTGAACTGGGCGCGGCTGGCTTTGAAGCCCGGCGTGTTCACGTTGGCGATGTTGTTGCCGATCACGTCCAGCCCGCGGGAGTTGGCGTTCAGCCCGCTCAGGCCCGTAAAGAATGCGCCGGTCAATGCCATGGTGCGTCTCCTGTGTTGCGGCGGCGCTCGGTCGTTCACGCCGCCACGGGCCTCCCGCATCGGGGTCCGGCCCATCGTGTTCCGTTGTTCGCCGCCCGCGCTACAACCGCAAGCGGTGTTCCTCCGTCGCGGCGGGCGCGTGCTCGGCCCACACCGCCGCGTCGATCTTCGTGACCACCCCCTCCCGCATCCGCTGCTCGCTCATCGCCGTCACCATGGTGCGGTTGGGCACGTTCACGACCAGCGCCAGCCGATCCATCAGCACCAGCGCCTCGCGGGCGCCCTTTTCCGCGGCCCGGTCGACCGCCTCGCCGATCGCCCGCAGCTCCGACTCGCCGAGCTGCACGCCCATCTCGTCAAGCCGCTGCTGCGCGTGGGCGGACAGGCGGATCGGCTGCGAGGCCTCGGCCTGCTGGAGGACCTGGTCGAAGCTGAGACCGTCGATCGGGCCGCGCGGCTGCACCCCCGGCGACGGCGCGCCCATCGGCCGCACCGCCGGCTCCAGCATCCTCAACAGGTGCGCTTCGCCGCTCATCGCCGTTTAGCTCCCGGCCGACTCGGGCAGCGGATCGGTGATCGCGGTGACCTGGTTCATCGACATCGTGCGGCCGTTGTCCAACTCGAGGAACACCCCCTCGCTGGTCACCCGCACCGAGGTCACGATGCCCGTGGCGTTGGTGTTCGTGGTGTCGATGCCCTGCACGACCTTGCCGATCATGTTGCCCGCGGCCGAGACCTGGTTCTGCTTCACCAGGTCGGCCAGCTCGTCCTGCAGGCTGGTCTGGCTCTCGATGTTCCGCAGCGAGCTGAGCTGCTCCAGCAGCGCGGTCGTGTCCTGCGGATCGAGCGGGTCCTGGTTCTGCAACTCCGTCACCAGCACCTTGATGAACTCCTCCGAGCTCAGCTCGGCGAAGCCGCGATTGGTCCCGGTGATTGAACTGGCGTCAATGGATCCGACACTCATGTCACGTTCTCCTGTGCGTCAGCCGACCAGGTCGAGCAGCGCCTGCTCGAAGCGGCGGCGTCGCTGGTCGTACGAGTCCTGGGCGTGGTCCGAGCCGTCGTCACCGCCGCCGTCGCCGGCGAAGCCCCGGCTGCGGCCGTCCGACGGCGATTGTTGGGCGTCCTGCTGGCCGGTCTGCTGGCCGGCGTGGCCGGCGTGGGCCTGTGAGGTCGCCGCGGGCGCCTGGACCTGGAGGTTGTCCACGGTCAGGCCCTGCGATTCGAGCGCGTGCCGCAGCGCCGCCATGTTCTGGTGCAGCATTGACGCGGCCGCGGGTGTGGATGCCTGAAACTGCGCCCGCACCGTCGCACCGTCCAGCCGCACGTCGATCCGCAGCGAACCCAGGTCCGGCGGGCTCAGCCGCAACGTCACCGTGCCGCCGCGCTGCGCCATCACCGACGTCAGACCGCGGATCGCCCGGTCCGTCACGGGGTCGGCGTCCGACTCGGCGCCGGTGGGCATGAAAGACAGGGCGACGCCCTGCGTCGATGCCTGTGCGCTCGCGGCGGGGGTTGGCGTCGGCACCGGCGATTGCGCATTCATCACCGCACTCGAGGGCACCGGCTCCATGGCGGGCGTCGCCACGGCCTCGCCGCTGACCGCCGGCCGGAAGACGGCGGTGGCGTCGGCGCGCGCGTTCGTCGACGTCGCGCGGTTCGCCGCGTTGCTGGACTGATCCTGCGCGTAGCCGCCACCTTCGGCGGACGCGCCGCCCCGGTCGCCGAACGAACCACGCAGGTCGATCTGGATGGGGGCATCGGCCGGCGGTTGGGCGTTGAGCCGTGCGCCGGTGGATGTCGATGGCGCGGCCGATCGCTCGTTCTGCGGACGTTCGGCGTGCGGTGCGGCGTCAACCGACGCACGCTCCGGCGCCGGCTGAGTGGGGAGTTGACGCGGATCGGCCGGCCGCTCTGCAACGGGCGGCTTGCCCTGCCGGGTGACGTCGACGTCGCCCTCGCGCCGCACCGGCCCCGCAGCGGCGGACTCGGTCGGCGAGGCGGTCGGCGGTGCAAGCGGCGGGTCGGGCTGACCCCCACCCCGCACCACCGGGCCGGGCGACGCGACCGCGGCGGGTCGGTGGCCTTGCGTGGCCTGCTGGTCCGGTCCCGCTGGCTGGCTGGACGCCCCGTCCGCCCCGCCCGACGACGAGGCCGCGGTCGCCGACGCCGCCGGCGGCGCGGACGCCGTCGGGGCTACCACCGCATCATCAATCGCCGCGCTATCGTCGGCCCGGGGTTCGTTAGTCTCGCCGTGCTGCTGCCGGGCGTCCCGCGCCGCGCTCCGGTCGCGATCGTCCCGCACGGCGTCGGCGGACGCGTCACGGGTCGCATCGCTGCGGTCGGCGGCCCGCTGCGTGGTGTCGGCTTCCGACTTCTTCGATGCGTCGGCGTCCTTGGCGCCGACCTTGTCGCCGCGGGCGTCGTCACGGTCGGCCGGTTCGCCGCGGCCGGCGTGAGCGGACGCCTGCGATTTCGACGCGGGCTGGCGCGACGACAGACCGTCGAGCAGCTTGCCGAACGCCGGCGCGTCGCCGCGGTGTCGGGCGCCCGCGGCGCGGTCGGCGCCCAAGGCGAGCTTGTTCAATGTGGCGGAGTCGATCTTCACCCGGTTTCCTCCACTTGATCAACGAGGCTCGACCCGCGCGCCCGGAGCCGCTCGGTCAGCGTCACGGCCAGCGTAATGTCTTGCGGCTCCTTGAACTCGCGGAGGACGCCGGCGGCCTTGCGGGGCTCCATCGCCTCGAGGTATGCCACGACCTGGTCGGTCTCGCCCGCGCCCATCAGGTCCACGAACATCTGCTTCGCCTGCCTGGGCGGGATGGTCTCGTACAGCGAGACGGTCTTCTTGAAGCCCTCGTCGTTGAGGCGCGACTCGATAGCCTCCAGCCGCTGCTCGAGCTCCTCGCGGCTGGCGAGCAACTGCTCGCGCTGCTCTTCCATGTGCCGCCTCGCCAGGTGCAGGTTCGTCGTCAGCGACTGGATCTCCTGCCGCGTCCGCTCGAGCTGGCGGAGGATGAGCTCGTTGCGGCGTTGTTCGGCTTCCAGCTTCTCGGCGGTCGAGGCGGTGCCGCCGGTGAGCTGGGCCTGGCGCTCGGCCTCGCGCCGGGTCTGCTCGGCGAGCGCGGCGGCCTGCTGCTCACGCTCCTGCTCTTCGGCGACGGTCGGCCCAAAGGTCTGCTTCACCTCGGTCAGGCGTTCGCTGCTGAGGCGGCCGGTCGCCGCGAGCCAACCGACTAGCCCCGCCGCGGCGAGGATGTGCAGCACCGCGAGCACGGCGATGGCGAGCAGGGCGCTGCGCATCATGGCGCGGCCCCCTGGCGATGGCGGCCGTAGCCCTGCACGCCCAGCTCGTCGAGCTCCGCCGCCTCGCGCCGTTTCTGTGCCTCCTGCCAGCGCCGATATTGCCGATCGCGCAAGACCTGCACGGCCTTACGCTGTCGAACGGCCTCGGCGAGCGCGCCGCGCGCCGTCTCGATCCGCCGATTCAACTCGACCAGCCGCATGCCGACCTGCTGCGCCCGCAGCGCCGATTGCTGGACGTAGGCGGCGTGGCCGCGGATGCGGCCCACATCCACCGGCCCGACCAGCGCGCCAGCCATCGTTCGCTTGTCCTCGCGGATCGTCTGCTGCTGGTTTTCCAGTTGATGACGCAGCCGCCACTGCTCGCCGAGCAGTTCGGCCAGGCGACGCTGGCACTGGTCCTCGACGCCCTGGCGGTGCTTGAGGACGGACTCGAGCTTGAAGACGAACCTTGCCATCCTTGACTACATCCGTGGCGTCAACCGCCGACGGCGCTGCCGGCGCCGTTGGGGCGTTGCCGCTTGAGCTGTTCCGACCTTTCCGCAATCGCCGTGCCGAGCGTCAGCAACTGCTGGCGCGCGGTCTTGAAATCCGTCGCCCGGTCGAAGCTCTGGCACAGCAACTGATCGATCGGCTCCTTCATCTCGATGGCCAGGTCGTTCTGCGGGTTGGACCCGGGGGCGTAGGCGCCGATGTTGATCAGGTCCTCGATGTCGCGGTAGAGGCTGATCAGGCGGACGACCTGGTCGCGGGCGAAGCGGTGGGGCTTGTCGACCACGTCGTTGGCCAGGCGGCTGACCGATTCGAGGACGTTGATGGCCGGCCAGTGCGCCCGGCTCGCCAGGTCGCGCGAGAGCACGACGTGGCCGTCCAGCACGCCCCGCATCGCGTCGGAGATCGGCTCGGTCATGTCGTCGCCCTCGACGAGGATGGTGTAGAAGCCGGTGATGGACCCGCCGGCGGTGCGACCGCACCGCTCGACGAGCGTCGGGAGCATGGCGAAGACACTGGGGGTGTAGCCCTTGGTGGCGGGCGGTTCGCCGACGGCCAGGCCGATCTGCCGCTGGGCCTGGCAGAACCGCGTGACCGAGTCCATGAACAGCACGACGTCGCGGCCGGCGTCGCGGAAGAACTCGGCGACGGTCAGCGCGTACATCGCCGCGCGGACCCGCAGGGGGGCCGGCTCGTCGCCGGTCGCCACGACGACCACGCTCCGCGCCAGGCCCTCGGGGCCGAGCGCGCGGTGGATGAAGTCGCTGACCTCGCGGCCGCGCTCCCCGACGAGCGCGATGACGGAGATGTCGGCGTCGGTCTGGCTGGCGATCTGTCCGAGCAGCGTGCTCTTGCCGACGCCGGGCCCGGCGAAGATGCCCAGCCGCTGGCCCCGGCCGACGGTGAGCATGGCGTCCAGCGCACGGACGCCGGTGCCGAGCGGTTCGTCGATGCCCACGCGCTGCATGGGGTCGATCGGGCGCGGCTGGATGGGGCGCTGCACGAGTTCGCGGACCGCGCCGCGCCCGTCGATGGGGCGGCCGAGCGGGTTGACCACCCGGCCGAGCAGCTCCGTCCCCACCGGCGCGGTCGCCGACGACTGCAGCCCGATCACCCGGTCGCCGCGCCGGATCCCCCCGGCAAAGCCCAGCAGCATGACGATGGTCTGCTCATCGTCGAACCCGACGACTTCGCCGATGCGGCCGTCGCCGCGGCCCTGCTCGCGCGAGTGCACCTCGACCATCGCGCCCACCGGCAGCGGCAGGTCCGCGACCAGCAGGCTCAGCCCCCGCACCTCGCTGACCGCGCCGGCCAGTTCGAGCGGCTGCAGCTCATCGAGGCGGTGCCGCGTCTCGGCGAACAACGTCATGCCTCGGGCTCCGTCCTGCCGGGGTGGGGGTCTTGTTCGGCCGGCGGCGGCGGGTCGGGCGCCTCGGGCGCGGCATCGGTCTCACCCGTCGCCGCGGGCAGCAGCGCCTCGACGATGCGCTGCAACTGCCGGTCGAGCGTGGCGTCGACGGACGCCCGGCCGTAGGCGAGGCGACAGCCGCCGCGGTCGATCGTGGGATCGTCGACGCAGCGGGCGTGCTGGAGGTTGGTCAGCCGTTCGGCCAACTCGGGCAGCGCCGCCTCGACCAGCGGCCGATCGTCGGGGTGGACGTGCACGACGAGGTCGGCCGGGCGGGCCATCTGTTCGACCGCCGCGGCGAGCTGATCGTTAACGACCGTCGGGTCCACCTCGGGGACGCGCTTGACGATGCGGCGGGCGAGGTCGATCGCCAGCTCCAGCATCGACTGACGCGCATCGAGCATCATCCGGGCCCGCTCCGCGTCGAACCGCTCGAGCGCGGCGGTGAAGCTCTGCTGAAGCTGCGCCAGCGCCTCGCCGGTCTGCTGGAGCGCTTCGGCGTGACCGGTGTCGCGGCCCTGGGCGAGCCCTTCGGCGCGGCCCTGCTCGACGCCCTGCTCATAGCCCGCCCGCTTGCCGTCGGCCGTCAGCCGCTGCGCCTCCTGCTGCGCGGCGGCGAGGACCCGCTCCGCTTCCTCGCGGGCCCGCTGCTTGATCTGGTCGGCCTGCTGACGCAGGTCGCCCAGGTCGAGCACGATCGCCTCGTGCTGCACCAGGTCGGCGTTCTGTTCCTTGAGTAAAGGCATGGGTGACCGCCACGAGGCACGGGGCCTGCTCCTACACGATGATGTCGCCGCCGCCGCCGCCGCGGCCGGCGATGACGATCTCGCCGGCTTCCTCGAGGCGGCGGACCACGTCGACGATCCGCTGCTGGGCCGACTCCACGTCGCTGACGCGGACCGGGCCCATGTACTCCATGTCCTCGCGGATCAGCTCCATCGCGCGCTCGGACATGTTCTTGAATATCTTCTCCTTCAGCTCGTCGCTGGCCGTCTTCAGCGCCAGCGCCAGCTCGTCGTTGTCGATCTCCTTGAGCACCGACTGGATGCCCTTGTCGTTGACCAGCAGGATGTCCTCGAAGACGAACATGAGCCGGCGGATGGACTCGACCAAGTCGGGGTCGTCGGTCTCGAGGCCTTCGAGGATCCCCTTCTCGGTGGAGCGGTCGACGAGGTTGAGCACCTCGGCGACGGTCTCGACGCCGCCGGTCTTCTCCAGCCGCTGCGTGAGCATGTTGCTCAACCGAGACTCCAGGCCCCGCTCAACCTCGCGAATGACCTCGGGGTTGGTCTGCTCCATGTTGGCGATCCGCTTGACGACCTCGATCTGTTTCTGGGCCGGCAGCCCCGAGAGGATCTCCGCGGACTTGTGGAACGGCAGGTGGCTGACGATCAGCGCGATCGTCTGGGGGTGCTCATCCTGGATGAAGGTCAGCAGGTGATCAGACTCGGCCTTCTGGAGGAAGGCGAAGGGCGTCTGCTGGACCGTCTGGGCGACCTGCTGGATGATCTGGTCGGCCATCGCCGGGTCCATGCTCTTCTTCAGCAGCGCCGTGGCGTAATCGAGCCCGCCCTCGGTGGCCCACGCCTGGGCGAGGACGGTGTCGTAGAACTCCCGGACGACCTTGTTGCGGACCTCGCGCGCGACGCTGGAGATCCCCGCAAGCTCCCGCGAGATGTCCTCCACCGTCGCCGGGTCCATCTGCTGGAGCATCACCGACGCCGTCTCCTGGTCCAGGCTGAGCAGCAGCACCGCGCTCTTGCGCAGCCCGGTCAGGTCGTCGCTGGTTTCGATCTTCATGCCCATGCTGGTGTCACGATCGGGTCGGGGTCATCGTTCCTGCTTGGCCCACTGCCGGAGGACGGTCGCGGCCTCCTCGGGGTTGTTCTTGACCATTTCGGCGACCTGTTCGCCGACCTTGCGGCTGGCGATCGCCTCGTCGTCGAGCTCCATGCCCGGCAGCGCCGCGTCGAGCTCGCCCGCCTCGCCGGCCAGCTCCACGTCCTCGCTGCTCAGCGACGGCGGCAGCCCCGCCAGCTCGTCGCCGTCGGGCTCGGCCGGCGGCTGCGAGGCCTTGCGGATCATCAGGAACATGCCCGCCAGCGCGACCAGCGCCAGCGCCGACAGCCCGACCGACCGGATCATCGATCCGCCGAGCAGCCGCCCGCCGCCGCCGGCCGTCGCGACCGCCGCCTCGCCCGCCGTCTCGTCGGCGTCGTAGTACATGTCCACCACCACGTTGCCGGGGTTCTTCGCCGCGAGCAGCGGCTCCACCTGGCGCTTGATCCGGTCCAGGTGCTCGGTGTAGATCGGCTGCAGGTCCGCGTCGCTGGGCTGCTCGGCGTCCTCGGCCTGGCCCTGCATGTACAGGCTCACGAAGTAGCTCCGCGGCACGTTGACCGTGGCGTTGACCCGCGTGGGCACCCCCCCGGGGTCGATCACCTGCTCGTGCGTGACCCCGGCGTGCGGCGCAAACTCGCTCTCACGCTCGGTCAGCGTCGTCTCGCTGCCCGGCCCGCCGGCGCCGGGGATGTTGACCGCCATGTTGGCCCGGCCGCCCGGCTCCCCGCCGTCCCGACGCTCGGTCGACTGTTCCTCGCGCGATCGCTCCCTCTGGATCAACGACACCGACGCCTCCTGGTCGTACACCGTCGACTCGGTCTGCTTGCGGGAGGGGTCGGCCTCGACGTTGACCTGCACGATCACCCGCGGGATGTACCCCAGCGCCGAGGCGATCCGCTCGCGGTATCGCTCTTCCTGCATCAGCACCAGCTCGAGGAAGTCCGAGGGCACGAGCTGATCGTCGTTGCGCTTGCGGAACTGGCGGCCGGCGCCGGCGTCGATGACCGTCACGTCTTCCGGCCTCAGCTCCGCCAGCGCCCCGGCCACGAGGCCGGCCACCGCGTCGGCGAGCTTCTGGTTCACGTTCCCGCCGGACATCTGGATGTTCACCGAGGCGCTGGGCTGGGTGTGGGTCATGCCGAACCCCTGCTCGCGGGGCTCGGAGATGATGACCTTGGCGTCGTGGACACCGCGCATCTTGCTGATGATCGCCGACAGCTCGTTCTGCAGTGCGATCATGTACATCTGGTGGTTCTGGGCGCTGGACTGCCACCACGACTGGGTCTCGATGAGCGTGGAGAACCCGCGACTGGTGTCCTCGGGCAGGAGCTGCTGCATCTGGAGCCCGGCGAGGACCTCGGCCTGCCGGTCGGGCTGGACGATCACGCGGTCGCCTTCGACCTTGTAGTCGATGTTGCGCGAGTCGAGGTAGGCGGTGATGCGGGCCTGCTCGCCGGTGCTGAGTGGCTGGTCGATGACCGGGACCATCTGCGGGCGGCCGGCGTAGACCGCCACGAGGAACACCGCCGCCAGCACCACCACGCCCAGCGTCGCGATCAGCAGCTTCTGGCTGACCGACAGGTCCGCCAGTTGTGCCTGAATCTGCGTCGCCCACTTCCTGATCCAATCCATGGTCGGCCTCCATGCCGTGCCCGAGGCGTCCTGCCTCGGGGTTCTGCCGTGCCCGGTTCGCGGTGGCCGGCGACCTTCAGGCGTCGCGTCGCTCCGACGCCCCACCCGCGCGGGCGAACCGCCAACCGGGGCCCATTACCTTACACGCGGATGTCCCTGATCTCCGTGTAGGCGTCGAGCATCTTGTTGCGGACCTGCAGCAGCATCTTGAAGGCCATGTCGGCCTTCTGCTTGGCGATCATGACGTTGGCCATGTCGTCGCGCTTGCCGGTCGTCAGGTCCTCGATGGCCGACTCGGCGTCCTGCTGGAGCTTGTTGACCTGTTCGATGTTCTTCATGAGAACATCCTTGAACGAGGTCTCGGGTTTGGGGCCGGGCCGCTGCGGCGATGCCGCGCCCGGGTAGGCGCCGCCTGTCTGCCCGATCAGTCCCAACGGATCCGTCATGGTTCACACTCCGGGCCCGCGCGGGGGCCGCCGTTCACGCAAGCCATCAGCCTAACCGTTCACGCGAGCAGCCGCAGCGCCGCGCTGCCCATCGCCTTCGTCGCCTCGACCACGGTGATGTTCGCCTCGTAGGCGCGGCTGGCCTCCATGGCGTTGACCATCTCCATCATCGGGTCGATGTTCGGCATCTCCATGAACCCGTCTTCGTCGGCGAGCGGGTGGCCCTTGCCGACCTCGATCTTCTGGAACGGCGCGTCGTCGAGCATGATCTCCCGGACGTGCACGCCCCGGGCGCTGCCCGAGGACGGGTCGCCGGTCGCGAAGACGGGGATGCGGCGGCGGAACGGCTCGAACTCGCCGCGCTCATTGAAGACCGTGTGCTGGTTGGCCAGGTTGCTGCTGATCACGTCCATGCGTGTCCGCTGGGCGACCAGCGCCGAGGCCGAGATGTCGTATGCTCCAAACATGTCGGAGGCTCCCTAAGTCAGTGTCAGACGCGTTCGCTGATGGCGGTCTCGAGCATGCTGAACTGGTTCCGCAGCATCTCGAGGCTCGAGTTGTGCACGCCCGCGTTCTCCGCGACATGCTGCATCAGCCGCTCCAGCGACCGGTTGTTGCGGTCGTGGAAGAGGATGTTGTGGTTGCTGCGGTCGGCGCGGACCTCCATGCCGTCCCTGCCGAACCGCAACTGCCGGGTGTCGTTCAGTTCCAGGGGCTTGTTCATCGCCCCGACCGTGTTCCGCCGCTTGTCGATCGCCTGGGCCAGGGTCTCCTGGAAGCTGGCGGTGTCGAGGTCGCGGGGCTGGAAGTTGGGCGTCGAGATGTTCGCGATGTTGTGCGACAGCAGGTCGTGGCGCTTGGCGGTGAACTGCACCATCCGCTCCAGCGCCGGCATCGCTCCGTTGGTGAACATCTGATCGATCATGGCCGGCCCTCCCGGGGGCGCACTCGTGCGGCGGGCAGGGCGCAAGGGCGATGCCGCCGCGCAGACGGGCGTGGCGGGACCGGACGGCCCGGCGCGACGGCGGGCGACGGCGAAAGCTGCGCCCCGGTCGCGCAAGTGTTGCGCCACGCGCGGCGGTCAGAGGCTTTGGGCGACAAGGTTGCTCTCCTTCCATTTCTTGAGCTTCAGCCCGAGCGTCCGCACCCCGATGCCCAGCGCCCGGGCCGTCCGCTGGCGGTGGCCGTTGTACCGACCCAGCGCCCGGACGATGACCTCCCGCTCGATCTCTTCGAGGGTCTTGTGGTCGGCGCTCTGGACGGCGAGCTGGGCCGAATCGCGGGTCGGCCCGCCGAGCCAGGGCTCGATCAGGTCGGCGGGGATGGTGGCGTCGGCGGCGAGCACGCCCGCCCGCTCGCAGATGTTCTGCAGCTCACGCACGTTGCCCGGCCAGTGGTAGTCGGTCAGCAGCTTCAGCGCCGGCCCGCTGAACCGCCGCGGCGACCGCCCGTCACGCACCGCCTGACGCTGCAGGAAGTGTTCGGCCAGCACGCCGATGTCCTCCACCCGCTCGCGGAGCGGCGGCACGCGGATCGGCAGCACGTTCAGCCTGAAGTACAGGTCCTCGCGGAACTCGCGGGATGCGACCGCCTGCGCGAGGTCGCGGTTGGTCGTGGCGATCACCCGCACGTCGACCGTCATGGTGAGGCTCGACCCGACGCGTTCGAACTGCCGCTCCTGCAGCACGCGGAGCAGCTTCGCCTGCACCGGGGTCGCCACCTCGGAGACCTCGTCCAGCAGCAGCGTCCCGCCGTCGGCCAGCTCGAAGCGGCCCTTGCGCATCTGCTCGGCGCCGGTGAACGCGCCCTTCTCGTGGCCGAACAGCTCGCTCTCGAGCAGGCTCGTGCTCAGCGCCGCGCAGTTGACGCAGAGCATGGCCCGATCGCGGCGGAGCCCGGTGGCGTGCACCTGTCGCGCGACGACCTCCTTGCCCGAACCCGACTCGCCGCAGATCAGCACCGTGCCGTGGCTGGGGGCGACCTGCTCGATCTCGCGGCGGACCCGCAGCATCGCCGGCGAATCGCCGATCAGCGGCAGCGTCGGCGCCGACGACTGGCCCGCCTCGCGCAACGCCTCGTTGTCCTGCTTCAGCCGACGGTAATCCACCGCCCGCTTGACGCAGATGACCAGCTCGTCGCCATCAAAGGGCTTCTGCACGTAATCGAACGCGCCGCGCTTCATCGCGGTGACCGCGGTCTCGATCGTGGCGTAGGCCGTCATCAGCACGACCGGCAGGGCCGCGTCCAGTTCCACGATCCGCTGCAGCAGCTCCAGCCCGTCCATGCCGGGCATCTTCAGGTCGGTCACGACCGCGGCCGGCCGGTGCTGCGAGATCACCTGCAGCGCCGTGGCGCCGTCGCCGGCGACGACCGGCTGAAACCCGGCGCGGACGAGCACCGTCGACACGCTGTCGCGCATCATCTGCTTGTCGTCGACCACGAGAACCTTATCCATTGTGCGTGACCTCCGGTGATGGGGATGACGTGTCGGCGGGCTGAGCGTCGCCGCCGTCCGGCGGCAGCGTCAGGACGAACACCGCCCCGCCGCCCACGTCGTTGTGCACCGCGATCGACCCGCCGTGGGCGTCGACGATGCGGTGGACGATGGCCAGGCCCAGGCCCGTGCCGGTCGCCCGCGTGGTGAAAAACGGGTTGAAGATCCGGTCGATCGCCTCGTCGCTGATGCCCGGGCCGGTGTCGCGGACGATCAGCCGCGCCGACTCGGCGTCGCCCTCGACGGGCGCGATGCCCAGCGTGATCGTGCCGCCGTCGGGCATGGCTTCGGCCGCGTTGCGGACGAGGTTGACCAACGCCTGGTGCAGCAGCTCCGGGTCGTGGCGGATCAGCCGGTCCTCGCCCTCGAACCGGACGTCGATCGCGGCATCGTGCCGCTGGGCGACGACCGCGTCGGCGGCGCGCCGCAGCGCGTCCGCGGCCGAGCCCTCCACGCACCGCAGCTTCAGCTCCCGCGCGAACGTCAGCACATCGCCGACGATGCCGTTGAGCCCGCGGACCGCCGCGGCGATCTTCGACGCCAGCTCCTGCAAGGGCGGGCGGTCGGCCAGGTCCTCTTCGAGCATGTTGGTGTAGAGCTGGATCGACGCGAGCGGGTTGCGGACCTCGTGGGCGATGCCGGCGGCCATCTCGCCCAGCGCCGCCAGACGTCGCGACCGCTGCAGCGCCGCGTTCGCCGACGCCAGCTCGCGCTGCAACCGGGCCACCTCGGCGTTCAGCACCTCGTGGTTCTGCTGGAGCCGGTCCGTCACGTCGTTGTACGCGCGGATGATCTCGACCAGCTCGGCGGTGCGGTCGTCGCCGCCGCGGGCTTCGGCTTGCTCGGTGATGTTCAGCGGACCGGTGGCGGCCATGGTGGTCATCCTTGCTGGTCCGTGAAGCGGCTCTCGGCGGGCGCAGCGGGGCTGGGTCCGTAGGCGCGGTTCACCGCGGCGCCGCGGTTGAGGTGCTCCAGTTGCCGCGAGACCGAGTTGCGATGCGACGCCAGCGCCACGCGGTCACGCTCGTCCTGGTCCACGATCTGGTCGAGCAGCGCCTTCACGTCGTCGATCCGCTCGCGGATGTGCTGCCGCGAGTCCTCGTCCAGCTCACTCCAGAGGCTGGGCCACTGCTGCTTGAACGGCTCGACCCGGCCGTTGACGTCGACCAGCCGATCGATCAGCGCCTGGCGATGGCTGAGCAGCGAGAGCAGCGCCTCGGCGTCGCCGGCGGCGACGAGGTTGCTCTGCTCGTCGCTGAGCTGCGCGAGCTGCTGGTAGATGCTCCGCTGCTCTTCGAGCAGCTCGATCAGGGTGTGCGCCCAGTGCGGGGCGGTCTGCGCGGTCATCCGTGACCTCCAATCCGAGGGCTCCGCCCTCAAGGTCATGTCCATCGCGGGCTCGCTACGGCGCCGGCGGGGTCGTGCCCGCCGCCAGCGACAGCTCGCCGGTCGAATCCAGCCAACGCTGCCAATGTTCACGCGACATCGGCAGATGCGGATCGTTGAACGCATCCTCCGGGATCCGCTTGAGGTACCACTTCGCCCGCTCGTTCGCCGTCCGGGCCAGGTCGTACTTGCCCAGCTCGAAGTAGCTGTTGACGATCTGGATCATCGCCACCAGCACCGCCGGGTCGTCTTCGTAACGCTGCGCCGCCAGGTCGTACAGCGCGATCGACCCGTCGGGGCCCTCGAACCGGCCCAGGTCATAGGCGCAGTCGGCCCGGTAGAAGTAGCTGTTGCGCAGGTAGAGCTTCTGCAGGTCGTTCAGGTCGTTGGCGTCGGCGGCCTCGAGCGAACGGATCACGCTGTCGAACGCCTGCTGCGCCTCGCCCAACCGCTGGGCACGCTCCTGCTGGAACGCCGTCCGCCGCGACGGCGGCAGCGGCTCGCCGAGCTTCCGGTCGATCTGGCTGACCGACTTGCGATAGGCATCGCCGAGCTGGAAGAGGATCTGCGCCCGCGTCACCGCGCCCTGGTCGGCGCCGTAACGATTCACCGCCTCGCTCAGCCGCTCGATCGCCCGCTCATAGTCGCCCGACTCGCCCCGGCGGTAGTACAGCCGGCCCAGCTCCGTCAGCGCTTCGCGATACTGCGGGCTGTCCGGCCGCAGCGCCGGGTGGTCGGTGACCACGCTCCGGAGGATCTGCTCGGCCTGGCCCCAGCGCTCGCCGCCCTGGGCGATATAGCAGCGGGCCAGCGGCACCAGGGCGTCGTACGCACGCTGGCTCTTGGGGTGGTTCTCCGTCAGGTCGCGGTACAGGTCGATCGCCGCGTCGAACTGGCCGTCGGCCTGGTAGGCCTGGGCGAGCCGGTAGGTCACGTCCAGCCGCCGCGCATCCTCCGGCCGCGTCTTGGTGTACTCCTCGAACTTCTCGATCGCCTGGCGATGCAGGCCGGCCTTGTCGTAGCAGTCGGCGGCCCGCCACAGGCTGTCGCCGTAGGACACGTCGTCGGCCGCCGCCACGGCCTGCGCATGGCGGTAGTAGTACTGCGCCGCCTTCTCGAAGCTCAGGCCCACCTCCAGCCGCTCGTCCTTGTCCAGTTCGCGGAGGTGGCCGCTCACATCGGCCGCCATCTCGTCGACCTCGGTCAGGCCGAGCTTCTCCCGCGCGATCTGCTCGTGCGTCCGGGCCAACTGCCGCAGCAGGTCCGCCGGCGATCGCTCGCCCAGCAGCTTCTCCTCGAGCAAGGCGTACCGCAGGGCCAACTCGTAGTCGCCCTTGGCATACCGCCAGTCGCGCTGCGACTCGAGGCTGAGGTGCACACGCCGCTGGGTCCCCGCGGGGGCCTGCCCCGACCGGACCCTCTCCACCGCCTCGTTGTAGCTGGCCAGCGAGTCGCCGTACGCGTTCAGCCGCGCCTCGCACTCGGCCTTGCCCACCAGCGCCTCGGCGTAGCTCCGCGTCGACGGGTACTGCTTCACCACCGCCTCGAACAGCTCCAACGCGTCGGCGGGGTTGCCCTCGGCGAAGCGGATGCGGCCCAGGCCCGTGATCGCCTCGCCGTTGAGCGGGTCGCCCTCGCCGATCTGCGACCGGGCCTGCAGGAACCAGCGCTCCGCCTCGTCGCGCGCCCCGGCCGCCAGCTCGGATCGACCCAGCAGCACCAGCAGCTCCCCGAGGTCCTCCCGGTTGGGGTAGTCCAGGCGCTGCAGCCACCGCATGAGCAGCTCGCTCACCTCCGGCGGGTCGGCGACACGCATCATCACCTCGGCGTAACGCGCCACGGCCCAGATGCGGTGCGCCCGTTCCAGGTTCGGCTCGTCGAGGAACTTGCGGAGCAGCTTGAGCTTGTGGTCCGGCTCGCCATCGCCCTCGAGCACGGCGGCGATCACCTCACGCCGCATCCGCTGACGCTGGGGCTCACTGTCGGCGCCGATCGCCGCGACCTGCTGCGACGCCTCGTCGATCCGTCCCAACGCCAGCAGCGACCCGATCATCCACGCCCGCCGGCGATCGTCCAGCGCGTAGCCGAGGTCCTCGGCGGCCATGTAGTGCGTGATCACGTTCTGATGATTGGACGCCACGTCCCAGTCGCGCTCGCGCTGGCCCATGCAGATCGCGTCGCCCAGCGCCAGGTGATACTCGACGCGCACCTTGTCGGGGGCCTGCTGGATGTCGGGCCGCATCGTGTCCAGGTGTTCAAGCGCCGGCTCAAACTCGCGCGCCGCGACGAGCTGGCGAACCTGGTCGAGTTCGCCGGCCAGGTCGCGCGGCGGCGGCACGGGCCGCGCCAGGAACCACCCCGCCGCCAGCAGCACCACCCCCAGCAGCGCCACGGGTACCTGCCAGACCTTCGACAGACTCAGCTTGGCTTGTTGCGAATCCTCTGCCACGTCCAGCGCATCCTTTCGCCTGACGGTGACGCGATCGGTCCGTTACGCTTCCGGCGCTTCCAGCAGCCGCTTGATCTCCTGCATCGACGCCTTCTCTTTAAGATCGGCAATCCGCTGCAATCTGTGAAACACCTTCTCGTCGTAGAGCCGATGACCGCCGGGCGTCCATTCGGCCTCACGGATCAGCCCCATGGTCGTGTAGTTGTGGATCGTCTGCCGGCTGAGGCCGGTATGACGCACGATCTCCCCGATCCGGTAGAGCTTGGGGGGCACCAGGGAAGGCTGTACGGAAAGCGCTCCTGCCATGCACATCTCACCTTGATTCACGGGAGGCAACCCGACGCACCGCGCCACCCCATCCGGCGTGGCGACGCGTCCCGTGCTGCCTGACGTTTGTGACCAATGGCCTGTGAGCCACACGCACCTCTTGCACACACATCCGAGAGCCGGCATCGCCGACCCGCATACTCTTGCGGAACCCACCGGCGAAGCCCGCCGCACCGACGGTGCGCCTCACACGCGCCGCCACGGAAACCCCACCGACCCGCTGCGCCCGTTTCGCGTTCGAGCGATGGCCCGGCATCGGCGGTCGGGATGCTTCGCAGCCCATCACCGCCGCACTGCCTCGGGCCCGTCGCCCGTGAACAGCCACGCTTCTAAGCTGGACGCTTTACATAGCGTAAAATAACCGGTCAGACGGAGAATTCAAGACCTGTGTGGCGAATTAATCAAAAAAGTTGTGCGGCCCCGCCGCGAGCCTTCCTCGCGAATCCCGCTGAGGTTCGGCCAGCGATCGCCCGACCCGGACCTCATCGCCTCGCCAGCGCGCAACGCCGCGAGACCGCGCGGCGCTCGACCACCCGATCGCACACCTCGCCGCGATCGCAGCACCCTCGCGCGCGGCGCGCGAACCCAACGAGCGCGGCCGCGCACCACCTCGCAGGTCATGCGACCCGCCACCACCATCGCCGTCGGCCGGCGGCGCCGGAGCGGCAGACGATGATCGGATGCCCCTCAGCCACCCGCGCGGTCGCGCCCCATCGCCGCGGCGCGCGGCGCCGGCGCACGGGTCTGCGCGACAACGGGGCGCGGGGGACGTGGGGGGCGTGGGGGGCGGGTGGCGGCGTCAGGGTTCGATGCGGGTGCCGATGACCTTGCAGAACGCCGCGAGCCAGGCGGGGTGAGCCGGCCAGGCGGGCGCGGTGACCAGCTTGCCGTCGGTGTGGGCCTGGTCGACGGGCAGGTCGACGAACTTTCCGCCGGCGGCGTGGACCTCGGGCCCGCACGCGGGGTAGGCCGACGCCGCGCGACCCGTGAGCACGTCCGCCGCGGCGAGGACCTGCAGGCCGTGACAGATCGCCGCGACCGGCTTGTCCGCGACGAAGAAGTGCTTGACCAGGTCGATCACGCGCTGGTCGAGCCGCAGGTACTCCGGCGCCCGGCCGCCGGGGATGACCAGCGCGTCGTACCGGGTCGCGTCGACGTCATCGAACGCGGCGTTGAGCGTGAAGTTGTGCCCGGGCTTTTCGCTGTAGGTCTGGTCGCCCTCGAAGTCGTGCACGGCGGTGCGGACGCGGTCGCCGGCCGCCTTGCCCGGACAGACCGCGTGCACGGTGTGGCCGAGCATCTGCAACGCTTGGAAGGGCACCATGATCTCGTAGTCTTCGCCGTAGTCACCGATGATCATGAGGATCTGTTTGGCCGGCATCGGGGTCTTCTCCGCGGGTCCGGGGGTGTGAGCCGCTGGCCACGACGATCGAGATGGCCACGGCGGCGACGAAACCGAGCAGGCACACCACGCCCATGATGGCCAGGATCGCCCACTCCCAGGCGTGGGGCAGGGCGAAAGCAAGCGAGGCGTGATGCGTTATCATGTCGGCCCGTCCCGTTTCATCGAGAGATCGTAGGCGAATCATGTTCCACATCAACGACCATTTTCTCAAGCTCAAGGCGGGGTACCTGTTCCCCGAGATCAGCCGCCGGGTCACGGGCTTCTGCGACGCCAACCCCCAGGCCAAGATCATCAAGCTGGGCATCGGCGACGTGACCGAGCCGCTGCCCCCGGCGGTGGTGGAGGCGATGCACCGCGCGGTCGACGACCAGGCCCGCCGCGACGCGTTCCACGGGTACGGCCCGGAGCAGGGCTACGCCTGGCTCCGCGAGGCGATCGCCGAGCACGATTACGAGTCGCGCGGCTGTGACATCAGCCCCGACGAGGTCTTCGTCTCCGACGGGTCCAAGTGCGACAGCGGCAACATCCTCGACATCCTCGGCGGGGCCAACCGCATCGCGGTCTGCGACCCGGTGTACCCCGTCTACGTCGACACGAACGTGATGGCCGGCCACACGGGCCCGGCCGACGACGCCGGGCGGTACGGCGGGCTGGTGTACATGCCGATGACGCCGGCGAACGACTTCGCGCCGGCGCTGCCGGCCGAGCCGGTGGATGTGATCTACCTCTGTTACCCGAACAACCCGACGGGCGCGGTCGCGACCCGCGAGCAGTTGGGGCAATGGGTCGACTACGCCAAGGCGCACGGGGCGCTGATCGTGTTCGACGCGGCGTACCACGCGTTCATCACCGACGAATCGATCCCGCGCTCGATCTACGAGATCGACGGGGCGCGGACGTGCGCGATCGAGTTACGGTCGTTCAGCAAGAGCGCCGGGTTCACCGGGGTCCGGTGCGCGTTCACGGTGGTGCCGATGGCGCTGGCCGGCCGGGACGCCGACGGCCATCGCGTGCCGCTTCACGGGCTTTGGAACCGGCGTCAGTCGACGAAGTTCAACGGCGTCTCGTACGTCACGCAGCGGGGGGCGGAGGCGGTCTACTCGGACGCCGGCCGCGCCCAGGTCGCCGGGCTGATCGCGCATTATCTCGAGAACGCGAGGCTGATCCGCGAGGCGCTGACGGGCGCGGGGCTGGAGGTCCACGGCGGGGTCAACGCGCCGTACATCTGGATCAAGACCCCGGCCGCGCTGGATAGCTGGGGGTTCTTCGACAAGCTGCTGCACGAGGCGCACGTGGTCGGCACGCCGGGCGCGGGGTTCGGCGCCTGCGGCGAGGGCTACTTCCGCATCTCCGCGTTCAACAGCCGCGCCAATGTCGAAGAAGCGATGGCCCGGATCACCGCCCACGTCAGCGTCTGACCCCCGCGCGGCATCGGCGCCGAACACCGGAAGCCTCGGCCATGTCTACGGATGACATCGAGCGGCTGCTGGAGCGGCGAGCGCCGCTGTTCGAGCACCGCGACGCGGTGCGGCTGTCGCATCACGAACTCGCGGCCGACCTGACCATCGACGACTACGCCGGCTACCTGCTGTTCACCGACTACGGCGAGCGGGACCGGCGGGATGAGCATCGGCGCGTGGCGCGGCGGCTGCTGGATGCGCTGGGATCGCGCGGCCTGCCGGCGCGGGGCGCGGTGAGCAAGCGGCGGCCGGACAATCTGAGCCGCCGCGCCGGCGAGGCGGCCCCGCGCATCCTCCAGGGCGACGCCCCCCCGGACCGCTTCGAGGTCCGCGAGGGGCCGGCGACCTTCCTCGTCTCGTTCACCGACGCGGGATTCGGGACGGGGCTGTTCCTGGACATGTACCCCGGGCGCCGGTTCGTGCGGGAGCACGCCCGAGGCCGCCGCGTGCTCAACCTCTTCAGCTACACCGGCGCGTTCAGTATCGCCGCCGCGCTCGGCGGCGCAACCGAGGTCATCGAGGTCGACACCTCGCGCAAGTGGCTCGACTGGAGCCGGGCCAACCAGAAGCTCAACGCCCTGGCATACGGCAGGGTGCGTCAGCGGCCCGACGACGCGATCAAGGTCCTCGCCCGACAGAAGGACGCGAGCTTCGACCTGATCCTGTGCGACCCGCCGGCCTACGCCAACCCGAAGAAGGGCAAGCGGTTCACGGTCGAGGCCGGCTACAAGCAGATGGCCGGCGACTTCGCGCGCGTGCTCGCGCCCGGCGGCACGCTGCTCGCCTGCTGCAACCACGCCCAGACCCCCGGCGAGCGGTTCCGCACCTGGCTGCCGACGGCGTGGACGCTGGAGCGATGGATCGCGCCCGGACCCGACTTCCCCGCGGCGGACTACCTCAAGGTCGCGGTCTGCCGGCGGCCGTGACGCGTCGAGCCCGCCCGATATCTTCGCTACAATCCGCCCACCATGACAGACCCCAACGAACCACGCGGCAAGTACGATTACGCGACGATCGAGCGGCGCTGGCAGCAGCGCTGGCTTGATGAGAAGACCTTCCGCACGCCCAACCCCGGCGATCCCGACTTCGACCCCGCCCGGCCGAAGCTCTATGTCCTGGACATGTTCCCCTACCCCTCGGGGGTCGGGCTGCACGTCGGCCACCCGCTGGGCTACATCGCCACCGACATCGTCGCGCGGTTCGCGCGGATGCGCGGCTTCAGCGTGCTGCACCCCATGGGGTTCGACGCCTTCGGGCTGCCCGCCGAGCAGTTCGCCGTCGAGCACGGCGTCCACCCCCGCGTCACCACCGAGCAGAACATCGCCAACATGCGCCTCCAACTCCAGCGGCTCGGGCTGAGCTACGACTGGGACCGCGAGCTCGCCACCACCGACGTCGACTACTACCGCTGGACCCAGTGGGTCTTCCTCCAGCTCTATAACAGCTACTTCGACCCGGTCGACATGCGGGCCATGCCCATCGACCACCTCGTCGACAAGCTGCAGGGCAACGACTACGTCGTCGGCCTCGACGGGTCGATCCGCAACGCCGGCATCGACGAGGACATGGACGCGATCTCCGGCACGCCCATCGGCCCGCGGAAGTGGTACGAGCTGCAGCCCCACGAACAGCAGGCCTTCATCGACGACCATCGCCTGGCGTACCTGACCGAGGTCGGCGTCAACTGGTGCCCGGCGCTGGGGACGGTCCTGGCCAACGAGGAGGTCACCGCCGACGGACGCAGCGAGCGCGGCAACCACCCGGTCTACCAGCGCCCCCTCGAGCAGTGGATGCTCCGGATCACCGCCTACGCCGACCGCCTCGCCGACGAGCTGGACGGCGTCGACTGGCCCGAGTCCGTCAAGGCGCTGCAGCGCAACTGGATCGGTCGAAGCGAGGGCGCCGAGGTCGACTTCGCCCTGGACCGCGATCAGACCACGCTCATCACCGTCTTCACCACCCGCCCGGACACGCTGTTCGGCGCGACCTACATGGTGCTCGCCCCCGAGCATGAGCTGGTCGACGAGATCACCACGCCCGAACACCGCCACGCCGTCGACCAGTACGTCGCCCAGGCCGCCGCTCGCTCCGACATCGACCGCATGGCCGCACCCGGCAACGCCCAGGCCAAGACCGGCGTGTTCACCGGGGCCTACGCCGTCAACCCCGTCAACGACCAGCGCGTGCCGATCTGGATCGCCGACTACGTGCTGACCGGCTACGGCACGGGCGCGATCATGGCCGTGCCCGCCCACGACGACCGCGACTTCGAGTTCGCCAAGGCGTTTGACCTGCCCATCCGCCCGGTCGTCCGGCCCGCTGACGAGACGCCGACGCCCGGATCGAACCCCGCGGCACCCACGCATGCCTTCACCGGCGACGGCGTGAGCATGCACAGCGCCAACGCCGAGGTCGCGCTGGACGGCCTGCCCACGCCGCAGGCCAAGCAGCGGATCACCGACTGGCTCGCGTCGAAGGGCCTGGGGCGCGGCCGCGTGCAGTACAAGCTGCGCGACTGGCTGTTCAGCCGCCAACGCTACTGGGGCGAGCCGTTCCCCATCCTGCACGAGCTGGACGACGCCGGCCGGCGGACCGGGCGCATCGTCGCGCTCGACGCCGGCGAGTTGCCGGTGACGCTGCCGGAGATGGACGACTTCTCGCCGATCGCCTCGGACGATCCGGCCGCCCCGCCGCGTCCGCCGCTCGCCAAGGCGCCCGCACACTGGCGCGTGGTCGAGCGCGACGGCGTGCGGTACGAGCGCGAGTTGAACACCATGCCCCAGTGGGCCGGGTCCTGCTGGTACTACCTGCGCTTCGCCGACCCGCGCAACGACCAGTCGCTCGTCCGCCCCGACGCCGAGCGCTACTGGATGAACCCGTCGGGCCAATCCGACCGCCATCCATCCACATCTCAGATCAACCAGGCCCCCATGGGCGTCGACCTCTACGTCGGCGGCGTCGAGCACGCCGTGTTGCACCTGCTCTACGCCCGATTCTGGCACAAGGTCCTCTACGACCTCGGCCACGTCTCGACACCCGAGCCGTTCGGCCGGCTGTTCAACCAGGGCTACATCCAGGCGTACTGCTACCGCGACGCCCGCGGCGTGGTCGTGCCCGCCCTCGACGTGGTCAACGCCCACGGCGCCCCGGCCCTCGAAGTCCAGGGACAACCCGGCCAAACGTTCTTCCACAACAAACAGCCCGTCACCGAAGAGTACGGCAAGATGGGCAAGAGCCTCAAGAACGCCGTCAGCCCCGACGACATCAGCGCCGAGTACGGCTGCGACACGCTCCGACTCTACGAGATGTACCTCGGACCCCTCGAGGCGTCCAAGCCCTGGGCCACCCGCGACATCATCGGCGTGCACCGCTTCCTCCAGCGCGTCTGGCGGAACTTCGTCGAAGAGCAGACCGATGCCCTCCGCGTCGCCGATCAACCGGCCCACCCCGATCAGCTCCGCGCGCTGCACAAGACCATCGCCGGCGTGACCGATGACATGAACCGCATGGCCTTCAACACCGCCATCGCCAAGCTCATCGAGCTCAACAACCAGGTGAACAAGTGGGACGCCCTGCCGCGGGCCGTCGCCGAGCCGTTCGTCTTGATGCTCGCCCCGCTCGCGCCGCACATCGCCGAGGAGCTGTGGGCGCGGATGGGCCACCCGCAGATGCTCGCCTATGCGTTCTGGCCCCAGGCCGACCCCCAGCACCTCGTCGAGGACACGATCGAGCTGCCCGTGCAGGTCATGGGCAAGCTGCGCACCCGCATCACCGTCGCCGCCGACGCCGACCAGGCATCGGTCGAGGCCGCCGCACAGGCCGACCCCAACGTCGCCGCCCACCTCGAAGGCAAGACCGTCCACAAGATCGTCTACGTCCCCGGCAAGATGATGAACATCGTGGCGAATTGAGACCTCGCCGCTGCGAGCTTGGACTGTTCCGGGCTCGACGAGCTGCAGCGCCAGCTTGGTCGCCAGTACAATCGGACGGTCGAACTGAGCACCGCCGGCGCGATCAGGTCCGCGACGCCGCGGAGGTCATGCCATCGCCGGTTGACGGCCGGGCCGCAAACGGGTTAACATATTTTTACCATGCACTCCCATTCCGGCAGGGCGATCACCGTCACGAGCATCCTCTTCACCGCGCTGAATGTCGCCGGACTGGTCCTCATCGGCCCCGTCATCGCCGTCACGAGACATGACTTCGTGGACGTGTTCAGCGACTTCGACGTCGAACTGCCGGGCCTGACGTTGCTGTTCCTCAACGCGCCGTGGTGGGCCTTGTCGCTGGGCGGACTTGGGCTCGCGGCCGCCCTGGTCCTCGGCGAATACTCCATCGCCGCCAAGCACACCACCATCACGATCAATGCGATTGTCGCCGTGGCGTTGGGCCTGCTCCTTGTGATCTGGACCATCGCGATGGCTATGCCGATGTATCAGATCATGGACCACCTCAACAGTCCGTAGCCACACCCACCGTCGCTCAGATCGCCACCCCGCCCTCTTCGCTGGTGCGGATGCGGATCGCTCGCTCCAGCGGCGTGACGAAGATCTTCCCGTCGCCGATCTTGCCCGACCGCGCGCCGCGAAGGATCGCGTCCACGCATGGCTGTACAAACTCCTCGTTGCACGCGATCTCCAGCCGCACCTTCGGCAGCAGGTCCAGCGGCACCGTCTGGCCCCGGTACAGGTCGGCGTCCTCGGCCCGGCCCCGCCCGGTCACCCGGCTCACCGTGATCCGGTAGATCTCGCTCTTGATCAGCTCCTCGCGCACCGCGTCGAGCTTGTCCGGTTGAATGATCGCTGTAATGAGTTTCATGGTGTCCTCGCCATTTCGTCCATCCATCCCACCGTCACCCGATCGACTCCCCGACCGATCGTCGCGTTGACGGATCGAAGGTCTTGCGTCAGTTCAGGTTCAACAGCCCGTAGCCGTGCTCGCCGTGCAGCGCGTGGTCCATGCCCGCCATCTCGTCCGACTCGGGCATCCGCAGCCCGACCGTCTTGTCCACGAGCACCAGCAGCACCAGCGCCGCCAGCCCCGCGCCCACGACCGTGATCAGCACGCCCTCGGTCTGAACCCACAACTGCGCCAGCGTCGACATCGACCGCTCAGCGGGGCGGATGAAAAACGTCAGCCCGATCGCGCCCACGATCCCCGCCATCCCGTGGATCCCGAACACGTCCAGCGAATCGTCGTAGCCCAGTCGGTTCTTCATGAGGATCGCCAGGTAGCAGATCGCCGACGCGATCAGCCCGAGCACGATCGCCCCGCCGATCGTCACCGACCCCGCCGCCGGCGTGATCGCGACCAGCCCCGCGAGGATGCCCGACGCCATGCCCAGCGACGTGGCCTTGTTGTGCCGCAGCCCTTCGATGATGATCCAGCCCACCGCGCCCGCCGCCGCCGCCACCTGCGTCACCGCCAGCGCCTGCGCCGTCTTCAGGTCGCTCGCCACCGCCGAGCCCGCGTTGAAACCGAACCACCCCACCCACAGCAGACCCGCGCCCATCAGCGTCATCACCAGGTTGTTCGGGTGCATCGCCGTCCGCGGATAACCCCGCCGCGCCCCGAGGTAGAACGCCGCCACCAGGCCGCTGATCCCCGCCGAGATGTGAACCACCGTGCCCCCGGCAAAGTCGATCGCCCCCTTGCTGCCCAGGTACCCCCCGCCCCACACCGAATGACACAGCGGGTTGTAGACGATCAGCGACCACAGCAGGATAAACAGGCAGTACCCGCGGAATCGCACCCGCTCCGCAAACGCACCCGCGATCAGCGCCGGCGTGATGATCGCAAACTTGCCCTGGAACATCGCAAACACGTAGTCCGGCAGCCCGTCGCCCCAGTTGCCGATCGTCGTGTCGATCCCACGCATCAGCACCAGGTCACTGTCCCACGCCAGCCACCCGGGGATGAGCTGATCCGAACCGAAGCTGAACGAGAACCCGCACACCGCCCACGTCACCCCGATGATCGCCATCGCCGCGTAGCAGTGCATCATCGTGCCCAGCACGTTCTTCGTTCGCACCAGCCCGCCGTAGAACATCGCCAGGCCCGGCACCATCAGCAGCACCAGCGCCGTCGACGTCAGCATCCACGCCGTGTTCCCGTGGTCGGGCGTCTGGGCCGGCCCGATCGTCGCCTGGTCGTCGGCCCCGGCCGCCCCGGTCGCCGCATCTAAGACCTCGCTCGCCGCCGCGCCCGCGGCGTCCTGGGCCCCGGCCGGCTCGACCGATACCACCGCCAGCCCCACCCACAGACCCGCCGCCACGATCCCCACGATCCAACGTCGATGATGAACGACCATGCGATGCCTCCGCCGCGCCCGCCCAGCCCGGACGGACCGCGCAGACGCTTGTCGATTGCAGATTGCCCGAGGGGTCCCTGTTGATGGACCACACAACGCTCGCCTCCACGACAAAACGCGTACCATCGCCCTGTTTCGCCGCTATCACCGCGCCGAATGCCTGAAAATGCATCACGAAGGCAGCCATAACGCCAAGCCTGCCCATTTCCCGCGCGGCACGAACGCCACATCGGTCGTCTCCGTGCGCACCGCAGGGATCGGCCGGCCACCCCGCCGCACTCGATGCGAATAAGTTTTTATCGCATTTACGCTAAATCATTTAAAACTCGACACGGCATGCCGTGCGACGCCTGGGTGCGCCCAGTGGTGGTGCTGCGCCCATGGTTGGAGCACGAATGATTGATGCCGACCTGCCGCGACAGCCGCCACCTGCCAGCCCCCCGCCGCCCCGCAAGCGGCGCCCCGCGGCGGTCTATGTACCCTGTCCGCGCTGTCCGGCCGGCCGGGGGCGGACAGTACCCCGTCCAGAAGTCAAACTACTGCAAAATATACATTTACATCGAACCTGGCCGACGGGTAGCCGGTGGGCGGACACGCGAACCCATCGCGCGCAACAACCCGTCGTCACAACACAAAGCTATTGCATGTCAATATTTACGGGAACTCGGATCGTCCGTCGGCGTGCGCCGGCGGCAGGGTCCGCTCTCGGCGCGGCTGGCCGGGATCCGGCTCGCTGGCGTGCCGCACCCGCGCGTACTGCCGCGGGCAAACCACATCGATCTGCCGATGCCGCTGAAGTCGAAGCCGCATCCCTTGCCCCGACCGCGCCAGTCGCACCGACCCGCCGAGCGTGAGCACCACGTTCAACTCATGGGCTTCGCCCGCCCCGTCCGTCGCCGAAGCCAGCACCAGCGGCGTCGCCGACCTGTTCGTCACCGTCACGCCCGTCTCATCACCGCTGATGCTCAGGTCCTCGCGCTCCGCCGCCGCATCCGCCGCCAACTCCATCGGTTCGCTGCTCGGCTGGTCGATGTTGAACACCGCCACGTACCGCTCGGAGTACTCGGCGAGGTACCCCGGAAGCTCGATCGTCCGCTTGTCCGGGTCGATCGGCGAGAGCAGTTCGAGGATGACCGGCGTGCCGATGTGCCGCTCGAGCATCGGCTCGTACGCGTTGCCGACCGACGAGATGATCGTCTGGCCGATCTGGTTGACCTCCGCGGTGGACTGGCTGACGACCGTGCCGGGCCGGGCCTTGGCGAATTGCCCGACGACGGCGCTGACCGCCTTCGCCCCGGCGTCGCGGATCGTGTTGAACATATTGCGGCACCACCGCAACGCCCGACGCCAGACCGACGGCCGGAACCGACGGCGGACCTGCGCCTCCCGCCGGTGCCGCTCCGGCCCGGTCAGACCGCCGACGTACCGGCTGATCGCCAGCACGTTCGCCATCTCGTCTTCGTACAGGAGGTAGCTGTGCTTGGTCAGACCCGACTGCGTCTGATAAGCCGCGTCGTACACGACCTCCACGCCCTTGGCATAGACCCGCAGGTCGCCCCAGATGCACCGGCCGGCCACCGTCTGCAGCGTCACGTGGTCGTCGTCGAGCAGCGCCAGGCACCGATCCCGGCGACGTTGGGCCAAGATCGCCCCGACGATCGCCGCCAGGAAGATCAGCCCGATGCCCATCCAGAAGATGTCGGTGAACGTGTCGGTCTGGCCAAGGATCACGCCGCTCATGCCCACATGGTACTCGCCGCCGGGCCACGGCGAGCCGGTCAGTCGCGGAGCACGAAGCGGATCGGGACGCGCACCAGCCCGGCGACGGGCCGTCCGCCCCGCAACGCCGGCTGGAACCGGGCCGCCCGGATCGCCCGTCGCGCCGAGTCCACCAGCCGCCAATGCCCCGGGTCCTCGATCAGCGTCATGGACGTCGCCCGGCCATCGGCGTTGACCCGCACGTCGAACACGACCAGACCCTGCTCACCACGGCGGCGGCTGGCCGACGGGTACTCCGGCCGTGGCAGCCGCGCCACCGTCGGCTCGCGGTCCACGCCCGGCGTGCCCGCCGTCGTCTGCTCGGCGAACGGCTCGGGGCGACGCCGCTCCCGTGGCGGGTCGGCGTGCACATGCTGCGGAGGCTGCGGCGTGGGCCGCACATCCGGCTCGGGCCGTGTATCGGGTTGGGGCTCGGGCTCGACCGGCGGCGCGGCGGCGGGCTCGCGCACCGGCCGCGGCTTGGGCTCGGGCAGCGGGTCCGCACGCGACCGCGACGTGTCGATCGGCGTCGGCCGCCGCGCGGGCGGCGCCTCCATCACCACCGCCGGACGGGCGGTGCGGTGCGGCTCGGGCATCGGCGGCCGCGGCGGCGGCGGGGCCGTGATCTGCACCGGCGCAACCTGCTCCAGCGGCTTGCCGCCCTGCAGTTCGGCCAGTTGCTCGGGCGTGAGCATGCGGATCGTCGCCACACGCGCGGCGCTGCCCGCGGCGAAGTCGATCACCGGTGGCGTCGCGTCCACCGGCGCCGGCCCGCCGGCGATGAACACGCCCACGATCGCCGCGACGTGGACCGCGACCGAAACAACCATCGCCGCGGCGGGCGTCCGTCGGCGGCGGGCACGCAGCCCGCGCTGTGCACTGACGATGCGCGGCGCGGCGCCGATCGACGCATCCGCCGCGCGATCCAGTGCGAGCTCGGCCTCCCGCGTGCTCATCCGCCCTGCCCCTTCCACTCAGAACCGGACCTCCAGCGAAGTCACCAGGTTGATGCCCGGCATGTTCTGGCCCGATCCATGAACGCGATTGTCCTCATCGGTGATGTTCTCCAGCCCGACGGTGAGCGTGGCCCAATCGGTCGGGTCGTAGCCGGCCCGCACGTGGGCCACGGCGTACGACGGCGTGCCGTCGGGCGGGATCCGCTCGGTGTCGGACTTGTCCCGCTGGCTCAGCCGGTCGGCGTCGCCGGCCACAACGACCTGCCCCTCGATCCACAGCGGAAGGTTGTTCGACTCGTACCGCAGGCCGACCTGCCCCATCGGCGGCATGATCCGCGACGGATAGTCGTCGAAGAACGTGCCGTCCGGGCGGATGCTGGTCACCTCGCCGTCGAGGTAGGCGAAGTTCCCGAACAGCGTCAGCTCCGGGCAGACCCGCCACGCCAGGCCGAACTCCACGCCCTGCATGTAGCCATCATCGGCATTGATCTTGTTGAACTGTGCTCCGGGGCCGGTCGGAACACGCAGAATCTGGTCCTCGATGAAGTAATGGAAGAAGGCGGCCTCGGCGGTGAGGGCCTCGACGCGGGTCTTGCCGCCGACCTCGACCATGAGGTAGTGCTCGGGATCGAGGTCGGGGGCGGGGACCTCGACCCCGCCGCCGAAGTCGGTGTCGCGGGTCAGGTCCGACAGGTTGGGGGCGCGGAAGCCCTGGCTGGCCCCGGCGAACAGGTTGAACCGCCGCTCGCGGTCGACGAACCACGCCACGCGCCCGTTGCCCGAGAAGTCGAACCACGACTCGTCGATCGAGGCGAGGTTGTCGTTCACGTCCACGCGGTTGGCGTTGACCGAGGCGAACGTGAAGCGCCCGCCGAGGATCACGTCCACCTGCTCGCCGAGGTGGATCGTGTTCTGCACAAACGCGCCGAACAGGTCATACATCGCATCGTCGGCGACCGGGCCCTGGATCGGGTTGCCCGAGCTGAACGACTGCACGAAGTCGCGGTAGTAATCGACGCCGTAGACCAGGTCGCCGATGGGCGTGGCGCTGTCGGCGTGGATGAACAGGCCGAACGTGTCCACGTCGAAGCCCTGCTCATCGCGTCGGCCGTCGGCGCGGATCCGGTCGCGGACCTCCGACTGCCGCTGCCACGAGACGCTGGCGTGCAGGCCCTGCACCCCTCCCTCCATTTCCTCGGCGTGGAGCTGGACATAGGCGAGCTGCCGCTGCTGGTCGAGGTCGCGTCGCTGCTCCATGAGCGGGGTCGTGTCGTTGTAGGGCTTGGCCCACCGGGTGCGATGGGTCCGCGGGACGTTGTTCTGGCGGGTGTGCTGGTAGGCGGCAACGAGGCGGACGTTGTCCTGCAGGAAGTGTTCGACCTTGGCGTCGGTGTTCCATTCGTCGTAGGCGGTGTTGGGCTGCAGCCCCGTGCCGTCGCCGGCGCGGAGGTCGCCGAAGTTGCGGTACGTCCCGCCGCCCACGAAGCCCAGCGCATCGGTCGCCGCGAGGCTGAGCTCGCTCCGCACCGCGTGCGAGTGCTCGGCGGTGGCGTAGCGGTAGCGTGTACGGCCGGCGATCCCGTCGACCTCGTTGTACGCATAAGGGTTGCGCGTGCGGGCGTTGACCGTCCCGCCGATCGCGTCCGAGCCGTACAGCACCGAGCTCGGGCCCTTGACGACCTCGATGCGATCGACGATCGCGCTGTCCACGGTGTTCCAGTACTGGTTGGGCCCGGGGCGAAAGACGGAGTTGTTCAGGCGAATGCCGTCGACGAGGAAGAGATTGCGGAAGCTGGTGAACCCGCGGATGTAGGGCGAGCCGTGGCCCGTGGCGGTCTCCTGGACCATGACACCGGGTACGTCACGCAGCGCCTGGGGCAGCGTGCGGTACTGGCGACGGCGAATCTGCTCGCCGCCGACCACGCTGGTCATGTACGGCGCCTCGAACTGGGTGATCGGCGCCAGCGTCGCGGTGACGATGACCTCGTCCATCTCGACCAGGGGCAGGTTCGGGTCGTCCGGTTCGAGCGGGAGGTCGGGGTCGTCGGCCGCGGCCGGTGCGACCG
>CAYWKS010000001.1:49788-188031 GCA_964458935.1 uncultured Planctomycetaceae bacterium
GGGTCGTCCGGTTCGAGCGGGAGGTCGGGGTCGTCGGCCGCGGCCGGTGCGACCGCCGCCGCGAGCATCATCACACTCATCAGGCACAAGCGTCGAGTCATGATGGGTCGAGTCATGTTGGGCGATCTCCGTTCGATCGGGTGTGGTGGGCTTTCGGCAGGCAGGCTAGCGTCGCCGCGGGGGCTGCTGCAGGACTTGCACCCCGCCGCCGCACAGACGCCGGGGCGAGCGATTACAATGCGGGTCTATGCTGACGCGACGGATTATCCCCTGCCTCGATGTGCGAGCCGGGCGCGTGGTCAAGGGCGTGAACTTCGTGAACATCCGCGACGCGGGCGACCCGGTCGAGGTCGCCCGCCGCTACGATGAACAGGGCGCCGACGAGCTGGTGTTCCTCGACATCACCGCCAGCCACGAACAGCGCGACATCATCTTCGACGTGGTGCGGCAGGTGGCCGAGCAGTGCTTCATGCCCTTCACGGTCGGCGGGGGGATCCGCACGATCGACGACGTGACGCGGCTGGTGCAGGCCGGCGCGGAGAAGGTGAGCATCAACACCGCCGCCGTGGTCTCGCCGGAGATCGTCGAGCAGACGGCGCGGCGGTTCGGGCGGTGCGCCACGGTGGTGAACATCGACCCCAAGCGTGTGCCGGCGGAGGACTTCGCCCGCCGCACCGGCCACGCCCCGCGGATGCCGACCGACGACGGGCTGGTCTTCGAGGTGCACACGCACGGCGGGCGGACGCCCACCGGGCTCGAAGCCGTGCCCTGGGCCCGGCGGGTCACCGAGCTGGGCGCCGGGGAGATCGTGCTGACCAGCATGGACGCCGACGGGACGAAGGACGGCTACGACGTGGCGTTGACCCGGGCGGTGGTCGAGGCAGTGAGCGTCCCGGTCGTCGCGTCGGGCGGGTGCGGGTCGCCGCGGCACATGATCGATGTGCTGCGCCCGGCGGCCGACGGCGGCGCGGGCGCGTCGGCGGCGCTGGCCGCGAGCATCTTCCACTACAACGCGTACACCATCGCCCAGACCAAGCAGCAACTCAGCGAGGCGGGCATCCCCGTGCGACTGACGGAGCCGATCCTGACATGACACCCGACACCACCCACGAGCGGCAACCCATCGACGTCGACCTCGAGGCCGACGTCGAGCCCACCGATCGCCTGGAAGGCCTGCGGATGCGGGACTTCTTCAAGCAGGCGATCCGTTACGAAGCGTCGGACCTGATCATCAAGGCGGGGATCAAGGTGCGGCTGCGGCTGAAGGGCGACCTGCGGGCGCTCGACGCCGAACCGTTCACCGCCCAGGAGATGGAGCAGAGCATCGAACGGATGTTGACGCCGACGCAACTGGATCACTTCAAGGCCCACGGCTCGGCCGACATCGCCTACGCCTTCGACGAGGACAACCGCTTCCGGGTGAACGTCTTCCGGGCGCGGGGCAAGACGGCGATCGCCGCCCGACGCGTCAGCAGCGACATCCTCTCCTACAAGCAACTGCACCTGCCGCCGATCCTGGAGAAGATCGCCGAGGCGCATCAGGGCCTGATCCTCCTCTGCGGCGTCACCGGCAGCGGCAAGAGCACGACCATCGCGTCGATGATCCAGCAGATCAACGTCTCGCGGCCTTGCCACATCGTCACGATCGAGGACCCGATCGAGTACATCTTCAAGGACGACAAGGCGGTGGTGAACCAGCGTGAGATCGGCGTGGACGTGCCGAACTTCCGCGAGGGGCTGCGGTCGCTGGTCCGCGAGAACCCCGACGTGGTGCTGATCGGCGAGCTGCGTGACCGCGAGACGTTCGAGGCCGCGGTGCAGGCCGCCGAGACCGGGCACCTGGTGTTCGGCACGGTCCACGCCTCCAGCGCCGCCCAGGCATTCGCCCGCATCTACAACCTGTTCGCCCCGGAGGAGCGTGACCTGATCCGGGAGATGTTCTCGCAGAACATGAAGGCGGTGATCTACCAGCGGCTGCTGCCGTCGCTGCTGGAGGGGGTGTCGCGGATGCCGGCGGTCGAGGTGCTGGTCAACACGCCGGTCGTCGCCAAGTACCTGCTCGACAGCCGCGAGGCCGAGTTGGGCGACATCATCCAAGACAACAAGGAGTTGGGGATGATGGACCTGAACAGTTGTCTTGTGGACCTGGTGAAGAAAGAGTACATTCATCCGCGCGACGCGAAGGCGGCCGCCCGCAACGTGGAAGAGCTGGAGCGTCGGCTGAAAGGATTCCGTGGAGGCGGCTGAGGCGCGACGGTCCACCTGCCCCATTCACCCGCGACCCCACTCCGGCGAGGCGCTGGTCCATGCCTGCGATACTTGCGGCCCATAGCGTGTTCCTGGTCAGCGTGATCAAGCCGCTGATCCTGTTCGCCGCCGTGCTCGCCTGGGCACGGTGGGCGACGATCGCCGACAAGGACGCCGGCTACTTCTACCTCCAGCGCCGCCTGCTCAACGGCATGGCCATGGGCGCGGCGGTGCTCGGGCTGGTCCTCTGGCTGGCCATCCCCTGGTTCGGGCTGGGGCTGCTGCTGTTCGCCCTGTTCACCGGCGGCGCCGCGGTGACCTACGTCATGGTCCGCAACCGCCACGTCCCCGACGACGAGCAGTGGCAGCTCAACACCCAGGGTCTGCAGCGCATGATGAACCGCCGCGAGCAGGCCAGCGCCGAACGATCGGTGACGCTGCGGTTCGCCGGCTCGGCGCCCGGCGAGATGCAGCCGGTCCCCCTCGAAAACGACAAGCACTACCACCCTTACCTCGTCCTTGACCAGTTGATCAACCAGGCGCTGCGGCTCAAGGCCCAGCGGGTCGACGTGGCGCTGGGCAGCAACGACCTGGCCGTCCGCATCAGCGTCGACGGCGTGGCGTACCGCTATGAGGACATCGACCCCAGCCACGCCCTGCCCGCCATCGACTACCTCAAGGCGCAGTGCGGCATGGACGTCGGCGATCGCCGCCGCAAGCAGGTCGGGGAAACGACCATCGAGGTCGGCGAGCGGGGCGAGCACACGCTCCACGTCGAGACCGCCGGGTCGACCCGCGGGCTGACCCTGGCGATCGTCATCGACAAGCGCAGCCAGTTGGACATCGACTTCGAGCAGTTGGGCCTGCTGCAATCGCAGCACGACCAGCTCAAGCCGCTGCTCGTGGAGAATGAGGGGCTGGTGCTCGTGGCGACCCCGCCCCACAGCGGCCGCACCGCCACGCTCTACGCCCTGATCCAGCAGCACGACCCCTACCTCACCGACATCCACACCCTGGAGCAGCCGATCGAGGCGGACCTCGAGGGGGTCAGCCAGCACGAGCCCGGCGAGGGCGGCTGGGCGAAGGCGCTCAACTCCCTGCTGCTCAAGGACCCGGCGGTGGTGATGCTCGGCCAGTTGCCCGACGCGGCGACCGCGCAGCTCGCCGCCAAGGCCGCCACCGACCAGAAACGGCTTTACGTCGGCGTCCGCGGGGACGATACCTTCTCGGCCCTGAAGGCGTGGGTGAAGACGGTCGACGATCGCGAGCTCGTCGCTTCCGGGCTCCGCGCCGTCATCAGCCAGCGGCCGATCCGCAAGCTCTGCTCGGTCTGTCGCCAGGCCTACCAGCCGGACCCGGCGGCGCTGAAGAAGATGAACCTGCCGGCCGATCGCATCAGCCAGCTCTACAAGTCCAGCGGCCGCGTCCCCGCACCCAAGGGCCAGACCCAGCCCTGCCCGATGTGCAACGGCCTGGGTTTCGATGGCCGCACGGCCGCCTTCGAGGTCATGATCATCGACGACGAGGCGAGAGGCTTCATCCGCGAGGGCGACATGAACGGCCTGCGGTCGCACCTGCGGCGGCAGATGATGCTGTGGCTCCAGGAAGCGGCGCTGGCCAAGGTCGTCGCCGGCGAAACAAGTATCTCCGAAGTCATGCGGGCGCTGGGCCAGGGCGAGCAGCCCGGCAAGAACGACCAGGCCGCCCCCACGCCCGCGAGGAAGACCTAGCCGCCATGATCCTGAACGTCGTTGTGGTCGCTTTTGTGGTCCTGCTGGTGATCTGGTTCAGCACGCAGGGGTTGTTCAGCGCCCTGCTGCACCTGGTCGCGGTGCTCGTCGCCGGGTCCCTCGCGCTGGCGGTGTGGGAGCCGCTCACCGTCGGGCTGCTGATCGACCGCATGCCCGAGTACGCCTGGTCGGTCGGGTTGCTGGCGCCGTTTGTCCTGTCGTTGCTGGTGTTGCGACTCGCCGCGGACAAGCTCGTCCCCGGCAACGTGACATTCCACAACCTCGTCGACGCCATCGGCGGCGGTGCGGCGGGCCTGCTCATCGGCGCGATCACCGCCGGATTCACGCTGATCGGGTTGCAGTTCCTCGGCACGATCAACCTGATGAGCTATCAGCCCTATCGCCTGACCCCGACGGGCCAGCTCGAGCGCGTCGACGAGCTGTGGATGCCCGCCGACCGGCTCGCCGGCACGCTGTTCACGCAACTCAGCGGCGGGGTGTTCAGCCCGCTGCTGTCCGAGGCGCAGGTGGCCACGCGGCAGCCGCACCTGGTGAAGTCGGCGGGGATGTTCCAGTTGACACCCCGGGCCGACGCCCGCCGCAGCATCCGCCCGGAGACGATCGAGGTGGATCGCTGGTTTGCCGTGGAGCCGGCCGCGTCGCCGGATGCGATCGAACCGGCCGCAGACGCCCGCACCGTGGTCGTCGGGCTACACCTCCAGCTCAGCACGGGTGGCGAGGCCGCCGGCGCCGCCGACCCGGACGGCGTTTTCACCGCATCGCCGGCGCAGATCGTGCTCATCGCCGTCCAGGCCGACAACCCCGCGCGGGCGCAGATGATCCTGCCCCATGGCTGGGTCCACCGCATCGGCAAGGCGTACGGCCCGCTCCGGGCGGCCGGGCAGATGCTCCGCACCGAGCCGGTCAGTGAAGACCAGGTCGACGTCATCTTCCACGTCCCGCAGGGCTATGACCCGCGGTTCATCCGCGTCAAGCAGCTCCGACTCGCGTTGCAGGACCAGCCGACCCTCCCCGGCAACGAGGTCGAACGCTGGCTGAGCGAGATCGCCTGGCCCGGCGGCCGCCGTTCCTCCGCGCCGGCCGATGACGCGGACAGCGACGCCAGTGACTCCCCAACGACCGACGCGGACCCGGCCTCACCCGATCCGCCCGCCGACGGCGAAGATGACGGGATCGCGGCGCGGCTGAGTCACAGCCTGCCTGAAGGGCTGAACATCAACACCATCAAGACCGAGCTGAGCAACGTCGGCCTCACCGACGAGAACCAGATCGTATCGATGCGCGGGTCGGTGAACGTCGACCAGATGCCGCGTTCCGGTCGGCGACTCACCGCCGCGGACATCGCGGTCCCGGGCAACCAGCGCCTGGTGCGGCTGGAATTGACCCCGGACGCCGCGCGGCGCCTGTACGACATGGCGCTCAAGCGAGTGGCCGGCCCGCAGGCCCCGCTGCTCGTCGATGAGCGCGGCTACGAGTTCGGCGCGATCGGCGCGGCGATCGACGATGGACCCCTCCTGCACGTGCAGATCGACACCGGCCGCACCATCACATCCATCGCCGAGATCGACCAGCTCGATCGGATGGCCGGCGACGACCGGCTGTACCTGTATTTCCGGGTGAGCCGGGGTGCAAACATCGCCGAGTTCCGCATGGGCCCCGACCGCATCGCGCCGCTCGACCTGACGGCCGAGTGACCGCTTCGCCCGCGGCGTCACCCGCCCAGGAGCCGCTCGACGAAGTGGATGTCGATGTCCCCGCTGACGAAGTGGCTGTTGTTGAGCAGCCGTTGATGCAGGGGCACGGTCGTGGCGATGGGCTCGATCTTGAACTCGGCCAGGGCGCGCTGCATGCGAAGCCGCGCCTCCTCGCGCGTCGGCGCGTAGGCGATCAGCTTCCCCAGCAGCGAGTCGTAGTTGGGCGGGATGCGATAGCCCACGCAGGCGTGCGTCTCGACGCGCACGCCCGGCCCGCCCGGCACGGTGAAGCGGGTGAGCTGGCCCGGCTGCGGGGCGAACTTGCGGAACGGGTCCTCGGCGTTGATGCGGCACTCGATGGCGTGGCCCCGCACCTCCACGTCCTCCTGCTTGAACGGCAGCGCCTCGCCCGCGGCGATGTGGAACATCGTCTTGACGATGTCCACGCCCGTGATCATCTCCGTCACGGGGTGCTCGACCTGCACGCGGGTGTTCACCTCCAGCAGGAAGAACTTGCCCGTCGTCGCATCGAACAGGAACTCGACGGTCGCCGCGCCGTAGTACCCCGCGGCCTTGCACAGCCGGACCGCGGCCTTGCCCAGGTCGGCGCGGACCGACTCGTCCAGGGCCGGGCTGGGCGCTTCCTCGATCAGCTTCTGGTGGCGTCGCTGCATCGTGCAGTCCCGCTCGAACAGGTGCACGGTGTTGCCGTGCTTGTCGGCGAGGATCTGCACCTCGACGTGCCGCGCGTGTTCGAGGTACTTCTCGATGTAGACCGAGGCGTCGCCGAACGCGGCGTCGGCTTCGGCCATCGCGCTGTGCAGGCCCGAACGCAGGGCGATGTCGTTGTGGGCGACCCGCATGCCGCGGCCGCCACCGCCCGCCGACGCCTTGATGATCACCGGGTAGCCGATCTCACCGGCGGTCTTCACCGCCTTGTCCTCGTCCTCGATCTTGCCCTTGGACCCGGGGAAGGTCGGGACCTTGTGCTTGGCCGCGAGCTGCCGGCAGGAGACCTTGTCGCCGAGCAGTTGCATGCTCTCGACGCTGGGGCCGATGAACTCGATGCGGCAGGAGCGGCAGACCTCCGCGAAATGCGCGTTCTCCGCGAGGAAGCCGTAGCCCGGGTGGATGGCGTCGACGTTGGCGACCTCGGCGGCGGCGATGATCGACGGCACGTGCAGGTAGCTCTGCCCCGCCGGCGCCGGGCCGATGCAGATCGCGTGGTCCGCCAGGTCGAGGTAGTCGGCGTCGCGGTCGGCCTCGCTGTATGCCGCCACCGTCTCGACGTCCAACTCCCGTGCGGCCCGCATGATCCGCACGGCGATCTCGCCCCGATTCGCAATCAGTATCCTGCTGAACATAGGCTCACATCGGTTGGGACCGGATCGCCGGTCAATCGGGCTTGACGAGGAAGAGCACCTGCCCGTATTCCACCGCCTGGCCGTTGCTGACCAGCGCCTTGTCGATCGTGCCGGCGGTCTCGGCCTTGATCTCGTTGAACACCTTCATCGCCTCGATCACGCACACGACCGACTCGTTGTCGACACGGGCGCCGACGCGGACGAATGGCTCGGCGTCCGGGCTCGGCGCGGTGTAGAACGTCCCGACCATCGGGCTGACGATCTCGTGCAGCCCCGCGTGGTCGTCGGCGGCGTCGGTCGGCTCGGCCGCCGGCGGCGCCGTCACCGCGGCCGCCGCGGGCGGGACAGCCGCCGGCAACGCGGCCGCCGCCTCGCCACCCGCCGGCTCCGGCCGACGCAGCGTCACCTGCTCGTCCTGATCCTTCAGGTGCAGTTCGCACAGATCGTTGTCCTTCATGAGCTTGACCAGCTCACGGAGTTTTCGCATCTCAATCATGAGCAAAACCCTTGTCGGCGGTGTTCGCCGCATCCCGCGCCGGCCCGGTCGGCCACGACGCGGACCGCTGCGGCGCCACCGGCATGTCAGTTCCCTGGAGCGACACAGACCGCCTCAGATGATCGCGGATTCCAGCCCGGTCGGCAAGGTGCTCAGCTTCCGGTGGCCCTTGGCCGTGACCGCCACGTCGTCTTCTATCCGAACACCGCCCACGCCCGGCAGGTAGATGCCCGGCTCGACGGTGACCACGTTGCCCTCGACCAGCTCGCCCTCGGCTCGCCAGCTCAGCACCGGCTGCTCGTGCACGTCCAGCCCGATGCCGTGACCGAGCCCGTGCCCGAAGCATTCACCGTAGCCGGCCTCGTCGATGATCGATCGCGCCGCGGCGTCGACGTCCTTGAGCCGGGCGCCGGGGCGGATCGCGGCGATGGCGGCCCGCTGGGCCTCGAGCACGATCCGGTAGACCTCGGACATCTTCTTGCTCAGCCCGCCCATCGCGACCACGCGGGTCAGGTCGCCGGTGTACCCACCCGCGACGGCGCCGAAGTCGATCAGCACGGGCGTGCCGGCCTTGACGCGGGTGCGGCCGACGATGTGGTGCGGCAGCGACGTGTTGCTGCCGATCGCCACGATCGTGGGGAAGCTCACGCCCTCCCCGCCGATCCACCGCATGTTGTACTCCATCAGGGCCACGATCTCCGCCTCGCTCATGCCCGGGCGGACCTGGTCCATCGTCTGCCGATACGCCTGTTCCTGGATGCCCAGCGCCCGGCGGATCTGGCGAAGCTCCATCGCGTCCTTGACCGCGCGGTGTTCGAGCAGCCAGTTCTCGGTCGGCTTGAGCTTGATGTCCTTCAGCTTCGCGCCCAGCCGACGCTGCACAAGCGCGGTCATGTGCTCGGCCTGGATGCCGATCGTGCGGACCCTCAGGTCGCCCACCACTTCGCCGATGGCGTCCGACATCGCCGCGGTCCGCAGGACCTTCTTCACGAACGGGCACGACTGGTCGATCTGCTCGTCGAAGCGGCTGTCGCTGAACAGGTAGACCTGGCGGGCGGTGACCAGCGCCCAGCTATCCTCGCCGGGAAACTCGCAGAGGTAGCGGACATCGCGGGCGTTGGTAACCAGCAGGCCGTCGAGGTCCGCGTCGTTGATGCGGCTGCGGAGCTTGCGGACGCGGGCGGCCAGATAGTCCGGCCAGTCGGACGACCGGCGTTTGCGTGTGGGGGGCGGTGCCATGACGAGCGATTATACCGGCAAGCGAGCGGGTCAGCGGTCGACGGGCGAAGCCAGCGGGTCGCGCAGCCCCACCGGGCTGTCGAGCAGTTCCTTGATCACGAACGCGCGGCGGAGGGCCCGGCGGTCGAGCGTGCCGAGCTGCACCTTGCCGACGTTGCGGTCGCGCTGGCCGTAGGCGCCCGCGGACCAGGCGCCGCTGACGCCCGACCCGCTGACAAACATACCGCTGCCGCTGCCGCCGCCACCGACCGGCGCCGCGAGCGTGCTGCGCTGGCGGGATCGGTCGGGCTTGGTCTCACGTCGGCGCCGCACCTGTTCGAGCTGGCGTTGCTGCTCGCGGCGGCGCGCCGCGGCCTCCTCCCGCTCGAGCTGCCGCTGCTGCCGTTCGGCGTGCGCGCGGCGGCGGGCCTCGGCCTGAGCGCGGCGGCGCTGGCGGTCACGCTCCTCGCGCTCCTGCTGTGCGGTCCGGCGCTCCGGCTGCGGATCGCGGCGCTGCTGCGCCTCGGCCGGGGCCGTCCGCCGCTGCGGGGGCGGCGGCGGGGCGCCGCGGCGCGTCTGCTCGCCCTCGGCTTGCTCGGATCGCCGCCGTGCCGCTTCCCGACGGCGACGCGCCAGTTCCTCCAACTGCCGCCGGCGTCGCTCGGCCTGCTCCTCCCAGCGCTGGGTCGGGCTCTCGGCGACCGGGCCGGGCTGCGACGGCGGCTGGCTGCTGTTCTTGCCGCCCTTGCCGCCCTTGGGCTTGCCCGCCTCACGGATGTTCTTCACCACCGACGCGATCATGATGATCACGAAGATCGCGATCGGCAGCAGCGCTTCGATCAGGTCGCCGAGGTCGGCCGCGAGGATGGCTGTAAATTGCCCGAGCATGGCGCTTCCCTTGGTTGCGATGGCTAGATTCTAAGCGCGATCGAATTCATCTGGCAATCGGGCGTCGAAGATCGGCCGTCTGGCCGCGGGATCGCCGGGATCGACGCGGCGCTGCAGTTCATCGAGTTCCAGCCCGTAGATCGGCGACAGCACCTCGGCGGTGAGCACCTCGGACCAGTGCCCGGCCGCGACGAGCCGACCGCGGTCCATCAGCCAGGCCGCGTCGGCGTACCGCGCCGCGAGGTTCAGGTCGTGGACGACCACGACGACGGCCAGGCCTTCGGTGACCAGCCGCCGCAGCACGCCCATCAGCGTGTGCACGTGGTACAGGTCCATGGCGCTGGTCGGCTCGTCGAGGAGCATGACACGGCCGGCCCCGCGGGACTGGGCGATCGCCCGCGCCAACAGGACGCGCTGCTGCTGGCCGACGCTCAGGGTCGTGATCGGCCGCGCCGCCAGGTCGTCCAGGTCGCACGTCGACAGCGCCTGGCTCACGGCGTCCGGGTCCGGCGGCAGGGCGAACCGGCCCATCGTCACGATCTGCTCCACGGTGAATGAGAATGTCACGCCCGACCGCTGGGGCACGTAGCTGATCCAGGCCGCCCGCCGCCGGGCACGCAGGCGATGCGCCGCGGTCCGGTCCATCGCGACACGGCCGGCCTCGGGCGCGAGCTGGCCAAGCATCAGCTTCAGCAGCGTCGACTTGCCCGCGGCGTTGGGCCCGATGATCGCGTGGACCTGGCCGGCCTCGACCGTGGCGGTGAGCGACTCGATCACGCGGTCGCCCCGCTCGTAGCTGAAGCTCACGTCGTCGAGCGACATCACGACCTGGGGATCGGCGGCGACGGTCATGACACGCGGCCCTCCCTGAGGCTTCGGCGGAGCATCCACAGGAACACCGGCCCGCCGAGCAGCGCCGTGAGGATGCCGACCGGCAGCAGCCCGATCGGGTGGACGTACGCGTCGATCGCCTTGACCGCGGTGTCGGCGCCGACCAGCAGCATCGCGCCGACCAGCGCCGACCCGGCGATCAGCGGCCGATGCGCCGGGCCCAGCAGCAGCCGCACGATGTGCGGGGCGATGAGCCCGACGAACCCGATCGGCCCGGCGAGCACGACCGTGCCCGCGGTGAGCAGCCCCGCCAGCGCGAACAGGCCCAGCCGCAGCCCGCGCAAGTGCAGCCCCAGCGCCGATGCCTCGTCGTCGCTCAACGTGGCCACGTCCATGGCCCGGCCCAGCGATGCCGCGATCGCCATGCCCCCGACCAGCACGCCCCCCACCGACAGGATCAGCGGCAGCGGCGCGTTCACATTCAGCACACCCATCATGTACTCGGCCATCTTCGCCTTCTCCAGCGGTGAAATGAGGTAGGTGAAGAACATGATCGCGGCGCCGTTGATCGCGTTGACGATGACCCCGATCAGCAGCAGCCCCAGCGGGTCGACCCACCCGCGGCGCTGGGCGAGCGCGTAGACGACCGCCATGACGCCGATCGCGCCGACCACCGCGGCGAGGTGTTGCGCCAGGCCCTGGGTGAGGATGACGATGCCCATGACGTTGGCGCCGGCGAGCCAGGCGCCCACGACCACGCCCAGCGCCGCGCCGCTGGAGATGCCCAGGATGTACGGCGAGGCCAGCGGGTTCCGAAGCAGCGCCTGCAACAGCGCCCCGCTGACCGCCAGCGCCGACCCGACGAACAGCCCGATCAGCAGCCGATCCGTGCGAAACGACAGGTACGCCCCGAGCTTGTCCCAGTCGATCGCGCCGTCGCCGAGCCGCGGGATCGGCTCGCCGATCGCCAGCCGCGCCGCGCTGACGCCCAGCAGCGCCACGCCCAGCGCGACGAAGATCGTCGCCGAGCGCGACAGTCGCTTTCGCTTGGGGGACGCGGCGGCCATGCCGGTGAGCTTACCCGCCCGACACCGATCCGTCCCGCGGCGGGCGGTGCTCGGCGAGGATCGCTTCGATGTCCTGCGCGAGTTGGGGGTGCAACAGCTTCGCGAGCTTGCCGGCGATCCGCGGCATCGTCGTGCTGGGCAGCAGCGCCTGCGGGTCGGCCAGCCAGTACACCCGCCCCCGCCGCACCGCCTCGATGTCGAGGTCGGCCAGCAGCGGCGGCGGGCCCGTGGGCGTCGGCTTGTCCGACGTGTGCGTGATGACCACCGCGTTGGGGTCCAGCGCGACCAGCCGCTCGCGGTCGAACGTCGGGTACCCGCCCGCGGTGACCGCGTTGGTCCCGCCGGCAAAGGTGAGCAGCTCGTCGAGAAAGGTGTCGCGGCCGGCCGCGGTGACCTGGGAACCGACCGACACCAGGAGCATGACCTCAGGCGGTCGCCGCTCGAGCGTGAGCACGCTGATCTGGGCGAGCTGGTACTCGATGCGTTCGCGGAGGGCCCGGGCCGCATCGCGACGGCCGATCGCCTCGCCCACGCCGCGGCCGCGCGGCGAGTACAACGCCCGCTTGGCGTCGGCCACGGTGTCGATCCCGTATGCCCGCAACCGCCAGCCGTGCCCCCGCGCCAGGTCCTGCAATTTGGCCGGCACACCCGACGCCGGCGGCTGTAGCAGCAGCACCGTCGGGTCCAGGCTCACCAGCTTCTCGTAGTCATACTGGTTGAGATCGCCGACGATCGGCACGCCCCGGTCGGCCAGCGGATCGAACCGCCCCACCCCGACCACCGATTGCCCCGCCCCCAGGTCCAAGACCATCTGCGTCAGGGCGGGCGAGAGGCTGATCACGCGGGGCGAACCCGCGCGGGCCTGCCGCGAGTCGGGCCGTTGCTCGCAGCCGACCGCCATCACCACCGCCACCGCGACAAGCAGCCGCGCCACGCACCGAAATGGCGCGTGAACATCGCCGTGGCGCATTGACCGGGACATGGCGAACATCGTAAATTGCTTGAAACAGACCTGTCAAAGCACCGCGGCGTCACTCGGCGCCGCCGTGCATCGCCAAGGGGCAGCCATGGGGTCGTTCGGTGACCAGCTCAAGCGATTCTTACGCAAGCTCGCGTGCGACCCGTCGCAGCCAACCCCGCCCGCGCGGACTGAACCCAAAACCCCTTTTGAAGGCAAGCCGGAGGTCCAGGTGAACACCACCCCGCCCCCCCCACCGCAGGTCGATCGGCCGACACACGAACCGATCGACGATGACACCGCCCTGCCGGCCGACCTCGACGACGCGGTCGGGCAACTGCTCGAGCAGCAGCACGACGTGGCGGTGCGTGTGGACCGCATCGCCGACCACATCGAGCAGCAGACCGCGCGGATGGATGAGCTGGCCCGGCAACTGGGCCAGGCGACAACCCGCGGCGCTGAGCAGGAGAACCTCGCCGACGCCGTGGAGCGTGTGCAGCGGTCGGTGGACGCCGCCGCGACCAGCCTGCACGATATGGAGAAGCGGCTGGCCGGCCGCGAACAGGCCCTCGCCACCATCCGCGACAACGTCACCGAGGCCCAGCAGACGCTCACCCGCCATGCCCAGAGCCTCGACCGCATCGACGCGCGCCTGGGCGAGCTCGCGCAGCAGGACACCGGCGCCCTGGAGGGCATGCAGTCGATGATCCAGACCATGCAGCAGCGTCTGGAGATGATCTCCAAGGAAGCCGCCCAGCCCGCCCGCGCCGCCGCACAGGTCGGCTACGTCGCCGTCGTCGCCAGCCTCCTGACGCTCGCCGCCGTCATCTACCTGCTCGCCCAGGCGCTGTGATCGGCGCCACCGGGGCCGTCGCCGCCGCGCGTGCGCGCCCCGCCGTGCCGTTGCGTTTCGGGGTCTGACCATTACACTCCTGTCCAGTGTCCCGGCGCCCCGCCGGGACCGGTCCCCAGCCAGTTCTGCCAATGAAAGGGTCATCATGCGAGGCAACAGGTGGACGACGATGGACTGGTGTCGATGGGCGATGGCCTGCTGTGTGACGGCGGCGGCGGTGGTCGCGTGGCCGCCCGCGAGCGCGGCGGCCGAACGCCCCGTCGGTGACCACTGGCTGAAGACCGACGTGCCGGTCGAGGACGCGATCTGCTTCTGCATGTACATGGTCTCGGACGGCACGATGAAGATGACGGCGCAGCTCTACCCGCTCGCCGACGGCGTGGACCGCGCCGTCACATTGCAGGTCGACCGCGACGGGCAATGGCGGAATCTGCAGACCACGCAGGTCAGCGAGGAGTCGTACGGCCATCCCCAGGCCGACAAGCGTCGCTGGACCGCGCACTTCCGCGTGGACAACTGGCCGCACGACCGCGACCACCGTTACCGGGTCGTCGCCGCGGGCGGTGCGGCGAAGTACGCCGGCACGATCCGCAAGGACCCGATCGACAAGCCGACGATCGTCGTCGCCGCGTTCACCGGCAACTCCAGCCGCGACCGCCGTCTCAAGCCCGACATGATCCGCAACCTCAAGGCCCAGGACCCGGACCTGCTGTTCTTCTCGGGCGATCAGTCCTACGACCACAAGCGGCACCAGCAGGCGTGGCTGCTGTTCGGCCAGCAGTTCGGCGAGGTCATCAAGGATCGGCCGACCATCTGCATCCCCGACGACCACGACATCGGCCAGGCCAATCTCTGGGGCGAGAGCGGCATCAAGGCCCACAGCGAGGCCGGGCCCGACGGCGGCTACTTCTACTCCGCGCAGTACGTCAACTCCGTCCAGAACGCGCAGACCTGGCACCTGCCCGACGCGTACGACCCGACGCCGATCGAGCGCGGGATCGGCGTGTACTACACCTCGGTGAAGATCGGGCGGGTCGATTTCGCGATCATCGAGGACCGCAAGTTCAAGACCGGGCCCCAGGGCCTGATCCCGCCGATGGGGCCCCGCCCCGACCACGTGACCGACCCCAACTACGACCCCAAGATCGTGGACATCCCCGAGGCCAAGCTGCTCGGCGAGCGCCAGCTCGCCTTCCTGGAGGCCTGGGGACAGGACTGGCGCGGCGTGGATATCAAGTGCGTGCTCTCGCAGACGGTCTTCGCCAACGCCGCCCACCGCCACGGCAAGTACGACTACCGGCTGGTCGCAGATATGGACTCGAATGGCTGGCCCCAGAGCGGCCGCGACCGCGCGCTGCGGACCATCCGCAAGTCCTATGCCTTCATGATCGGCGGCGACCAGCACCTGGCCACCGTCATTCACCACGGCGTCAACCATTACCGCGACAGCGGCTTCTCCTTCTGCGTGCCGTCGATCGTCAACTACTACAACCGCTGGTGGGACCCGAAAGACGGGCCCGATGGCGAGCCGGTCGCCGGACCCCTGGATCACCTCGGCGACTACCTCGACGGGTTCGGGAACATGGTCACGATGCACGCCTACGCGAACCCGAACGAGGCGTGGGAAAACCGCTGGGGCGGCGAGTGGGGCGGCCGCGCCGCCGGGTACGGCCTGACGCACATCAATACGAAGACCCGCGAGATCACCTTCGAGTGCTGGCCCCGCGGCGTCGATGTCACCGCCGCCGACGCCGAGCAGTACCCCGGCTGGCCCCTCACCATCAAGCAGACAGACAACTACAGCCGAAAGCCCATCGCCTACCTGCCCCGCATCGAGGTCTCGGGGATGACCGACCCGGTCGTGCAGGTCATGTATGAGCGGACCGGCGAGGTCGTCTACACGCTTCGCATCAACGGCAACACGTTCCGACCGCACGTGTTCAAGGACGGCCCGTACACCCTCAAGGTCGGCGAGCCGTCCGGCACGATGCAGACGTTCCACGGCCTCGACGCGCAGGAAGACGGCGACGAGGCCAGGACGTTGCGGGTCCGCTTCTGAAGCGGCTTACTGCGGCGGTGACCACGCCGGAATCCCGATCGTGCGCTTCTGGTCTTCGTACCAGACGTGATAGGGCTTGTACTCGCACAGCGGCACGTCCTCGTTGACCAGGTGAGGCCGCACCTCGGCCCACCACGCGTCGAACGCCTCGAGCATCTTCGCCGCCACCTCGGGGTGCTCGTCGATGACGTTGTGCTGCTCGCCGCGGTCGTTGCGGATGTCGTACAGCTCATCCCGGTTGACCAGTCGCCACCGCTGGCTCCGCACGGCGAACCGCCTGTACTTTGAGTCGTTGGGTTCGCCCGTGCCGTCGCCCCATCGCCGTTCCATGTCCTTCTTCGTCGCCCACCGCCCGCGGTGGAAGAACGTGTAGCGGTCGGCCCAGTCGCTCCGATCGGGGTCGTCGATGAGCGGCATGAGGCTGCGGCCGTCGAGTTCGAGGTCATCGGGCGTCCGGGCGCCCGCGACGTCAACGAGCGTGGGGAACAGGTCGTAGTGGCGCGCCAGCCGATCGACATCGGCGCCGGGCGTGGCCCGGCCGGGCAGGCGCACGAACAGCGGCACGCGGGTCCCGCCCTCGTGCACGCCGCCCTTCTTGCCCTTCATCCCCGCGTTGTAGTCGCCCTCGGCCGTGCCGTTGTCACTCATGAAGATCAGCAGCGTGTTGTCGGCGAGGCCCCACGCATCGAGCTTGGACATGAGCCGGCCCATGTTGTCGTCGATGTTGGTGATCATGCCGTAGAAACGGGCGGCCTTCTCGTCTTTGCTCTTGCCCTTGTAGAGCTCGTAGTACTCATCCGGGCAGTGGTAGGGCGAGTGCGGCGCGTTGGTCGAGATGTACGCGAAGAACGGCCGGTCGCGGTGAGCCTTGATCCACCCCAGCGCGTGGTCGAAGAACACGTCGGTGCAGAACCCCTCGGTCCGCACGAACCGGTTGTTGTGGCGGATGATCGGGTCGAAGTAGCTGTTGTCGGGCACGTCGGCGCAGCTCCCGGGGAAGGCCTGGCCGATGCCGCCTCCGCCGTGCAGGAACACCTCGTCGAACCCGCGTCGGTCCGGCTGATAGGGCGCCTCGTCGCCGATATGCCACTTGCCGAAGATCGCCGTGGCGTAGCCGGCCGACTTCAGCACCTCGGCGATCGTCGTCGCGTCGAGGCTCATCCGCTCGCGCTCGATGATGGTGTGCGTCACGCCGTTCCTGAACGCGTCACGCCCCGACAGCAGCGCCGCGCGCGTCGGCGCGCACGTCGGGCTGACCTGGAAGTCGGTGAAACGCGTGCTCTGGGCGTACAGCTTGTCGAGGTTGGGCGTCTTCAGGTACGGGTGCCCGTGACAGGCCAGGTCGCCGTAGCCCTGGTCATCGGTCATCACGAGGATGATGTTCGGGGCGCGGTCGGCTGCGGAGGCTGCGTCCGCCGCGCAGCCGAACAACGCCACAGCAACAATCCATGCGGTGAGGATGCGTATCAACGAGGGGTGTCCTTTCACGACGCGAAGTCGCCGGCCATGGGTGATGTCTTGATCCGCGGGGGCCCGGTCAATGCTGCCGGACCTTGCCCTGGAAGCTGTGCTCATCGTTGATGTATCGCCGCTCGCGGGAGGTTTTCAGCGCCTCCTCGCGCGTGGCCCACAGCGGCCGGCCGGCGTACTCGATCAGGCGCGGGACGTCGATCTCCTGCAGGGGCTTCGCCTGCTTCGACCGCTCGGCCAGCACCGCCGGGTCGTGGTACAGCTTCGAGGCACACAGCGGTCGTCTCGCCATGCCCGGCCCTTCCCACTCGAACTCGGCGAACGTGTGCCAGCGGTTGAACTCGGCACGCTTGATCTGGTAGTCGAACTCCAGCTCGTGCAGGCCCCGCTTCAGCGCGACCTTGAACACGCGGGCCACCGGCTCGCCGATGTTGCCGTCGTAATCGCAGAGCAACCGGCCGTTGAGCTTGAGGTAGCCATCGTGTTCGGGCCGGAAATGCAACGTGTACACGCCGTCCCGCGGCACCTCAAGGTACCCGTTGTACTGAAGCCGCCCGAAGTAACCGCCGTTGTACGTGAACTTCTGCACGAAGTCGCGGACCTGGGGCTCATGCGCCGTCTCCACCTTGTGCAGGTACTCGCCGATGAACGGCTTGGCGTCAGGATAGATGAACTTGGCCATGTTGCTGACCTTTTCGTTCAGGTTCTCGCCCGGCAGGTCGATCTTGCCCTCGGCCTTGAGCTGCTCGTATGTTTGGTCGTCGGCCATCTCCAGCACGTAGACCTGCCGCATCAGTCCCGGCTCGAGGTCATCGGCATCGACGTCGGCCGCGGGCATCGCGAACGTGTAGTCATACGTGTCGGCGACCGGGGTCTTGATGCCCTTCGGCGAGGTGTTGCGGACGCGAAGCTGGCCGGCCTCGCTGAGCGTGAGCTCGCTGCCGGTCCGCCAGTTCTCGCTGCCCTCGGGCACGTCTTCGCCCAGGGGGACAAAAGCGTACTCGACCGCGCCGCCCTCGGCGGGGGTGGTCAACTCGACGGTCACGGGTCGCATGAACGCGCCGCCGGCCGGCTCGACGTCGGGCCGACCCTGGTTCGACGCGTCGGTGACGATCTGGAAGGTCGTCGGCGCGTCGAACACCTCGCGCTGTGGGCGGAACAGCTCCTTGCAGTAGCCGTTGCGGGCTTCGATGCCGTGGTCCTGCTTCGTGTACAGGTAAGTCTTGCCGCCGTGTTTCTCGATCCGGTCGATCTCGGCACAAATGCCCACGCCCGCCCGGTTGAAGAAGAACTCCTTCTGCCTCTGCCTCTGCGGCGAGTCGAAGGTGTCGTCACGGTGGTGGGTCTCGAACGGCTCTCGGCCGATGTTGGAGATGTCGGGCACCTCGCGCAGTTCGCCGAAGTTGCGGATCATGATCCACTGGCCTTCGAGATCGTCGCCCGCGGCGGGAAGGTCTTCGCCCTCCAGCAGGAACCCGTCGAAATCATCGCCGTCCCACTTGCGGTAGCTGGCGGTGATCTGGCCCGCGTACATCGGTTCATCCTGACCGAGCTTCACCCCGGCCGCGCGGTCGGTCAGGTGCTCGCCACCGATCAGGTAGGCGTCGGCCTTGTTGCCCTTGCCCGCGAGGAACCCGATGCGGCCGTTCATCTTCATCCCGTCGAACTCGGCGTCGACGGCCTCGTTGCCCAGTGCGATGATCGCCTTGTCCACGCGGTCTTTCAGATGAATCTTCAGCGCGACGTACTTGTCGCCGGGCTTGTACGGCTTGGCGAACTCGACCTTGTTGATCTGCGGCGAGCCCTTGTAAGGCTCGTGCACCGCGACGAAGACCGAATCCTTGCCTTCGTGGCGGAGGATCATCTGCGGCCACTGCTTGCACTCGTGCCACGGCGTGCGGCCGTGGGCTTCGGAGTTCTGCGGCAGGCCGGTCGAGTAGACCGTCATGTCGTCGCCGCCGGCGAAGTGATGCCGCGTGCCGGCCGCCTCGCCCTTGATGTCGTACCCGAGCGTGAAGCCCTTGCTCGCGTCGCCGTGCTGGATGCCGGTGAAGACCTGGTAGCTGCCGAAGGGCTTGATGTCCTTCATCGACTTGTCTTTGGGCATCGCCTTGAGCGGGATGTTGTAGTTCACGTCCACGTCGTATCGCGTGGGCGCCCGCAGCATGTAGTCCTTGGTCCGCCCGCCGGTGACCTGGTAGAGGTCGATCACGTACGGGTGCGCCGTGTCGGTCGTCACCAGCATGAGCGTGCGGGAGTCGGTGTCCATGTCGCCGAGGTATCGGCGGGGCACGTCGATCTTCACCGCGGCGAGGCCGGGCATGTTGGGCTGATACAACGCCACGTCGCCGTCGGTCAGGCGGTATTCGTGGCTGCGGCCGTCGGCCAGGACGGCGTTATGCACCAGCAGGCTCGAATATTCGCTGCGCAGCGCATGCTTGGGATACGTGATGTCGTCCAGGAGGTAGCGGCCGTGCGCCCAGAGCTGGATGGCGGGCGTGTCGGCGTGGCCGTGACGCGTGGCGTGGCCGAACCCCACGTGCAACTGGATCTGCTCATCCCCGGCGCCGTCGCCGAGCACGACGTGCTTGAGCCCCGGCAGGTTGAGGTTGTCGCTGCGCTTGCGCGGATCCCGCGTGAAGAACGAGGCGCTGGTGTAGCCGCGCCCCGCGTCGTTGAGCGTTATCTGGTAACCGTCGGGCAGGCGCAACTGTTCGACCATCGCATACATCCGCCGGTGGAACGTCTCGAACTCCCCGCGCGGGTAGTGGTAGTTCTTGTATCGCGGCTCGCCGTCGGGGACCGCGTAGTCCGCCGGATCGGTGTAGCCGTTCAGGTCGAGCATCTTCATGTTCGCCAGGTACTGGATCGACCCGTAGCCCGGGCCCTCGAAGAACCCGCCATCCACCGAGTAGGTGCGGTAGGGAAAGACCTGCCAGTTTCGGATGATGTAGCGGATCCGTTCGATGTTGCGCTCGCGTCGGTCTTCGTCGGAGACGCCCGGGGCGCTCTGCCGGCCGTCCAGCATGCCGCGCTCGGCGTAGGGGACCTCGGGCTGGGGCTTGGCCCCGACCAGTTCCGGCGGGCAGCGCCACACGTTCAGGTACGCCGTGACGTTCTGCTGATGCTTCTCCCGCAGGTCGATGCCGTACCGCTCGGCGGAGTTGGCCATCGCCTGGCTGTCTTCGAGCATGCCGATCACGGGTTTCAGGTGCTTCACCTCGCCGTCGCCGGTATGGCGGCGGTGCGAGCGGGTGTTGCGCTGCCACATCCGATACCCGGTCGCCCCCTCGCGCTTGTGCGAGTACGGCGCGCCGGGCACGCTCCCGCACATCAGGAAGTGCGGGAACCGATCGAGGTACGCGTTGAAGATAAACAGCGACCGCTCGGCGTACTTCTCCTCGCCCGTCTTCTCGTACAGCCGCGCCATGTCGATCATCTGCTGCCGCATCCAGTACCACCGCGCGGTGTCCAGCGCCCCGTCCATGTAGTACCGGTTGGGGCCCTTGCCCGCCGACTTATCCTTCTTGCCCGGGTCGTAGTAGTAGCGGACGGTGTACGCCTCGCCGATCGGGTTGCGGAAGACCTCGGTCTTGTCCTGCGGGTACTTCTTGTTGCCCGGGTAGCTCTCGCCGCAGATCTTGCAGGTGATCTTGTCAGGCTCGAGCGGGTTGTAGTCCCAGTACCAGATGTGGCGGAGCTGGCCACGCTCGCCGTGGTCCATCCAGTTCCGCTGTTCCTTGTGCGCGTGGCAGTTCGGGCAGCCGCAGTGAATACGCGGCGTCTGCTCCGGCATCGCGTCGAGGATCTGCTGCTCGGTCATGTTCATCGCCAACTCGACGTCTTCGGGGTTGGCCCCGCCGACCCGATAAAACGTGTAAGGCGGCTCGAAGAACTCCTCGTTGCAGTCGATGCCCTCGTAGTCCGCGGCCTGCGCGCCTGTCAGCGTCATCGAAACCATAAGCAGCGCGAGCGATCCCGTGAGCAGTTTCTTGATCATCGAAGGGGTCCTTTCAGCGGGCGCATCCACATGAGCCTGCACCGGCGGGCCGGGCCCGACGCGTGCGGCGCAAAATTGTACACTAGTGTACATGCAGACGCATGACAGCCATCGACAGGCTCAAGCGCGTACAACAAATGCCGTAGGCGGGAACCGGCAGGGCAATGTTTGCCCGCCTCTGGCAGAATGCGCATATTTGCGGCGGCCCGGACCCGCGATTGCGCGGCGTCACCGATCGGCGCGACCCCGATCCCATCGCCAGTCACCCGCCGCCGGAGCCCGCACCGGCGAAGCGCCAACGCGCCCCGGCAAGCCGTCGAGTTTCAAGCCTCGGTCCCGGCAGACCACGGCAACCCAGCCAGCCTGGCATCCCGGCGCAATCGGCGCGGCGGCGGTGCTGCTTCGCGGACAACCCTGACACGCCGTGCGGTCGGATGGCAAGCCGGCGGACCATGTGCGAGACTGCCGCAGCGATCAAGGAGACTTCTCATATGGCGATTCTCAGGTCTGGCGGGGTTCTGTTCGGATTGCTGTTGATCGTGGGCAGCGCCCGGGCCGACGGCATCTATCACAATGGCTGGAACGACCTGAACAAGAACGGCCAGAAGGACCGGTACGAGGACCCGGCCGTCCCGGTCGAGCAGCGCATCGCGGACCTGCTTGAGCGCATGACGCTGGAGGAGAAGACGTGCCAGATGAGCACGATCTACGGCTACAAGCGGGTGCTGCAGGACCCCAAGCCCACGGATGAATGGAAGCAGCGCGTCTGGAAGGACGGCGTGGGCAACATCGACGAGCACGGCAACGGCGTCCGCCGCCGCGGCGCCGAGTTCGTCGCGTTCGACGACCACGTGAACCTGATCAACACGGTCCAGCGATGGTTCATCGAAGAGACGCGCCTGGGCATCCCCGTCGACTTCACGAACGAGGGCATCCGGGGTCTGTGCCACGCCAATGCCAGCAACTTCCCCAGCCAGCTCGGCGTCGGCGCCGCGTGGGACCGCGACCTGGTTCGCCGCATCGGCGTCATCACGGGCAAGGAAGGCAAGGCGCTGGGCTATTCGACCGTTTACTCGCCGATCCTCGACGTGGTGCGCGACCCGCGATGGGGCCGCACCATCGAGTGCTACGGCGAATCGCCCTACCACGTGGGCGAACTGGGCAAACAGCAAACGCTCGGCTTGCAGTCGCAGGGCGTCGCGTCCTCGCCGAAGCACTTCGCGGTGTACAGCACGCCCCACGGAGGCCGCGACGCGAGGGGCCGAACCGATGCGCAGGTCCCCTTCCGCGACATGCACCAGATCCTGCTCGATCCGTTCCGCAAGGTCTTCATGGAAGCCGGCGCCATGGGCACGATGGGCTCATACAGCACATACGACGGCGTGCCGATCAGCGGCAGCCGCTACTTCCTGACCGAGTTGCTGCGCGAGGAGTACGGGTTCAACGGCTACGTCGTCTCGGACAGCGGCGCGATCGAGCGAATCCACCAGCAGCACCGCGTCGCGGCGGACTGGGAAGACGCGATCGCCCAGGCGGTGAACGCCGGCATGAACGTCCGCACCGACTTCCAGCCGACCGAGCGATTTGTCCTGCCGCTGCGAGAAGCGGTCCGCAGGGGCAAGATCAGCATGCAGACGATCAACGCGCGTGTCGCCGATGTCCTGCGCAACAAGTTCAGGCTGGGCCTTTTTGACGAGCCGTTCGGCGACCCCGAGAGGGCGCTGCGGGTGGTGTACACCGAGGCGCACGAAGCGACGACGCTGGAGGCGGCGCGCAAGGCGCTGGTGCTGCTGAAGAACGACAACAGCGCCCTGCCGCTCGACGCCGACCGCCTCAAGACCCTGCTGGTCACGGGCCCCGGCGCCGACGATCCGGAACAGATGATCAGCCGGTACGGTCCGTCGATGTCAGACGTGATCACGCCGCTGGCCGGGATCGAGGCGCTGGTCGGCGACCGCGTCGACGTCCTTCACGCCGAGGGCTGCGACTGGCGTGACGACCGGTTCCCGGGTTCGGACATCCTGCCCGAGCCGCCCATGGGCAGGGAGCGGTCGAAGCTGGATGCGGCGATCGCCGCGGCCGACCGCGCCGACGCCATCGTCGTCGTCGTGGGTGACAGCCACGAGACCGTGGGCGAGTCGCGATCGCGGACGTCGCTCGACCTGCCCGGGCATCAGACGTTGCTGGTCCAGCAGATGGTCAAGACGGGTAAGCCGGTCATCGTGGTGCTGATGGCCGGCCGCGCCGCGTCGATCAACTGGATCGACAACCACGTGGACGGCATCCTCGCCTGCTGGCACGGGGGTGAGAAGGTCGGCCAGGCCGTCGCCGAGGCGGTGTTCGGTGACTACAACCCCGGCGGGAAGCTTCCGATCACCTTCCCGCGCACGGTCGGCCAGATCCCCCTGGCCATGCCGCACCGCCACGGCGCCTGGGGCCGGCAGAACCGCCGCGCCGGGCCCAACGGCTGGGGCAGCACCCGCATGGTGAAGCCGCTGTACTACCTCGGGCACGGCCTGAGCTATACCTGCTTCGAGTACGACAACCTGAAGATCGAGCCGGCCAACGCCACCGCCGACGATGCGATCACCATCACCTGCGAACTGACCAACACGGGCGACCGCCCCGGCGACGAGGTGCCGCAGCTCTACATCGAGGATGTTGTCGCGTCGGTCACGCCTTACACACAGATGCTGCGCGGGTTCGAGCGGGTGTCGCTCGAACCGGGCCAGACCAAGACCGTCCGCTTCAAGGTCGACCCGCGGCGTGACCTGCGGATGCTCGACCGCCACAACGCGTGGATCGTCGAGCCCGGGGAGTACAAGGTCCGCGTCGCCACTTCGTCCGCGCTGGACGGTGTGCAGCTCCAAGGCTGGTTCGAGATTCGTTGACCCCGGACCGGGACCACCACCATGAATCGCCAAACCCAGTCGCGCGCCGCCGTTCAGGCCATCGCCGCCCTCGCGCTCGTCATCACTCTGGCCGTGGCGTTGTCGGCGCGCGCCAGCGAGCGGGCCGCCCGCCCCAACGTCCTCTGGCTGACCTGCGAGGACATGAGCCCGACCCTCGGCTGCTACGGCGACACCTACGCCAACACGCCGCATATCGACAAGCTGGCCGGCCGGAGCATCCGCTACACCCAGGCGGTCGGGATCGCCGGCGTCTGCGCGGTCAACCGCTCGTGCCTGATCACCGGGATGTACCCCTCGACGATCGGGTCGCAGGACATGCGCAGCCGCATCCGCCTGCCCGAGTCGATCCCCACCTGCAGCCGCCTCATGCGCGACGCCGGGTACTACTGCACGAACAACGCCAAGACCGACTACAACTTCCCGACACCGCCCGACGCCTGGGATGCGTGCTCGGGCAAGGCCCACTGGCGGCATCGCGACCCGGGTCAGCCGTTCTTCGCCGTGTTCAACTACGACGGCACCCACGAAAGCCGCATCCGCGAGCCGAAATACAGCCAAGCCACCAAGGGTCTCACCGCCGCCCGGCGGCACGACCCGGCCGACGTGCCCGTGCCCCCGTTCCACCCCGACACCCCCGAGGTCCGACGCGACTGGGCCAATCACTACGACACCATCTCCGCGCTGGATCGCTGGGTCGCCGATCATCTGGCCGATCTCGAAGAAGCCGGCCTCGCCGACGACACCATCGTCTTCTTCTACTCCGACCACGGCGTGGGCCTGCCGATGTGCAAGAAGTGGCCTTACGACTGGGGCCTGCGTGTGCCGCTGCTGATCCATTTCCCGGAGAAGTACGCGCACCTGGCGCCGGACAAGCCGGGTTCGGTCGACGATCGGCTGGTCAGCTTCGTCGACTTCCCGCCGACGCTGCTGTCGCTGGTCGGGGCGAAGGTGCCCGGGCATATGCAGGGCCGGGCCTTCCTCGGCGACCACGCCCCGCCGCCACGCGACTACGCCTTCGCCATCCGCAATCGCCACGCCGAACAGTACGCCTGCGTCCGCGTCGTCCGCGACTCACAGTACCAGTACCACCGCAACTTCCTGCCCCACCTGCCGTGGGCGCCGTTCGGCTGGTACACGATGAAGATGCCCACCGCCCAGGTCTGGACCAAGCTCCACGCGCAGGGCCAGCTCACCCCCGCCCAGAGCCGCTACTTCCTGCCCAAGCCCACCGAAGAGCTGTACGACGTGCGAGCCGATCCGCACATGGTCCACAACCTCGCCGACGATCCGCGCTACGCCCACGTCGTCGAACGCATGAGCGCCCAGCTCCGCGACTGGCAGCTCCGCACCCGCGACACGGGGCTGATGAGCGAGTACGAGATGCACCGCCGCGCCGACGGGTCCACGCAGTACGTGGTCGGCCAGAGCGAAGCCGCCTACCCGCTGACCCGCATCCTGCCCGTCGCGGAGATGGCCGGCGACCGTGACCCGGCCAACCTGCCCGAGCTGGTGCGACTGCTCGATGACCCCGAGCCGATCGTGCGATGGTGGGCGGCGCTGGGCCTGGTCATGCTGGGCGACGAGGCTGCGCCCGCCGAGGCGGCGCTACGGCGTGCGCTCGCGGACGGCTCGCCCGTCGTCCGCGTCGCCGCCGCCGAGGCGGTGTACCAACTCGGCCACGCCGATCCCGCCCGAGATACGCTCGTGCAAGCCCTCGCCCACCCCACGCCATTCGTGCGGCTACGCGCGGTCAACGTGCTCAACCGCATGGGCAACGACGCCCGCCCCGCCGCCGATGCCATCGAGCAGGCCGCCATGGACGGCATGTACCCCGCCGACTACCTCAACCGCATGACCCGATACGTCCCCGAACGCCTCCGCTGACCCCGCCAGGCCCATCCCCGCCGCCCCCGCCGGCCGAGCGAAGCACCCCATGGCCGACAGAAGGCGATGTCGACTGGAGTGTGAGGTGGGCCTGTCGTGACCGAAGACGCGGCACGGCCGGAGCACACGCGCGGGACTTGCGGAGCTCGGCGGCCGCTTGCGAAGCTGCTGCCGACGCCAGGGGGAGGTGGGCGATGGGCGGACGCGCGGGCCGACGAGACGCTGCTGCGCGGCCGAACGCGGCACCAACCTTGCCGCGGGCGCTACTTCAACCGGTCGGTGATGGCGGCCTTGAGCTCGGCGGCGGCCTGGTCGTCCAGCTTGCCGGCGGGCCAACGGTAGCCCAGGCCGTCGCCCTCGTCACGCGGGATAATGTGAAAGTGCACGTGCATGACCACCTGGCCGGCGACCGACCCGTTGTTCTGCAGCAGGTTCCAGCCGGCGCAGCCGGTCGACGCGACGACCGCGGCGCCGACGGCCTTCGCCGCACGCCCGCACGCCGCGGCGGTCTCCGCCGGGACCTCGTCGAGCGTGACGTAATGGCCCTTGGGGATGATCAGCGTGTGACCCCGGCTCAGCGGGCCGATGTCCAGGAACGACAGCACGTGCTCGTCCTCGTAGACCGCGTGGCTGGGGATCTTGCCGGCGATGATCTTGCAGAAGATGCAGTCGGGGTCGCGTCGGGGTTCGGCCATGAAAAAACCTCCGCCCGCAGTCATAGCGGCAGTCGGAGGTTGAGGTCAAGCGGTCGGGTTACTCGCCCTTGGGCTTATCCGGGTCGTCGCCGGTGTCCCCGTCGGCCGCCGCTTCCGCGGCCGGCGCGTCGGCGGGCTTATCCTCAGCCGGGGCCTCAGCCGGGGCATCGGCGGCAGCCGTCTCGCCCTCGGGCGCATCTTCCGCGGGTGCGGGCGGCGGGGCCTGGGGCTCGGCGTCGGCGTCGGCGGGCGAGGCTTCGGTGGCCGCCGCGCCGCCGCCGGCCTTGCGGAGCTTCGCCGCGAAGGTCGTGCGGTTGTTCTGCTTCTGGCGGCGTCGCGAGGATCGGCCGGCCACGCTGGCGCCTTCCTCGTCGCCGACCAGTTGAAGGACGACCAGGTCGCCGCCGTCGCCGATGCGGTGGGTGCCCAGGCGGACGATCCGCGTGTACCCGCCGGGTCGGTCGGCATACTTGGGGCCGATCTCCTCGAACAGCTTCTGGACGAGCGTCTTGTCGCGCCCGTCGGGGTGCTCTTCGTAGATCGGGTCGCCCGAGTCCTTGTCGACGGTGACGAGCTTGCGGTCCTGGAGTCGGGCGATGACCTGGCGTCGGGCGTGCAGGTCGCCGCGGCGGGCCAGCGTGATCAGCTTCTCGACGAACGGCTGAACGGCCTTGGCCTTCTGCAGCGTGGTGGTGATCTGGCCGTGCTGGAACAGGCCGGCCGCGAGGTTGCGGAACAGCGCGGTGCGGTGCTCGGTGTCACGGGAGAGCTTGTAGCCGGCAATGCCGTGTCTCATGGCGATACTCCGGGTTCATGCAACGGCCCGTCCGCACGCGCATCGGGGCCGGGTCGTGCGTCGCGGGGTTACTCGTCGTCGTCGAGGTCTTCGGTGCTGAACGATTCCATGGGCTCAGTGGCGGGCTCGAACCCCGCGGGCATCTCGACCTCGGCGCCCGGCGGCGGGGTCATGCCCAGCGACAGGTCCATGTCCGCGAGCTTGCGCTTGATCTCGCGGAGGCTCGTCTTGCCGAACGCCCGGATCTTGAGCAGGTCCGGCTCGGTCATCTGGGCGAGCTGCCCCACGGTCTTGATCTCGGCCGACTCGAGGCAGTTGTTGGCCCGGACCGACAGGTCGAGGTCCTCGATGGGCATGGCCAGCTTGCGGACCAGCTCGTCGTCGACGGCGGTGGCGGCGGCGGCGGCCTCGGAAACCGTCTCCCCGCCGAGCGTGAAGTACTGCACAAACGGGTTGAGGTGCTTGCGCATGATCTTCGCCGCCTCGACCAGCGCCATCTCCGGCGTGACCGCGCCGTTGGTCCAGACCTCCAGCGTCAGCTTGTCGTAGTTAGTCTTCTGGCCCACGCGGGTGTCCTCGACCTTGTACCGCACGCGGAGCACCGGCGAGAAGATCGCGTCGACGTGGATGTCGCCGACCGTCTGCTCGGGCTCCCGCTCGGCCAGCTCGCTCGCCGGCACATAGCCCCGGCCCTTCTCCACGACAAACTCGCAGTCGAAGTCGACCTCCTCGGTCAGCGTGCACATCACCAGGTCCTTGTTGAGGATGGTGATGGAGGTGTCGGCCTCGATCATGTCGGCGGTGACCTCGCCGGGCCCGGTCGCGCCCAGCGCCATGGTCCGGGGCTCGTCGCCCTCGAGTTGCACCACGAGGTTCTTCACGTTCAGGATGATGTCGGTCACGTCTTCCTGCACGCCCTGGAGCGTGGTGAACTCGTGGGCGGCGTTGTTGATCTTGACGCGGGTGACGGCCGCGCCCTCGATCGTCGAGAGCAGGATGCGGCGGAGCGAGTTGCCGACGGTCGTGCCGAGCCCGCGCTCGAACGGCTCCACGGTGAACTTGCCGTAGGTCGCGGTGTTCAGGTCGGGGTCGGGGATGACACGGGTGGGCAGTTCCAGGCCTCTCCAGCGAATGCGCATCGGCGGTCTCCTTCTGTCTGTCGGGCAGCTTCGCCTTGTGTTCGGGCGGCGGCTTCAGGTCGCGGTCATCTCACCCGCGCTGCCCGGCGGGGGACGCCTTCTGCATGAAGCCGGATGTCGTCGGCGGCGTGAACGGGCGACGGCGAAGGCGACGCGGGTCCCCGTGGACCACGCGGCCTGCGGCCCGTCGCCTCCGCTTACACGCGTCGTTTCTTGCGGGGGCGGCAGCCGTTATGAGGGATCGGCGTGACGTCCTCGATGGCGGTGATCTTCAGCCCGCTGGACTGCAGGGCGGTGACAGCGGACTCGCGGCCGGGGCCCGGCCCCTTGATCTTCACCTCGACCTCGGTCATGCCGACCTTCCGCGCCTTGGCGGCGGCATTCTCCGCGGCGCGGGTCGCGGCGAAGGGCGTGCTCTTGCGGGCGCCCTTGAACCCGACCGTGCCGGCCGAGTCCCATGCCACGGTCTCGCCGCTCACGTCGGTGATGGTGACCTGGGTGTTGTTGAAGGTCGCCTTGATGTGGGCGACCCCCCGGGTGACGTTCCTGCGGACTTTGCGTGCTTTCTTGGCCATGCCTGTTCCTCGAAGCTGCGGGCGCTACCGCCGGGGTAGCTGACTTCGGTTGACGAGGCCGTCGATCGGCGATCGACGGCGTGACGTAGACGATCGCGGCGCGGCCGCGGGTCGCGGGTTTACTTGACGCCCTTCTTGCCGGCGACGGTCTTCTTGCGGCCCTTGCGGGTGCGGGCGTTGGTCTGGGTGCGCTGGCCGCGGACGGGCAGCCCCCGACGATGCCGCTCGCCGCGGTAGGCGCGGATGTCGCGCAAGCGGGCGATGTTCTGCGAGGTCTGGCGGCGGAGCGCGCCCTCCACGACGTAGTTGGAATCGATGATGTGCGTCAGCTTCGCCACGTCATCCTCGCTGAGGTTGTTGGCGCGGAGCTGGCCCTCGATACCCGCTTCCTTGACGATGGCCTGGGCGAACTTCGGCCCGATGCCGTGGATGTACTGGAGCGAGATGCGGATCGGCTTGTTGTCCGGGATGTCGACGCCGGCGATACGTGGCATGTTGGTCTCCAAACTCGACGTTCGAGGTTCGAAGCTCGAACCCGCGGGGCTTCAGCCCTGGCGTTGCTTGTGCTTGGGGTTCGTGCAGATCACGCGCACGACGCCCTTGCGACGGACGATCTTGCAGTTCTCACAGATTCGTTTCACGCTGGCTCGGACTTTCATGATCCACCTCGGGGCTGGGCGCTGCGCGGCCGGTCAGTGTCGGTACGTGATCCGACCACGGGTCAGGTCGTAGGGGCTGATCTCCACCGTGACGCGGTCGCCGGGGACGATCCGGATGTAGTGCATCCGCATCTTGCCGGCGAGCATGCCCAGCACCTCGTGCCCGTTCTCCAGCCGAATCTTGAACATCGCGTTCGGCAGGGTGTCGATCACTTCGCCTTCGACCTGGAGCTTGTCCTCTTTGGCCATGTCCTGTTGCGGTTCTCACTTTCCGTCGGTCAGCACGAGGCATCCCGACTCTGTCACGGCGACGGTGTGCTCGTAGTGAGCGGCCGGTTCGCCGTCGGCGGTGACGACCGTCCATCGGTCGTCGAGGATCCGCACGTGATCGGTACCGAGGCAGCACATCGGCTCGACCGCGAGGACGAGCCCCGGCTTCAGCTCGAAGTCGTTGCGTCGCAGCTCGCGGCTGACGAAGTTGGGGACCTTGGGCTCTTCGTGCAGGGTCTGCCCGATGCCGTGCCCCACGAACTCGCGGACGATGCCGAACTTCGCCGCCTTCGCGTAACCTTCCATCTTCTGGGCGACCTGGCTCCACTTGACGCCGGGGCCCATGTTTTCCAGTGCGATCGTCAGCACGTGCTCGGTGACCTCGCAGAGGCGACGGACCCTCTCGGGCACGTTGCCGACGAGCACGGTCGTGGCCGAGTCGCCGCACCAGCCCTCGATCTTGATCCCGAAGTCGATGCTGACGATGTCGCCGTCACGGACCTCCCGCTCGCCGGGGATGCCGTGGACCACCTGGTCGTTCACGCTGATGCAGGTCGCGGCGGGGAAGCCTTCGCCGGGGCGGTACGTGGGGTAGTTCTTGAACAACCCCATGCCGCCGGTCTCGGCGAGGACGGTCTCCGCGGCGGCGTCGATCTCGGCGGTGGTCGCACCGACTCGACACGCCTCGCGGCAGCGCCTCAGGGCCTCGTGGACCCACCGACCGGCCTGGCGCATCTGCTCGATCTCGTCGGGTGTCTTGTAACGGATCGCCATGCGCTGCCGGTCTCGCCGTCATCCTTGCCGGCTTCCCGTCGCGCGGGGGCTTTGCCCTCGCCTGACGGGAATCGTGCAGTTTAGCACGACCGGCTCGTGTTGCCAAACACCCGCGGGGCGGGCTCACCCCCGCGGGCCGCGTATCCGCGGGCCCTTCGTGCCGCCCGGGCCCGAGAGGAACCCCTGATAATTCCGCATCAGCAGGTTCGCCTCGATCCGCTGGACGAAATCCAGGCACACGCTGACCGAGATCAGCAGCGCCGTGCCCCCGAGAAAGCTGGTCACGTACAGGTCGATCTTCGAGGCCTCGGCGATCACGGTCGGGATCACAGCGATCACCGCGAGAAATCCCGCGCCCACGTAGGTGATCCGTTCCATCACCCGCTCGAGGTACTCGGCCGTCCGCGGGCCCGGCCGCAGACCCGGGATGAAGCTGCCGTTGTCCCGGAGGTTGATGGAGATCTCCCGGGGCTGGAACTGGACCGTGGTCCAGAAGTATGCGAAGAAGTAGATCAGCGCGATGTAGAGCAGTTCGTAGAGATAGCTGCCCATGGCGAACTCGTTGCCGAGGAACACCGAGAGGTTGGCCACCCAGCCGTCGCCGCCGCCCCAGGCCTGCGACATCGAGCGGAAGCCCATCATGGGGATGATGAGCAGCGAGCTGGCGAAGATGATGGGCATGACGCCGCCGTGGTTGACGCGGAGCGGCAGGTAGCTGCGCTGGCCGCCGTAGACGCGTCGCCCGCGGGTGTGCTTGGCCTGCTGGACGGGGATGCGTCGCTGGCCCTGGGTGATGAGGACGGTGCCGGCGACGACGAAGACGAAGCTGGCCGCGAGGAACAGGACGTTGTAGAAGCTGAGGCTGCCCTGGCCCTCGCCGCCGGCGCCGGTCATCTGGTCGATGACGCCGACCTTGATCGCCTGGGGCATGCCGGCGAGGATGCCGCCGGTGATGATCAGCGACGCGCCGTTGCCGATGCCGTACTTGTCGATCTGCTCGCCCAGCCACATGAGGAAGACCGTGCCGGCGGTGAGGCCGGTGATCCCGCAGAGCCAGAAGAGCATGTACCCGCCGCCCTCGCGCCATTCGGGATGCACGAGCGTCGCCTGCGACTGGAGGTAGCTGAGCCAGAAGAACGCCTGGACGATGCACAGCCCCACCGTGGCGTAGCGGGTGTATTCCTGGATCTTCTGCTGGCCGGCGGGGCCTTCCTTGCGGAGCTGCTCCAGCGCGGGCAGCACGGTCCCGAGCAACTGGAAGATGATCGCCGCGGAGATGTAGGGCATGATCCCCAGCCCGAACAGCGTCGACTGGCCGAGGTCGCCGCCGGTGAAGATCGACATGAACCGGGCCATTTCGCCGGCGGCGCTGCCCTGCTCGGCGGCCTGGTCGAAGTGGTCCTTGAGCTGCTGCTGGCTGATGCCGGGCAGTGGGATCCAGAACCCGATGCGGTAGATGATCAACACGCCGATGGTGAACATCAGCTTGTTCCGCAGCTCGGGGATCTTGAAGATATTCAGTATCGCCTGCATGGTCGGGTCACTCCGCGCCCAGGGGTCGGCCGGTCATCCACTCACGACTGCTGGTCACCCTGCTCATCCTTCCCGGCGTCCGGTTGGTCGGCGGCGGGCGGCTCGGCCGGGGCCGGCGCAGCGGCCTCGGCGGGTGCCGGCTTGGCCGGCTTGGCCGGCTTGGCGGGCGGCTCGCCGCCGATCACGGTGGCCGTGCCGCCGGCGCCCTCGATCTTAGCCTTGGCCGCGGCGCTGAAGCGGCCGGCCGAGACGTTGAGTTTCTTGGTCAGCTCCCCCTCGCCCAGCACCTTCAGGGGCATGCGGTCGTTGGGGATCAGGTGCAGCCGGGCCAACACCGCCGCGTCCACGCTGTCGCCGTCGGCGAAGCGGGCCTCGAGTGTCTTGATGTTGACGATCGCCCAGTTCGTGGCGAACTGGACGTTGCTGAAACCGCGCTTGGGGATGCGGCGGAAGTAGGGCATCTGCCCGCCCTCGTAGAGCGGGTGGACCGACCCGCTCCAGCCGCTGCGGCTCTTGGCGCCCTTGTGGCCGCGGCCGGCGGTCTTGCCGGTGCCCGAACCGGGCCCGCGACCGATGCGCTTGCGGCGCTTGTGGGCGCCGACCTGTGCCGTGATTTCATGAATCATCGCCATGACGTTGACTCCGAAGCAGTGGGCGAGCGGGGTCGCCCGGATCGACGCGGCCGCGCATCGGCGGCACGCCGGGTCGTGAACAATCGTTACGCGGTCTTGTCCGTTTCGGGCGCGGCGCCTTCGCCGGCCTGCGTGGTCTGTGCCGACTCGGGCTGGGCGGCGCCTTGCTTGGCGTCCTGGTCATCGCCCGGCTTGGACGAGTCCGCGGGGGCTTCCTCGCGGGGCCCGCGCGTCCGCGGGCCGCGGCCACCGCCGCCGCCGCGACCGCCCCGACCGCGTCCGCGGCCACCCTTCTTGGCCTGCTCGTCCATGACGTTGACCGGGGCCTTGGCGCGGCCGCCGTCCTCGGCGGCGCTGCCCGACGGCGCGAAGCGTTCGCCGATTTCGATCTTCTCATCGACCAGGGTCTTGTCGATCTCGACGCCACGGTGCTCGGCGATGGTCTGGCGGCTCTCACAACTGAGCAGGCCCTCCAGCGCGGCGCGGGCGAGGTTGATCTTGTTGGTCGAGCCGTACGACTTGCTCAGGCAGTCCTTGACGCCGGCGAGTTCGAGCACGGCGCGGACGGTGCCGCCGGCGATGACGCCGGTGCCCGGCGAGGCGGGGATCAGGCGGACCTTGGACGAGCAGAACCGCCCGGTCACCTCGTGGGGGACGGTGCCGCGGTTGAGCTCGATCGCCTTGAGCTTTTTCTTGGCTTCCTTCTGGGCCTTCTCGATGGCCGCGGGCACACCCGGGGCCTTGCCGTAGCCCAGGCCGACCCGGCCCCCGCGGTCGCCGACGGCGACGAGCGCGCAGAAGCTGAACCGGCGCCCGCCCTTGACGGTCGCGGCGGTGCGGTTGACCCAGATGGTCGTGGACTCCAGTGTCCCTTGCGCTTCGTCCTGAAGAATCTCAGCCATATCGGTTCCTATTCAGTCGAGGCCGCGGAGCGGCGTGCGTGTCGTGGTCAGAATTTCAGGCCCGCCTCGCGTGCGGCGTCGGCCAGGGCCTTGACGCGGCCGTGGTAGCGGAAGCCGTTGCGGTCGAAGCTGACGCGCTCGACGCCGGCGGCCTTGAGTTTCTCGGCCAGGGCCGTGCCCACCGCCTTGGCCTGATCGACGGTCGCGCCGCCGTCGGCCTGCACCGTGCTCGCCGAAGCCAGCGTCCGGCCGCCCACGTCGTCGACCGCCTGGGCGTAGATGTGCTTCTGCGAGCGGAATATGGTCACGCGGGGCTGGTCCGGGGTGCCGAACACGCGCTTGCGGATGCCGCGCTTGCGACGCAGCCGACGTAGCCTGGTGATCTTGTTCTTTTCCATGGGGTTTGACCTCGGCCCCGCGCGGGGCGCGATGGGGGTTGGGGCTTAGCCGCCGCCGGCGAACGCCTTGCCTTCCTTCTTCACGAGCACTTCGTCGGCGTACTTGATGCCCTTGTGGTTGTAGGGCTCGGGCGGGCGATGGCCGCGGATCTTCGCCGCGAGCTGGCCCACCGCCTGCTTGTCCGCCCCGCTGATCGCGATCTTGTTGCCCTGGACGTCGACCTCGACGCCCATGGGGATCTCGACCTCGCGGGTGTCGGCGTACCCGACGTTCAGGGCGACCTTGCGGCCCTGGACGCGGGCGGTCCAGCCGACGCCGTTGATCTCCAGCTCCCGCTTGAACCCCTCGCTGACGCCCACGACCATGTTCTGGATCAGCGCCCGGGTCATGCCGTGGTAGGCGCGGGTCGCCCGCTCTTCGTCGTTGCGTTCGATGAGGACCTGCTTGTCCTCGACCTTGACGGCGACCTCGGGGCGGTGGTCGAGGGTGAGCGTGGCCTTGGCGCCCTGCACGGTGACCGTGCGACCGCTGACGGAGACGCTGACTCCGCTGGGGATGGCGACGGGGATTTTTCCGATACGGCTCATGGCAAATCTCGCGTTGGACGGTTGGCAACCGTGGGTGCGGCGTTACTCAACGGTGCAGAGCAGTTCGCCTCCGATGCGTTGTTCACGGGCGATGCGGTCGCTGAGCACGCCGCGCGACGTGGAGACCACGGCGATGCCGAGCCCGGCGAGCGGGCGGGGCAGTTCCTCGACCTTGGCGTACACGCGGCAGCCGGGCTTGCTCACCCGCTCGAGGCGGTGGATGACCTGCTCCCCGCGCATGCCGTACTTCAGCTCCACGCGGATCAGGCCCTGCCGCCCGTCGTCGATCGGATCGAAGTCGACGATGTAGCCCTCGCTCTTGAGGACTTGGGCGATGCCAAGGCAGACCTTGGACCGCTTGACCACGACGTGGCGCGACTTGTTGCGCACGGCGTTTCGGATACGTGTCAGCATGTCGGCGATCGGATCGGTCAGCATGTTCGTTGGACTCCAGGGTTCGGGCCGGGCCACCCCACCCGCGGCTTCACCAGCTTGACTTCTTCATCCCGGGGATCTTGCCTTCGAGGGCGAGCTCGCGCAGCTTGATGCGGCTGATGCCGAGCTTGCGGTAGACGCCCCGCGTCCGCCCGGTCAGGGCGCAGTGGTTGCGGACCCGCGTCGGGCTCGCGTCGCGGGGCAGCCGCGCCAGACCGGCGTAGTCGCCCTCGGCCTTGAGGCGCCGGCGCAGCTCGGCGTACTTGTCGACCGTCTTCTGCACGCGCTTCATGCGGGTGAATGTGCTCTTGCTTGCCATGGTTCAGTTCCTCGTGTCGTCGGCCGTTCAGCCGGCCTTCCGCGCCGGCTCCTCGCCTTCCGCACGCTCGAAGGGGAAGCCCATCTGCGTGAGGATGTACCGGGTCTTCTCGGGGTTGGAGTTGCGCATCACGATGTTGATGTTCAGGCCGTGGGCGTACTGCACCTCGGCCATGTTGATCTCGGGGAAGATGCCCTGCTCGCCGACGCCGAAGCTGTAGTTGCCCGCCGGGTCGAAGCTCTTGGCCGGCAGCCCGCGGAAGTCCTTGACCCGCGGGATCGCCAGGGTGATCAGCCGGTCGAGGAACTCCCACATCCGCGCCCCGCGGAGGGTCACCTTCGCGTGGGTCTCGTAGCCGTCGCGGACCTTGAAGTTGCTGACCGCCTTGCGGGCCTTGACCATGACGGCCTTCTGGCCGCTGATCTTCGCCAGGTCGGCCAGCACCTGCTCGCGGACCTGCGGGCGGACCTTGGTGCCGTCCAGCTCCTTGCCCATACCGACGTTGAGCACGATCTTCTCGAACCGCGGCTGGGCGAAGGTGTTGGCGATGCCGAACTGCTTGGCCGTGTCCGGGGCGATCTGTTCGAAGTAGGCTGTCTTGAGTCGTGGTGTCATGGTCTTGCTCCCCGCTGGGGGGCCTGGTCGTGTTTACTTCCTGGGGGGCGCCTTGAGGACGCTTAACTCGTCGCCGCCGCGGACGGCGACCCGCGTCTTGGTCCCGTCGGGCTTGGTCTGGAACCGCACGCGGGTGGGCTTGTGGGTCGAGGGGCTGACCGGCTGGACGTTGGAGATGTGGATGGGCATCTCCTTCTCGACGCGGCCGCCCTGGGGGTTCTGCTGGTTGGGCCGCACGTGCCGGAACCGGCGGTTGACGCCCTCGACGATGACCTTGTCCTCGCGGGGCATGACGCGCAGCACCCGCCCGGTCTTGCCGCGGTCGTTGCCCGCGATGACCTGCACGATGTCGCCTTTTCTGACGTGTTGGGGCATGGTGGTTAGTCCTGGGTCGTGGTCCTGGGGCGTCGCGGCTCAGACGACCTCCGAGGCGAGGCTGACGATCTTCATGTACGCCTTCTCACGCAGCTCGCGGGCGACGGCGCCGAAGATCCGCGTGCCGCGCGGGTTGCCTTCCTTGTCGATGATGACCACGGCGTTCTTATCGAACCGCACGTACGACCCGTCGTCGCGTCGGACGGGGTAGCTGGTGCGGACGATGACCGCGGTCACCACCTCGTGCTCCTTGACCTCGCCGTTGGGCAGCGCCTTTTTGATCGTGCAGATCACGCGGTCGCCGATGGTGGCGGTCTTCCGCGTGAACTGGCCGCGGCCGGTCGATCCGCCGAGCACGCGGATGACCATCGCTTCCTTGGCGCCGGTGTTGTCGGCGACGTCGCAGCGTGATTCAGCCTGAAGCATCGTCGCTTACTCCGGTGGGGGCCTGGTCGTCGGACGCGGCCTCGTCGATCGGGGCGGTCGTCTCGTGCTGGGCCACGTTGCCCGCGGCGGTCTCCACCACGCGCACCAGGCGCCAGCTCTTGGTCTTGCTCAGCGGCCGGCACTCGGCGATCTCGACGATGTCGCCGTTGTGGGTCGCGTTCGTCTCGTCGTGGACCTGGTAGACCGAGCGGCGTCGCACGAACTTGCCGTACTTCTCGTGCCGGGCCAGGTAGTCGACGACGACCTTGCGGGTCTTGTCGCGTCGGTCGGAGACGACGGTCCCGACGCGCGTGCCCTTGAGCGGGCGGCGGGCCGGTTCGGTCGGGTTGGCGGTGGTCTGGGTCATCGGTCGGTTTCCTTGCCCGCGTCGGGGGGCGTGAGTCGCGCGTCGGCTCAGGTCGCGTTGGCGATCTGGCGGGCGCGGCGTTCGGTGAGCAGCCGCGCGATGTCGCGCCGCGTCTTGCTCAACTGCGTCGGGTCCTCGATCTTTTCCGTGACGGCCTGGCTGCGCAGGTCGAACAGGTGGCGGCGCAGCCGCTGCAACTCCTGCTTCAGTTCCTCGGGCGCCATCTTGCTGACTTCTTCACCGGTCATGGTCCAGCTCCTGCCGGGTACGGTGCGTTTCGTGCGTGCTTACACCTGGTGCCGCCGCCCGACCATCCGCACGCGGAACGGCATCTTGTGCGCGATGCGGGCCAGGGCCTGCTGTGAGAGGTTCTCCGGGACCCCGGCGATCTCGTACAGGATCGTGCCGGGCTTGACCACGGCGCACCAGTAGTCCACGTCGGCCTTGCCCTTGCCCATCCGGGTCTCCAGCGGCTTCTTGCTGACGGGCTTGTCGGGGAAGACGCGGATGAAGACCTTGCCCTCGCGGCGGAGGAAGTGCATGGCGGCGATACGGCCGGCCTCGATCTGCCGGGCGGTCAGCCAGCCGGCCTCCAACGTCTGCAACCCGTAGTCGCCGTAGGCGACGTAGTTGCCGCGCGTCGCGTTGCCGCGGACCTTCCCACGCATCTGTTTGCGGTGCATCACTCGTTTGGGCATCATCGGCATGGCGGCGTTTCCTCAGCGTCTTGAGTCGGGGGTCCTGAACGACGCAGGCGGTCGGGTCGGGTGGCTTAGTGTCGTCCTCGTGCACGCGGACGGGCGCCCGCCGCGCGGCTGAATTCCTCTTCCTGGCCGGGCTCGTGGAACATGCCCTTGTACACCCACACCTTCACGCCGATCACCCCGTAGGTCGTGTTCGACTCGGCGAAGCCGTAGTCGACATTCGCCTGGAGCGTCTGCAGCGGGATCGAGCCCATGCGGAAGGTTTCCTTGCGGCCCATGTCGGCGCCGCCGAGCCGCCCGGAGATCATGATCTTCACGCCCTTGGCGCCGGCGGTCATGGCGGCCTCGCCGCGCTGCTTGAGCGTGCGGCGGAAGCTGGCACGCTTCTTCAACTGCTCGGCGATCCCCTCGGCGATCAGCTTCGCCTCCACGTCGGGGTTCTTGACCTCGATGATGTTGATCACGACCTTGCGGCCGGTCAGCCGCTGCAACTCCTGCGTGAGGTTGTCCACCTCGGCGCCCTTGGGGCCGATGACCAGCCCCGGCCGCGCCGTGCGGACGATCACCTTCAGCTCCTCGCGGGTCCGCTCGATCAGGATGTCGCTGACCGCGGCGAACGGGGGCGTGCGGTTCAGCCGACCGTCCACGAACTGGCGGATCTTCTGGTCCTCGACGAGCAGCTCGCCGTACATCAGCTTCGGCGCGTACCAGCGGGAGCGGTGCGTCTCGGTGATGCCGACTCGGAATCCGAATGGGTGGGTTTTCTGTCCCATGAGTAGTTCGCCAATCAAGCTCGGGCCCCGGCGCTCGGGGCCGGGGGTTTACTGGTCCGCGGCGGCCTCTTGCGGCTCGGGCTCGGCCTGGGGCTCGGGCGCGGGTTGGGGTTCGGGCGAGCCAACACGTTCGTCGACGGCCACGTGGATGTGGCAGGTCCGCTTGTTGATCGGGTGGGCCCGGCCGCGGTCCTTGGGCTGGAACCGCTTGATCGTGGGCCCCTCGTTGACGAAGGCTTCGCTGACGTAGAGGTTGCGGGTGTCGGCCTCGGCCTGGTCGGCGTTGGCCTGGGCCGAGAGCAGCGCCTGGCGGACGTAGACCGCGGCGCGCTTCTTGGAGTACTGCAGCACCGCCATGGCGTCGTCGAAATCGCGCCCGCGGACCATGTCCACCACCAGCCGCGCCTTCTGCGGGCTGATCCGGGCGAATCGATGTAGGGCTGTGTATGCCATCGAGTGTCTCCGTCGCTGCTTACTTGTCCTGCGTCCGGTGGCCGCGGAAGGTCCGCGTCGGGCTGAACTCCCCGAGCTTGTGCCCGACCATGTCCTCGGTCACGAACACGTCGACGAACTGCTTGCCGTTGTGCACCTGGAACGTGTGGCCCACGAACTCGGGCACGATGGTGCAGGCGCGGCTCCACGTCCGCAGCGCCTGCTTCCGACCGGACTCGTTGAGCATCTCAACGCGGCGGTAAAGCTTCTCGTCCAGGAAAGGGCCTTTTTTCAGTGATCGTGCCATGTGCTTGAGTTCCCAGTGTCCAGTTGCCGGTTGCCGGTCGGCCCGCCTACTTCTTCAACTTCTGGATGCCGTAGCGGCGCGAGCGCCGCCGACGGATGATCCGCTTGTTCGAGGGTTTGCTCTTGGGGCGGGTGTGGCCGCCCTTGGACTCCACGCCGCTGGCGCTGACGGGGGAGCGGCCGCCCTTGCTGCGGCCTTCGCCGCCGCCCAGCGGGTGGGCGTGGTGGCTCATCGCCACGCCACGCACCGTCGGGCGGATGCCCAGCCAGCGCTTGCGGCCGGCCTTGCCCAGCACGACGTTGGCGTGCTCGACGTTGCCGACCTGGCCCACCGTCGCGCGGCAATCGAGCGAGACCTGCCGGATCTCGCCCGACGGCAGCACCAGCGTCGCCCACTTGCCTTCCTTGTTGGTCAGCCGGATCGACGCCCCGGCCGACCGGCCCATCTGACCGCCCTTGCCGGGGATCAGCTCCACGTTGTGGATCGTCAGCCCCGCGGGGATGTGGCGGATCAGCGTGCTGTTGCCGACGGTCGGCTCCACGGCGCGGCTGCCGGAGATGACGGTCATGCCGTCGGTCAGCCCCACCGGCGCCAATATGTATCGCCGCTCGCCGTCCGCATACTCGACCAGCGCGATGTTGCACGTGCGGTTGGGGTCGTACTCGATGCCGATGACCCGCCCGGCCACGTCGAGCTTGTTCCGCTTGAAATCGATCACGCGGTAGCGGCGCTTGTGGCCCCCGCCGCGGTGCTGGGTGGTGATGCGGCCGGTGTGGTTGCGGCCGCCGGTCTTGTGCAGCGGGCGCAGCAGCGTCTTCTCCGGCTTGGTCTTGGTCACCGCCGACTGGAGGTTCACCGACGCGTTGCGCCGCCCGTTGCTCGTCGGTTTGTAGATGCGTATGGCCATGGGTCAAACTCGCGTCGCGCCCGCTCGGGGCGGCGGTGGGTTTAGAACAGGTCGATCCGGTCGTCGGGGTGCAGTTGCACGATCGCCTTCTTCGGGCGGGTCGTGCGGAACGTGCCCCAGCGGGTGCGGCGGTACTTGCCCACGCGGTTCTGCGTCGAGACGCCCACCACCCGCACCTGGTAAAGCTCCTCGATCGCGGCGCGGATCATCAGCTTGTCCGCCTCGGCGTGCACCGCGAACGCATAGCGGTTGCGCGCGCCCGCCTCCCACGTGCTCTTCTCCGTGATCAACGGCTTGAGGATCACTTGCGTCGCGTGCATCACGCCGCCTCCTTCCCGGCCGCCCCGTCGGCGGCGGCGCCCGCCCGGCTGGTCGTCGGCTTCAGGCTGCCCAGGTACTGCTCGAACGTCGACTTCGCCGCCAGCAGGAAGCGGTGGTTGAGCACGTCGAAGGCGTTGAGCTGGTCGACCCGCATCGGCGTCACGTCGGCGATGTTCCGCGCCGACAGCCACGCGGCGTCTTCCCCCTCGCCCAGCGCCAGCAGGCAACTGCGGTCAATCGACAAAGCGCCGAGGAGGCGGGCGAAATCCCGCGTCTTCGGCGCTTCGATCGGAAATTCGGTGATGAGCTTGATCTCCCCGTCGAGGATCTTGGAAAGGATCGCGTTGCGATTGGCCAGCCGCCGCATCCGGATCGGCAGGTCCTGCCGCCAGCTCTTGGGCGACTTGGCGAACGCGACGCCGCCGCCCCGCCGCACGTTCGTCCGGACCGCGCCCATGCGTGCCCGGCCGGTGCCCTTCTGGCGGTAGAGCTTGCGGGTGGAGCCCTCGACGCGGCCGCGGCTTCGCGTGGCGCTGCTGCCCTGGCGGCGGTTGGCGTGGAACGCCACGTACGCCTGCTTGAGCAGCACGGGGCGCACCTCGGTCCCGAGCACCGCCTCGTCCACGGCGAGCGTGCCGCTTGCCTTGCCGTCCGGTGTGTATACAGGTACGTCGATCATGGTCTTGTTACCTCGACCCGCCTCGCTCGCGGGTGCTGATGCGCCGGGTTCCAGCCAGGGCCGCGTCACTCATGCAGCGGGCTGATGCCGACTCGGTTTGCCGTCACCCACGCCTCAACACGCGTGGGCCGGTACGCCGAATTGTCGCGGCCGGGCAGTTTCCTTGCTCCGCTCCATCGGGGCCGGGCCCCCACGGGCGGGCGGACTTACGAGGCCTTGGCCAGCAGCGCCTTGGACCGGCTCAGCCGAATCGCCGGGCGTATCTCCAGTACGCCATTGTTATGTCCCGGGACCGGGCCCTTCACGAGCAGCAGCCCCTTGTCCTTATCCACTTCCACCACGTCCAGCGAGCGAACCGTCACGCGTTCATTGCCCATCTGGCCCGCCATCTTCTTGCCCTTCTTCAGCCCGCCAGGGCTGCCGGCGCACGCGCCGTAGGCCGAAATCGACCCCGGCGAGCGGTGCTTCCGCTCCACGCCGTGCGTCTGAAGCTGGCCCTTGAAATTGTGCCGCTTCATCACGCCCTGGTAGCCCTTGCCCTTGCTCGTGCCGCTCACATCCACGTACAACACGTCGGCCAGCAGCTCGACCGTCAACTCCTGGCCCAGATCGAACCCCGCCGCCTCCTCGTCCGTGCAGCGGAACTCGCGGTGCAGCCGCTTGGGCCCCACGCCCGCCTTGGCGTCGTGACCGATCAGGGGCACGGTCGACCGGCGGGGCTTCACCTCGCCGTACGCGATCTGGACCGCCGCGTAGCCGTCCGACTCGGTCGTCTTGATCTGGCTCACGTAGCACGGGCCGATCTCGATGACCGTCACGGGCACCTGCTTGCCCGACGCGTCGTACACGCGCGTCATGCCGATTTTCTTGCCGAGTAGCGTCGCCACGTTTTCAACCTCCCGGGGCCTGCGCGGGGTTCATGGCCATGTGCCAGAGGAACCGCTCGCCCCGCTTGATTGCCTGTCTGTCCTGCCCTGCAAGCTCGACCTTCGAGCCTCCGCCCTGCGGGCGGTCATGCCTTGATCTTGACGAAAACGCCCGCCGGAACCACCAGTCGGTTCAACGCCTCCACCGTCCGGGCGTTCGGCTCGAAAATATCAATGATCCGCTTGTGCGTGCGGATCTCAAACTGCTCCCGCGACTTCTTGTCGATGTGAGGCGACCGCAGAACCGTGTAACGCTCGATCCGCGTCGGCAGGGGCACCGGGCCAGACACCCGGACGTTCGTCCGCTTCGCGTGGTCCACGATCTCCCGCGCCGACGCATCCAGCGCCTGGTGATCGTACGCCTCCATCCGGATGCGAATCTTGCTGCCAGTGCCGGCGGTCGCCATGCCACCATCCTCAAAAAGTCAATGAGCAACGTCCTTCATGCCCCGCGCGACGCTCGGCCGGGCGGGCCGCGCCCCGTCCGGGACGCAGAATTTCGTAGTTTACGATTAAATCGGGCCCTGTCAATGCCCTGATTATTAATTCGCCGACTCCCCCTCGACCCGTCACGAACCGTCCCGGTGGCCCGCCTCGCGGTATCGCGCGCGCCGCTTCGCGTACTCCGCCGGGCTGAACGGCAAGTCCGGCTCGTCCCGACCCGCCAGCACCTGCCCGTGCAGGCTCTCCAAAAACGCAACGCACCACTGGCAACCCGTCCCCGCCGGCAACGCCTCGTTGATCTGTGACGCCGAACCAGGCCGCTCACGACGATAATAATTCACGATCTTCCGCTTGCTCACCCCAAAACACAGACACACGTGGTCGTCGGCCTCCATCCCGACATCATACCCCGCATACCAATCCCATGCGTGCCCCGCCCCCCCCGGGTTCCCCGGCCCTCACCCCGTGGCCCCACGCACCGCCTCCAGCGCCCCCTCGTCCAGCGCCTCCGCCCCCGCCGCCGCGTTCGACCGCGCCTGCGCCGCGTCCTTCGCACCCGGGATCGCCAGCGTCACCGCCGGATGCGACAGCACGAACCGCAACGCCACCTCCGCCAGCGAACCGTCCGCCCGGCCCGTCGCCTCCCGCACACGCGACACGGTGTCCAGCATCCGCTCGAATTGGTCGCGGCCTTCGCCGGCATTCCAGTTCCGCGACCGCACCGAATCCTCGAACCGCGTGCCGCGATCGAACTTGCCCGTCGCCACGCCCTTCTGCAAAGGCCCACGGATGATCGTCGCGATCCCCGCCTCGTGACAGTAAGGCAACAAGTCCGTCTCCGCCGACCGGTTCAGGTAGCTGTACTCCAGTTGGTTGCTCACGCACCGCCCGTCGCGGTTGAACGCCGCGACCACCTCGACGCTGTTCGTCGATATGCCGAACGCACGGATCTTCCCCGACTCGATCAGCCGATCGAATCCCTCCAGGAACACATCCGGCTCCGTGCAGCGGCCCATGTGACACTGGTACAGGTCGATCGTGTCGATGCCCATCCGCTGCAGCGAAGCATCGCAGCACAGGTCCACGTGCAGCCAGTGCGAGAAGTCCAGCCCGCCGCCCGCACGACGCGCGAAGTTGCCCACCTTCGTCGCCACGTACACCTCGTCTCGCCGGTCCCGCAACACCTCCGCCATCAACCGCTCGCTGGTGCCCGGCGGCTCGCCGTACGCATCCGCCGTGTCGATGAAGTTCATCCCCGCGTCGATGCCTGCGTGCATCGCCTCCACCGCCGTCTGTCGCTCGACCGGCCCCCACTGGCCCCCGATCCCCCATGCGCCGAAACCGATCACCCCCACTTCCCAACCCGTCTTCGCAAATGTCCGCTTCAACATCGCTGACCTCCTTGGCCTGTATCGCTCACGCCCACCCTACACCATCTTGCCCGTGACACGCACGCCCAACACCGCACGCCCAGCGACCGTGAGCCGTCACCGAAGACAGACCTCGTATCCAGGCGCCGGCGCGCACCGCCGCGTCCAACCCGTTTCGAGGCCCGAAGCCGCTCACGATGCCGTCGTGCCCGATTATTGTTGATTCCGCGCTAAACGACGGGCACACGCGCGCCGCCGCGACGCGCCGCCCATCTATAGGAGACGCACCTGCCTGCCGCCCCGAGCCCGGCTCGACCACGCGACGCTTCAGTGCGCCTCGCCTGCCGACCCACCGCGAGCCGCCCGAAATGACCAGGGACCACACAACACGCAAGCAACTGTCAAAAATGAAGTTATGCCATCCACCCGACAACGCGTCGCCCGCCGCCATCCACCCCGGCCTGTCCGCCCGGCCAGGGGCGGACACACCCCGGATGGCATTGCAAGTCGTTTATTCAAAAGGCCTTAAGCGCCGTGTCCGCCCCGGGGCAGGCGGGGTGGCGGACACGACCCCCACCGCGCGCAACGCCCCGTCGCAGAAAAACACCGGCGAACCAGGTCGCCGGTGCATCTCAATTGCCGTTGTGGTGGTCCGTCGCCCGGCCTTATGCCGAGGCCACTTCCATGAGTTCGGTCGCGGCCTTCACGATCATCTCGGAGTTCAGGCCCAGCGCCTTGAGCACGTCCTCGGGCGTGCGCCCGGACTTGGGCAGGTCACGCACGCAGACCTGACGCATGGTGAACGCCCCGCCGTCCTCGGCGAGGATCTCCGCCACCGCCGACCCGATGCCCCCGCCGTAGTTGTCCTCCAGCGTCAGCACCATGCCGTTGTTCTGCTGCGCCAGGTCCAGGATCGCCTCGTTGTCGAACGGCAGGCTGTACAGATCGACCAGTGTCGCGTCGATGCCCGCGGCCTCCAGCGCCTCCAGCGCCTTGTTCGCCTCGTGGACCATGTACCCGGCCGCCACGATCAGCAGGTCCCGGCCCTCGGTCAGCACCTCGTGGCCGCCCAGGTGGAACGGCGTGTTGTCGTCGTAGAGCATCTCGGTGTCCGGCCGCAGCGTCCGCATGTAGCAAGGCCCGTTGTGCTCGGCCATCGCCAGCGTCAAGCCGTACGCCGCGTACGCATCCGCCGGGTGCAGCAGGTACATCGCCGGCTTGCCGTCCGGACGCCGCACGTTGCTCAGGCTGCGGAACCACGCCACGTCGGGCAGCGCCATCTGGCTCGGCCCGTCCGCCGCCAGGCTCACGCCCACGTGCGACCCGACCAGCTTCAGGTTCGCACCCGAGTTCACCGCCATCTCGATCTGGTCGTAGGCGCGAGTGAAGAACTTGCCGAACGTCGAGCAGAACGGCACCTTGTTCGCGGTCGGCGAGCCCAGGCCCGCACACACCGAGACCATGTTCTGTTCGGCGATGCGGCACTCGAAGTAGCGATCCTTGAGCTGCTCGTCGTAAGCGAACATCTCCGCGAACGTGGAGTTCTTCACGTCCGCGTCGAGCGCCACCACGCGGGCATTGGCATGGCCCAGCGCCCGCAACGCCACGCCGTAGGCCCGACGCGTCGCGTACTTGCCCTTGGCCAGCTTCTCCTCCAGCCCGAACTGCTTCATCGCCTCGACGAAGCTGGGCATGTCCGCCGGGGCCGCCGCCTCGGCCGGCTGCTCGTCGATCGCCGGGATCGTCAGGTCCCCGTCGGTCCACCCGGCGCCGTGCTGCTGGCCCGCCGCGTCCAGCTCGCCGAAAGACTTGTTGATGTCGTCCTGGCTGAGCGGCTTGCCGTGATGGCCGTCGCCCTGCATGCTCGGCGCGCCCCAGCCCTTGACCGTCTTGGCGACGATCGCGAACGGCTTGGCTTCGCCCGCCTGGTTCTCCGCGTGCGCCGCCAGCGCCGCCCGCACCTCCGTCGGGTTGTGCCCGTCGATCAGCGCGACCTTGTATCCGACCGCTTCCAGCTTCTTCGCGGTCGTCTCCGGGTCCTGCAACGGGCTCACGCGATCCGACTGCGCGTAAACATTGCAGTTGAAGATCGGGCAGACCGCCGCCAGCTTGTGGTCGGCGATGAAGTCGACCGCCTCCCAGATCTGCCCCTCGCGGCTTTCGCCGTCGCCGATCACGCAGAAGACCCGCTTCGTCAGCCCATCCAGCCGCGCCGCGCACGCCAGCCCCGCCGCGACGCTCAGGCCCTGGCCCAGCGATCCGGTCGCCGCGTCGAAGAACGGGAAGCCCACGATCGGGTGCGGGTGACCGTCGACCGGCGAGTCGATCTCCCGAAGCGTCAGCGCGTCGTCGCGGGTCATCGGCCGCACCTGCTCGCCGAACCGCGCGTGCACGCCCAGGTCCGCGCAAGCCGCATAAACGATCGGGACGGCGTGGCCCTCGCTGAGCACCAGCCGGTCCGAACACGGGTGGCCCGGCTGCGCCGGGTCGTGCCGCATGTGGCTGTACATCAGGATGGTGATCAGATGGGCCAGGCTGGCACAGCTTGTCGGGTGGCCGGACCCGGCGGCGGTGGTCATCTCAATCGACAGCTTCGTCAGATCGATCGCTTTGGTATGAACGGAGGCGTCAAATGCCATGGCAGACTCCTGAGGCGGGGCGGGGGGTGTAGGCGGGCCGGGCCTCGTGCCCGGGCAGAGGGGAATTATGGGCCATTGCGCCCGCAGGGGCAATGGCCCAGCGCCACGAATGCGGGGAAATTTCGCCCCGCGGCCGACGCGACGCCGCGACGGTGCGTATCGGGCGGGGTCGGGGTTATAATCGCTGCTGCCGCCGCGGACGTCGACCGCGGCTCGCCCAGGAGGCCGCACCTTGCCGCGAAGTCGCATCCTCATCGCCGTCAGTACGCCCTGGGCCAGCGAGAAGCTGTGCGAGACCGTGCGCGATCTGGCCGAACGGCTGGATGCCTCGGTCATCGTCGCCCACGTCGCCCAGGCCACCGACGAAGACGAGTCGGACGCCGACGTCAAGGCACGAGGCGAACAGACCTTGGCCGGGTTGACCGGCAAGCTCGTGGACGGCGGGATCAGCGCCGAGGGCGTGCTGCTGTTCGGCGACGACATCGCGCGTGCGGTGATCAACGCCGCCGAGGCACACACCGCCTCGCTCATCATCGTCGGCGCCTCGGGCAAGGGGCGGATGGCGCGGCTGCTCGCCGGCGACGTGCCCCAGCAGATCGTCCGCCAGGCCGACCGACCCGTCGTGATCTTCCCGCCCGACTGGTCGGGCATGATCTGAGGCCTAGCGCGACTCGATCGCCCGGTGGTAGGCGTCGGCGATCGCCTGGGCGGCCTCGCGGCCGGCATGGTGGCCGTGGAACTTCTCGACGATCCGCTGCTGGACCTTGAGCTGGCGCTCGCGCTGGGCCGCGTCGTCCAGCAACGCGTCCAGCTCGTCGACCAGCGGTTCCGTCGGGCCGTAGAAAGGTATGAACTCCCGCACGATGTGGTGGTCGCGGGTGCGCTGGGGCGAGCCCAGCTCGATCAGGTTGGGCAGCGTGAACGTCCGCGTCTCCAGCAGGAGCTTGCCGATCAGCCGCCACATCCACGGGTTGACCTTGTACAGGATGGTCATGGGTCGGCCCTGGCGGGCGATGTGCAGCGTGACCGTGCCCGAGACGGTGAGGATCACGTCCGACCAGCGGATGACCGCGTCGGTCTGACCCGCGGCGAGGGTGAGGTTGCCGGGCAACGTGCCGGCGGCCCGCTTGAGGGCACCGGCCGCCTCGCGGTCGACCGCCGCGACCACCGCGTGGGCGTCGGGATGCCGCTGCTGGAACAGCCGCCACGCGTCGAGCAGCACCGGCCAGTTGGCCTTCAGCTCGCTCGGCCGCGACCCCGGCAGCAGGGCCAGCCGCGGCCGGCCCTGGGGGAACTGCGAGGCGAGCCGGTCCAGCTCCCCCACGTCCAGCGGCCGCTCGAAGACCGGATGCCCGATGAACTGCGCCCGCACGCCGTGCTGCTGGAACCAGCTCGGCTCGAACGGCAGCAGGCACAGCACCAGGTCCGACCAGTTGCGCAGGCGCCGCACGCGCCAGCTCGCCCACGCCCAGACCTGCGGGGCGACCAGGTGCACCACGCGGGCGGCGGGCCGGCCGGGCTCGGGCCGGGCGAACTGCTTCTTGATCATCCGGCAGAACGACCAGTTCGCCGCCGGCGAGTCGGTGGGCACGTGCACGGCGACCGGGTGCTGCCGGGCCCACCGCTTCACCCGCGCCACCCGGCGGAAGTGCTCGAAGACATGGAACGCCGAGTCGCCCAGCATCAGACCCAGCCCGCTGGTCTTCTCGATGATGCCGCAGCCGGCCTGCTCCATGCGCGGCCCGCCGAGGCCGTGGATCGGCACGCCCGGCAACAGCTTCCGCAGCTCCGCGATCACGGGCGCCGCGTGCTCGTCGCCACTGGGCTCGAACGCGGTGAACAGGATGCACGGCCGCTCGTTCATCGCCGCTTACTGCAACCGGGCGACATGCGCCTGTCAACTGCGGAGCGGCGCGGCCTACGATGCCCGCATGCAACGGATGACCGAAGACGGTGTGATCCTGGCGTGCGACTTCTGTGGCGCCGACTGGGACATGGTGAAGCCCATGATCGAGGGGCACAAGGGCTCGATCCTGTGCCTGGACTGCCTGAGCCGGGCGATCGACCAGGCGGCCGCGGCGGAGCGGGCATTCGCATGCACGTTGTGCCTGGTCGACCGCGAGCCGCCCATGAAGCGGTGGTCGGGTCCGCGGCCGACCGCCGGCGACGACCCGGCGCAGGTCTGCTGGGACTGCCTGCAGCAGGCCGACCGCACCTTCGCCCGCGACGCCGACACCGACTGGCAGCGCCGCATCCCGCCGGATCGGACCTGGCGCTAGCCATCGATCAGCCCCGCCTCGCTGAGGAACCGCTCGACCGCCCGCCAGAATTCGGGCGATTCGATGGGCACGTCGTTGTGCCCGGCGTGCTCAAAGGCGATCAGCGTGCTGTCGGGGCACATCGCGTGCAGCCTCCACGAGTGGTCGAAGGGGATGATGCGGTCCCGCTCGCCGTGCAGGAGCAACACCGGCCCGTCGTACTCGCGGAGCACCGCGGCGTTGTCGAACGGGTCCCGCATGAGCGAGCCCGGATAGCCGTACCGCCACGCCATCCGTCGCACGCTGGTGAAGCCCGACTGCATGACGATCGCCGCGGGCGGGCGGCGGCGGGCGAGGCCGCACGCCACGCCGCACCCGATGCTGCGGCCGTGATAGATCAGCCGCCGTTCATCGACCTCGCCGCGTTGGCAGACCGCGTCCAGCGCCGCGGCGAAGTCGTCGGTGATCGCCCGCTGTCCCGGTTCGCCGTCGGCGTCCGCATAGCCACGATACTCGACCAGCAGCACGCTCACGCCCAGGTCCAGGTAAGGCTGCAGCAGCGGGGGCCAGAAGTCGATCACCTCCGCGTTGCCGTGGGCGAAGACGACCAGCGGTCGCGGCCCATCGCCCGGCGCGGGGATGTAGAAGTACGGCGTGCTGCCCGCGGGCGTCGGGACGGCGTGCCGCTGGAGCGCCGGCGGGTAGGCCGCGGCATCCACGCGGTACTCGGGCACGATCCACGTGGGGAAGAGCACACGCCGCTGGATCGCGCACCCGACGCACACGTAAACGAGGTAGACCCCGACAACGACGAGCAGCGCTCGCATGGCTAACCTGAGCATCGGCCTGCGTCGCATGGCATCCCAGCATATCCGCGGGCCGGCGACGCGTTCACCCCGCGGTCGGGCCGATCAGCCCCGCGCCTGCTTCACCGCCGCCAGCGCCGTATCGTAATCCGGCTCCTGCGCCACCTCCGGCACGAGCTGGTGATAGACGATCTTGCCGTCGGCGTCGATCACGGTGACCGAGCGGGCGATCAGCCCCAGCTCCTTGATCCGCAGGCCCCAGGCGTCCTGGAACGAGTGATCCATGTAATCGCTGAGCGTGACGATGTTGTCGACCTCGGCGGCGCCGCACCACCGCTTCTGGGCCATCGGCAGGTCGTTGCTGACGGTCAAGATGACCACGTCGTCGCCGAGGTCGGCGGCCTCGGCGTTGAACCGCCGCGTCTGTGTGTCGCAGACGCTGGTGTCCAGCGAGGGCACGGTCGAGAGCACGACCGTCTTGCCGCGATAGTCGGCCAGCGACTTGGGCTGCATGTCGGTGCCAATCAGCGTGAATTCGGGGGCGGGCTGGCCTTCGGCGAGCTCGCCCGACCCGGTCAGCGTCATCGGGTTGCCCTTGAACGTCACGGCGCCTTGCTTGTCCGGCATGGGGAATTCCTTTCGTGAATCGGTGAACCAGAGAATCGGTGAACCCGTTGATCGGCGCTCGGGCGGCCAGTCTTCATGCTTGCGTCCCCAAGCCCATCGTTGAGAATTGTAGCCTGATCCCGATGGGGCGGCCTCGTCAAGCCGCCCCGCCCATTGACCGCCGGACGGGTACGGCTCATGAAGAGTTATCGCAAGGAACTGTGGTTCAACACGCCCAACCGCCGCGATTACGTGAACATCACCGACGAAGTAGCCGCGGCGGTGCGTGAGTCGGGCGTGACCGAGGGGCTGTGCCTGGTCAACGCGATGCACATCACCGCCAGCGTGTACATCAACGACGCGGAGTCGGGTCTGATCCAAGACTACGACGATTGGCTGGAGCGCCTGGCGCCGTTCGACGCGGGCAGCGATCCGACGTCCGGGGGGTATCGGCACAACCGCACGGGCGAGGACAACGCCGACGCCCACATGAAGCGGCAGGTGATGGGCCGGCAGGTCATCGTGGCGATCACGGAAGGCAAGCTGGACTTCGGTCCGTGGGAACAGGTCTACTACGCGGAGTTCGACGGGCGTCGGCGGAAGCGAGCCCTGATCAAGATCATCGGCGATTGACCGCGGCATCCGGTCGGCCGCATCGAGCGTCGTCGTGTTGCGCGCCAGCGGTGACCGTGTCCGCCCCCGGGGTCCCCCGGGGCGGACAGATGCTATAAAGTTAATATATACAGTAACTTGCACATTGCCTAGTGGGGTGTCAGCCCCTGTCCGGGCGGACACGCCCGCCGGCGGGTCGGCGAGGCGGCGCGGTGGCGTCGGATGGCAGAAGACGTTGTTGACCATAGGTTTGCGATGCGGGCCGGGCGTGAGCGCGATGGGCGGCTGTCGCGGTTCCCGAGCGGGCGGCGTGCCGGCGGGGCGCGTGGTGGTGTCCGGGCTGGGGCCTGCGAAAAGCATGTTCATCTATAAAGGGGCGAGGCGGCGCGGCGGCGCGCATCGGCCCGTCGTTTAACGGGAAAACAACAATAAACGCCGTTTTCGCGTGCGCCAGCGGCGGGCAGTGACGGCATCGGCGGGGCGCGCCTGTGCGCGCGGTGACCGGAATGGCGTGGAGACCACCGGCGTACGCGTCGATCCTCGATCGACGGCCGCGGTGCGATGCGCGGTGTCTGCATCAGTCGCCCGTGACGGTGACGACAATGGTGCGGGTGCGGGGTTTGACGTCGCACTCGAGGTGGAAGACCTGCTGCCACGTGCCGAGGTTGGGGCGGCCCTTCGTGATTGGCAGGGTCAGCGCCTGGCCCAACCACGTCGCCTGGAGATGGGAGTGCCCGTTGCCGTCGTGCCAGGCACGCTCGTGGGCGTAGTCGCGGCTGGGCGGCATCAGCTTGTCCAGAATCGCCGGCAGGTCTTCCATCAGGCCCGGTTCGTACTCGATGCATCCGATGGACCCGGTGGAACCGACATTGGCAATGTTGACCATCCCGGTCGTGACGCCGGACTCGGTGACGATCCGCGCCACGTCATCGGTCAGGTCGTGCATGCGCCCGTGGCGGTCGGTGTGAACTTGCAGGGTTTGCTGGTGGGTCATGGGGTCATGGTAAGGGATAACGGCGGGGCTGCTAGTATGCGGGCCATGCGCGGTTTCGGCCTGGGACTTCGGTCGCATTATGTGATCGCGTTCGGCATGCTCGGTTCGGTGATGCCTTACGTGTCGCTGTTCCTGCGTGCCGAGCGCGGGCTGACCGATTCGCAGATCGGCTGGGTTCACGCGGAGACGACGGTGGGGCTGATGCTGGCGCCGGTGGTGACGACGCACCTGGCGGACCGTGTCCTGTCGAATCGTGCGTTGATGGGGCTGACGTATGCGTTGGGCGCGTTGGGGATGGCGATGCTGGCGGTGGCGGAGAGCTTCGCGTCGACGGCGTTGGCGTTCCTGATGTTTTCGCTGACGATGGCGTCGATGATCCCGTTGTTGAACGGGCTGGCGATGGCGGCGTTGGACGAGCGTCCGGAGGGTGCGACGGGGTTGTTTCACCGGACGCGGGTGTGGGGGACGATCGGGTTCATCGTGCCGTCGGTGGGTCTGTTCGCGTTGCTGCGTTGGACGGAGGTATCGACGTCGGCGGCGATGTGGATGGGCAGCGCGATCGCGGTGCTGGGGATGGTGAGCATCGGGGGCCTGCCGGCGCACGGCGGTCGGAACGGCGTGGGGGCGATGCCGCGTGCGGCGGGCGCGGCGGTGGGCGCGGCGAACGGTCGCGGGGGGCTGCCGTCGGTGCGTGCGGCGCGGCTGCTGTTCAGCCGTCAGGCCATCGGGTTCACGCTGGGGGTGTTCGGGGTCTCGATGGCGGGTGCGATCTTCTTCGCGTTCTACCCGCTGTACCTGGACGCGCTGGGGGTGGCGGACCAGTGGGTGGGGCTGATCTTCAACATCGGGGTGTTCGCGGAGATCGCGTGCATCCTGTACGTGGGCAAGGTCCGCGAGCGGATCGGTCTGCGTGGGATCATGCTGGTGGGCACGGCGGCGGGGGTGCTGCGGATGGTCCTGCTGGCGTTAACGCCGTCGGTGTGGACGGCGGTGCTGTCGCAGTTGCTGCACGCGCCGATGATCCTGACGATCATCTTCGTGCCGGTGGTGTACTTGAACGCGTTGGCTGAGCCGGACTTCCGCAACAGCGTGCAGGGGCTGTACACGATGGTGTGCCGGGGGATGCCGCGGCTGTTCGGGTCGCCGCTGGCGGGGTACCTGAGCGTGATGGGTGCGGCGTCGGCGGGGGCGGTGTTCGGGATGCAGTTGGCTTTCGGGCTGGCGGCGGTGTTGATGGCGGTGGCGCTGGTGGTGATGCTGGTGCTGCTTCGTGAGGCGGAGTGAGCGTGGCGTCGGGGGCGTCGCCGACGGGTGCGTGTTAGCATGTGGGCCCCGCCGACGGGCGACCACGCGGCACGGACGTGAAGGAGCAGCGGCTTGACCAAGACCCGGCAGATCCTCGAGCGGTACGAGCGGTACGTCATCGCCAACCACGTGCGGTACCCGATCGCGATCGAGACGGGCGCGGGCTGTCGCCTGACGGACGCGGAGGGGCGGAGCTACCTGGACCTGTTCGCCGGGTTCGGCGCGGGCATCCTGGGGCATTGCCACCCGGAGCTGGTCGCCGCGGGGACGAAGCAGATGGACAAGCTGTGGCACGTGGGCAACCTGTTCCACACCGATCCGCAGAGCCTGCTGGCCGAGCAGATCGCGCACAAGGGGTTCGGGGGCAAGAGTTTTTTCTGTCATTCGGGTGCGGACGCGAACGAGGCGGCGATCAAGCTGGCGCGTCTTTACGGCAAGCGGAATCCGGGCGAAGCGACCGGCGAATGGGGTCGCTACAAGATCATCAGCGCCAACAAGAGCTTTCACGGCCGATCGTTCGCGACGATGGGCGCGACGGGTGCGGCGGCGGTCCGGTCGGGCTTCGAGCCGCTGCCGCCGGGCTTTGCCAATGTCGAGTACAACCGCGTGGACGCGATCCGCGAGGCGCTGGACGCGCAGACGGTCGCGATCATCGTCGAGCCGATCCAGGGCGAGGGCGGGGTGAACGTGCCGGACGACGGGTACCTGTCGGCGCTGCGGAAGCTCTGCGATGAGCGGGACATGCTGCTGATCTTCGACGAGGTGTGGGTGGGGTGCGGCCGAACGGGGCGGTGGTTCGGTCATCAGCACTGGTCGGCGAGTCCGGACGTGATGACGCTGGGCAAGGCGATCGGGTGCGGGCTGGCGGTGGGCGTGATGTGCGCCGGGGAGAAGCTGTCGCCGCTGTTCGATGCGAAGCAGATGGGGGCGACGAAGCACGCGACGACGCTGGGGGGCAACTGCGTGTCGATGGCGGTGGCGGCGCGGCTGTTCGAGGTGCTCGAGCGGGAGGGCCTGGTGGAGCGGGCGCGGCAACTGGGCGAACGGATCAAGGCGCGGCTTCGGGCCTTCGGGGAGGAGAGCGGCCGCATCCGCGAGGTCCGCGGCCGCGGGCTGTTCCTCGGCATCGAGCTCGCCGGCGACGAGGCGGACCTCGGCTCGCGCGTGGTCGGCCGATGCCTCGAGGAGCGGGTGATGATCAACGCGACGCAGGGCAACGTGCTGCGGCTGGCCCCGCCGCTGGTCATCAGCGACGAGGAGCTGGACGAGGGCCTGACGGTGCTGGAGCAGGTGCTGAGCGAATGACGGCGAGGTCATGAGATACGGGCACGACCATCCTGGGCAGGCGGCGGTGGCGAGGGCGCTGATGGGCGTGGCGATGGCGGCGATCGCGGCGGCCGGCTGCGCCGAGGCGGAGAAGGCGCGGCGGATGCCCGACCTTCCGACGCTCGCGGCGGTCGCGCCGGGGGCGAGCGTGCGCGGGGGGGGCGAAGCCGAGGCGAACAGCGGGTCGCACGGGGCGGACCAGGCCCACCCGCGGGGGCTGGAGCCGATCGCCGCGATGCCGCAGCGGATCGTGGTGCGGAAGCTGGTGTTCGAGCGGGCGGACACGCGGGTCGACCTGCTGCTGTCGAGCCTCGACGACGCGGGGGCCAGCGGGGCGGTGCTCGAGCGGTGGCGGGCGAACGGGTTGCGACTGAAGGTGCTGCCGAATGACCGGGTGGCGCTGTTCCGGGCGAACCTGCCGCGGCCGATCGGGACCGAGACGATGACGATCCTGCCGGGCGGGCACTACACGCCGATCACGCTGATCGGCCGCCTGGCCGGGGGCCACCGTGTGGGGTACATCAATGCGGCGGGCGAGACCGAGCCGCTGCGGTTCATTGGTGGCTCGTATCAGATGATGGTGAATCTGCACGAGCCGGGCCCAGGTGAAGAGCGGGTGACGATCGACCTGATGCCGCACCACTACGGCCCCGAGCCATCGCTGATCCCCCGCCCGATCGAGCTGAAGCAACTGGACGGCCACGCGTTTGATGCGTTGCGTGTGGACGGCCCGGCGCCGACGGGCAAGACGTGGATCGTCTGGGGGCCGATGCCCGGGAGCCTGCGGGAGGAGGCGGAGGAGCCGGCGGAGGCGGCCCCCAACGCTTCGGCGGAGGCTGGGGCGGGCTTGCTTGTCGAGCCGAATGCGCCGGCGGACGCGGGGCGGGATGAGGCGCGGGCCGGGCGGCTGCCAAGCCTGGGTCGGGCGATGCTCGCGGGTCGGCGGAGCACGACGCCGGTGCGGATCGTGCTGCTCATTTCGGTGATCGAATAGGCCATCACGGTCGGGCGAGGAAGTCGCGGAGGATGGCGGCGGCGGCGAGCGCGTCGCGTCGCTGCTTCTTGGCCCCGCGGGTCAGGCCGGTCTGCTTCATCTGATCGTTGGCCTGGAAGCTGGTCAGCCGCTCGTCGACGGTGTGGACGTCGAGACCGGCGTGGTCGCCGAGCATCCGGGCCAGGGCCAGCGCCTTGCCCGCGGCGGGGCCGGCGGTGCCGTCCATGTTGTACGCCACGCCGATGACCAGGGCATCGGGGGCGTAGTCGTCGATGGCGTGCTTGATCTGCTGCAGCAGCGACGCCGGGTCGGAGGCTTCGACGACATCGACGGGCGAGACCAGGCCGGTCTCGTCATCGCCGACGGCCAGGCCCGTCCGCTTGTCGCCGGGATCGATGGCGAGGTAGCGCATGCGGTGGGTCCCGGGCTCAGACGTAGTCCTCGCCGTGTTCCTGGCGGACCCTGGCGTGCAGGTCCTTGATCTTCTGGGCGTGGTCGCGGTGGCAGACGAGCGTGGCGTGCGGGGTGTGCACGATGATCAGGTCCTGCACGCCGACCGCGGCGACGACGTGATCGGGGTCGTCGGAGGCGATGAGGTTGTTGCGGGCATCGACGACCGCGGCGCGATCGGCGGCGAGGGCGTTGGCCTGCCCGTCACGGTCGCACACCTGGGCGTAGGCCGGCCACGACCCCACGTCCAGCCACTGCACGCCCATCGGCAAGGTCGCGACGGCCAGGTCGTCGGCGTTGGAGGCCGGTTCCATCACCGCGTAGTCCACGCTGATCTTCGGCAGGCCGAGGTAGACCGCGTCGAGCGTCGCGTCCCGGTCGGGCGTGTCCCACGCCTGGGCGATGCGATGCAGGCCCGCGTGGTTTTCCGGGGCGAACCGCTCGATGCAACGCATCAGCGTCGCCGCCCGCCAGACAAACATCCCGCTGTTCCACAGGTACTTCTCGGGGCCGGCGTCGAGGTACCGCTCGGCGGTGGCGGCGTCGGGCTTCTCCTTGAACCGGCTGACCCGGCGCGCCGGGGCGTGGTCGGCGATCGCCTCGCCCAGTTCGAGGTAGCCGTAGCCCGTGGCCGCTTCGGTCGGCTTGATCCCGAAGGTCACCAGTGCATCGGCCCGCGCCTCGGCCAGCGCAAAGCCCCGCTCGACCGTGTCGGCGAAGGCGTCGATCGGCTCGATCAGGTGGTCGGCGGTGAAGACCGCGACGACCGCGTCGGGGTCGCGCTCGGCCAGCACCGCCGCGACCAAGCCCACGGCGTTGAGGGTGTCGCGGCCGATCGGCTCAGCGAAATACCGGTCGGCGTCCATGCCGCTGAGGCGATCGAGGATCACGTCCCGGTGCGCCCGGCCGGCGCAGACCAGCCGCCGCTCGACCGGCACCAGCCCCTCCAGCCGATCCATCGCGATCTGGAGCAGGCTCTTGCCGCGGATGAACCGGATCAGTTGCTTGGGCTGATCCGAAGTGCTCATGGGCCACAGCCGTGTGCCCGATCCGCCGGCCATAATCATCGCATATCGCATAAGGCTTCCCGTCGATGGTGGACTGCGTGGACGCCGATCATACGCCGGTCTTCTCGGCGAAGACACGGGTGATGATCTGCTGGGGGTCGTCGAGGTCGGGGTGCTTGAGGAGCACCTGGTCGATCCACTGGACGGCCTGGGCGCGGTTCTCGCCGAGCTGGAGCATGATCTCCAGCGCCTCGCGGGCGGGCCGGCCCCGGGCGGGCGGCGCCGCGTCATCGCCGGCGGCCGATTCGGTGGCCGCGTAAGCCGCCTCGCTGACGAACGCGTCCACCTTGCCGTGCAGCGTGGCGACGACCGTCTCGGCCAGCCGCCGGCCGATCTCCGGCATGGTCTGCAGGAGCTTGACGTCTCGGTCGGCGACGGCGTTGGCGACGCGGGTGCAGTCGAGCGTCATCGCGCGCAGCGCCTTCCGCGGGCCGATGCCCTTGACGCTGGTGAGCAGCTCGAAGAACGCGCGGTCGGACGGCGTGGCGAAGCCCGCCAGCCGCGGCGCCATGTTCGTCGACTGGGCGGAGCCCTCGATGAAGTGCAGCGTGTGCAGCGTGACCGCCTGGCCGACCTGCGTGGCGAGCGGCGCGGCGATGAACGCCGGCACGAGCAGCTCGTAGGTCAGACCCGATACGAGCGTCACGTGCGCCCGGCCCTGCTCGACGCTCTCCAGGGTCCCGTGGATGCGGCAGATCATGCCCGTGAGTCTACCACGCCCCGCCGTGAAGCGACGCGGCGGGGCGCGGCGTCACGTGGCTCACAGCCGCTCGCACGCCAGCCGCCGCGCGTGGCATAGCGCGATGGCGATAGCGTCGGCGACGTCGGCGGGGCTCGGGGGCGCGGGCAGTCGGAGCTGGGCGGCGACAGCCTGCTGCATCTGCTGCTTGGAGGCGTGGCCGTTGCCCGTGAGCGACTTCTTCACCTCCGTCGCGGGCAGGTCCTCGATGGGCAGGCCCTTCGCCGCGGCGGCGAGCAGGATCACCCCCCGCCCGTGCCCCATCAGGATCGCCGTCCGCGGGTGCTTGTAGTGGGCGTAAAGCTTCTCGACGGCCAGCCGATCCGGGCCAAACTCCTCGATCAGCCCGGCGACGTCGGCGTGCATCCGGACCAGCCGGCTGGACAACGGGTCGCCCGCGGCGAAGCGGAGGACGCCGGCCTCGACGAGCGTCGGCTCGATCGCGCCGTCGGCCAGGTCCACGATCCCGTAGCCGGTGATCCGCGTGCCCGGGTCGATGCCGAGGATTCGCATGATCAGCATGATACCCCGCGCCGCGACCGCTCGCCCCGCCGCCGTGCCTTGTCACGGCCCGGGGGTTTGACTACTTTCGCCGGCATGGACACCGACCCCACACGCAAGCAGGCGCTGATTGAGCGCGGGGTGGCGCTGTTCGCCCGACACTTTGACGGTTCGCCCGCCGCCGCCGCCCTCGCGCCCGGCCGCGTCAACCTCATCGGCGAGCACACCGACTACAACGACGGGTTCGTGCTGCCCATGGCGATCGAGCGGCAGACGTTGCTGGTCGGGCGGCTGAACCATTCCCCCCGATGCCGCGTCGTCGCCGGCGACCTCGACGAGGAGATGTCCAACTTCCTGCTGGACGGCCTGGCGCCGGGCAAGACCGCCTGGGCCAACTACGTCAAGGGCGTGATCGCCCAGTTCATCGCCAACGGCCAGCCGGTCCCCGGCTTTGACGCGGTCGTCGTCAGCGACGTCCCGCTGGGCGGCGGGCTGAGCTCCAGCGCCGCGCTGGAGGTGGCGACCGCCACGCTCATCGAGCACTTCCTGCACATCCAGATCGACCCCAAGAACAAGGCCCTGTGGTGCCAGGCCGCCGAGCACGAATACGCCAACATGCCCTGCGGCATCATGGACCAGTTCATCGCGGCCCTGGGCAAGCGGGACCACGCGCTGCTGATCGACTGCCGCACGCACGAGGCCCGGCCGTGCCTGCTCGACGACCCGAGCGTGGCCGTGCTCATCACCAACTCCAACGTCAAGCACGAGCTGACCGGCAGCGAGTACCCCACGCGGCGGAAGCAGTGCGCCGAGGCGGCGGGCGTGCTGAACGAGAAGTTCGGGTCGATCGCCGCGCTGCGCGACGCGACCATGCAACAGCTCGACCAGGTCCGCGGCACGCTCGGCGACCCGGTCTACCGCCGCGCCCGCCACGTCATCGGCGAGAACGAGCGGACGCTGCTCGCGGAGAAGGCGCTCAACGGTCACGACTACGCCCAGATGGGCCAGTTCATGCTCGAGAGCCACCGCACGCTCCGCGATGACTTCGAGGTCAGTTGCAAGGAGCTGGACACGCTGGTCGAGCTGGCCATGGGCGTGCCGGGCGGCGGGGTGTTCGGGTCGCGGATGACCGGAGGTGGGTTCGGCGGCTGCACGGTCAGCCTCGTCGAGGCCGACGCCGTCCCCCGCGTGATCGATCACATCGCCGCCGAGTACCCCGGGCGATGCGGGCTGGAGCCGACGTGCTTTGTGACCCGCGCCGCCGACGGCGCCATGGCCACCGCGTTGTCGTGAACCCGGTGGGGCCGCTTGACGCTTGTCGCCCGGCCGGTACAATCCTGCGTCTTCCCGAGGTCCTCCAACCGTCGCTCCCGGCCGGTGCCCGGGAGCTCTCACGAACCAAGACGGAGCCACGACACATGGGCAAGTTCAAGCGATTCGGTCCCAAGGGCGGGGACGGCCTGAAGATGGCGGTCAAGTCCAGCACGGGCCAGGTCTACATCGACTACAAGGACGCCGAGCCCCTGCGCAAGATGATGAGCCCCAACGGCAAGATCCTGACGCGCAAGCGCACGGGCCTGAGCGCCTACGAGCAGCGGATGCTCGCCAATGCCATCAAGCGCGCCCGCTACATGGGCCTGCTGCCCTACACGTCGGCGACGCTGTAACCGCGTGGCCCCCGGACGGGTTCCCCAGCGGTCAGAACCACTTCTTTTCGCCTTGGATGTATTCCTGGACGAACTGTTCGTCGGTCTTGGTCAGGTAGATGATACCCTCTATCAGGCCGATCAGGCTGCCGGCGCCGCAGGTCACCGCGGTGATGACGATGCGGAGGATGCCGCCGACCGCGTCGCCGAGGACGAAGCGGTGGATGCCCAGCCCGCCGAGCAAGATGCCCAGCACGCCCGCGAGAACCTTCTTATCCGCTCCGGCGGGCGGTTGGGATTGCGGCGACGTGTCGGTCTGCTGCACATTCATCGGGGACTCTCCAGAAAAGGGTTTGAATTGCGGACCTGTCGCGAAGTATAACAGAATGCCGTCCGGCAGGCTGTTGCTGGCGGCATGGACGGGATGCCGTTGATTTGTCCCCAACCCGTGGTGTCGCTAGTATTTACGCAGCAGTTTCGTGAGCGGCTGGCGGTCGCCGGCCTTGCGCCGCAGCGCACCTGGGGTCCGAGGACCCCGGGCATCGGGCGACGCGCATGGCACAACGGTCGTCGTCGCTTGACACGTCGACACACGAAGGCGCGTTCCCGTCGTATCGGCTTCGTGTGGGCCAGCCATCTCGGTGCACAGCGGAGGTACAACATGTCTTGCAAGCGATCTTCACGCCGCGGCTTCACGCTGGTGGAACTCCTGGTCGTCGTGGCCATCATTGCGCTACTGATGGCCATCCTGCTCACGTCACTGCGGTACGTCCGGTCCATGGGCCAGGGCACGCGGTGCCTGGCGAACGTGCGGCAGCTCGGTGCGGGCTGGCACAGCTACGCCGGCGGCCACGGCAACAAGATGATGAATCCGCAGACCCTGGACAGCAGCGACGGCTGGGTCATGAAGGGCAACACCCTCGAAGCCATCGAGGGGGGGTTGATGTACCCGTACGTGAGCAATCCCAAGGCATACCGCTGTCCGGCCGATAAGACCATCAAGAACCGGAGCTACTCGATCAACCACTATGCCAACGGCGGCGACGACCGCTACGGCGAGTGCGCGGTGTACCTCAGCCAGTTCAAGGACCACGCGCAGAAGGTCGTCTTCGTTGAGGAGAATGACAACCGCAAGGGCTACAACCAGGGCAGTTGGTGGATCTACACCGCGGAGCACAACGACGAGAGCTGGCTGGACTACCTGGCCAACTACCACGCCGACGGCGTGAACCTGTATTTCATGGATGGCAGCGCGAGCTTCCACAAGTTCCTCGACCCGGAAACGAAGAACATCCACTCGTTCTTCGCCAGCACACCGGGCAACAAGGACCTGGCGTGGTTCCAGAAGCGCGTCGTGCCCGGGCGGATCGTTCCGGATTGACGCCGGCGCCGGGGCGACCCGATCGTGAAGCGGCATGTCCGGCGCCAACGCATCGCAGCATGCGGTGGTCATGAGTTGCGGACCGGCGGTCATCCCACCGGCGTTTGCAATCTTCCGTGATCTGGATCAGCATCAGAGTTCGGAATCGGCCATCGAGCCATGTGGGGCGACGGCGCTGGGCGCGGCGTCGACCGAGGGCTTGTCGCCGTGGCGACCGGGTGCGAACCGGCGCCCGTCGCGGATGGTATGATCCGGCCACCGGACGGACGTGTGACGACCGCGACGCGGCCCAGATTTGAAAGGCGTGCAAGACATGAAGACGACCCTGGTGACCCTGCTGGTCGTCGCGGCGATGGCCGGCTCGGCCGTGGCGCGGCCGAACGTGCTGTTCATCGCTGTCGATGACCTGAACGACTTTCCGACCTTCGCCAACCGCTACCCGGACGCGAAGACACCGAACCTCGACAAGCTCGCGAAACAGGGCACGGTCTTCACGAACGCGCATTGCCAGTACCCGATCTGTCGGCCGTCGCGGGCCAGTCTCATGTCGGGCCTGTACCCGTGGACGCTGGACTACCAGGCGAGCATGAAAGACGCGGATTTTCAGCGGCTTGCACGCAAGTTGGGCAGCGACCTGCTTCACAGCTACCTCGCGAAACACGGCGGGTACAAGACGATGGCCGTCGGCAAAATCCTGCATCGCCACGTCCCCGACGGCAGCGTCGACGCCAGCGGCGGGCGCGGGCTGTTCTCCGCGGGCCTGGGAAGGCTCCAGGCGAACTGGCCGCAGGATGGGACCATGACCGACTGGGCCGCTGTCGACAAGCCCGACGAACAGTTCCCCGACCATCAGGCGGCGACCTGGGCCGTGCAGCAGCTCCAGGAGGAGCACGACAAGCCGTTCATGCTGATGGTCGGGTTCCTCAGGCCGCACGTGCCGTGGTACGTGTCGAAGAAGTGGTTCGATCTCTACGACAAGGCCGCGTTGACGCTGCCGCCTTACGAACCGGACGACCTGGACGACGTGCCGGACATGGCCCGGCAGACCAGCATCCACCCCGCGATGCCCCGGACCGAGTGGGCGATCGAGAACGACCAGTGGCGGAACATCCTCCACGCCTACCTCGCGAGCATCAGCTTCGTCGACCATCAGGTCGGCCGGGTGCTCGAAGCGCTCGAGGCGAGCCCCTACAAGGACGACACGATCGTGGTGCTCTGGTCCGATCACGGCTACCACATCGGCGAGAAGAACACGTTCCAGAAGCACTCGCTGTGGGAGCGTTCGTCGCACGTGCCACTGATCATCGCCGGGCCGAACCTGCCCGCCGGCCGCCGGTGCGGTCGCGCGGTGGGGCTGATCGATATCTACCCGACGCTGGTGGAGCTGTGCGACCTGCCGAAGAACACCGCGAACGAGGGCCGGAGCATCGTGCCGCTGATCGAAGACCCCTCGCGCGAGTGGCCCCACCCCGCGGTGACCGGCTGGCGCGACGACAACTTCGCCATCCAGACCGATCGGTACCGCTACCTCCGCTACGGCGACGGCAGCGAAGAGCTCTACGACCACCAGCACGACATCGACGAGCACGACAATCTGGCCGACGCCCCGCACATGCAGCAGATCAAGGCGCGGCTGAGGGCGCAACTCGATGCCATGGTCGACACGAACCGCGGCGACTGATCGGCGTGACCCGCGTCCCGCTCAACCCCCCAGGAAGGACATGATGCACCGCACCGTTGCTGCCGCTGTTTGGGCATGGCTGCTGTGCTTCGGCGCCGCGGCCTGCGCCGGAGAGTACCGCATCGATTCGCAGGCCGACTTCGACCGACTCAAGGCCCACGCCTTCCAGCCGGGCGATCGCATCCGCTTCGAGCGCGGCCAGCGGTTCACCGGCACGTTCGCCCCGACGGGCCGGGGCACGCCCGCCCGGCCCATTCGCATCGAGGCCCGCGGCGCCGGACCACGACCCCGCATCGACGCCCGCGGAGAACACCTCGCCGGGCTGTTCCTCCGCAACCCCAGCTTCTGGGAGGTCAGCGGCCTCGAGATCACCAACACCGACGGCACCGACGAAGACCAGGGCGATTTGTTCGGCATCTACGTGCTCGCCGACGGCGATGAGGGCACGTACGAACACGTCCACATCGCCGATTGCCACGTACACCACGTCAACGGCAAGGTCGCCGGCAAGCGACGCGGCGGCATCCACGTCCACATCAAGCGGCTCAAGCGGTCGAAGTTCCACGACCTGCGCATCACGGGCAACCACGTCGAATACGTCGGCGGCGTCGGGATCGGCAATGATTCGTCCTGCGGCAGTGTCGAGTTCGACGGCGACCGCACGATCGCCCACAACCTCTGGACCGGCGTCTACGTCGCCGACAACTTCGTCGACCACACCGGCCGCAACAACGTCATCGCCCGCGTCAGCCGCGACGCCGTCTACGAGCGCAACACCCTCGCCAACAGCAGCCGCTACAACAGCACCGGCCACAGCATCTTCGGCTTCAACTGCGTGGGCCTCAGGATTCAGTACAACGAGGCGTACGGCAACGTCGGCGGGGGCGGCATCGACCGCGGCGGGTTCGACGCCGACTACAACTGCGCCGACACCTACATCCAGTACAACTACAGCCACGACAACAACTGGTTCTGCGGCATCATGAAGAGGCCGCAACGCAACGTCGTCATCCGCTACAACCTCAGCGTGAACGACCGACAAGGCATCTACTTCTTCGGGTTCGAGGACGCGAAGGACGCCGAGCACATCCACGTCTACAACAACACCCATTACGTCGCCGAGGGCCTCGATGTCGAGGTCTTCGCCGAAGAGCGTACACCCCTGAACAGCCGGTTCGAGAACAACATCTTCTACTTCGCGGGCCGTGGCGGATGGGGCCCCCACGCGACGGGGATCAACACGACCTTCAGCAACAACGTCTACCACAACATCGCCCCGCACCCGGCCGACGCCGATCCGCGGACCGGCGACCCGGGGTTCGTCAACCCCGGCGCGGCGCCGACGCGCATCGACCTGAAGACCATGAGCGCCCTGGGCGGCTACCGCCTCCGCGACGACTCGCCGTTCCGGACCGGGGCCAACCCCATCGACGACGACGGCGGGCAGAACCTGCTCAAGCAACAGCGCGGGCCGAAACGCCACGGTTACGGCGCGTTCTGAGCCCCCGGGCGTGCGGACCGTCGACCCGGCCAGGCGAAGCCCCCGGCGGGTTCATGCCCCCAAGGCATCGTCCAGGTCATCCGGGCCCCAGATCGCAACGCCCAACTCGCGGGCCTTGTCGAGCTTGCCGCCCGGGTCGTCGCCGGCGATGAGGATGTCGGTCCGCCTCGAGACGCTGGCGGTCACCTTCGCGCCCATCGCTTCGAGCCGCTCTTTCAGGTCATCGCGCGTCCACGCGGCGAGCGACCCGGTGATGACGATCGTCTTGCCGGCGACCGGCGAATCGTCTGCGTCGCCCGGGTCCGGGGTCTCGTGGCTGGTCAGGTCAACGCCGGCGTGGCGCAGATCGGCGATGGCCTGTTGACCGCGGTCGCCGGCCAGCCAGTTGTGCAGCGACGCGGCGACGATCGGCCCGACGTCCTCGACCTCGGCCAGGTCGTCGGTGCTCGCCTTGCTCAGCGCTTCGATGTTGCGGAACCGCCGGCAGAGGGATCGCGCGGTGGCGGTCCCGATGTGCCGGATGCCCAGGCTCGCCAGCACCCGCGACAGCCCGCGCCCCTTCGATTGCTCGATGCCCGCGACCACGTTCGACGCCGACTTCTCACCCATGCGCTCCAGGCTCGAAAGTTGACCCGTCTCCAGCGCGTACAGGTCGGCGAAACTGTGCACCAGGTCGTTCTCCAGCAGCTGGTCGATGAGCTTTTCGCCGAGGCCGTCGATGTCCATCTGGCCGCGGCCGGCGAAGTGGATGAGCGTCTCGCGGAACTGCGCCGGACACTCGGGGTTGGGACAGAACCGCCCGGTCTCGGTCTCGTCGGCGTCGCGCTCGATGACCACGTCCGTCTCGCATTCCGGGCAACGCTCGGGCGGGTCGATCGGCTTGGCATCGGCGGGCCGCTGGTCAAGCTTGACCTCGATGACCTGGGGGATGATCTCGCCGGCTTTCTCGATGACGACGGTGTCACCGATGCGGACGTCGAGTCGCTGGACCTGGCCGAAGTTGTGCAGCGTGGCGTGCTGGACGGTGGTGCCGGCGAGCAGGACCGGGTCCATGATCGCGCGGGGGGTTATCTTGCCGGTCTTGCCGACCTTCGGTTCGATGTCCCGCACGACCGTCGTCGCCTGGTCCGGGGCGTACTTGTAGGCGATGCACCAGCGCGGGGCCTTGCTGGTGTGGCCGAGCTTCTGCTGCTGATCATAGCGGTCGACCTTCACCACCACCCCATCCACGGGGTAGTCCAGTTGCTCGCGGGCCCGGTCGAACTGCTGGACGAAGTCCCAGGCGGCGTCGATGTCGGTCGCGGCGGCTGTCGCGGGGTTGGTCGGCACACCCCAGGCGCGCAGCGCTTCGAGCAACTCGCTGTGACGCGCGAATGCATCGGGCTCGATCGCGCCCCGGCCGTGCGCGTAGAACCACAGCTCCCTGTCCTCGATCTTCCGGGGGTCGAGCTGCTTGAGTGTGCCGGCGGTGGCGTTGCGGGGGTTCATGAACGGCTGCTCGCCGGCTTCGGCGCGGGCGTCGTTGAGCCGCGCGAACCCGCTGAAGGTCATGAAGACCTCCCCCCGGACTTCGAGCACACCCGGCAGGTCGGGCCCCTCGCCCTGCTGCAAGCTCAAGGGAATGGCGCGGACGGTCCTGATGTTGTGGGTGACGTCGTCGCCCTGCTGACCGTCGCCGCGCGTCAGCGCCCGGACTAGCCGGCCGGTTTCGTAACGCAGGCTGATCGCGACGCCATCGATCTTCGGCTCGCAGACGAACCGCGGCTCGGTGACGGCCCTTTCAACCTGTTCGCCTTCGGCGCCGAACAGCGACCGCGACTCGTGCTCGCCCGGTTGCTCGTCCTGGCCGAGTCTCTTTTCGCTTCGCCGGGCCCAATCGTAGAGCGCGCCGCGATCGTACGTGTTATCGATCGACAGCATGCGGACCGTGTGGGCCACGGTCTGGAACTCGTCGATGGGCCGGCCGCCCACGCGCCGGGTCGGGCTGTCATCGGTGACGAGGTCGGGATGGGCTTGTTCGAGTTGCTGGAGCTTGTGCATCAGCGTGTCGTACTGCCGATCGCTGATCTCGGGCTGGGCCTTGACGTAGTACAGGTGGTCGTGGCGGCGGATCTGGTCGCGCAGCTCGGCGATGCGTTTCGCGTCGGATGACGTGGACGAGGACGAGGACGAGGGCATGCGTTCAGTTTACCCGCGAAGCGGCGGAGTCGTCCGGCTGCGCGAAGGCGACCACGTGCGGGGCGTTAAGCGCAAACGCGACGAGTCGCGTCGCTACGCAGGTGGCGCGGCGACGTGGGGCGATGTGCGGCGCGGCGGCGCGCGGGGCTACTGATCGTCGGATTCGGCGTTGTCGTCCTCAGCGGTGGCGGCGGCCGCCGCCCCCGGCGCGGTGATGCCCTTGGCTTGGAAGACCTTGACCTTGATCTCCTGGAACAGGTCGGGGTTGTCCTTGAGGAATTGCTTGGAGTTTTCGCGGCCCTGGCCGAGTCGGACGTCGCCGAAGCTGAACCACGCCCCGGACTTGTCGACGACCTTGTCGTTGACCGCGAGGTCGAGCAGGTCGCCGGTGGCGCTGATGCCCTCGTTGAACATGATGTCGAACTCGGCGTCGCGGAACGGCGGGGCGACCTTGTTCTTGACCACGCGGGCGCGGACGCGGTTGCCGACGTTCTGGTCGCCGTCCTTGATCGCGCCGGTGCGGCGGATATCGAGGCGGATGGAGGAGTAGAACTTCAGGGCCCGGCCGCCGGGCGTGGTCTCGGGGTTGCCGAACATCACGCCGATCTTCTCGCGAAGCTGGTTGATGAAGATGACGGTGGTCTTGGACTTGGCGATGGCGCCGGTGAGTTTGCGGAGCGCCTGGCTCATGAGCCGGGCCTGGAGGCCGACATGGGAGTCGCCCATTTCGCCTTCGATCTCGGCCTGGGGGATGAGCGCGGCGACGGAGTCGCCGACGACGATGTCGACGGCGTTGGAGCGGACGAGCAGCTCGCAGATCTCCAGGGCCTGTTCGCCGGTGTCGGGCTGACTGACGAGCAGTTCTTCGAGGTCGACGCCGAGGCGTCGGGCCCACGACGGGTCGAGTGCGTGCTCGGCGTCGATGCAGGCGGCGACGCCGCCGGCCTGCTGGGCGCCGGCGACCACGTGCAGGGCGAGGGTGGTCTTGCCGCTGGACTCGGGGCCGAAGAACTCGCAGATTCGTCCGCGGGGGATGCCCCGGCCGCCCAGGGCGAGGTCGAGGGAGATCGAGCCGGTGCTGATGCCCGGGGGGACGCGGGCCGGATCGTCGTCCAACCGCATGATGGAGCCCTTGCCGAAGGCCCGTTCGATCTGCTGAACGGCGCGGTCGAGCGCCTGTTCCCGGGGGTCGGCAGCGGTCTTGGTGGAGTTGGACTTGGCCATGGTCGCGTCCTTGCGTACGTATTTGCCGTTGTCGGTTTCGGGGATTTTGGTGGTCGCCGCTACCATAGTGCCGGGCTCCTTTCGCGTCAATGTTAGGTGGTTGTCAGCATACCCGAACATCGACCGAATGCAAGCAGATTGTTCAGTATCTGTTGGGATTTTTGCGGTATTCAGGTGTCAGTGACAGAGGCTTGGCACCGGCCGGGCCGGCGTGGCGGGGTGTCGCCCGGTTGGGCGGGGCTTTATGATGCGCGATCCACCCCGAACGCCCCACCGACAAGGACCACGCGGACCATGAGCTTCATCAACGACGACTTCCTGTTGAGCAATGACACCGCCCGGACGCTCTACCACGAGCACGCCGCCGACCAGCCGATCTACGACTATCACTGCCACCTGCCCCCGGCGGACCTGGCGAACGACCGGCAGTTCGACAACCTGTACGACGTCTGGCTGGCGGGGGATCATTACAAGTGGCGGGCGATGCGGACCAACGGCGTGCCGGAGCGGCTGTGCACGGGCGACGCCGACCCGTTCGAGAAGTTCAAGGCGTACGCCCGGACCGTGCCGCACACGCTGCGTAACCCGCTGTACCACTGGACCCACATGGAGTTGAAGCGGTACTTCGGGATCGACACGCTGCTCAACGAGGACACCGCCGAGGAGGTCTGGACGGAGGCGAACCGCCAGCTCAAGCAGATGCGGGTCAGCGACATCCTGGCGAAGTTCAAGGTGGCGGTGATCGGGACGACGGACGACCCGGCGGACACGCTGGAGCATCACGCGGCGCTGCGGGACAACTCGCCGCTGGCGGACACGGCGGTGTACCCGGCGTTCCGCCCGGACAAGTGCTACCAGATCGCCGACCCGGCGAAGTACAACGCGTACATCGCGGGGCTGGAGAAGGCGGCCGGGGCGAGCTGCGACAGTTTCGACGCGTTCATCGAGGTCATCCGGGCGCGGCACGACTACTTCCACGAGATGGGCTCGCGGCTGAGCGACCACGGGTTGAACGTGATGCCCGTGGCGTCGTGCACGCAGGGCCAGGCCCGCGCGATCTTCGATAAGGTTCGTGGCGAGCAGCACCCCACCGAGAACGAGCAGCACCAGTTTCTCGTGTACGTCATGGACCAACTCGGCGAGATGGACGCGGACAAGGGCTGGGCGAAGCAGTTGCACCTGGGCGCGATGCGGAACAACAACCCGTGGGCGTTGGAGAACCTCGGGCCGGACACGGGCTTCGACTCGATCGGCGACTGGCTCCAGGCCGAGGGCCTGAGCCGGTACCTCGGCGGGCTCGCCGGGCGGAACAAGATGCCCAAGGTGGTGCTGTACAACCTCAACCCGCACCAGAACTACGTGTTCGCGACGATGATCGGCAACTTCATGGACGGGTCGGTGCCGGGCAAGGTGCAGTTCGGCTCGGGCTGGTGGTTCTGCGATCAGCTCGAGGGGATGACGTGGCAGATGAACGCGCTGAGCAACTGCGGGCTGCTGACGCGTTTCGTGGGGATGCTGACCGACTCGCGGAGCTTTTTGAGCTACCCGCGGCACGAGTATTTCCGGCGGCTGCTTTGCGAACTTGTCGGCCGCGACGTCGAGGCGGGCCTGCTGCCGAAGGACATGGCGATGCTCGGCCAGGTCGTGGAGAACATCTGCTTCAAGAACGCCGTCGAGTACTTCGGCATGGCGCTCAAAGGCAAGTGGGCGTAACCCGAAACGACGCGAAACGATGCGACGCGATTGATCGCGTTGCCGCGACGCGGCAAGCCGCGCCGCTTCGTGAGGCGTGCGGTTGGGGTACATTGCCGCCATGGATGCGATCTGCGTTTACTGCTCGGCGGCGGCGCGCGTGGAGCCGACCTACTTCGACGCGGCGCGGGAGGTCGGCCGACTCATCGCCGAACGCGCCGGGACGCTGGTGTTCGGCGGCAATTGCCTGGGGTGCATGAACGCGGTCGCCGAGTCGGTCCACGCCCACGGCGGGCGGGTCGTCGGCGTCACGCCCCAGCTCATGCACGACCAGGGCACCAGCTACGAGCAAGCCGACGAGCTGATCGTCACCCCCGACATGCGACGGCGCAAGGCGGAGATGGAGCGACGGGCCGACGCGTTCGTCGTGCTCGCCGGGGGCTTCGGCACCCTCGAAGAACTGTTCGAGATCCTCGTGCATCGCCACATGGGCTACCACGACAAGCCGATCGTCCTGCTCAACACGGCCGGGTACTACGACCCGCTGGTGGAGATGTTCGAGCACATGACCCGCAGCGGTTTCGTGAGGGAGGTCTACCAGCGATTCTACCGCGTGGTCGAGACCCCGGAAGCGGTGTTCGAGGCGCTCGATCAGTGGGGCGTGTGTTGATCAATCCAGCTTGACGGTGCGGCGGAGCGGGCCGTCCGTCGGGCGGGGGTAGCGCTCGGCGATCTCCTCGAGCAGGTACCGCATGACCCGCGGATCGGGGATGTCGTTGATGCTGATCGCCGAACCGACCCAGACCTCCCGGTGCGGGTCCCTGACATCGTAGACGTAGACGGCGACGGCGTGGGCCCAGCCCGTTGCGGGCCGACCGGCTTCGGCGGGGCCGGCCTTGCCCAGTTGCACCGCGGCGGGGATGAGGAACTCGACGGGCCCGTAGGCGTAGTCGAGGCTGAGGATGAACTGCGGGTCAGCCGGGTCGAGCCGGTACCCGCGCTCCTGGAAGGCGCGGCGGCTGTACGCGGCGACCTCACGGAGCAGGTCGTTGCGATCGGCGGCGGTGGTCAGCGGCTCCTGCCGGGGCTGGGCGAGGAAGCCGTGGTCGTCGAGGAAGCTGACGAAGGCGTCGGCGACGCGGCGGCTGAGCGCGATGCCCCGCTGCGGCTGGGCGGGCGTGTGCGCCACGGCGAACCGCTGCATCGCTTCCAGCTTCGCCGTCGGTTCGCGTGTCGCGTCGATATCGACGGGGATCGCGCGGCTGCAGCCGCCGACCAGGCCGGCCAGTCCGAGCATCGTCACCAGTAACCCACGCTGCACGATCAATAGGATGCACCGATTCCCACGCTGCGCCAAGGATCAGGCCTGGCGGCTGAGCACGGCGTCAGCCATGGCGTCGAGCAGGTCACGCGCCGGCGACTCGGACAGCAGGCGGCACTGGCCCTTGGCCTCGCGGATGAGCTGCTCGGCGCGACGCCGCGCGTAGACCACCGAGTCGGTCTTGCCGAGCAGTTCGGCGATGCGGCGGCCGCGGTCGGCGTCGTCGCCCCGCAGCAGGCTCAACAGGTGCTGCCGCTGCGGCGGGTGGGCCGTCTCCAGCCGATGGATCAGCGGCAGGGTGAGCTTGCCCTTCTCCAGGTCCTTGCCGAGCGTCTTGCCGACGACCGCCTCGTTGCCGACCAGGTCCAGCAGGTCGTCGATGATCTGGAACGCGGCGCCCAGCTTCGTGCCGAACTGCGCCATCGCGTTGCAGGTCGGCTTGCCCGAGCCGCTGACCATCGCGCCCAGCCGGCAGGCGACGGCGCACAGCGCGCCGGTCTTCCGCTCGATGATCTGCATGTAGGTCTGCTCATCGAGGCTGAGGTTGTTGCGGTTGGCCAGTTGGAGCAGCTCGCCCTCGCAGACGGTGTTGGTGGCGCCGGCGATGAGCCGGGCAGCGACCTGGCTGTCGAGCGAGCTGCACAGGTGGTAGGCGTGGCTGATGAGGTAGTCGCCCAGCATGACCGCCGCCTCGTTGCCGCGGAGCGCGTTGACGGTCGCGCCCTGGCGGCGCGTGTCGGCCTCGTCGAGGATGTCGTCGTGCACCAGCGTCGCCATGTGCACCATCTCCACCACCGTGGCGAGGGTGCGGTGGGCGTCGGTCAGGTCGGCCAGGGGATCGGCGGCCTGGCCGGTGATCAGCAGCAGCATCGGCCGCAGCATCTTGCCGCGGTACCGCTCGATGTGCACCACCAGGTCGTTCACGCAGGGCAGGTCGCTGTGCAACTCCGCGGCGAAGCGCGTCTCCACCTCGGCGAGCTGGGCGGCCAGCGTCTCGTTCAGGGCCTGATACTTTTCGTCAATGAGCAGTAGCATGGTGTCGACTGCGGCGAGTCCAGGCGTCCGCAAAGCGGCGTATCCTAGGCGTCGGCGGGATGACTGTCACCTGGGGCGGTGTCGCGTTCGGCCGATCCGTCGCGCAGGGCTTCGATCCGGCGGCGCAGGGCCGCGGCGATCGCGTCGTTGCGGCCCGGCCGGTCGCGCGCCTCGTCGCGGAGCTCGGCGGCGGTGACCGGCCGGCCGAACACCACCCGGCTGTGACTGGCCCGCCAGAGCGACCCGTAGGCCGAGACGCCCCTCGGCGTGCCGTCGATGTAAACCGCCACCAGCGGCGCGTCGGCGCGATGGGCGAGCAGCCCCACCCCCGACTCAAAGGCCTTCAACCCCTCGCCGGGGGCGCGGTTGATCCCGCCCTCGGGGAAGATGCCGACCAGTTCGCCCCGGTCGAGCGCGGCGATCGCCGCGCGGAGCGACTGCCGCGTGCCCCGGCCGGTGTCCCGGTCGACCGGGAGGATCTCGACCAGCCGCCAGAACCAGCGCATCGGCCGGATCATCATGTCGGTCGCCATCATCCACCGGACCCGGCGCTGCAGCGCCGCCTGGACCAGGAACGGGTCCACGCCCGAGGTGTGGTTGATCACCAGCACCGCCCCGCCGGTCGACGGGACGTGGTGGGCCCCGTCGAAGCGCACACGATGGAACGCCTGGCCGTACAGCCGCACCACCCGCCAGCCGAGGTTGAGCATCGGCCGGTGCATCGGGCCGCGGAACACGTACCGCCGCAACCCCCACAGCGCCGTGACGATCAGCAGCCCGCTGAAGACGTGGGCGGCGGTGAGCACATGCCGGTCGGCGTCGGGCAGCCGCCAGATCACGAACGAGACGATGATCCCGGCCAGGTCGCCCATCATGTCCTTGAAGCCCATGACCCGGCCGCGGAACCCGTCGGCGGTGATCTGCTGGGCCATGCTGTTGATCGTGATCAGCAGCGACCCGCCGAACAGCCCGCAGGCGATCGCGATGACCACGCCCAGGGCCTTGATCGGCACGACCACGAGCAGGGACAGGCAGATGGCCACGCCGATCATGCACACCGTGATGATGACCTCGCTGCCGAGCCGGCTGTTGATCGTGCCCAGCAGCACGGCGCCCAGCAGCATGCCCAGGCCGAACCCCCCCGCGATCATGGCGAAGTCCTCGACGTCGCCGGTGCCCCCGTGGTACCCGACGGCGATCGCGCCGCCGGCGGCCATGACCAGTTGCGACCCGCCCCAGAACATGATGAACACGACGGTGAGCGCGGCGAGCGGGTGGTGCTGGAGGATGTAGCGGCCGCCGCGGCCGACCTCGATCAGCGGCGTGAGCGGCCCGAGCCCGGCCCCGAGGCCCGGCCGCGCGTGCCGGCGCACCGGGGTCTTCAGGAACGGCCACATCCAACCCGGCAGCAGGTAACACAACGCCGAAGCGAGGATGCACGCCCGCAACGCGTGCTCGGACAGCGGCCCGCCCACGATGAACCCGAACAGGTTGCCGATGATCCCCATCCCGATGATCACGGAGTTGGCCCGCTGAAGCACGTGGTAGCCGACGACGTTGGGGATGATGCTGTTGCGGGCGGGCGTGAACGTCGCGGCGAAGAAGCCGATGCAGAACATCAGCCCCCAGACCTTCCACGCGTGGGTCAGCTCCAGGCCCGCGAAGCCGAGCCACGGCTCGTACATGCCGGGCACCTCGCCGGCGCTGCCCGCGGGCAGCAGCGTGAACGCGAACAGCACGATCACCCCGCGCGCTTCATCGGCGACGAACATGATCCACTTCCGCGGCAGCCGGTCGGCGAGCCAGCCCGCAAACGGGCCCCACAACACGTACGGCAGGAAGAAGAAGAAGTTGATGCCCGCGACGATCGAGGCGTCCGGCAAGCGGCGGTCGGCCATCACCCCCTCGATCACGCCGTAGCCCAGCATCACCTGCACGCTCAGCATCGCCAGCCGATCGGCGAATCCGCTGGCGAACGTGCTGGTCCACAGGAAGTGGAAGCTGTAGCTGCGGCCCAGGCGGGCCGGCCCTCGCGCGGCTGGTGAAGGATCGGTCGGCATGTGCCCAGAGTGTATCGGCCCGCACGCCGCGCGTCCGCGCACTGCTATCATGGTTCACGCATGACTCACCCCCCCACCAGCACGGCCGCGGAGACGTGGTCGGCCCGGGCGCCGGGCGGCGACCGCGCGCTCGCCCGCCGCTACCGCCTCTGGCGACGCGTTGAGGTCGACCTCGCCGCCGGCACCCTCGCGCTCGAGGGCGTCGACGACCGGACCAGCCGCATCGATCTCGACGACGTGCTCATCGTCGCGGGCCTGTCAACGATGCGGATGATCTGGGCGCCGATCCCCATGCCGATGGACATGCTCGGCCGTGTCCGCATCATCACCGAAGACGCCACCTACCAGGTCGCGCTGGACACCAACGACAACACGGTGCTGTTCAAGCTGCTCGCGGAGAACTGCGCCCACGCCGTGGTCATCTGGCGACAGGGCCACGTGCACACGCCCGACGAGGCGATGGCGCGGCTCGGCGACGACCGCCGCACGCTCGCGGCGAACCAGGCTCGCATGCTCCTCCGCGAGCAGTGGGAACTGCAGACCGTGCGTTCGCTGCTCATGGCGGCGATCATGGCGATGGTCATGGCGGTGATCGGGGCGGCGCTGGACATGCACGGCGCGGCGATCGCGATGGTCGGCGGGTGCATCGGCGTCGCCGCGGTCCTGTCGGTCCGCCGCCACCGCCGCATGCGCCGCACCTTCGCCGCCCTGCCCGCGCGCCCGACGGAGGAGTGACCTTGCCCGCCGACCCGAGCCCTTACCGCCCGACGCACCGGCCGCGTGACCAGCGGCGCGGCCCGGCCGAACGCGACCGCCACGCCGACGTCCGCCCCACCGTCGACCAACTGGTCATGCCCTTGTTCTGCCTCGCCGGCCGACACGACCGCAAGCCCGTCGGGTCGATGCCCGGCGTCTTCCAGATGACCCCCGACGAGGCCGTGGATGAGATGCGGCGGATGCGCGGCCGGGGGATCGGGCGGTTCCTGCTGTTCGGCGTGATCCCCCCGGAGCAGAAGGACGCCACGGGCAGCGCGGCGCTGGACGCGAACAACCCCGTGTGCACGACGCTCCGCATGGCGCGCGACGCCGACCTCGACGCCCAGCTCATCGCCGATCTGTGTTTCTGTGAGTACACGGATCACGGCCACTGCGGCGTGCTGAGCGACGACCCGCACGCAACGGTCGACAACGACGCGACGCTGGACCTGCTGGGCTTGCAGGCGGTCGTGCTCGCGCAGAGCGGCGCGGACGTGGTCGCGCCCAGCGGGATGATGGACGGCCAGGTCGGCGCGGTCCGCGCGGCGCTGGACGGCGCCGGTCAGCGCCGCGTGAAGATACTCAGCTACACGACGAAGTACGCGTCGGCGTTGTACGGGCCCTTCCGCGACGCCGGCCGGGGCGCCCCGCAGTTCGGCGACCGCCGCGGCTACCAGATGGACTACCGCCGCAGCGATGAGTGGAAGACCGAGCTCGCGCTCGACCTCGACGAGGGCGCGGACATGGTCATGGTCAAGCCGGCGGTGGCGTACCTGGACGTGCTGCGGCGGGTGCGCGACGCGGCGCCGCCGCAGGTGCCGGTCGCGGCGTACCACGTCTCGGGCGAGTACAGCATGCTGCACGCCGCGGCCGAGCGGGGCTGGGTCGAGCTTCGCGCCGCCGCCGTCGAGCACACCACCGCGATCCGCCGCGCCGGGGCGGACCTGATCATCACCTACTTCGCCCCGGACCTGGCCGACTGGCTGGGGTGAGCCGCGGGCATGGCGGCGTGCGCGCTGTTGTTGCCGCCCCCGCAGCGGCTTACACTATCCGTTTGCCATGGACATGCTGTGTGCGCAAAGCGAGTGCGGGTCGAGCGGGTCCGGGTCGCGCCTGCGGCGGCTGGGCGCGGCGTCCGTCTGCGTGGGGATCGGCGGGGTCTTCGCGGTGGCCGCCTCCCTTGTCCCCCGCACCAGCGGTCACGGCACGCACGAAGCGCTGGGCCTGCCGCCGTGCTCCATGTACGCCTTCACCGGCACGCCCTGCCCGACCTGCGGTTACACGACCGCCTTCAGCCACGTTGCCCACGGCGAGTTGCTGACCGCGTTCGTGGTCCAGCCCGCCGCGGCGCTGCTGGCGCTGGCCGTCGCGGCCGCGTGGGCCATCGCCCTGGTCGTGCTCGTCACCGGTCGACCGGTGCACCGCCGCTTCGCCGGCCTGGTCCGAACCAACACCCTGTGGGCCGTGATCGCGATCGTGGGCGCGGCCTGGGCCTACAAGATCTTCTACCCGTGAGGCTGCTGACCATGCCGACGCCCGAACGCGGTCGCCTGACCGGCTTGCTGATGATGTTGACGCTGGCGGGGCTGGCGTCGCTGGGCGGTTGCAATGTCGTGGGTTACATGGCCCACACCGTCGGCGGCGGGGAAGGCCCGCCCATCCGCGTCAAGGCCGAGTACACCGGCCTGGCCAACCACCGGACCGCCGTGCTCGTCAACGCCGACCTGCCCCTGCTCTATCGTCACCCGCAGGTACAACTCGAGGTGACCGCGGCGGTCAATGCGGAGTTGGCCGACGGCGTGACCGGCATCACCGTCGTCGAAGCCCGCGACGTCGTCGAGTACCAGCAGCGCAACATCTACTGGAACACCGCCATGCCCAGGGAACTGATGCAGAACCTGGGCGTGGATCGCCTGGTCATGATCGACCTGATCGAGTTCCGCACGAACGAGCCGGGCAACAGCATGCTCTACCGTGGGGTGATCTCGGCGCGGGTCTCGGCCTTCGCGGCCGACGCGGATCAGCCCAACAACGCGGTGTACGGCAACGTCATCTCGGCGGCGTATCCGCCGGACCGGCCCGAGGGCGTGCCGGACGCCGACCCGCTGGCCATCCGCCAGGGCGCCCTGGCCCTGTTCGCTCGAGCGGTCGGCGGCAAGTTCCACGACTACGAACAACCCCGAGGCGAGTGATGCGTGCTGATCGACACAGTCGGGCCGGGCGTTGGATCGCCGCGGCGGCGCTGCTGGGGCTGGCCGGGCTGGCCGGCGGCTGCCAGGTCGCCGGTGTCGTTGCCGACGTCGTCAGCGGCGGTGGCAGCATCGACGCGGTCTACGAGCCGACCGATCGCACCACCCTGGTGCTCGTGGACGACCCGGGACGGCGGCTGTCCGGTGGGGACCTGTCCGGCCTCATCGCCGGCCGCATCCGTGATGCGCTGATCGAGGAAAAGGTCGTCGAGCACGTCGTGCCCACGACCATGGTCCAGAACCTCCGCCAGCAGCACGACAACTTCAGCCAGTGGCCGATCGACAAGGTCGGCCAGCACGCCGGCGCCGAGCAGGTCATCTACGTGGCGGTCGAGCATTTCCAGTTGACCGAGGCCGGCGCGATCTACCGGCCGCGCGCCGCGGTGCGTGTGAAGGTGATCGACGTGGCCAGCGGCGCGCGGCTGTTCCCCTCGCCGCGGGTCGATCGGGGCTACCCGGTCCAGGTCGAGCAGCATTACCGCGACATGTCGGGCGCCACCCCGACGACCGAGTCGCTGCTGTCGCGTGACCTGGCCGAGCACCTCGCCGCCGCCGTCGCGAAGCTGTTCTACAAGCACAAGCCGCCCCAGACCGGCGACCAGTTGCCCGGATGAGGGCGCGGCTGCGACGAGCGTGGTCGGTCGGGGATGAGACGGTCGTGATCGCCGTGCTGGGCGACACGCCCGCCCGGGTGGATGCCATGCGGGCATTGGGGGTCGTGGGCCTGGCCGCGGAGACCGGCCGGGCGCTGCGGCTGCTCGTCCACCCCCGCGCGCATGACATCCACCGCGCCCGGCGGGTGGCCGAGGCCATGGGCCACTCCGACCGCCTCATCGAGGACCCCCAAGCCGTCGAGCCGGCCTCGGCGCTCGCGGGCGCGGACGCCGGGCTGGCATTGGGCGGCTGCGGCGAACGGGCGGTCGCCTACGCCATGGCGTACGGGTTGGCGATCGTCAGCGAGCACGCCCACCCGCTTCTGACCGAGACAGGGACGGGGCTGGTCGCGGCGGATGCGTCGGCCCGGGCGCTGGCGCGGTTGGTTTGCGGCGTGCACGATGAGCCGGCGCGGCGGCGTGACCTGGGCGAGGCGGCGCGGTGCGGCATCGCGAACCACGCGACATACCGGCGGCTGGTCACGCGGGTCGAGTCGGCGTGCGGCGACGGCCCACGCTCGCTCGCTTGACGCCGCTGCAACCCGTGCCGATACTCAACGCCGCGCAGGTGAGGTGATATGAGCGTTGGCGTGCTGCCCACGATTGATCGATTACCCGAGCCGCTCCGGCGGTTCATGGATCGATTGACCGATGAGCAGAAGCTGCTGCTGGTGCTGAAGCGCGAGCTGTACGCCGGCGACTGGGCCGCGATGATCCAGGACCTGCGCCACCGGCTGGAGGGCCGACCTTACGTGCTGCGGCTGGCCGCCCGGATCGAGGACGATCTGGCACGGATCCAGGCCATGCGACAGCTCGAACACCACTACGAGGTCGACTTGGCCGACTTCCTCGCACCGATCCCCGACCCGGACCAGGAGAGTCCCACATGAGCCATCGATGGCGTTCAGCGGCGTGGGCGGCCTCGGCCGTCGTGATCCTCGGCATCCTCGGCGGCTGCGCCGGACAACGCGGCGGCGAGGAGCTGCTGGTCGATGTGCAGACCGCCGATGCGCTGGGCTGCCGCATCGGATGGCAGACCCCCCTCGCGCTGCCGGACGATGCGTCGATCCAGTCCATCACGCCCCTGGGCGAGATGCTCGTGGTGGTCGAGAGCAACGGCATGGTTGACGCGCTCAACCGCGACAACGGTCAGGTCCGCTGGCGGCAGCAGGTCGGCGACCAGTTGACGAAGCTGACCCGGCCCCTCAGCTACCAGGGCGACGTGGTGATCTGCTCGGCGCTGTACGCCAACGTGCTGCAGGCCGACCAGGGCAACCTCGTCCAGCGATTCGAGCTCCGTCACAACGCCAACACCCAGCCGCTGCTGTACCAGGGCACGCTGATCTTCGGCTCGCCGCAGGGGATCGTGTTCGGGCAGGCGGTCCGCGACGGGCTGCTGATGTGGCGGTACAAGATGACCTCGGCGATCGAGGCCGACATGATCCTCGAGCAGGGCTTCGTGGGCGTGGCCGACACAACGGGCAACGTGGCGGCCGTCAACGCACGCACGGGCAACCTGGTCTGGCGTCGCTACCAGCCGCCATGGTCGGCGTGCAGCAACGACCTGGTCAATGCCTCGGGCATCATGCTCGTCGCCTGTTCCGACCAGAAGCTCTACGCGTTCGAGCGGAACGGCGGCGGGTTGAACTGGCAGTACCTGACCCAGCACCCGCTGACCGCGTCGCCGACCATCGTCAACGAGCGGGTGCTCCAACCGACCCGTGAGCGGGGCCTGGTCTGTTTGGACCTGCTGACCGGCGAGGAGTTGTGGCGGAGCCAGGAGCTGCGGGGCCGGCCGTTCGCGCGGCGGGGCACCGAGCTGCTGTTCGAGGAGCCGACCCCGACCGGCTTGAGCATCCACTACGCCGACATCGACACCGGCCAGCTCGTCCGCACCACCCGCCTGCCGGGCGTCCGGCGCATCCTCGAGGACGAACAGCGGGCGTGGTACCTCGCCGACGCGGCTGGCAATATCATGCAACTGCTGCCGCGCTGACGAAGCGCGGGCCGATACGCTTCCCTCACCCCGCAACGACCATGACAGACCAGGTTACCATCCAGCGTGCTCTGTTGAGCGTCTCCGACAAGACGGACCTTGTGCCCTTTGCGAAGAAGCTCGCGTCGCTGGGCGTTGAGCTGGTCTCGACCGGCGGGACCGCCCGGGCGCTCCGCGAGGCCGGCCTCGACGTCCGGGCGATCGAAGACCTCACGCAGTTCCCGGAGATGATGGACGGCCGGGTCAAGACGCTGCACCCGCGGGTGCACGGCGGGCTGCTCGCGCTCCGCGATAACGACGAGCACCGCGCGGCCATGAACGAGCACGGCATCGAACCGATCGACCTGGTCTGCGTCAACCTCTACCCCTTCGAGCAGACCATCGCCCGCGCCGACGTCACCGAAGACCAGGCGATCGAGAACATCGACATCGGCGGGCCGAGCATGATCCGGTCGGCGGCGAAGAATCACGCGTTCGTCACGGTCGTGACCGACCCGTCGCAGTACGACCGGGTGGTCAGCGAGCTGGACCAGAACAACGGCGCCACGCGGCTGGCGCTCCGCAAGAGCCTCGCGGCCAGCGCGTACTTCCGCACAGCCACCTACGACACGGCGATCGCCGGCTGGATGGCCAGTCGCTCCGGGCAACCGCTGCCGCGGACGATGGTGATGCGGCTCGATCGGCACGCGGTCGACCTCCGCTACGGCGAGAACCCCCACCAGGACGGGGCGGTCTATCGCATCGCCGGCACCACCGAGCCGGGCCTCATCACCGCCGAACAACTGCACGGCAAGGCGCTGAGCTTCAACAACTACTACGACGGCAACGGCGCGCTCGAGCTGGTCAAGGAGGTCCGGGCCGACGTCGCCGCCGCGGTCAGCGTGATCAAGCACGCCAACCCGTGCGGCTTCGCGGTCGCCGAAGACGTGGCCGAGGCGTTCGAGCGGGCGTACGCCGGCGACCCGCTGGCGGCTTTCGGCGGGATCGTCGCGTTCAACCGCCCGGTCACCCGCGCCGCCGCGGAGAAGGTCGTCGAAGGCCAGAAGTTCCTCGAGGTCATCATCGCCCCCAGCTACGACGACGAGGCGCTGACGCTGATCCGCGAGCGATGGCAGAACGTCCGCATCCTGGCGACCGGGCCGCTGCCCCTGCCCGACGACCGCGACGCCGGTGAGATGGACGTGAAGAAGATCACCGGCGGGCTGCTGCTGCAACACCGCGACCTGGCCGCGTTCGACCCCACGCAGTGGGAGCACAAGGCCGGCCCCGCCCCCGACGACGACCTGCTCATGCAGGGCACGCTGGCGATGATGGCGGTCAAGCACCTGAAGTCCAACGCGATCTGCCTCGTGCGCGACAGCGCGCTGGTGGGCGCCGGCGCGGGCCAGATGGATCGCGTGGCCTCATGCAGACTCGCCGTCGAGAAGGCCGGGAACCGCGCGCAGGGCGCGATCGCCGGCAGCGATGCGTTCTTCCCTTTCCGCGATGGGCCGGACGTGCTGATCAGCGCCGGCGCCAAAGCGATCGTGCAGCCCGGCGGGTCCAAGCGGGACGACGACACGGTCGCTGCCTGCAACGAGGCCGGCGTGACGCTGCTGTTCACCGGTCGCCGCCATTTCCGGCACTGATCAGCCCGTCGCGGCGGTCCCGCAGCGTCACGCAGCGGAAATGGTCACAAATCGGCGAACACGACACCGCCGGCCGGCGTCTTGTACTTGCGGGGTGGTTATAATCGCAGGTCGCGACAATTCAGTCTTCCGTAAGGGACAACATGGCACTACGCATGCGATGCACAGCTGCGCTGGCGACGATCCTGGCCGTGGCGGGGCTCGTTGAGGCCGAGGACGATGGTCAGGCGATTTACGAGGAGCTGTTCGGCGTGCCGGTGCGCGAGGCTCGTCAGTCCCGCGGGACCGCCGACGACCTCGCCGTGGCTGAGCAGATGCTCGGTTCGGTCGATCAGCTCAAGGCCCACCCGGCCCTGGTGATACACATCTGCGACGAGGTTTACGATCTTGTCTACCGCCTCGACGACGGTCTGGAGCTGGCGACGCAGGCGATGGACAAGCTGGCCGAGCACAACGCCGACCGGACCGATCACGCCCGTCGCAGGATGCTGGAGGCGCATGAGTACCACTACCGCCGCGTACGCCGGACCGACGGCAACGCCGGCGACCAGCTCTGCGAGCTGTACGTCGACGCGGCCGACGCGTGGTTCGCCGAGCGGCGGTACGACCTCGCGGCGCAGGCCTACAGCAAGGCCTCGCCGCTCAACCGCAAGGCCAAGGTGCTCAGCGATGACGAGCTGAAGCGGCGGGAGCTGACGTCGATCCAGTTGAGCCAGGCCTTGACCCAACTGGATAACCTGCGAAGGCGGCTGGAGCGCACGCCCGACAACGCCCGGCTGCACCACCAGATCGTCGAGCTGGCGCTGCTCCAGTTGGGGGACCTGTCCCTGGCGGCCGCCCACGCCCCGAAAGCCGGCGACGAGCAGATGGCGCGATTCGCACCGTTGATGGACCGGCCGCTCGACGAGCTTGAGCCCGCAGCGTGGGTTGACCTGGCCGAGTGGTACGAGACCAGCGCCCGCAGCGCCGGCGCCTACGCGTCGCCGGTGCTGCTGCGTCACGCCCGCGACGCCTACGGCCACTACGTGACGACCGAGGGCGAACAGGGCCTGCTGGGGCTCAAGGCCAAGGTCGGTCACCAGCGCGTGGTCGACGCGCTCGCGGCCCTCGAAGCGGCCGACGAGGCCCCGCACAACAAGTACAAGGGCAAGCTCGTCGCCGCCTGTGACGACGCGGTCGATATCTACGTCAACGACAAACGGATCATGGGCGGTGACATGCGGTCTTTCTCGCCGGTGCCGGTGACGCTGGAGACCGGCGACGTGATCACCGCTCGCTGCCGCAACTTCTACTACCAGTTGGGCTTCTTCTTCATGTTCGTCAGCGACGACGGGGGCCACAAGATTGTTTCGAGAGCCCGCGACTGGAAGAGCTACCAGCCCACCAGCAGCTACCACTGGTGGAAGGTCCAGCCCGACGGCGAGCTGCCCAACAGCCGAAAGGTCACCGCCGTCGACAAGCGTTTCAACCGGATGGTCGGCCAGGCGATCGGCGCCAAGTGGGGCGGGTCTTACATCATCTGGGGCCACACCGCGTCCGAGTACGCGTACCTTTACCATGTCGTGAAGTAGCGTCCGACCGATCGCTCTAATCGAACGCTAACCCCGTTGTGCGTTGCGGCTTGCGCGCGCGCGGGCTACAATTCGCCCAACGTGGACCCGCCGATCCCCAACGGAGATCGTACGTGATCGCGCAGCCGTCCGGACTCAATGCCAACGTGCTCGTGCTCAACCGCCTCTACATGGCGGTGCGGGTGATCAACGCCCGCCGCGCGTTCAGCCTGCTGTTCCGCAACCTCGCCGAGGTCATCAGCGTCGAGGACGGCAAGTACCTCAGCTACGACTTCGGTTCGTGGACGGAGTTGAGCACCTTCCGCGACGCCTTCCCGCAGGACACGGATTGGGTCCGGACCGTCCGCATGCACGTCGCCGTGCCCCGGATCATCCGCCTGCTGGGCTACGACCGCCTGCCTCGACAGTCGGTCAAGCTCAACCGCCGCAACATCTACGCCCGCGACCGCAACACCTGCCAGTACTGCGGCCGCAAGTTCCCCACCAGTGAGCTGAGCATCGACCACGTCATCCCCCGCGCCCAGGGTGGCAGGAGTTCGTGGGGCAACCTCGTGTGTGCCTGCGTCAAGTGCAACTCCCGCAAGGGCGGGCTCACCCCGGTCCAGGCGCACATGCACCTGATCCGCAAGCCCATCCAGCCCAAGCGCAACCCCGTCATCAACCTCCGCATGGGCCAGGACAAGTACGCCTGCTGGCAGGCGTTCCTCGACAATGCTTACTGGTCGGTCGAACTGAAATAACCACCGATCCCGCCGCGTGTTAGACGTGCCGCGGGTCATGGGGCCATGCTCGAGCGCCACCGCCGGACCCACCGCGGAATATCCTGCCCGCCGCGGGCGTCTTTCTCTACAGGCGCGCTTCGGCGGCCCGCGACACCGGTTGGTCACACGTCTTGCCGTAGCGATGGAGACGCGAATCATGAAAGCCTGTTATCTGGGATGTGCGGCCGTTCTGGTCCTGTCGCTCTCGCCCGCCGTGGCGCGGGCCCAGGACGACGCCGACCCCAACGCCGCTGAGAAGACCCGCGCCCTGATGAATGACATCTACGGGCAGCGCATCAGCGAAGCGGAGCGGTCCGCACATGGCGATGACGATCTGCAACTCGCCGCGGAGCTGATCGACGCCGCGGCCAAGGAGGTCGCCGACCCGGCTCTGGTTCGACTCATGCTCGAGAAAGCGCACGCGCTGTCGCACGATATTCGTGACGGCTACGCCACCGCAGCCAAGGCGCTGGACCGGCTGATCGCGCGCTTCCCGGACCGCGCCCAGACCTATCAGCCTCAGCTCATCGACGTGTACCAGCGGTGGTTCAACGCGGCGCGGGGGCCGGAGCAGCAACTGGCCGGCCGCAAGCTCGTCGCGGCCATGATCGCCCGGGGCCGTGCTCTCCTGGAAGATGACCAGATGAACGACGCGGAGTTGCTCCTCCGCCGGGCTGAGATCTACGCACGCCGCTGCGACTACCCCGACGCCCCCACGCTGGAGAAGCTGGTCCAGAGCGTCCGCGACCGCAAGCGGACCCAGACGCAGGTTCGCAGCTACACCGCCCGCGTCGAGGCCAACCCCAAGGATGAAGCCGCACACGCCGAGCTGTTCAGGCTCCACCTCGTCGAACTCGGCGATCCCAACCGGGCGATGGCGCACCTCGACCATGCGCCCAGCGAGCAAGCGCGCCAGCTCGCCCCGTTCGCCGCCAAGGCCGTCGACCAGGTCCCCTCCGACAAGCTGTTGCCCTTGGGCGACTGGTATCGATCGCTCAGCCATGACGCGTCCGAGCGGGCCAAGCTCGACATGCTCCAGCGGGCCAAGGCCTGCTACACGCAGTATCTCAAGGACCAGCCGGGCGACGGCCCGATGGGCCAGTCCCACGCGGCGCTCGCGCTGCGGCAGATCAACCAGGTGCTCGGGCTCGTCGAGGAGCCCGAGCCCGAACGCGCGTCCATGAGCGATTGGATCCGGTTCGCCGCCTCACGCGAACGCCAGTCGCCCGAGCGGCAGGTCGAGCTGATCAAGCAGGCGATGCAGCGGGCCAACCAGATGCCCGTCGACGTCAAGGCCGAATACGACAACCACCGCATCACCGCCATCGACCTCGCGGGCAATCCCGACATCGAGTCGATCATGCCGCTGTACGGCCTGGCGCTGGAGAGGCTGAGCCTTCGCGGGTGCAAGCGGATCCAGAGCATCAACGTGCTGCGCGGCATGCCGCTCAAGAGCCTCAATCTCGACGGTTGCCAGAGCCTGCGCTCGATCGCCGTGCTCGAGGAGATGCCGCTGGAGGCGCTGAACCTCGGCAACTGCTGGAACCTCCGCGGCGACCTGAGCGTGCTGCAGGGCAAGCCGCTCACCGAACTCAATCTCGCCGGCTGCGACGGGCTGGAGTCCCTTCAGGGCATCGAGGGCATGCCGCTGCAGCGGCTCAACCTCGCCCATTGCCGCAACATCACCGGGCACCTCGAGCGCTGCAAGGGCATGAAGCTGCAGTTCCTCGACGTCTCGCATTGCAAGAAGCTCACCTCCACCCGCGGCGTCGACCCCGCCGCCCTGCATCAGGTCCGCGCCATCGCCACCTCGGTCGTCGGTGACGATCTGGCCGGGATCGCCCACCTCCGCCCACGCGAACTCGACATCTCGTGGAACGGGGGCGTGTCCACGCTCAAACCCCTCTTGCGCATGCCGTTGGTCACGCTCCGAGCGCACGGCCTCGGCCACAACCTCAAGGACAGCGACTGGATGATGCTCCGACAGATCCCCACGCTCAACGCACTGCATATCCACGACGTCAAGGTCAAGCGGATGGTCATGCAGGGCAAGTAAGCCCAGCTCGTCCACGCGCTTCACCCGCGCCACACCTGCCAGTACGCGACCAGCCGGTCCGCGAAAGCGCCGGGCTTCTCCGCGTAAACCCGCCGACCGATCGCGAATGCCTCGTCCTGCAGTTGCTGGCAACGCCGTTCTGCGCTGGCGTTCAACTGCGTTGTCGATTCGGGCGCGACGCCCAGGTCCGCATCGCGCAACGTGGCGGTGAGCACCGCGAGGTCGTGCTCCTCGCCCAGCAGGTCCGCCAGCCGATCCAACTCCTGCTCAAGTCCACGCAGCACCGGCTTCCACGCGTACTCCATCAGCCGCACCGTGTACCACAGGTCCTTCGCCCGCTTCCGCCACTGGTGCATGGTCGGCTCGTCGCGTGCCGCATCGGCCGCCGCCATCGCCCGGCGACCCCGCTTGTAGGTCCGCTTGATCGCCTGCCGCATTGAGCCGACGCCCAATTGCTTCACGGGCCAGTCGTTGACATGGTCGAGGCCGGTCTCCAGCGCCCGCCGGACCTGTTCGCGGGCGCCGTTGAGCTGCACATCCCGCTGGATCAGTTCCAGCCGCCGCGCCAGGGCCTGCCTCACCGGCGCCGCTTCCGATGCCGCGGCGCTGTCCGCGGACGTGAGCTTGTCGAGCGTCTCGATGAGCACCTGGGCGTCGCGAGCCGCGGACAGCTCGCGCCCGGCATCCCGCAGCAACGCGTTGTCCTCGTCGAAGCGGTCACCGAGAACCTTGCGAATCAGCCGGGCCAGCGCCCGCATCTTCTTGATCCGCTTGCGGGTATCGTGAATGGCCCGCGGGCTGACGGCGGCCTCGGCGGCGAGATTCGCCACCGCCGCACCCAATTCCTCGCGTCCGACCCGTCGGACGGCACGCGGCAGGCTCTCTTTCTGTCGAAACCGATAAGCCATGGGGCGTTCCTCGCACCATTATGTTAAGTTCGTACTAATAATTCAAACCTTCTGCCACGCAAGGGGACATCCGCGGCTGGAGTTGGGTAAAATAGCCCAAGTTGAAGGCGTCGGACACGGCCCGTGACACCGTGGTTGCCGCCATTTTAACAACCGCCCGGAGTCCAGATTAAGTTGACCGTATGCCCGCCCGATTGGAAAGGTGGGTAAGTTGGTCAATTTGGACCGCCTGACAGCATTAATGCAGTCCTAATAGGGGCGGGAGTGTGGCAAGGATGGCAGACAGCAGCACCAACGAATTGCGTGACAAGCAGGTCTTCACCACCGGCGAGGCCGCGGAGATCTGCCAGGTCTCCCAGCAAACCATCATCCGCTGCTTCGACGCCGGTCGGCTCCGCGGGTTCCGCGTCCCCGGTTCCCGCTTCCGGCGCATCCCGCGCGACGACCTCATCCGCTTCATGCGCGACAACAACATCCCCGTCGATCGGCTGGAGTCCGGCAAGCGCCGCGTGCTCGTCGTCGATGACGATGACGCCATCGTCGAGCTGTTCAGCGACGTGCTCGAACGCGACGGGCGATTCGACATCCGCACCGCCAGCACGGGATACGACGCCGGCCTGCTCACCCACCAGTTTCGGCCCGAGCTGATGATCCTCGACTACATGCTCCCCGACATCAACGGCAACGTCGTCTGCCGCGCCGTCCGCGACGATCCCAACATCAACGACATGAAGATCATCATCGTCTCGGGCGTGGTCAATCAGGACGAGATCGATGAGCTGCTCGACGCCGGCGCCGACGACTTCATCAAGAAGCCGTTCAACATCGAGCGCCTGCTCGAACGCATCACCGACATGCTGGAGATGGCGTGATCGCACGGGGCTCGCATCGGTAGACGGGGCGAGGTCGACCCAGGGGGCACGGGAACCGGTTGGCCAGGCTTCGTCCCTGGGGTTGCCATGAACGAGTCCACCACCAACGCCGCCCAACGCATCGAGCTGATCCTGCAGCAGGTGGAGACGCTGCCGACCCTGCCCAGCGTGGCCACGCGGCTGCTCCAGGTCACCAGCGCCGACGACTCCGACGCCCGCCAGGTCATCGAGCTGGTCCGCTCCGATCCGGCGCTGACGTCGAAGGTCCTGGCGCTGTGCCGCGGCGCCGCCCGCACGCACGAACAACCGGCGCTCACCGTCGACCGCGCGGTCGTCATGCTGGGCTTCGACTCCATCCGCAACGCGGTGCTCTCGATCAAGGTCATCGAGACCTTCGCCGACGACGCGGAGTCCGACGAGCCCAGCACCCCGACCCACTTCCAGCCGGCGGCGTTCTGGCGGCATTGCCTGGGCGTCGGGGTCGCCGCCGAGCTGATCGCCCAGCACCACGCCCGCCCCGACGAGCTGGACCCGGCCGAAGCGTTCGTGTGCGGGCTGCTGCACGACCTGGGCAAGCTCGCGCTGGACTACGTCCTGCCCAAGAGCTATCAGCGCGTGGTCGAGCTGACCGAACGCGCGCACGGCAACATCGCCCACGTCGAACGGAAGGTGCTGGGGATCGACCACCACACCGCGGGCAAGCGGCTGGCCGAGAAGTGGGGCCTGCCGCACGCGCTGTCGGACTGCATCTGGCTGCACGGCGCGTCTTACCGGTCGCTGCCGGACCTGCCGCACCGCCGCATGATCGGGCTGATCGGCCTGGCGGACCTGCTGGTCCGCCGCAACCACGTCGGCTACAGCGGCAACTACGTGCTGGACGACACGATCGACGCCCGAGCCGAGGAGCTGGGGCTCGACCGCCAGCGGGTGCACGACGCCGGGCAGGAGCTGCTGGAGGAGCTGGACCGCCGCGCCACGGCGCTGGGGATCGGCGCCGCCCACGACCGCAAGCTGTTCGTCGAGTCGATCATGCAGGCCAACGCCGTGCTCGGCCGGCTGAACACCCAGCTCGACCAGCAGCGGCGTGCGGCGGCCCAGCGTGGGAAGGCGATCACGGCGATCAAGCTCTTCCACGCGCAGCAGACCGGCCCGGCGCGGAGCGTGGGCGAGGTGCTGGGCGCGGTGGTCGCCAGCGCCGCACAGGTGTTCGGGCCCGGGCGTTACGCGCTGGTCCACCAAGGCGCCTCGCGGCGTCAGTGGCAGATCAGCCAGTTCAACGCCGAGGGCCGCGCCGTCCGCTCCCAACTGGTCGAACCGCCGCCGGAGCTGCCGGAGTTGCACGCGTTGACGCAGCGGGAGGACCTGCCGGTCGGTTGGATGGGGCTGCTGCCGTGGCTGGCCGACTACCTGATCGCGTTCGAGGACCTGCGTGGGGTGCGGCTGCTGCCGCTGTCGTGCGGCTGGGGGACGGCGGCGGTGCTGGTGCACGACCGGACGCAACTGCCCGAGAGCGAACAGTTGCAGGCGTTGACCGCGACGTGGGGCGCGGCGATCGGAGCGGCCTACCAGCACGACGGCGCGCGTCGTCTGGCCGAGCAGCTCGCCGAGGCCAACCGCGTGCTCACCGAGGCGCAGGAGGCGTTGCTGGAGCAGACGTCGCTGGCGCGGCTGGGGGAGATGGCGGCGGGCGCGGCGCACGAGATGAACAACCCGCTGGCGGTGATCAGCGGGCGGGCGCAACTGCTGAGCATGAAGCTGGAGCGGGGCACGAAACCGCAGGCCGACGCGGCGATGATCTGCGAGCACGCGCAGAAGCTCAGCGACCTGATCACCGCGTTGCACCTGTTCGCCGAGCCGCCGCGCCCGCAGTTCAACATCACGGGGATGACCGACGTGCTGGAGCGTGCGGTGCACCGGGTTCGCCAGACGCGGCCGGACACGCCGCCGGTGGTCATCCAGTCGCTCAAGCACCTGCCGGCGGTGCGGACGGACCCGGATCACCTGGCGCAGGTGATCGCGGAGCTGCTGCACAACGCCCACGAGGCCGAGCCGGTGAACCCCGTACGGGTGACCGCTCAGGTCGACCCGGTGGATGACCGATTGATTGTGCAGGTGATCGACGACGGCACGGGGATGGACGCGGGCGTGCTGGAGCATGCGTTCGATCCGTTTTACAGCCGCAAGCCGGCCGGCCGCCAGACGGGGCTGGGGCTGGCGCGGGCGCAGCGGCTGGTGGAAGGGCTGGGGGGACGGATCGCGCTGGACAGTTCGCCCGATAACGGGACGACCGCCACGGTAACGCTGCCGCTGGCCGATCATCAGGGAGCCGTTGCCCCAGCGACGGCCGGCGGAGCGACCCAGCCGACCGGCCGAGCGACATCAGGAGAGGACCGTGCCGTCGACCCGCAAACGCATTGACGCCAGCCACACGCCGATGACCGACGCCCAGGGCGCGGGCCTGTTCGCGATCCTGATCGTCGAGGACGACCGGGAGGTCGCCGAGTCGATCGCCCACGCGGTACGGACCGAGGCGCGGCGCATCGTTCACGCCGCCTCGCTGTCCGCCGCGCGGACCATGCTCCACGGCGAGCGGATCGACCTGGTGCTGATCGACGCGATGCTGCCGGACGGCGACGGGGTGGGCTTCGCCGCCGAGGTCAGCCGCACCCACCCGATGACCAAGACGATCATCGTGACGGGCCACGCGACGACGGACCGGGCGGTCGCGGCGCTGCGTGCCGGTGCGGTCGACTTCCTGAGCAAGCCGTTCGACATCCAGGACCTGAACAGCCGCGTGGGCGAGGCGCTTCGGCGGCAGCGGCGGGACACGCAGCGGGACCGCCGCATCGACCGCCTCCGCAAGCTCTGCAAGCAGCTCAACCAGGCGCGGCACGACATCAGCCAGCAGGTGGATATCCTCTGCAATGACCTGGTGACCGCGTACCAGGAACTGGCGTGCCAGGTCCAGCACATCGAGATGACCGGCGAACTCCGCAGCGCCCTGGCCGAGGAACTGGACATCGAGCAGACGCTGCGGCGGACGCTGGAGTTCATTCTGCAGAAGGTAGGGCCGACCAACGCGGTCATCTTCCTGCCCAACTCGACGGGCGGCTACAGCGTGGGCGGTTTTGTGAACTACTCGAACACGCGTGAATCGACGCAGGTGATGCTGGAGCACCTGGCGGACCGGATGGCGCCGATGCTGGGGGAAGAGTCGGAGCTGCTGCACTTCACGGAGCGTACGGCGCTGGAGCACTGGCTGGGCGAGCCGTGCGGCTGGTTCGCCGGCAGCCACGTGCTGGCCGGTCCGTGCGTGGACGACCAGGGCCAGCCGCTCGCGGGCATCTGCCTGTTCCGCGATGAGGCCGAGCCGTTCGACGACGAGGCGATCGCGCTGATGACGGCGGTCTGCCCGCTGATGGCCGGCCACCTCGTGAAGGTGATCCGCGTGCACCACCGGCACAAGGACCTGTTCGAGGACGAAGCGCCGGGCGACGACGATCTGTTCAACGTGTAAGGCCACGTTCACCACTCGAACCTGCTGAGCGATCGCGCCGGCGGCGTGTCCGGGCGGACACGTCGGGCGGTCGCGGTTTTCCGGGGGACAACGCCGAAAAGACGTGTGCGTGCGCCGTGCGGCGTCGCGTGTCCGCCCCCAGCCCCCTGCCAGAGCGTCGCCAGGACGTAAGGCACTGACAATAAATACTTTGCGCGTTACATGGCCTCGTGGCGGCGCGTGTCCGGGGGGACAGGGACCACAGCGACCGAGTGCGTGCGGAGACGGGGTTCATATCGGCGCCTCTACCCTTGGGGCGGACCGGCCGATTTTGCGCACGCGGCCGGCGCGACGCGGTGTCGGTGGCGCTGTAAGTGCTGCCGGATGCATGCGATGAAGAAATTTCACGAAGCGGGGCGCCCCGGCCCTCACGCCGTCCGGCCGGTGCGCAAGGGTGCGGCGCAACCGCGCTGCGCATCGGCCGAGCGTGCGGGGGTCGAATGCGGGTGGACGATGCTCAGGCGCGGCGACGGCGCAGGAGGGTGCCCGCACCCAGGGCGAGCAGCGTCAGCGACGCCGGCTCGGGGACCAGCGTGACGCTGTCGATGGTGCCGGCGATGAAGATGGATTCGTCATCCCAGCTCATCGCGACCAGGGTGTCGTCGAGGACCTCGTCGAAGAATCCGGCGGCGCCGGCGAGCGAGGGCAGGGGCATGGCGGAGGAGAACACCAGGGCGCTGTCGTCCTCCAGTTCGAGGGAGAACGACGAGTCGGTCAGGGCCAGGCCGGCCACATCGGGGAAGCTGGTCGAATCACCCGAGGCCACGGTGAACACGTCATCGCCGGCCGGGTTGTTGTTGGAGATGCCGATCGACCCGCTCTTGCCGGGTGCGAGGTCGGCCAGGTACTTACCGTCTTCGTAGTCGAACTCCAGGTCGGTCAGGGCCGCATACGAGTACTTGAACGAGGAGACCATGGTTCCGGCGACCGAGGTGTCGTACTCGACGATGAGCTTGAAAGCGCCGTCGATCTCGAACGGCACGGCCGACGGGTCCGCGACCGAGCCGGAGATGAAGACGTCGAACAGGGTTCCTGTCATCTCATAGCGGAGTTTATCGGCCTTGGCGGTGCCGACGGTACAGAAGACCAGCATCGTGGCCGTGATGCACGCATATCGCCAAGTGTTGCTCATCGCATCGCCCTCCTTACAGGTTATCGACTGCCCGAAGACTCCCGTGTCCGAGGAGCTTACCCCACGGCATCCGATCTGTCAGATATTTTTTGCGCGGGTCGGCCGGGCGACCCGGTGTTGCAGGGCGCTGGCGGCGCGACCGGGCTAGCGCGGCGTCCGGGTGGGGCGCTGGGGGATGCGCCGCAGCACGGCCAAGCCGGCCAGCATCACCGCGACGAGGATGAGCGCGCGGTAGAAGGCGCGATCGACCAGCCCGCCGGTCATGCGCTGCACATCGCCGAAGCGTTGGGCGAACTCATCGGACAGCAGGGTCTCGTGGGTGCGGTCGAGCAGCGTGGTGAGGCGTTCGGCGGCGTTGGCCGCTTCGACGGCCGCGTCGCGGATATCCTTGACGTCGAGCGGCTCGGTGGTGTCGCCGGGCGCGTAATCGAAGCGGGCCACGACGCGGTCCACGGCGTCGACGGTCTGGGTCAGCTCGTCGGCCAGTCGGGTGGAGGCCTCGATCGTCTGCCGCATCTGGTCGAAGACGGAGGCGAGTTGTCCCTGGCGGGCTTCGAGGTCGTCGAACAGCGCGGTGCGCTCGTCGGCCAATCGATCGAAGGTGAGGTCGACGGTCGCGCCCGCGGCGGACTGGAGGGAAGCGGCGGCTTGCCTGATCGCCTCGTTTCGCTCGGCCTGGACCTTGCGGAAGAGCAGCTCCCGCTCGCGGCGGAGGTCTTCGGGCAGTGTGTCGATCTGGTGCGCGACAGTGTCGCTGAGTTGACCGATGGCGTCGAACCCGGCGACGATCTTGCGCACCTCGGGCTGGTCGGCGAGCCGATAGGCGGTCAGCTCGGTCTGTTCGCCGAGGACGTAGGGATACCGCCCGGCGAACCAGATGACCCGCTCGCCCAGGAGTGTGGCGTCCTCGACGCGGGCGGTCGCCTCGCTGAGTTCCTTGAGCAGTCCGGAGGCCCGCCGCCGCGAGGCGCCCGAGGGCAGGCGTCGGGCGTCGGTGAAGTCGTCGAAGCGGACGAAGGCGACGACGGTGCGGTCGGGGTTGGCGTCGATCCAGTCGGCGATGATGTCGCGGAGGTCCTGCTCCTGTTCGTTGTTGAGCACGTGGCGGGCCATCCGCCAAAGCTCACGTTCGGCCTGCCTGAGGCGTTCGACGGTCCGCGCGCCGGTCGGCTGGTCGATGCCCGCCGGGATCCAGTGCTTCTCGAACGCCCAGGTCTGCAGCGAGGCGAGCACCAGCAGGTCGAGCAGCGCGACGTCGGGATTCGGCCCGGTCGCGATGTCGATGGAGGCGCCGACGCCATTCCGCAGGAACGAAGCGGTCAGCCAGCGTGCCCGGGGGTCGTTGCGGGCCTCGGCGGCGACGAGGTAGATCGCTTCGCCGAGCGAGGCGATGTAGTCGTCGGCCATCTCCATGACGCGGGCCTGGACGTCGAGCTCGTCGAGCTGCCGGGACGGCAGCCCCCGGGTCGAGCCGGTCGTCTGCGGGTGCGATGCGCACGAGCCGATCAACAGGACGGCCAGCAGCGACCCCACCACCGCAGCGGCCTTGCGTGTCTGCCTCATCGTGGTCCTCCAGGCGACAGGGAAGTTGCCGATCACGTCGCGGGTTTGCGTGCGAAGGGGACGGCATAGTTTATCGCGCCTGGGGGGCGGGGTCGGCGAACGATCTGTCGCCTGGTGCGGAGGCGGCGGGGATGGCGACGCGGGAGCAGCGGCGGGCTACTCGGCGTCGCGCACGCGGTCGTACTCGGGGTTGACGGCCTTGTCACCCCAGCGATCGAGGACGGCCTTGAGCGCGGCGTCAGATTCGGGGAAGCGGCCGCGGTCGTCGGTCTCGACGATCCATCGGTCGAGGATCGTGCGGAGTTCGCCGAGCGCCTGGGCGTGGTCGCGGCGGGCGGAGTGGACGAGGTTGTTCGTCTCGTGGGGGTCGGCTTGCAGGTCGTAGAGCTCTTCGGCGGGCCGCTGGTCGCCGGCGAAGCGGGCCTGCACCTCGTTCAGCTCGCCGTTGCGGTGCATCTCGCGGAGCACCTGCATGTACTTGTGGCCGTCGCGGTACTGCGGCTGCAGGTAGGGGCGGTCGGTCATGAAGTTGCGGATGTACTTGTAGCGATCGGTGACCACGGCGCGGATGCGGTCGATGGTATAGTCGCACCGGTCGCGCGCGGCGACGACGAAGTCGCGATGGTAGTCGTCGGCGAACAGGTCGCGGCCTTGCATGTGGCGCGGGACATCGATGCCCGCCATCGCCAGGGACGTGGCGCCCAGGTCGATCCCGCTGACCAGGTCGGTGCGGACCCGGTCCCGCGGCACGCCGGGCCCGGCGATGATCAGCGGCACGCGGATCCCGCCTTCGTAGAGGTACTGCTTGTGCCGGGGCAGGAGCATCCCGTGGTCGGTGAAGAAGAAGATGACGGTGCTTTCGTACAGCCCGTCACGCTTCAGGGCGTCGACGATCTCGCCGAGGACCTGGTCCATCTTGAGGATGGTGTCGTAGTGATGGGCGATCTCGCGTCGATAGACGGGGTGGTCGGGGTAATAGGGCGGGACGTGGACGTCGGCGGGATCGACGCGGCGGGGTGCGTCGCCGCGCTTGCCGCCGCGGAGCTGGATCTGGCCGAAGAACGGCTGGTTCTCGCCGCGGCCGGTCCATTCGCTGCCGTCGCGTGCGCCCTTGAAGCCCATGCGCGGGTTGAAGTGGTCGTAGAGGATTTCCTTGCGGTAGACGAAGTTGTAGTGGAACTTGCCTTCGTTGAAGGTGTAGTAGCCGGCGTGGCGGAAGACCTCGGGGATGGTTCGGACGCCGAGGTGGTTGGGCTGCCAGTGCTCGAACTGCTTGCCGCGCCAGACGCGGAAGGAGCTGTAGTGTTCGTGGGCGCCGATGGTGGTCTGGTACATGCTGGTGATGACGGCGGACCGGGTGGGGCTGCACACGCCGGCGGGCATGTAGGCGCGGTCGAACCGCACGCCGCGGCCGGCCAGCGCGTCGATGTTGACGGTCTGGATGGTCGGGTCGCCGTAGCAGCTCATCCAGGGGTTGGCGTCCTCGAGGTAGACCCAGAGGATGTTGGGGTGCTGCCGGGGGTCGACGGTGGGCTTGGGGGCGTTGTCGCTGTCCGCCGCCGCGGCCGGGGCGGGCAGCAGGGCCAGCGCCACCCACGCGACGAGGCACGGGCGGCGGACGGGAAGACACAGGCGTTGGAGCATGGTGAGAACCTCCGATGGGGCGAGCCGGCCGCGGACGGTGCAGAGCAGCGCCGCCTCGCGGCCGCGGCGTTGTTGGCCAAGACGATCGGCCAACCCGGCGCGGTTCATCCTACGGGATCGGGGCGGCGACGGCTCACGGGAAGTTGAGGACGGTCATCTCGCCCGCGCGGCCGTCGAAGCGAAGCCCGCGGTGGCGCGGCGTCTGGCCGGTCGCGGGCTTGAGCACGATCGGCCCGTCGCGGTCGGGGATGAGGGTGACCTCGACGAGGCGGCCGCCCCGCCACGTCATGCCGACCGTCACCCCGCCGCGGGCGCGGAGGCCGGTGACCTTGCCGCTCGGCCAGGCCTCGGGCAGCGCCGGCAGCAGTTCGATCAGGTACGGGCCGGTCGGGCCGCCGGTCTGCACGTGCGACTGGAGCAGCATCTCGGCGATCCCCGCGGTCGCGCCGAAGTTGCCGTCGATCTGGAACGGCGGGTGGGCGTCGAAGAGGTTGGGATAGGTCGACTTGTCCAGCAGTTGGAGCAGGTGGTGGTGGGCCGCCCCGCCGTCGTGGAATCGCGCGAAGAAGTTGATGATCCACGCGCGGCTCCAGCCGGTGTGACCCCCGCCGTGCTCGAGCCGATAGGCGATGGACTTGCGGGCGGCGGCGACCATCTGCGGGTTGTCGGTGTTGTTGTACTGTCGGCCCGGGTGCAGCGCGAACAGGTGGGAGATGTGGCGGTGGCCCGGGTCCGGCTCCTGGAAGGGCTTGATCCATTCCATCAGTCGGCCGTCGGTGCCGACCTTCGGCTCGTAGAGGTTCGCCTGCGCCTCACGCACCCGCTCGACGAAGTCGTCGTCGATGCCGAGCACGGCGGCGGCGTCGAGGGTGTTGGCGAACACGTCCCAGACGATCTGCTGTCCCATGGTCGCGCCCATGGAGACGGTGTAGTTCTTGCCGTCGGGGCCGCGGTAACGGTTCTCCGGCGAGGTCTCCAGGCCGACCACCAGCTCGCCCGTGTCGGGATGCGCGACGAGGTAGTCGAGGTAGAACAGCGCCGCATCCTTGAGGATCGGGTAGGCGCGTTCGCGGAGGAACCGCGTATCGCCGTTGAAGCGGTAATGGGTCATGAGATGCTGCGAGCACCAGCCCAACCCGTGCGGCCAGAGGCCGTACTGCAACTTGCCGAACGGGACGGCAAACGCCCACGCGTCGGACGTGTGGCCCGCCAGCGCGCCGCGGGCGCCGTAGCCGAGGTCCGCCGCCTCACGCCCCGCCGGGATCAGCGTCCGCACGTAGTCGAACAGCGGCCGGTGGCACTCGCCGAGGTTGGTCGGCTCGGCGGGCCAGTAGTTCATCTGGAGGTTGATGTTGACATGGTAGTCGCTGTTCCACGGCGCCTTGAGGTGGTCGTTCCACAGGCCCTGGAGGTTGGCCGGCATCGTGCCCGGGCGCGACGAGCCGATCAGCAGGTACCGACCGTACTGGAAGTACAGCGCCGCCAGCGCCGGGTCGTCCGCGCCGCGCCGGACGGCTTCGAGCCGCTGGTCCGTGGGCAGGCGCGAGCGGTCGTGGCCGCCCAGGTCGAGCGCGCACCGGCGGAACAGGCGCTGGTGTTCGGCCACGTGCCGCCGCCGCAATGTCTCGACCGCGGCGGCGCTGACGCGGTCGAGTTGCTCGCCGAGCGCCCCGCCGAACTCGCCGCGCGGCGGGTCGAGGGTCTTCATCGGGTCGGCACGATCGAAGTCGGTCGCGGCGACGAGGTAGAGCGTCACCGCGTCGGCGCCGTTCACGCTAAGCCGCGGCTCGCCGTTCACGGTCCCGCGGTGCACCGCGCCGCCTTCGGCGTCGACGTGGAGCAGCGCCTTGAACCGCACGCCGTGGTGCTCGTCGCCGTGCATGGCCTGGCCGGTCATCAGCAGCCGGTCCTCGCCGACCACCCGCGTCGTCGCATCTTGCGGGCGATCCAGGGCCACGCTCAGCGTCTGCAGGCCGGGCTTGGCGGCGGTCAGCCGCACCACCAACACGTCATCGGCCGCGCTGGCGAACACCTCGCGGACGTGGGTCACGCCGTCGGCCTGGAACGTGGTGCGGGCGACGGCGGTGTCGAGGTCCAGCTCCCGCCGATAGTCGTGCACGGACTCGGGCAGGTCGAACACCAGCCGCAGATCGCCCAGGGTCTGGTAGCTGCGCGGCGTGATGCGGTGGGCCATTCGGCCGGCGACCCGGGCGTGAGCTTGAGCGTAGTCGCCGGCGAACCACGCCCGCCGCGCCTCGTCCATCGCCTGCTTGAATCCGGGCCGGGGCCGGGGCACCGGCGGGCCCGCCCACACGGTGTCCTCGTTGAGCTGCAATCGCTCCTCCTGCGCCCCGCCGAACACCATCGCCCCCAGACGCCCGTTGCCCACCGGCAGCGCCTCGACCCACTCGTCCGCCGGCTGGTCGTACCGCATGACGTACGCGAGCGCGGGCTCGGCCCATGCCGCCGTCGCCCCCGCCACGGCCATGCAGACCCATGCCGCCACCGTCGCCACGGCCCGATTGATTCGCCGACCGTCGGTGTGCTGGCCTGATGACATGTGCGATCCTTTCCGGTGATGGGGCTCGGCCGAGGCGACTGTACCGGTGGCCGATGCGCGATTCAATCCGCGGCGGCCCCGTGAGGCGTTGTGCGGCCCGAGGCGTTGGGGGATCATGAAGGCATGGGTGTACACGACCCGGACGCGATCGAAGCGGCGGAGCGGCCCGCGGGCGACGCGGCGTGGTGGTGGCACCTGGTCGCGGTCGCGGGGCTGATCGGGCTGCTGGCCGTGGGCGGATACCTGCGGAGCGTCGACCTGGCCGAACGCCCGCTGTGGGGCGACGAGGCGTACAGTTGGTGGGTCGCCGAGCCACAGGATTTCGGGGCGATGGCGCGTCACGTCACGCGCGAGCCGCACCATCCACCGGGGTCGTTCATGGCGATCGCGCTGTCCATGCAGGCCTTCGACACCGACGCGGAATGGGCGGTGCGGCTGCCGTCGCTGGCGGCGGGCACGGCGGCGGTGGTCGCGGCGTATGCCCTGGGGGCCGCGGTCGGCGGGCCGCTGATCGCATTCGCCGTGGCGGCGTTCGCCGCGCTGGACCCGCTGCTCATCCAGCAGAGCCAGCAGGCGCGGATGTTCGCGATGTTCTGCCTGACGCAAACTCTCGCCATGGCGCTGGGCGTGGGGCTGTTCCGCCGGCCGCGAGCCGGGCCCTGGCCCTGGGCGCTGCTCGGGGTGGTGCTCGCCGCGGGGTTGTGGCTGAGCTACCTGGCGGCGGTGGTGTGGGTCGGCCTGGTCATCGGCGCGGTGTGCCTGATCCCGGCGCTGGCGCGGCGGCCGCTCGACCGGCCGGACCTGGGCCGGCCGCTCGCCCCGGCCGCGTCGGGGTTCGCGCTGGCGATGGTCTTCGCCGCGGGGTTGTCGTACCTGTCGATCGTGTCGCTGGTCGAGTACGCCGCGGCGGGCGCGGACCGGGCCCGGGTGATGACCTACGCCGAGTCGGCGGCGGAGTGTTTCGACACGCTGATCCACCTGTACGGCCCGGTGTGGGTGAGCGTGCCGTGGATCGTGGCCGGCGTCGCGGGGTGGGTCGTGCTGTGCCGGCGGCACGCGGTGGCCGCGGGCGTGATCGTGCCCCTGTCGCTCGTGGCGTTGGCGATCCCGATCGAGGTCCGCACGGGCTACCACTTCAGCGCCCCGCGATTCTTCATGGCCGCCCTGCCGGGCCTGTGGCTGGGGGCGGCGGTGCTGACGATGAGCGGGCGGCGGCCGGCGACGCGCGGGGCCGGCGCCGCGGCGCTCGTCGGGCTGCTCACGCTGGCGGTGTTCGGCCACACCACGGTCAACGACGCCTGGCCGGAGTATGTCATGACCGGCCGGATCGCCCGCACCCTGCACGGCCAGACCGACGTGGGCGACGGCGTGGAAGCGTACCCCACGTGGAACGAGTCGGTGGTGCTGTACTACCGGCTGCCGATCTCGCCGCGGTCGCGGTTTCTGGAGGACGACGCCTGGCCGCTGGGCGTCGCGTCGGTCATCGACGACACGCCGGGCGACTGGTACGTGTTGTGCGGCCACCAGCGGACGGCGGACGTGCTGGCGCGGACGCGTGCGCACGTCGCCCGCGCGATCGCCGCGGCGCGGGGCCGGCCCGCGACCGACGCCGAGCTCGCGCCCCTGCAACTCGGCCGGGTCGGCGTCTATCGCCTGTCCGCCGAACGGACCGATGCCTGGTTCACCGACCGCGACCACCCCGGGCTCGAGGCGATCCCGTGGCAGCGGCTCGATCCGCCCACGGCGGACCGGTAGCGGTGCGGGGCCGTCGGCGACCGGCGCGATGGTCGCCGCCCGTCGGGCCGGTGCGGCGGCTCACGCCTCGGCGATGGGCTGGGCGCGGGGGTCGTCGGCGCGGCGGCGGCGGCCCCGCAGCACCAGCTTGATCGGCACCTCCTCGAACGGCAGCATCTCCCGGAAGTTGTTGATCATGTAACGCTGGTACTGGTCGGTGAACAGGTCCGGGTCATTGACGAACAGCACGATGGTCGGGGGGTTGGCGTCGACCTGGGTGACGTAGTAGACCTTGGCGCGGGCGCCGAGCTTGCTGGACGGGCCACGCGCTTCGAGGACCCGCCGGACCGCCTGGTTGAGCTCGCCGGTCCCGACCCGCGCCGACGACTGCTCATACAGCTTCACCGCGGTGAGCATGGCGTCGGCCACGTAGTCGTTGTGCAGCGCGGACGTGAAGATGATCGGCGCGTAGTCCAGCCCCCGCAGCATGTCGGCGATGTAGTCGAGGTAGTCGTCGGTCGTCCGCTGCTCCTCGGCGAGGTCCCACTTGTTGATCACGATCACGCAGGGCTTGAAGTGCTCCTGGATGTGCTGGGAGAGCTTCTTGTCGACCTGACTGATCGGGGCCGTCGCGTCGACCAGGAGCATGACCACGTCGGCCCGGCGGATCGACCGCAGCGTGCGGTGCAGCGAGTAGTACTCCACGTCGTCCTCGACGCTCTTGCGCTTGCGGGCGCCGGCGGTGTCGATCGCGGTGAAGGTGTGCCCGTCGAGCTGGAAGCGGACGTCGACGCTGTCGCGGGTCGTGCCGGGCAGCTCGTTGGCGATCACCCGGTCGCTGCCGGCCAGGGCGTTGACGAACGTGCTCTTGCCCGCGTTCCGCTTGCCGACGATCGCGACGAGCATCTCCGATTGCAGCGGCGGTGTCGGGTCGGCGTCCCAGTCGATCCGCGCGGCGACGGCCTCGACGAAGTCCCACTTGCCCCGGCCGCTGATCGCGCTGACGGTGACCGGCTCGCCGAAGCCCAGCCGCGTCGCCTCCAGCGCCTCGGGCTCGTGCTTCTCGTCGTCGACCTTGTTGACCACGAGCAGGATGGGCACGTGCTTCGCCGCACGCCGCCGCAGCAATTGCGCGACCTGTTCGTCCAGCGGGGTCAGCCCCGACTGGGCGTCGAGGACGAAGACGATGAGCTGGGCCTCGTCGACCGCCAGCCCGATCTGCCGCTCGATGTCCTCGGTGAGCACGTGGTAGGTGTCGTCCTCGGAGTAGACGCCGAAACCGCCGGTGTCGATGACCTCGCACCAGCGGGCGGGCCCGCCCTTGGTCTCGGGGGGTAGCTCGAGATCGCAACTGACCCGGTCGCGCGTCACGCCGGGCACCGCGTCGACGATAGACACACGCCGGCCGGCCAGCAGGTTCAGCAGGCTACTCTTGCCCACGTTGGGCCGACCGACAATGGCTACCTTGGGGAGCATGGCGTCATGGTACGCGATGTGGGGCGGTGGATGTGGGACATCATTCGCCGCTGAGCGACCGGGCACGCCACTTCTCCTCGGCGTCGGGAAGACGGACGTACAGCGGCGTGAGTGCATACGGATCGACGAATCGCCCCGCGGCCGCCGCGGCGCGGCCGTGCCGCCACACCACCTCGCTCCGCGCCACGGCGAGCGCGCGATCCAGCAACGCCACGCCCTCGGGCGCCTCCGGCGGGACGTCGGCGAGCACGGCGAGCGGTCGGCCGGCCAGCGCACAGGCCGCGTCCGGCGTGAGCAGTTGCGCGGCGCCGCGCGCCCGCCAGCCGCCGTCTGCGCGATCGTACAGCCCCGTGAACCATCGCCCGCCCTTGGCGTTGAGCATGACCGCGACGTGCGGCAAGTCCGCCGGCGCGTTCTCGACCACCACGTCGAGCGTCGGCACCGCGACCAGCCGACACCCCGTCACACGCGCCAGCACCTTCGCCGTGGTCACCGCGACCCGCAGGCCCGTGAAACTGCCCGGCCCGACCGAGACGTACACCTCCGCGAGGTCGGCCGGCTTCAAATCATGCTCGGCGAACACCGCATCGACCCGCGGCAGCAGCTCGACCGCGTGACGCTCCTGCTCGGGCAGGTCGATCGAGGCGAGGACCCCATCGCCCCGGCCGAGCGTGATGCTGCCCAGTCGGCTCGACGTTTCGATCGCAAGTGACACCGGCTCGCGGGACATCGGCCGCCATTGTACTCACCCCGCGCCGCCGCGCGGGCGAGGCGGGCGGTGGTCAGCCCTGCTCGGCGCGGACGAGCCACTCGGTCTCCAGCGCCTCGACCTCGGCGGCGAGCTGCTGACGCCGATCGTGCAGGTCCCCGAACGCGCTCTTGTCGCGGTAGGTCTCGGGGTCGGCGAGCTTGGCGTCGAGCGCGGCGAGCTCCGCCTCGCGCCGGCCGATCGTCGCTTCGAGCTCGGCGTCGGACAAGTGCCAGTACCTGCTCCTTTTCTTCCCGGGCTTGGGTTTCGACGAGGCTTGCGCGGGTTTGGGCGCGTCGCGGGGCTTGGGCGGGGCCGCGGCGGGCGCGGGCTTGCGGGCGGGCGCCACGGCGGGCGCGGGCGATGCCCGCTGCGCGGCGAGCCAGTCGCGATAGCTGCCGAGGAAGTGCCGCACCCCCCCGCCTTCGAAAATCAGCAGTTCGTCGACCGTGTCCTGCAGCAGCATGCGGTCGTGGGTGATGAGCAGGAGCGTGCCGTCGTACTGGCGGAGCGCCTCTTCGAGTCGCTCGGCCGAGGGGATGTCCAGGTGATTGCTCGGCTCGTCGAGGACGAGCAGGTTGTGCCCGCCGATCATGAGCCCGGCGAGCACGGCACGGGTCCGCTCGCCGCCGCTGAGCACGCCCATGGGCTTGTCCTGGTCGAGCCCGCTGAACAGGAAGGCCCCCGCCAGGTCGCGCGCCGACTGTTCGGCGCCGTCGGCGACGTGACGCTGCAGGTAGGACACGGGCGTGTCGCCGTCGTCGAGGTGTTCGTGGGTCTGGTGGTAGTAGCCGATGCTCAGCGCCGCGCCGGTGCGGACGCTGCCGGCGTCGGGCTCGCGCCGCCCGATGAGCGTGCGGACCAGCGTGCTCTTGCCGCAGCCGTTGGGGCCGATGACCCCGACCCGCTGGCCGCGGCTGATCGCCAGCGAGACCTCGCGGAACAGCGTCTTGTCGTCGTAGGCGACGCTGACCCGATCGGCGGTGAGCACCATGTCGCCGCTCCGCGGCGCCGGCGGCAGCTTCAGGTTCATCACGCCCTCGTCCCGCCGCTGCTCCACGACCTCGTCGCGGATGAACCGGTCGAGCTTCTTCTGGCGGCCGCGCGCTTCCTTGGCGCGCTGCCCGGTCTTGTATCGCTGGATGTACTGCTGTTGCTGGCGGATGTGGGTCTGCTGCTTCTCGTAGACCCGCCGCTGCTCGACCTGGCGGACGGCGCGCTGCTCGCGATACGCCCGGTAGTTGCCGGGGTACTCGACCAGCTTGCCCCGCTCCAGCTCGACGATGCGATCGACCACCTCGTCCAGAAGCCAGCGGTCGTGGCTGATCAGCATCACCGCGCCGGGGAACGCGCCCAGGAACTGCTCCAGCCACTGCCGGCCGGCGATGTCCAGGTGATTGGTCGGCTCGTCGAGCAGCAGGACATCGGGCTCGGCGAGCAGGAGCTTGGCCAGCGCCAGCCGCGCCTTCTGGCCCCCGCTCAGGCCCGCGACCGGCACGTCGAACGTCTCGTCGCCCAGCCCCAGCCCGTGCAGCGTCGCATCGATGCGGTGCTCCACGGCGTAGCCGCCCGACGCCTGGATCGCGTGCTCGAGCTGCTCGTAACGGTGCATGAGGCGCTCGAGCTGCTCGCCCGACGCCTCGGCCATCTCGTGCGTGATCCGCTCCAGCCGCGCGTGCTGCTCCGCGAGCTCGGCGAAGGCCGACTCGGCCTCGCGGCGGAGCGTCGTCGTCGAGTCGAGCTGCGGGTCCTGGGGCAGGTACCCGATCCGCGTGCCCCGCGAGCTCTGGACCTGGCCGTCGTCCGGCTTGAGGTCGCCGTGGATGATCTTCATCAGCGTGGTCTTGCCACAGCCGTTGCGCCCGACCAGCCCGATGCGGCGGCCCGGATCGATCGACAGCGATGCGCCTTCAAGGATCGGCCGATCGCCCTGCGCGAACGAGATGTTGGCCAGTGTCACCAGCGCCATGGGGAGCAGAGTGTAGGGCGCGGCGACGCAATGTGCACACGTTGCGGATCGAGAGCGAACCTTCCGTATCGATCCGGCGTAAAACAGCCGCACACCCGCAGCTCACCGGGAGGCGCTCATGAGGCGCAGCAGCTCGCTGTCGCTGTCTGTACTGGTTCTTGTGGTTCTCGCCGACATCCTGTTTTACGACGCGGCCACGGGCTGGACGGCCGGGCTGTTCCTCGCGGCGATCGGGGCGGCTCTGGCATTACGATACCGCGGCGCAATCGCGCAGCCGCCCGTGGCGCTCCTCCTCGTGGCCCTGGTGGGCCTGGTCGCGGCGATGGTCATTGAACCCGGCCCGCTGGAGATCGTGCTTGCGGTGGTGCTGGCGGCCGCGCTGCCCATGACCGCGCGGCACGGCTGGACGCGGCGGATCGGCGATTGGGCATGGCGAGCGGCGCACGTGGCTGCGATCGCGGTGACGCGCCCCATCCTCGACCTGGCCATCTGTCGGCGCTGGACCGTCAGGCACGGCGATCACCGGACGAACTTGCTGGTGCGCCTCGGCCGATGGGTCGTGCCGGTGCTGCTCGCGGCGGTGTTTGTCGTGCTGTTCCGCCTGGCCAATCCCATCATTGAACACTGGCTCGACGAACTCGGTCGCCGGGTGCAGCACGTCAGCGACTACGTTGCGGCGGCGCGGCTGGCCTTGTGGATGGCGACGGCGTGGGGTGCGTGGTCGCTGCTGCGCATGCGCCTGGATCGTCGGCTGCGGCGCGGTTCGGTTCAGGGCGCCCACGCCGTCACGCCGCCGCCGATTCCCGGTGCATCGGGGTCGCGATGGCATCAGTCGCTGATCATTCGGTCGCTTGTGCTGTTCAACGCCGTCTTCGCCGTGCAGCTCGTGCTCGACGCGATCTATCTCTGGCGCGGCGCGGCGCTTCCGGACGGGCTGACCTACGCCGAGTACGCCCAGCGCGGTGCGTATCCGTTGATGATCTCGGCGCTGCTGGCCGGGGCATTTGTGATCGCCGCGTTTCGCGATCGCTCACCGGTGATCGACAGCCGCGCCGCGCGTGCGCTGGTGTTCGTCTGGCTTGCCCAGAACGAGTGGATGCTTGTCTCGGCGCTGCGCCGGCTCGATCTTTACGTCGATGTGTACGCGCTGACACGATGGCGCGTGGCTGCGGCGGTCTGGATGGCCGTCGTCGCCATCGGGCTGATCTGGCTGATCGTTCGCCTCATCCGGCGCAAGTCCAATGCGTGGCTGCTGGGCGTGAACCTGCTGACAGCGCTGGCCGTCTGTTATGCGTGCTGCTTCGTGAACTTCGACGGTGCGATCGCGTGGTTCAACGTCCGCCACAACCGCGGCGTCACCGGGCCGGAAACCGGTGCGGTCGAACTGGACGTCGAGTATCTTCGCGGGCTCGGGTACGAAGCGATTCCCGCGCTGCGCTGGTATTCGGCAAGGACAAGCCGACCGGATCATGCCCAGGCCGCGCAGCGGGCGGCGCGGCAACTGGCCCAGCACATGGACGAGCAGATGAGCGACTGGCGCGGCTGGACGCTGCGCCGCGATCGCGTGCTGCGAAGGATCGCCGATCGCGCGGAGGACACGCCATGAAGCGATTGCTGTTGGCTCTGGTCAGCATTGCGGTCGCATCAGCGATCTGGCTCCCGGCGGTGCACGTGCTGTTTCGTCCGGGCCTCGACGCGTATCGTGCGCCGGATCGGATCGGCGCGCGGACCGAGGCGATGGTGCGTCATCGGCTGGCCGCGTGGCTGGACCCGGACCGCCGCGCGCAGGCGCTGGCCACGATGCGAGCGGCCAACGCCGAATGGGACTTCATGGGCCGCACGTTCCTCGTGCTCGCCCTGTCGAACATCGCGCTGCGCGAGCCCGGCCGCGCCGACGACTGCCTGGACGCGATGGACAGCATCATCGACCAGACGCTCGCGATGGAAGCGGAGCACGGCCAGTTCCACTTCCTCATGCCTTATGCGCGTGCCCGGCCGTTCGTCCATCCACGCAAGCGAAGCATCTTCGTCGACGGTGAGATCGCGCTGATGCTCGGGGCGCGACGGGTCGTTCGCGAGGACGCCCGCTACGCCCGGGTTCATGCCCGGCGCGTCGCCGCGCTCGTCGATCAGATGTCCGACGGGCGCGTCCTGTGCGGCGAGAGCTACCCCGACGAGTGCTGGACGTTCTGCAACGCCGTGGCCATCGCGGCGGTCCGTATGCATGATGCGCTCGACGACGCGGACCATTCGGCGTTCATCGACCGCTGGCTGGACGCGATCCGGGCGCACCTGACCCACGAACAGACGGGCATGCTCATCTCCGCGTTCACGCTGGGCGGGCGGGAGCTGCACGGCCCGGAGGGCACGACCATCTGGCTGGTCGCGCATTGCCTCAAGCTCGTCGATCCCGCGTACGCCCGACAGCAGTACGACCTGGCCCGCGCCGAGCTCGGCCGCAGCCTTTTGGGCTTCGGCTACTCGCGCGAGTGGCCGCCGGGCCATCGCGGCTACCTCGATGTCGATTCGGGCCCGGTGATCCCCGGGCTCGAGGCGAGCGCCAGCGCGAGCGGCCTGGCCGTGCTCGGCGCCGCGTCGTTCGGCGACCAGGACTATCTCCGCGAGCTGCTCACGTCGCTGCACCTGGCGGGCATGCCCGTCGAACGGGAGGATCGACTGCACTTCGCCGCGAGCAACCCCGTCGGTGACGCCGTGCTGCTGTACGCGATGGTGAACGGCCCGCTGTGGGACCGCGTGATGGAGATGAGTCATGACTGAGCATGCCGAACGATGCAAGCGGCGGCGGTTCGGGCTGTTGTCGCCGGCCGGCTGGCTGATCCGGGCCGTCGTTCTGCTGGTACTGTTCGCGGCCATGCACCTGCTGGGCTGGCGCGAGCACACGAACGTGTTCAGCGGCACGCTGGGGTTGAACTCGACGGCGGATTACCTGCGAGCCATCGCCGGCGGGCTGTACGTGATCGCATGGTTCGCGACGGTCGTCGTCGCGCCCATCCTTCTCATCGCCGCCGGCGTCTTCGCGCTCCTGCTGTGGCGCAGGTCGCCCACCGATCCGGCTACCGACGACAGCCATTGATGGGGCACAAGCTTCGATCGCGGTTGCGTCAGCGAACCCCAGCGCGGCATGTCGCACCACAAACACCCCGCCGCGGGCCTCCGGGCGCGGCTCGATAGAATCAGCACGGTTGACGCTGGCGCTGCCACCGCAGCGTCGGCTGCGCCGGGTTATCGTTGAAGAGGACCACGTCGGCGCGGGTGTGGGGTTGCACCCGGTCGATGTAGAGCTGCTGGCCGGGGAGGTAGCGGTCGTGGTACTCACGGGCCACCGCGTCGGCGTCGCCGAGCCGACCCGCGTCACGCTCCCGGGCGCGATCCAGGATCGCGCTCGCCGACGCATCGACGTACACGCGGTACTCCCATGCATCGTCGAGCTCGGGCCGCATCGCGAACACCCCGTCGAACAGCAGCACCGAACCCGGTGCGGCCTGGCGCGGGGGATGTTCGACGTGCTCTTCCGTGCGGAAGTCGAAGGCGGCCGAGCGATACCAGCCGTCGCCGGCCGGCCCGAGCGGGTCGAGCAGCCGGCGGCGGGCCGCGTCGGTATCGAATGAATGGCGGTAGTACTGCTCGGGGCCGCGACCGTTGGCATAGCGCACGTCGCGCGGATGATGAAACCCGTCGATGGTGCCGCGGATGACCGGTCGGCCGCGGCGTTCGAGCGGGCCGACCAGCTCGTTCGCGAGCGTGGTCTTGCCCGAGGCGCTGCGGCCGTCGATGGCGACGCGCAGGGTATGGCCGCAGCGCTCGGCGGCGATGGCGTCGGCGAGCTGCTCGATCACGGCGCGGCGGGCTTCGGTCATGCCAGGGTCCTCAGGCAGTTGGCGGCCGGGGCGGCCGGGGTTGCGGGCCGCGCATGAGAATGCACCGGCCGGTCGCCGTCAAACGCCCGACGCGACCGGTGAGCCCTGAACGACCGGCGGGCGGCGCTATAGTGGCCCATGCCGATGGTCCCCTGGTTGTCTGACCGCCGGGTCGAGCCCGAACTCATGGACGACCCCAGGCTCGATCCGGCGGCCCACCGTCGGGCGCTGGCGGGGTTGTGTCGGATCAATCGCTTGTCCGGCACCGATCGCCAGGTCGCCGCGGCGTTGCATGAGGGGCTGGGCGGCGCGGGGGCGCGCGAGCTGCGGGTGCTCGACGTGGCCTGCGGCGGTGGCGACGTGACGGTCGCGGTGCACCGGCGGCTGCGACGCGGGGGCTTGCCCGTGGTCGTCGACGGCTGCGACCTCAGCCCCGTCGCGGTGCAAGCGGCCGCACAGCGGGCGGCGCGGGACGATCTGCCCTGCCGCTTCTTCCGACATAATGCCTGCGAAGGGCCCCTGCCCGGCGGCTACGATGGGCTGATCTGCATGCTCTTCTGCCATCACCTGCCATCGCCGGCGATCGTCGACCTGCTCCAGCGCATGAAGCGGGCCGCCCCTGTTATCGTGGTCGACGACCTGGTGCGGGGCGTCGGCGGCTACGCCGGGGCGTGGGTCGGCACGCGGCTGTTGTCACGGTCGCCGATCGTGCACACCGACGGCCCGCAGTCGGTCGCTGCGGCGCTGACGCCCCAGGAGATGCGGGCGCTGGCGGCTGAAGCCGGCCTCGGCGGCGCGCAGCTCGAGCGGCACTGGCCCTGGCGGATGCGTTTGACGTGGAGGCGGCCATGAGCGGCGACGCGAGCATCGACGTGCTGGTCGTCGGCGCCGGACCCGCCGGCGCGGTCGCGGCGCACGGCTGCGCCCGCCGCGGGGCGCGGGTGCTGCTCGTGGATCGCGCGCGATTCCCACGCGGCAAGGTGTGCGGGTGCTGCGTCAACGGCGAAGCGCTGGGCGTGCTCGCGCAAGAGGGTTTGGCCGAGTGGCTGCGGCCGCTGCAGACCGCGCCGCTGCGGGAGTTCGCCTTGCACGCCGGCGGTCGCGGCGTGGCGCTGGCGTACGACGCCGGCTACGCCATCTCGCGCGAGCGTTTCGACGCGGCGCTCGTACGGGCCGCGCAAGCCGTCGGCGCCCGGTTCGAAGACGGCACGGCGGCGACGGTCCACACCGACGGGTCGGTCACGCTGGAGCGCGACGGCGCGGGGCGGAGTCTGTGGCCGCGGTGCGTGGTCGTCGCCGACGGCCTGGCCGGCCGCAGCCTCCGCGATCACGCCGCGTTCACGGTGACCACCCGGCGGGCGTCGCACGTGGGGCTTGGCGTCAGCCTGGCATCGGGGTCGCTATCGCCGGGCCGCGTCACCATGGCGTGCGCCCGCTGCGGCTATGCGGGGATGGTGCGGCTGGAAGACGGGCGTTCGGGCGTGGCGGCGGCGGTGGCGCCCGCTGCGGTCCGCGAGGCGGGCGGCCCGGCCGACGCCGTCGAGCGGATCCTGCGCGAGGCGGGCGTCGACGCGCCCGCGGGGCTGCACGCGGCGCAGTGGCGAGGGACGGCCCGGCTCACCCGCCGGCGGCGGCCGCTGGCGGCGCCGGGCGTGTTCGTGGTCGGCGACGCCGCGGGGTACGTCGAGCCATTCACCGGGCAGGGGATGGCGTGGGCGATCCGCGGGGGCGCGGCCGTGGTCGCCTTGGCCCTCGAAGCCACGCGGCGATGGCACGACCGCACCGCGCGCCGGTGGGAACGGCAGTACCGCCGGCTGGTCGTTCGCAGGCAGTGGCCTTGCACCGCGGTCGCGGCGGCGCTGCGTCATCCCGCGGCGACGCGTGCCGGGCTCGCGGTGCTCGAGGCGGCGCCCACGCTGGCCAAGCCGATCGCACATCACCTCGCCCGCCCGACCTGAGCCGATCAATGACCGACTTCACCACACCAGGCTTGGCGATCCACGGACTGGGCGTTGCGACGCCCGCAGCGTCGGTGTCGCAGGCGGCGCTGGCCGCGTCGACGCGAGGTCGCTGCGGCACGACGCCGGCCGAGCACCGCAAGATCGATCGGATCTTCGCGCACGCCGGCGTCGGCGAGCGCAGCAGCGTGCTGAGCGGGCCCGGCGACGCCGCGGGATTCCCCGCAGCCTTTCCCCCCGCGACGTCCGGCACGGACGGCGGCCCGACGATTGCCGAGCGGATGCGCTGGTACGAGGCGCACGCCCTGCCGCTGACCGTCCGCGCGGCGGAGGCCGCCATGCGGCAGGCCGCGATCGACGCCGGCGACGTCGGCCAGCTCATCGTCGTCTCCTGCACCGGCTTCTACTCGCCGGGGGTGGACGTCGGGCTGATCGAGGCGCTGGGACTGCCGCCGAGCGTCGGGCGCAGCCTGGTCGGTTTCATGGGCTGCCACGGCGCGATGAACGGCCTGCGTGTGACCGAGGCGCTGGCGCGGACCCAACCCGACCGCTGGGCGCTGATGTGCTGCGTCGAGCTGTGCAGCCTGCACTTCCAGTACGGCTACGACCCGCAGCGGATCGTGGCCAACGCCCTGTTCGGCGACGGCGCCGCCGCCGTGGCGGGCCGCGCCGTCCCCGCGGGGTCCGATCCGGCGGGCATCCGGCTCGTGGATCAGGCGTCCACGGTCTTGCCCGACTCGGCGGGGGCGATGACCTGGCGGATCCGCGACCACGGCTTTGAGATGGGTCTGTCGCCGCGCGTGCCGGAGCTGATCGAGACGCACCTGCGGTCGTTCGTGGGGTCGTGGTTGGGCGGGCGGGGACACGGCAAGCAGGACGTCGCGCATTGGGCGGTTCACCCCGGCGGCCCGGCGGTGCTCGACGCCGTGGAACGCGCGCTGCACCTGCCCGAGGGCGCGTGCGACGCGTCGCGGGTCGTGCTCGCCGAACACGGCAACATGTCGTCGCCGACGTTGCTGTTCATCCTCGACCGGCTGCGTCGGAGCGGGGCGCGCGGGCTGTGCGCGGCGCTGGCGTTCGGGCCGGGGTTGACCGTCGAGGCGGCGCTGCTCGAACTGGGCTGAGCCGCGGGCCGTCCGGCCCGCCCGCGCGGCGGCTACACGTTGAAGTACTTCGCCTCGGGATGGTGGACGACGATGCAACTGGTCGACTGCTCGGGCTCGATCTCGTGGCTCTCGGTGAGCGTGCAGCCGATCCGCTCGGGTTCGAGCAGGCGGAACAGCTTGTCCTCGTCGGACAGGTCCGGGCACGCCGGGTACCCGAAGCTGTAGCGGGACCCGCGATAGTTCTGGGTGAACAGCTTCTTGACGTCGGGCGCGTCCTGGTCGCTGATGCCCAACTCATCGCGGACGCGCTTGTGCCAGTACTCGGCCAGCGCCTCGGCGCATTCCACGCCGAACCCGTGCATGTAGAGGTAGTCCTGGTACTTGTCGCGTTCGAACAGGTCGCGGGCGACGTCGCTGACGCGCTGGCCCATGGTGACGCAGGTCATCGCGATCACGTCCTTCTCGCCCGAATCGACGGGCTTGAAGAAGTCGCTGATGCACAGCCGCTTCTTGCCTTCCTGGCGGGGGAAGCTGAAGCGTTCGATCTCGCGGGCGTCGTCCTCGGGGTCAAAGAGGACCAGGTCATCGCCGTCGCTGTTGCAGCGGTAGTAGCCGTACGCCACCGCCGGGCGGAGGATGTTGTCGTTGAGGCACTTCTCGACCATCGAGTCGAACAGCGGATCGACGGTCTCCCTGATGAGGGTGTCGTACTCCTCATCGCTGAGGCGGCCTTTCTTGAATTGCCACTGGCCGCGGTAGAGCGCGACGCGGTTGATGTACGGGGCGCACTCTTCGAGCGGGACGTGCTCGATGACCTTCGACCCGAGGAACGGGGCGGTGGGCACGGCCACGTCGGTGGCGACATCGGAGCGGGCGGCGACGGCGACGGCGACCGGTTCGCCGGCGGCCTCGGCCTGCTCCTGCTTCCTGGCCTGGGCGGCGGCGATCTTCTCCTCGGCGTCGGCGCGCTTGTTCAGCCGCTCTTCGATCTCCGCGTCCAGCGCGTCGGTCTTGCCGCCCATGATGTGGTCCATCAGCCGCAGACCCTCGAACGCGTCCTTGCCGTGGTAGACCTTGCCGCCGCCTTCGGCGTAGATCTTGCGGAGGTACCCGTCGCAGTAGTTGCGGCTGAGCGCCGCGCCGCCGAGCAGGATCGGCACGTCCACGCCCTGCTCGACCATCTCCTTCAGGTTCTCCTCCATGACGTTGACGCTCTTGACCAGCAGGCCCGACATGCCGATCGCATCGGCGTCATGCGCCTCGTGGGCCTTGAGGATGTCGCTGATCGGCTGCTTGATGCCGATGTTGAACACCGTGTAGCCGTTGTTGGTCAAGATGATGTCCACGAGGTTCTTGCCGATGTCGTGGACGTCGCCCTTGACGGTGGCGAGCACGATCTTGCCCTTGGTCGAGCCTTCGGTGCGTTCCATGTGCGGCTCGAGATGGGCGACGGCCATCTTCATGACCTCGGCGGACTGCAGCACGAACGGCAACTGCATCTTGCCCGAGCCGAACAGGTCGCCGACGACCTTCATCCCGGCCAGCAGGTGGTCGTTGATGATGTCGAGCGGGCTGTACTGCTTCATCGCCTCGTCGAGCGTCTCGGGCAGGCCCTTCTTCTCGCCGTCGATGATGTGCTTCTGCAGCCGCTCCTCGAGCGGGAGGCTGCTGATGTCCTGCTTCATCGACATCTCCGACGCGTCGTCGGAGAACTTGTCGATGAAGACCTGCAGCGGATCGGTGGTCTTGGACCCGTCGGCGAGCGTGACGGGTTGCTCGGCATCGCGGGCGTACAGCACGTCGAGCGCCGCGTTCCACAGCTCATCGTCCACCTTGTTCTGGGGGACGATCTTGGAGACGTGGACGATGGCGGAGGTCATGCCGGCCTGCTGCAGCTCGTGCAGGAAGGCGCTGTTGAGCACCTGCCGCGCCGCGGGCTTCAGGCCGAAGCTCACGTTGCTCAGGCCGCACGTGATCTGGCAGTCGGGGAACTCCTCGGCGATGCGTTTGGTGCCCTTGATCGTCTCGAGCGCCGAGCGCTTGTCCTGCTCCATGCCGGTCGAGACGGGCAGGACGAGCGGGTCGAACATGATGTCCTGCCCGCGCAGGCCGTACTTCTCCGTCGCGAGCTTGTACATGCGGCGGGCGATCTCGATCTTCCGTTCTTCCGTACGCGCCATCGCCTCGTCGGGGTCCTCGTCGATGCAGCCGAGCACGAGGCAGGCGTTGTACCGGGTGGCGAGGCGGCACATGTGCGCGAACTTCTCCTCGCCGTCTTCGAGGTTGGCCGAGTTGATCAGGCACTTGCCGCCGGCCTGGCGGAGCCCGGCCTCGATGGTGTCCGGCTGCGTGGAGTCGAGCATCAGCGGCGCGTCGACCTGGCGGACCATCTTGTGCACGACGGTGGTCATGTCGGCGGGATTGTCGCGGCCGGCGTAGTCGACGTTGACGTCGAGCACGTGCGAGCCTTCCTTCATCTGCTCGCGGCCGAGCGACATGATCTCGTCCCAGTCCTCTTCCTCGAGCAGCCGCTTGAATCGCCGCGAGCCCGACGCGTTGCACCGCTCGCCGACGTTGAGCAGCGACGCGTCCTGGCGGTACGGGACCCACGAGTACAGCGACGTGCACGCGCTGGGCATGCCCGCCTTCTCGACCTTGGGGACGGCGCGGTCCTTGCACCGGGCGGCGAGCTTGCCCAGGTGCGCGGGCGTCGTGCCGCAGCACCCGCCCACGACCGCCAGGCCGAAGTCGTCGATGAACTTGCTCATCTGCTCGGCGAAGTCGTCGGGCTGGAGCGGGTAGACGGTTTCGCCCTCGACCAGCGTCGGCAGGCCGGCGTTGGGCAGGACGCTGATGTGCCGCGCCCAGTGCTCGCCGAGCCACTTGACGTGCTCGGCCATGTCCTTCGGCCCGGTGGCGCAGTTCAAGCCCAGCGAGACGATGGGATAATTCTCGAGTGCGACGGCGGCCGCGCCGATCTCCGTGCCGGCGAGCATCGTGCCCATCTGCTCGATGGTGACCTGCACCATGATGGGGATGCCCTCGTCGCCGGGCTGCATCGCGGGCTTCGTGCCCAGCTCTTCCATGGCGTCGAGGATGGCGTTGAGCGCGCACTTGATGCACAGCAGGTCCTGCTGGGTCTCCAGCAGCACGGCGTCGGGCTTGCCTTCGATCAGGCCCAGCGCCTGCTCGTGGTAGCTGTCGTACATCGTGTCCCAGTCGATCTGGCCCAGCGAGATCAGCTTGGTGCCGGGACCGGCGGCGGCGATGACGAAACGCGGCTTGTCGGGCGTGGAATACTTGTCCGCCGCCTTGCGGGCGATCTCCACGGCGGAGCGGCTCAACTCGCGGCAGCGGTCCTGCAAGTCGAACTCGCACAGCACGTGCTTCATGCTGCCGAACGTATTGCTCTCCACGGCGTCGGAGCCGGCCTCGAAGAATGACTCGGCGATCTGCTGCACGATGTCCGGGCGGGTGTAAGTCAGCGCCTCGGTGCAGTTCTCCTTGCCGTCGAAGTCCTCCTCCACGGACAGGTCCGTGTAGGCCTGGACACTGGTGCCCATCCCGCCGTCGAGGACGAGCACACGTTTACCGAGAATGTCGATGAATCGATCGCTCAAAGCGTCACCTTCTGTGAATGGCGAATGGAATTACCTGCGGATTTGGCCATTATTGCCGGACCGGCGCGGGAAGGCAAGGGCAATCCATCCGTATATCCGGATGAAGGGATAAAATTGCCGCACCGGGGCGTGCGTCGCAAATGTGTTTTTTTCAATAGTTTATAGCTGCGCCAGCGACTTTCCCGGGGCGAATGCTGCCAGCCGCCCAGCCCCCGCCAGCACGCCGCCCGCGAACCGACGGGCCTGTCGGCCGCATCCCGGGCAACGAACCCAACCGCGTCGACAACCTGTCGCTTGGCGATCTTGGCCACCCCCTGCCGCATCCAAGATGGACGGCGGGGGTGCGTTCATGCGGCAGTCGGCATGGCCCAAGTTGTCGCGACGCGGGCAGGCGGGTCGCCGAGCCCTGATGCGTGCGCCCGTTGCGTGAACGCGACCGGCTCCGATGCGGCGGCCGGTGCCGACCGATCATCCCGCCGCGGTGTTGATGCTCGCCCGGCGGGTGCGGCTGGCTTGATGGTGGCCGAGGGCCGCGCGGCGCATGTCCCAGACGATCATGTACAACGTTGGCACGAGCAGGAGCGTGATCAGCGTCGCGAACACCACGCCGAACCCCAGGCTCACCGCCATGGGGATGAGGAACTGGGCCTGGAGCGATTGCTCGAGGATCATCGGCATGAGCCCGCCGAAGGTCGTCAAGGTCGTGAGCAGGATGGGCCGGAAGCGGCGGGTGCCGGCTTCCTCGATCACTTCGGCGACGCTCGCGCCTTCGCGCCGCCGGCGGTTGATCAGGTCGATCATGATCAGCGAGTCGTTGACCACGACGCCGGTCAGCGCGACGATGCCGAAGAACGACATGAAACTCAAGGGGATGGCCTCGAACGGCCCGCCGAACGCGAGGCTGACGAAGGCCATCGACATGTGTCCCAGCACCGCCCCGACCAGGCCGAACGGTATCGCGACCATGATGATCAGCGGCTGGACATAGCTTCGGAACTGGGCGGCGAGCAGGGCGTAGATCGCGAGCAGCGCGACGGCGAAGTTGCCCTGCAGGCTGGACATCGCGTCGTTCTTCTCCTTCTCCTCGCCTTCCATGCTCCACGTCAGGCCCGGGTGCCGCCGCATCAGGTCCGGCAGGAACCGGGCGCGCAGCTCGTTGTTGATCTGGTTGCTGCTGGTGACCGCCTCGTCGGTTTCGGCGGTGATGGCAACGGTCCGCCGGCGATCGGTGCGGTAGATCACGGCGTAGTCGCGGCTGTACACGAGTTCGGCGACGTCGGTGAAGGGCGTTTCGGTGCCGTCGGGCAGCCGCATCCGCATGCGATCGACCTGTTCGAGGCTGCGTCGCTCGTCCTCGGAGTAGCGGACCATGACCTTGATCTCATCGCGGCCGCGCTGGATGCGCTGCGACTCGTTGCCGTGGAAGGCACTGCGGAGCTGCCGCGCCACGTCCTCGCGGCGCAGCCCCAGCGCCCGGCCGAGCGGGGTCAGCCCGACCACCTCGATCTGCCGCTTGCCCTCGACGAGGTTGTCGGAGATGTCGGCCACGCCGTCGTAGCCCCGGAGGAACTGCTCCATCTGATCGGCGGCGCGTTCGAGGGTGGCGCGGTTGCGGTGGGCGAGCTCGATGCTGATCGCGTCGGAGGCGAGGAACTGGCCGGAGAACTTCAGCGCGGTCGCGCCGGGCACCTCGCCGACGACCTCGCGCCAGCGGTTGGCCAGGTCGACGCTCGAGATGTTGCGCTGCTCGCTGCCGAGCAGCTCGATGTTGATCTCGCCGAGGTGCCCGCCGGAGCTTTCGCGGCTCATCGCGCCGCCCCGCTGCTCCATCTGCCCGATCATCGGGTGCGAGCCGACCGTGGCGATCATGTGCTTGAACAGCGGCGGGCCGTTGGGGTCGCCGAACTCGGCCTCGACCTTGCGGGCGGCGTCCTCCATCCGCTGGAGGATGGCCTCGGTCTGCGCGGCGCGGGTGCCCTGGGGCATGGTCAGCGCGGCGACGATGTTGTCGGCTTCGATCTGCGGGAAGAACTCCTGCTTGATGTGCCCGCCCCCGACGAACGCGCCGGTGACGGTCAGCACGGCCACGCCGACCGCGAGGGTGGCGTACCGCCAGCGGACCGCGACCCGCAGGACGGGCGCGTAATACCGCTCGATGACGTGGTTCAAGCTGCGCCGCACGAGCGCCTGGAATCGGGCGATCACCCCGCCGTGCCCGCCGATCCGGCCGCCCGACAGGTGCGACGGCAGGACGAGAAACGCCTCGATCAGCGAGATGAGCAGGACGCTGATCACGACGATCGGGATCAGCCGCAGGATCTGGAACCACGTGCCCTCGCCCATGAGCAGGGGGAAGAACGCGGCGATGGTCGTGGCGATGGCCATGGTGACCGGGGCGGCCATCTCGCGGACGCCGCGGATCGCCGCTTCCAGGCGCGTCGCGTCCTTGTCCTGTTGGCGGTGCGCGAAGATCGCCTCGCCGACCACGATCGCGTCGTCCACCACGATCCCGAGCACGACGATGAACGCGAACAGCGAGATCATGTTCACCGACACGTCGAAGTGCGGCAGGAGCACGAACGCCCCGAGGAAGGACATCGGGATGCCCATCATCGTCCAGAACGCCAGCCTGAGATCGAGGAAGCACGCGAGGATGATGAACACCAGCACCAGCCCGATCCCGCCGTTCCGCAGCAGCAGGTTGATGCGGTCCTTCAGCAGCAGCGCCTGGTTGTTGTACTCGGCGATCCCCATGCCCTCGGGCAGGCGATCGGCCATCAGGTCGGCGTAGCGGCTGACCGTCTTGGCGATCTCGAGCGTGTCCTGCTCGCCGACGCGGAAGATGTCCAGCAGCACCGCGGGCTGGCCGTTGAACCGGACCGCCTCGTCGGTATCCTCGAACCCGTCGATCACGCGGGCCACGTCGCCGATGCGGACGCTGGTGCCGTCGGGCCGGGTGAGGATGACCACGTCCTCGTACTCGCCGCCGCGATAGCGCTGGCCCTTGGTGCGGACGAGGATCTCGCCGCCATCGGTCTTGATCGTGCCCGCGGGCAGGTCGAGCGAGGACCGCCGCACGGCGGCGGCGACCTGCTCGAAGCTCAGGTCATGCCGCCGCAAGGCGCGTTCGGAGACCTCGATGCTGATCTCGTAGGGCGGCAGGCCGCTCACGTTCACCGTCGAGATGCCACGCGGCGGCCGGATCGCGGTGACCACGCCCTCCCACCACGAGTTGTGCGCCGACGCCATCCGCGACGCCCGGCCGGTCGTCAGGTCGTCGCGGACGGTCTCGGCCTGCTCCTTCAGCGTGCGACGCGGCACGTCCCCGTACAACGCCAACTGCAGCACCTGCGTCCGGTTGGAGAACTGCATGACCTGAGGCTCTTCCGCCTCCTCGGGGAAGGTCGTGATGCGGTCGACGGCCTGTTTCACGTCGTCCAGCGCCTTGTCCATGTCCGCGTACCGCTGGAACTCGACGAAGATCGTTCCAACGCCCTCGGTGGCCACGGCGTTGATCTTCTTGACGTAGTCGACTTCCTTGACCGCCTCCTCGACCCGCTGGCAGATCGACTGCTCCACGTCATCGGGCGTGGCCCCGGGGTGCGGGACGGTCACGGTGATCCAGTTGATCTCGAGTTCCGGGAAGAACTCGATCTTCATCTGTGACAGGCTGAGCAGGCCCGCGACGATCAGGAAGAGCATGACGAGGTTGGCCGCGACGTGGTTGGACGCGAACCACGACAACAACCCGCGCCGCGGCGGGTGCGGGTCGAGCGGCGTGCTGTCGTGGGACTGCTCAGGCGCCATCGGTCACTACTCCGCCGCAGCCCCGGTCAACTGAAGCTCGGCGGAACGCTGCTGGACGGCGGCGCCCATGGCTCGCGCCACGTCGGCGTCCACCCGGACGCGCATCCCCTCGGTCACCACGTCGAGCAGGCTGGTGACCACCGCCTCGCCGCCCTCCAGGCCTTGCACGATGTAAGCGCGATCGCGGTCGGCTCGCACGACCTCGACCTCGCGGGTGACCAGGCGGCCCACCGCGAACGGCGCCGGGGCATTGGCGTCCTCGCCGGCGACCCGCAGGTCCGTGGCGACCCAGAGCGAGTCGGGCCCCCGCAGGGCGTGGCGCGGCACGGAGACGACGTCGCGGAGGGTGCGGCCTTCGATGGCCACGTCGACGAACATGCCCGGGATCAGCCGCCGCGTGCCGTCGACCGATTCCGTGCGGTCGACCTCGACCACGACGTCGACCAGCCGCGACTGCGGATCGATGCGGCCGGCGGTGCGGACGGCGCGACCGTGCCACTGGTGCTCGCGACCGCCGAAGGCGGCGCTCAGCTCGACCCGCGCACCGGGCGACCCGGTCGTCTCGCCCGCCAGCTCGAACCACGGCAGGTGGCGGTCCTCCATGGGCACGACGACCTTCATCCGATCCGACGCGTACACCGAGGCCAGGGGCTGGCCGACCGTGACATACTGGCCGACGTCGACGCTCTCGCTGATGACGCGGCCGGCGAACGGGACGCTGATCTGGGTGCGCTGCAGTTGGAGCTGGGCCTCGCGGAGGCGCGACTTCGCCGCGGCCACCTCCGCCCTCGCCGAGGCCAGTTGCCACTCGGCCGACTCGACCGCCGACCGCGCCCGCTGCACCTGCGGCTCGCGCGAGACCAGCGGCGGGATGGGCGACTCGCCGTGCGTCTTGCGCCATTCCCGCTTGGCGACGTCGGCCTCGGCCTGCTCGATCTGCAGGTTCGTCCGCGCCGACTGGCGCATCGACCGGGTCTCGGCCACACGCGCTTCGGCGGTGGCGACGGCCGCCTCGGCCTGCTCCACCGCCAACTTGTAGTCGATCTTCTCGATCCGGATCAGCGGCGTGTTCGCGTCGAACCGCCCGCCGTCGGTCACCTCCGACGCCATGAACGTGACCTTGCCGGCCACCTGCGGGACGAGGTCGATGCGGACGAGCGGCTCGACGCTGCCGTGGCCGGTCACGATCACCGGCTCATCCCCGCGCCCGGCGAGGTGCACCTGCACCAGCGGGCCCACCGCCTCCTGCTCGGTCCGCTGCGGCGGGGTCTTGCTCTGGATCAGCAGCGCCGAGACGGCCACGCCGATGCCCAGGATGAGCAGCACGGCGAGCACCTGCAGCGCGACACGCGATTGACGGCGAGGTTGCGAATCGGTGGTCATGGTTCCTGTACCTCCTGCGCCGGGGGCGAAGTCCGCAGTTCCGGCGGCTGGGCGATCCAATCCCCGCCCAGCGCCAGGTAGAGATTCACGCGCGCGTCCCACAAGACCTGCTGCGTCGCGTAGAGCCGGTCCTGCGCGTCTCGACGACGCCGTTCCACCTCCAGCACGATCAGCAGATTGGTCACGCCCGCTTCATACTGTTCCCGGGCGAGGTCCTCGGCGGCGAGCGCCTCGGCGACCTGTTCCTTGAGCTGGGCGTAGCGTCGTCGCGCGGTGCTCTCGCGGACCAGCGCGTCCTCGACCTCGCGCATGGCGGTCAGCACGGCGCCGGCGTACTCGGCGGCGGCGGCCTGGGCCCGCGCCTCGGCCGCCTCCACGTTCGCACGCAGCGCCCCGCCGCGGAAGACCTTCATCGACAGCTCGGTCGCCAGCGACCAGATCAGCGTATCAGGCGCCGGGTACACGTCCTCGAAGTCCGAGCCCTGGTAACCGCCGGAGGCCGCGATCGTGAGGTCGGGCAGCATGTCGGCGATGGCCTGGCCGATGCCCGCCTGCTGCGCCATGGCCGCCAACTGCGTCGAGCGCAGGTCCGGCCGCCGATCCAGCAGCCACGCGGGCAGGCCCGCCGGCGGAGCGTCCAACGGCGGCAGCTCGGCCAGCGTGTCGGCGATCGGCCCGCCCGTGCCCGGTTGACGGCCGACCAGCACGTCCAGCGCGTGACGCGCCTGAGCAACCAGGAACTCCAACTCGGGGATCCGGGCGCGGGCGCCGGCGAGGTTCTCCCGTGCCAGGCGCAGCTCCACCGCGGTGGTCACGCCCGCCTCGTACCGCTGCTCGGTGATCTCCCGGGTGCGCTCGAAGCTCTCGACGGTCTCGTACGCCAGCTCGAGCTGACGCTGGGCGATAGCCAGCCGGGCACGCGTCCGCACGATCGAGGCAACGACCGAGTGGATCACGGCCTGTCGATTGGCCAGCGATGATTGGAGGTCGAACTCGGCGCGCTGCTGGCCGCGGCGGAGCCGACCGAACAGGTCCGCCTGCCACGCGACGGTGCCCTGGGCGGTCCAAGTGGTCGATCGGGAGGTGAAGCGAGGCCCTTCGAAGGCGAAGGTGTTCTGTCGGCGATCGCGGGCCCCGCTGATGTCGAGCGACGGCAGCCGCTGGCCCAGGGCCACGCCGAGCAGCGCCTGGGCTTCCATGGCCCGGGCCGCCGCCACGTGCAGGTCCGTGTTGTGCTGCATCGCGCGATCGATCAGGCGATCAATGTGCGGATCGTCGAAAGACGACCACCATTCGGTCATCTCGGGCGGGGCGGCGTTGGGGTCGGCCGGGGCGTCGGCATGGGCGAACCGGTCGGATGCGTCGGCGACGCTCGCCGGCCGCGCCGGGTCCGGGCCGAGCATGCACCCGCCCGCCGCCAGCATCCACGCCGAGGCGATGCCCACCGCGCCGGTCCACGCCATGATTCGCCGGTGATGCATCTTCATGCCTCCTTCTCCGCAAGCTGACCGATCGCCGCCATCGAGAACTCCACGATGTGATCGATCGCCTGACCCAGGTCGATGGTAAGCCCTTCGGGCAGCGGTCCATCGCCGAACAGCCGCTTCATCTGCAGTACATGCAGCAACTGACCGGCGAGGCTGAACAGGCACAACACCGCCCGCTCCCGCGTCAGGCCCGGGCACAGCCGCGTCAACGCGTCAGCGACCGCCGCGGCCACCGGCTCGATCATCTCCCGCGCGAACATGCCCTGCGGCAGCAGCGGTTCACTCATCTCCCGCACGTAAAACCGCAGCATCCGTTCGCCCCGCTGGGGTGTGTCGATCATCGGCTTGACCAGCGAGACCGCCAACGCCCGGACCAACTGCTCCACCGTGGGGTCGGGCTGGCTCATGACCCGCTCGACCGCCGCCAGCCGCGCCTCGCGCATGTCCACGAGCATACGCTGCCAGACCGCCACGTAGAGGTTCTCCTTCCCGCCAAAGTGGTAGTTCACGCTGGCGAGGTTCGCCCCGGCTTCGCCGGTCAGATCGCGAACCGAGGTGTTGGCGAAGCCCTGCTCGGCGAACAGACGCTCGGCCGCATCGATCAGCCGGCGCCGCGTCGCCGCCGCCCCGGATTCGGGCATGGGATCGGCCGCACTGCCCGGCGATGGCATCCGCGAAGCCGTGTTTGATGCGTCAGATAACATGACAGACCCTTAACATACGATTGAAACGTAAATATAAAACATATGTTCACCCCATGGCGGTGTCAACATTTCACACGCATGTTTTAATCGACAGATGGAACCCCCGGTTTGAGTGGGCGGTAACCCCAATGGGCGCGCCGCATTGACGCGGCCGCCGATCAGTCGCCGCCCGTTGCCGCGGCGGCGGACCGGCGGATGTCACGTCGCCCCCCACTCACCAGGTGAAGTACGCCGTGAACGTCAACTTGCTCTGCTCGCGGGCCTTGACGGGAACCGCGAACTCGACCGTCTGCGCGTCGACCTTCTCAAACTCGTGGCTGGCCTCGCGGATCTGCCCGTTCGGCCGATGCAGGTGCTGACGCACCAGGATCTCCACATCCTGGTCCTTGTGGTTGCGCAGCTCGATCTCGATCCGCTGCTGCATCCACCGCGGACCCGACCGCTGATCGGCCACCTTGTATTCACCGACCAGGTCGAACGCGTCCCCGACATAGAGCTTGAGCTGCTCATCGCGTGGCGTGTGGGCGATCAGGTCTTCACCGATGAACTCGGTGTCGTCGCCGTCGCGCTTGTACAGCCGCACCTTGCCCTTGGGCAGGGCCATGCCCAGGTTCGACGCCTCGTCGTTCGTGAACTCGATGAATACGTTGACCTTGTAAAGGTCCTCATCGCCGTAGCGGCGCTGCCAGTGCCGGCCATGCGGCTCGAAGACGTACCGCTTGGTGACCGGCACCGCACCGGCGGACAGCAACTCGATCTGCTTCATCTGGTTGTCGGCGACCGTGGTCTTGCGGCCGAGCGTGTAGAGGTGGTACTCGAAAAAGCTCTTCTCCTGGAAGCCCGCCGCGTCGGCACGTACTTCCGCGGCCATGACCTGCGGCCCGGCGCGTTTCGGTTCGTCGCGAACCTTCCGCACGTCGCCGGCGATCAGCTTCACCGACGCCTCGCGGTACGTCGCGCCCGACTGGTTGTTGAGCGTCACCCAGCCGCCCAGGTCCAGCGTCGATTCGTCGTCGCTGAGCACGGCGTTGTAGTCGGCCTCCCAACTCATCCCCGACGTCTGGTAGGTGATCTGCAGGTCGTGGTCGCCGGGCTTGGCCGTCTGCACCCGCCACACCAGCGTCGGCCGCGTCAGCAGGCCCTCCGGCAGCTTGCCAAACTCGATGTTCGTCACGTTGTCCGGCCGCTGGACCATGTACAACTGGTCGCTGCCCTGAAGGACAAGCTGGCGGCCGTCGTAGCTGAGCAGCGTGCCCTCGTACCGCGATCCGTCCTCGGTCATCACCGCCAGCTCGCGGTCGACGTACTTGTCCAGCAGCTTGTCGGCCGAAACGAGGTCGAACGCGTAGTTCTGTTCGAGCACGCGGGTGCCCGCCGGATCGGTCAGGCTGCGGAAGTGCACGCTGGCCGGATCGATCCGCCTGGCCACGTCGGTGAACCGCAGCGTGTGCCGCGGCTGGGGGATCGCCATCTCGCGCACCTCCTTCACCACGGCGAAGTCGTTGTTGTAGACGGTGAGCGAGACACCCGGATCAGCGACGGCGGGGCAACCGACGCCGACGATCAGCACGACACAGGCAACGAGGCTCAGGCGACGAGGCATGGCTTGTCCTTTCAGTGGGCACACCGCGAGGATAACCCCTCGCCTGGTGTTAGACGAGCGCATTGCTCCGCGGTTCCCACATCGGATCAGGTCACGCCGGCCTTGCGAGCCCGCCCCGCGACCGGCGTCAGCGACGTTCGTAGTGGAAGACGCTGCCCCCCTCGCGACCGCAATCCGAGCAGACTTCGGCTTGAACGCCCCAGCCCGCGAAGAACCGCCGCCCGCAGGCGCTGCACGTGGTCATCGGCAGGGCCGCGACCGCGTGCCGGCCGCTCGTCGCATCGATGCCGTGCGGGTGCTCGTCCGCCTTATCGGCGGCGGCCAGGGCATCGGCGGGCACGTGGGCACCCCGCCCCCGGGCGACGGCGCTGCGCTCGGAGCGATACTTCAGCCGCAGACGCAATGCCTCGGCCTGCTCCTCGATCGCATCGGCCGACGACGCCTGCCCGTTGATCCGCGCCGCCAGTCGGGTCCCGATGGCCGCGGCATGCGTCGAGCCTTGCGCGGCGGCGTGCCCGGCGTACAGCGTCGCGCGGCCGAGCAGGCGATCCCGCGCTGCATCCGTCTGCGCCTGCGCGCAGAGGTTGAGATACCAGTTGGCCAGCGACGCGGCCTGCTCGCCGCCCAGCGTGTTGACCGGTTGGCAGGCCAGCTCGATCGGCCGTTGCACCGACGCCGGCAGGTGCGACGCGACCTCTGCGGTGATCAGCTCCGGCCGATCGAACGCGAGCAGGCAACAACCGGCGAGGCGTTGAGCCGTGGCCGCGCCCGGGTCGGCCTCGAACAGGGCGTGGTCCTTAACGAGCCCGGTCCAGTTCGCCTGCGCCTCGGCGAAGCGCTTCCGCTCCCGCTCGGCGCGCATCTTGAGCGGCTGCACGGCGTCGATGAATGCGTTCAACCGCTTGACCGATGCCAGGTTCTGCAGGTGCACGGCGGCTTGGAGCTTGGCCCGCGCGTGCCCGAAGACCCGTTTGTAGACCGCCCATGCACGGGCCGCGTCGGCGTGGGCCGCGCCCGCGGCCGCGGCGACCTGCGGCGGGTCGGCCGCGCCCGCTTCCGCCGCCGCTTCGGCGTCCTGCAGTCGCTGCCGCGCCAGCTCCAACAGCGCCGATCCCAGCCGCTCGCCCTTGTCCAGGTGCGACGGGTGCTCGCTGTACGCGGTGTCGTACAACTCGACCAGCGCCTGAAGGCACCATGCCCGAAGCTGCGGCTTGCGGCATTGCAGCTTGCACAGCGCCTCGGCCGCCTGCGGGAAGCTCTCGATGTCCCCGGCGGCCACTTCGTGGGCCTTGCGGTACAGCAGTTCGGCCATGGCGGCCTGCGTCGTGCCGTCGGCCGCCCGGATCAGGTCATCGGCGAAGGCGATCTTCTGTTGGATCGTGCCCAACCGGCTCTCACGCACGCCATAGGTTTGCTCGTACACCGCCCCCACATCCTCGGCGACCAGGGGGCCCGCCGTCAGCCACAGCCCGACCAACATCCCTGTCATCGCGGCCAGTAAGCGTAGCATGGCGTCACTGCTTTCCCCGGGAATCCGGCAACGTGTTCGGTCTCGGATTCTGGCGGGCTTCCCGGATCAACCCGCCTGCACCCCGATTATACCGACAGATAGGACGCGTCCGTCAACGGCGAATTGTGTTGCAAGCGCATTTATGCAACCCCGGGCAAGTCGCGGGTCAGTCCTGCAAATCATGGCCCCGGCGCGGCCGCGAGCTTCAACCCGGTCACTTGCTGTCCATGTCGAAGATGCTGCCGCGGCCCTGGGCACAGCGAGCGCAGTTGTGGGCCTCGACGCCCCAGCCGGCGAAGAACTTGCGGCCGCACGTCTGGCAGGTCGTCATGGGCCGGCCGTCGGCGCGACCGGATCGGGCGGTCGGCCCGGACGCCGAGGCCCGACGCGTGCCGCGGCGCTGCGTCGTGTCGGCTTCGGGCGAGGTCGAGCCGTTGGTCGCATCGGCCAGCGCATCCGGGGGCGGCCCGTCGTCGGCCGCATCGTCCTCAGCGGCCACAGCGTCGGGTTGGGGTTCGGCGGTCGAGGGCTGGGTGGCGACGGGCGGGACCTCGGCGGAGCCCGCGGCGAGCGCGGGTGGCTCGCCTTCGCCCGATCCGAACTGGTAGTGCAGCCGCGCGTGCAGCTTCTCGACCCGCCGGCCGATCGCCTCGTCATCGCCGAGCTGGTTGGCGAGCAGGTGCAGCTTCAGCCGTGACTGCAAGCTGTCGATCTGGTCGCTGCCGAGGGCCTTGGCGCGATGGGCGTAGAGCTGGGCGCGGGTGAGCAGGTCCTGCCGCGCCCCCAGCTCGGTCGCCTGCGAGCTGAGGTCGAGGTACCAACTGGCGAGCGCGGCGGCGGCGTCGGACTCGATCTCGACCAGCGGCTTGCACGACAGGCCGACCGCCTGACGCACCGGGGCGGGCAGCTTGCCGCGCACGTCGGCCTCGATCAGCTCGGGCCGGTCGAAGCTCATGATGTACGTCGATGCGATCTGCGTCGCGGACTGCTCGTCGGCGGTGATCGTGAATCGCTTGTGCACGGAGGCGAGTTGCATCCAGTCGCGCAGCTCGTCGGCGAGCTGATGCATGCGATCCTCGGTCTGTTGGCGGATCGGCGTGAACTCGGTGACAAAGGCTTCGAGCGATTGGGCCAGGTCGGCCCGTTTGTGTCGGCGGACGAGGCGGGCGTCGGACTCGGCGCGGCGGATCGCGCCGTCGTAGACCGACCGGGCCCGCGCCGCATCACGCCGCGCCTGATCGAACGCCGCCGCGGTCTGGGCCGCGGTGTTCTGCCCGGTCTCGAAGGCCAATTGGGCGTTCTCGACGCGCTGCTCGGCGAGTTCCATGAGGACCTCGGCCATGCCCGTGCCCAGCCGCAGCTTCTTGGGGTTGCGCTGGTAGGCGCTGTCGTACAGGTCCAGCAACCGCTCCAGGCACCAGATGCGTTCGTCGGGGCTGATGCGCTGGAGGAGGTTCAAGGCGTCGGCGGCGTGCTGGTAACCGTCGGTGTTGCGGCTGCCCCATTCGTAGGCCTTGCGGCAGAGCATGGCCTTGAAGTCTTCCTGCCCGCCCGACTTGGCGTGCTGGAGCAACTCACCGGCCAACGCCACGCGCTGCTCGCGTGAACGGGCCTCGCGCTCCTGTTGACCGAACAACTGCTCGTAGATCGCGTCGAGTTCGTCGGCGACGGCCGGGGCCGGGCCCATCACGAGCACGATCAGCCAGCATGCCATGATGGTCGAGATGCCGCGTAACATCATTTGAAAGGGTCCCCGGCTATCAGGCGCCATGTGCTATTCGAAGGATTGCGGTCCGTGCGGCGCCGCCCGCCGCGGTGACCCATCATAAGCTGACCGATCGATTCGGTCACGCGCGAGCGACCGAACTTCAGGGCGTCGGCGCGGGCGTGGCCGCGTCGGCGACCACGCTGGGCGGCGATGCGTGCCGGACCGGATCGAAGAACAGCCGCGCCGGCGTCGCGGCCGGGACGCCGACGGTCGAGGTCGCGGGGTGGCGATAGTCGGGCTCGATGAGCCGGGATGAGGTGCGTCCGGCACACCCGGCCAAGAGCGTTGCCGCTGCCGCCACCGCCACGAACACCATGAATCTCGCACCCATGCGCCTGTACCTCGTTGCCGGGCTGAGCCGCGCCGCCATGCGGATGCTTCTCGGCAAACCCTGTGCCTGTTCGGCCAGGCCGAGCGTTAACGATGAATAAATGGGCGATATAAGCACAGCGGACGCAACCGTGGGTTGCGCCGTGGCGGCGGCGTCGCGGCGGGTTGGGATTAATGCGGTCGCGGGGCGGGACACGCACGCGCGGCGCGCAACCGCTAGGATAATGGGCATGAAACGCATGATCCGCAGCACCACGATTCTCAGCGTCCGGCGCGGCGAGCGGGTGGCACTCGGCGGCGACGGGCAGGTCACGATGCAGGAAACGGTTGCCAAGCAGGACGCGGTGAAGATCCGCCGCGTACAGGCGCCGGGCGGGCAGCCGGTGCTGGTCGGCTTCGCCGGGGCCGCGGCCGACGCCTTCGCCCTGCTGGAGAAGTTCGAGGCCAAGCTCAAGGACTCGCCGGGCAACACCAAGCGGGCCGCGATCGAGTTGGCCAAGCTCTGGCGTACCGATCGGATGCTGCGGCGGCTGGAGTCACTGCTCGCGGTGGCCGACGCCCAGTGCTCGCTGCTGGTCAGCGGCCAGGGCGACGTGATCGAGCCCAGCGACGGGATCATCGGGATCGGCTCGGGCGGCGCATACGCGACCGCGGCGGCGCGGGCGCTGACCCAGCACACCGACATGGACGCGCGCCAGATCGTCGAGCACGCGATGCACATCGCCGGCGAGTTGTGCGTGTACACCAACACCCACATCACCATCGAATCACTCGATTGAGCGGTGCGGCGGCGGCGGCGCGACCGTGCGCGCCGCCCTGCCGCGTGTCCGCCCCGGGCACCTCCCCCCGGCCGCAGGCGCGATAAGTCGCTGCGGGGCATGATGTTGTGCCCGGCGGCGGGTGGTGTCCGCCCATGGCCGGGCGGCCACGGCCCCGAGCGCGGACATGTTGCGTCACGCCCGGCCGGAAGCGCAACCGGCGGGCGGCGCGGCGGTTAAGCCAGCCGGCCGCCGGCCGAGCGGTGCGGCCCGACACCGGCCTCGCATCGCTGCGTCGCGGTGCGCGGCGGGTGCGGACAAGCTGCGTGGCGGCGGATCACGGCAAGGCATGAGCGACCTCCCATAAATGGGCGGCGCGTCACGGCGACGCGCGTCGAGCCGTCGTCTTGGCCCTCACGCACTGCAAACCCCGACCGCGGGTGCGACGCGAAACGTGCCACGGTAGCCGGTCAGCCCGACATGCAACTTGTCCTGCGGGTCGGGCACGCTCGTTGACCGCTCACCACCCAAGCCCCTGACCCCGGCCCGCCTGGAAGCAGCATTACCATCAGTCAGCACCACCAGCGGATTCCTGCGGTCGCTGATCGGATCGCTGCCGCCGATGCACGACCTGGCGAAGCAGGCGGAGATTCGGCTGCCAGATATCCTCGGCGACATCGACGGGCGATCGGCGGCGTGGGACCCGCCGGCGGAGCAGCCGATCGAGCCCGACGCCCCACCCGACGACGCGCGGCCCGACAACGGGGGGTCGCGTGTGACCGGGTCGTGACTTGGTGCCGGGCGGGTTGTGCTACGATGCGGGCATGAGGCAGTATCTCGATCTCATGCGGACGATCCGCGACCGCGGGGTGGCGAAGGGCGACCGGACGGGCACGGGCACGCGGTCGATCTTCGGGTACCAGATGCGGTTCGACCTGGCGGACGGGTTCCCCCTGGTCACCACCAAGAAGCTGCACCTTCGGTCGATCATCTACGAGTTGTTGTGGTTCCTGCGGGGTGAGACGAACGTGCTCTGGCTGAAGGAGCGGAACGTGCGGATCTGGGACCCTTGGGCCGACGCCCGGACGGGGGAGCTGGGCCCGATCTACGGCTACCAGTGGCGGAGCTGGCCGACCCGCGACGGCGGGCAGATCGACCAGGTCAGCCAGGTCATCGGGGAGATCCGCGCGAACCCCGATTCGCGGCGACACATCGTCTGCGCGTGGAACGTGGGCGACCTGGATCGGATGGCGCTGCCGCCCTGCCACGTGCTGTTCCAGTTCTACGTGACGCCGGCGAGCGACCCGGCCCCGCCGCGGCTGAGCTGCCAGCTTTACCAGCGGTCGGCGGACGTGTTCATCGGCGTGCCGTTCAACATCGCCAGCTACGCCCTGCTGACGATGATGGTGGCGCAGGTGACCGGGTACGCGCCGGGCGAGTTCATCCACACGTTCGGCGACGCCCACCTTTACGAGAACCACCTCGAGCAGGTCGACGAGCAGTTGCAGCGCGAGCCGCGGGAACTGCCGACCATGAAGCTCAACCCGAACGTCACGAGCATCTTCGACTTCACCTACGACGACTTCGAACTGGTCGGGTACAACCCGCACCCGCACATCAAGGCGCCCGTGGCGGTATGAGGGGCGCGGCCTGTTCCATGACAGATAACCACCACCGGCAAGATGGGCCTCACCTGACGCTGGTCGCGGCGATGAGCGAGAACCGCGTCATCGGCGCCGGCGGCGGGTTGCCGTGGCACCTGCCCGACGAGTTGAAGCACTTCAAGCGGGTGACGCGCGGCGGGCTGGTGCTCATGGGCCGAAAGACCTTCGAATCGTTCGACGGGCTGCTGCCCGAGCGGCGTCACATCGTGCTGACGCGCGACCCGGCGTGGTCCCACCCCGGCGTCGAGACCGCGGCGGACCTCGATGCGGCGATCGCGCTGGCCCGGGCGCACGGCGACGATGAGTTGCTCGTGCTCGGCGGCGGACATGTCTACAACCAGGCGATCGACCGGGCCGACCGCATGATCCTCACGATCATCCACGCGCAGGTCGAAGGCGACACCTTTTTCCCCGAGATCGATCGGCGGCGTTGGGTTGTGGCGGAGGAGCGGCATCACCCGGCCGACGCCGATCACGCGTACAGCTTCACGGTGCGCTGGTACGCGCGGGCATAGAAAAACCGCAGCCGTGGGACCGGCTGCGGAGGGTCATGCCTGGTTGTGAGGGGGGCTCAGCGGGCGGGCTTGCCGCGGACCATGAGCAGGCCGCCGATCGCGAGCAGCGCCAGCGAGGCCGGCTCGGGCACCCCGAAGGTCTCGGTGGGGTTGCCGATCACGATGCCGCCGTCCTTGAGCGTGATGTCGATCACGCCGCCGCTGTTGGGGGCGTCGTAGACGACCTGGCCGAGGAAGCGGTCGACATCGGAGATGGTGTTGCCGCCCAGCGAGCTGAAGGTCGCCGACAGTTCCGTGGTGGATTCGGTGTAACCGAACTGGGTCAGGCCGGCAATGAGCAGCGAGATGCTGAAGCTGGTTTCGTCATCGCCTTCGTTGTTGAGGCTGGGGCCGCTGTCGGCGTCGGCGAGGAAAGCCCCGCTGGTCGCGGTGATGGTCACGTCGATGGTGTCGAAGTTGCCCTGGTCGGCGCCGGGGATGAGAGTAAAGGCGACGTAGTGACGGTTGCCGGCGGTCAGACCGGTGGACAACTGGATGCTGGCGGCGGGGGCGACCTGTGCAGCGACGCTGATGACCAGCGTGGCCGCAAGGCCGAGAGACAGACGCGAGAGGCTCATCTTTCAATCATCTCCTGAGCGGGCGGAGCACCGGGGTGCGGTTACGCCCTTGGCAGAGCCGCCGCAAGACTGAGAGACACGGCCTGCCGAGGGCAACTCGTAGCACGTACAAAGCCAAGATTTTCATGCAGCGCGGCAGCGGCGTCGAAGCAGGCTCAGACCGCCGATACCGAACCACAGCAAAGCTGATGGCTCTGGAATGTACTGCGTGTCGGCCCCCAGTTCAAATTCATTACCGATTTGTTCCAGTTCGACGGCGGCGGCGCTGGCCGCGAAACTGGACGCAGTCATGCCGAAGAACTCCGACAGGATCGACACGTCGGTGGAGTCGACGAACCCGTCACCGTCGAAATCGGCCTGTAACCAGCCGCCGGGCTGGTTGAAATACTCCGAGAGGATGGATACATCAGTAGAATCCACTACCCCGTCGAGATTGGCGTCGCCGGGCAGCAGATCGTGCCAGACCATGAGCGGGTCGCCAATGGCCGTCGTCACGAACGACGCCTGCGGGGTGGCCCGCATGTAGGCCACGCCGAACGGGTCACCGTCGAGCAGGCTGGCGAAGAGGATATCCTCGTTGGTGACGTTGCTGACACTGGCCACGGGCTCGCGGACGTTACCGTAGGCGGCCGTGCCACCGCGGGCGATCCAGTCGGCCAGCTTGCCCTGTCCGAACAGGTCGTCCTTTTCGGGGTTGAACGTCGAGGCGTTGAAGCTCTCGTAGGCCCCGAACGTGGCGCCCGGGGCGAGCACCGCGTCGATCTGGGTCTCGATCCAGTCGTGCCCGGCGGCGGCCAGGGTGCCGTCGTCGTTGACGCCGGTGCTGAGGTAGCCCATGAGCAGGTCAAGCTCGGGGCGCGGGGTCGCGGTGATCGCCTCATCGGTGTTGTTGTAGTCGTGTGCCACGCCGCGATCGTTCAGCTCATCGGCGAGTTGCGGGACGACTGTGTTGCGGACATCCGGGTCGCCGTCGACGATGAACCGGAAGCCGGGGCCCGGGCCGTACGCGTTGAGCGATCGATCGATCATGCCCTTCACGTCGTCCACGGTATAGCCGTCCAGCCGCGTCACGATCCGCCGACGATCCTCGGTGACCACGTCCGGGTCGCTGTAGTCGAACTCGCCGGTGGCCTGGTAGAACGTGTTCTGTGCGTGGTGCGAGGTGCCCCAGATCTCCTGCCCGAACACGTCGTCGTTGAACATCCAGGCCTGGTCGCCCATCTGCACGGCGGAGTCGATGTTGTCGATGTTGGTCAATTCGCCTTCGAGGCTGGAGTTGATCTTCCACCAGGTGTCGAGGAGCGGCGGCGAGGGCGTGATATCGTTGCCCCGCCAGTCGTCGTAGTTGCCCGGGTTGGGCTCGTTGACGTAGATGCGCAGCGGCATGCCCTTGGTGGTGACGATCGCGTCGATGTCGTCGTTCAGCCCGGCCAGCACCTGCGGACGAATCACGTCCAGGTACGTCTGTGCCGGGATGTCTTCCTGAACGGGCACATTGTCCAGGCCCAGCACGGTGACCCCCGGGCGGGCGGCCTTGTAGTAGTTACCGATCTCAACGCTTTCGGGGCTCGCGTTGTTGACCAGAACCAGGACGTTTTCTTCGGAGAGGGCGTGAACGGTGGTGGCGGTCAGCAGCACCAGGCATGCAACAAGGACCGCCGGGATGTGTCGCGAAGCCAGCCTGGATTCAACTTCTGGGCAGGCCAACGGTTGATGTCCTTTCCGCCGACTCCCGCGGGGTGAGCGATCCGCGGCCCGCGCCGCTTCGACCACCTCGTCCGTCGTTGCGGGATCGACTCAAAACCGAACCCATCGATCGTACTCGTTGCCGGAGTGCGGCCGCACGATCAGCACATCCGCGCTGGCGAACCTGCTGAGTCTTGCGCCCGGCCATCCACGCGGATGAGCAAGATTCTACTGCGGCAACGCCGCTGTCCTCCGAGCCTTCCGCAGCCTGCTGGCCGTTCGCAGGGGATCCTGCGTCTACGCCCGGGATTCGCTGCCGCCGCCCGCGGTGAAGATCGGTCTGATCGCACGGGCCGACAGCCAGCCACTTCCGCCCTCCCATGCGGCCCACAATCTGCGGCCGCTCCGTCCATGAACGCGGCGCTCGACCGCGTCGATCATCCTGCTCGGGCGTCGCGTCATGCCGACGCCCAGTTCCTTCCGCCCCGCCGCGCTTCATCAGTCACGGGTAGGCCGATGGGCTTCATGCCTCAGCGACGCAGGCGCCGCCGGCGGCCGGCGAGGGCCATCAGCCCGCCCATCATCAGCGCTACGGACGTCGGCTCGGGCGCCGGGCTCGGCAGGCCTTGCGTGGCCTGACCGTCGCTGTAGCCCAGCGTGGCTGAGTCGAACTCAGGCGGCTCGGCCGACGAGAAGTACAGCACATTGCTGAATTCGTTCAGGTTAAACGCGTCCGGCCCGCTGTCTTCGAATTCCCAGAGGACGTTCTGCCTCTCGATGAACGAGCCATCGACCTGGCCGCCGGACTTGGTGACGAACGTCGCCGTGGCCGGTGTGTCGCCGGTGTCGATGTCACCGGTGACGCCGACGCGCTCGAACTCGTCCGTGGTGTCGGTCAGGGGATTATCATTCTCATCGAGCAGGGCCGGAAACGTCGGGAACGCGCCCTTGCCGCTGTTGAGGATGAGGTCATCCAGGCCGACCGAAAGACTACTCAGAATGCTCGAAGCGGTGCTGCTCGTGGAGCCCAGGAACTCGACCTGATAGGCGTAGAGGTAGTGGTCGGTGAACGCCCCGCGGGGGTCGACGCCCAGCGCCGTCGTGGCGAAGTTGGTGGTTGGGCCGTACACGGCGTAGTCCACCACCGCGACGGTGTCGCCGGCGTCCATCGGAAAGGCGAAGGGAAAACCGAAATCGTCGAACACGAAATTGCGGGTGCCACTGAGGATGGCGGTGCCATCGGAATCCAGGCCGATGTCGCCGGCCTGCGCGGTGGCGACCCCCAGTCCCATCGCCGTGGCCAGTACAGCCAGGGCAGCTTGCTTGATGCTTGCGGTCATCTTCATTTTCCTCGCGTATGTGCGTGCCGAGACAACGCTGATCCGGGTCCATCGAGCCACCGAAGGTAACGCGCCTTCGGCGTTGTGGCATCGGCGGGGCTACGCGATCCGGTCTACCGGAGGCGTCGCGCCTCGATGCCGCTAACCCTACCTTCCCATTCGGCCCAAGTTGCCCATCTTCCAGCTCATCCCGAAGAGCATCCCGCTCCTTCCGAAGCGGGACGCCGATGGTATTCACTTGTTCAGCTCTCGGATCGACTCAGTCCCGATGCGGGTGCCTAGCCGATCAGCCCCGGCGACCGCGAACGATCATCAGCGAGCCCAGGGCGAGCAGGGCCAGCGAAGCCGGCTCGGGAATCGCCTCGTCGCCGGGCCGAGCCGCACCGAACACCACAGCGGGGGTGCCGCTGTCGCTGACGAAAGACAGCTCGAAGTTGCCGGAGACCGGCTTGAAGATTGAGCTGTAGGTCAGGATGTAGCTGGTCTGGCCGGGGTTGACATTGCCGTCAGCGACGAAGCTCCACTGAGCCGTGTTGCCACCGAGCCCTGCCGCAGTGCCGGCCACGCCGCCCTGGGTCGTGTCCACGCCCTGGTTATTCGCGCCGTTCACGCTCAGCACGCGGTAACCAGTCGCGGAGACGGTGCCCGTCGGGTTGTCGTTCACCATGACGGTGTAGGCGTAAACCAGCTCGTTGGCCGTCGGGCTGTAGCCCCCGAACGGGTACTTCGAATCGAGGAACACGGCCCACTCGACGGTGCCGTTCAGGCCCTGGCCGTTGTTGAAGTTCACCGAGCCCGAATTCATGGCGTCGGCGTGGCCGTCGAGAAGGCCGGCCTGGGCACCCGTGGCCAGGCCCAGCGCGAGAACAGTGGCAGCGATCAGGTTCTTCATCATCTTCAATACCCCTTGGCGTGAGAGCGGCCACTCGATTGCGGCCTGTAACCAGCCCGCCGCGCGACAGCGCGACCGGCTCTACGTCATGCACGGATCGATCACCCGACGACCGATCCGTCGGTCCACCGCCTGCAACACACAGGCGGCCAAGCGAGGCCCTCTCACGGCCCTCCGCGGACACGACACTCTCATCTCAAGGTTTTGGCGGCCGGCGACCTGCAGGTCCCAGCCACAAACAGCCGGCGGATGCCGGTGCTCAGATCATCCCCTCCAGGACAGTGTGAAAATACCAAAGCTGGGGTACGCGGGTCAATGCTTCGACGGTTTAGACTGGGTTATTTGTGCAGGCTCCACCTCGGCCGTCGTTGCCCCACCGCAAGCGCGCAAGTGGCTGACGATCATCCGTCGTTCGGCGTCCGGAGTCGGGCCTCGCAGCAGCACCCGCGGCGGCGCCACGGCCCGGACGCCGGCCAATCGCATAAACCGCATGTTATAAGTAACTTACAATTTCGGGCCGATCCCGCCACTGGATTGATCGCTCACAGACGCCGGGGGGCGGCGCTCCGACGGAGCTTTTCCGGCATTAACATTCGGTTATTATCGGTGGGTGTAAGGACAAAGAATTGACACCCCCGCCTTCGTGGGGCATAGTTCTTCCGACAGTTGGGAGAGTGTGCTTGACCCCTCCTGTTCCGGTCAGCGCACCCGCATCCTTTGGGAAGCAGTGAGAGCTATGCGTGTTCCAATGGTGGAATACGCCGCGGTGTGAGTTTGCGCACCGTGTTTCATGCGACCTGAGGGAGACCGACGATGTTGTTCAATCTTGCTGCGAAGCGCGTTTCCGGGGCCTTTCCTTATGCGGGTATCGCCATCGCTGCCGCCCTGTTGTGCGTAGCCGCCCCGAGCCAGGCGATCCCGATCGGCCCGGCCGGATTCATCATGACGCTCGACGACACCTCGACCACGGGCATCGACGTCATCATCGTCGATGACGCCGCCATCGGCACGTCGACCACCAAGGGGGCCAGCACCCACGAGGACGGCGCACCGGCCAGCGCCGGCTTCGTCACCTTCAACGGCACCGTGGGATCGTTCTCGATCAACGTGACGACCGGGATCTCCAAGCCCAACCTCAACCCGCCGCAACTCCACCTGGACTCGGTCAACGTGACCGGTTCGTCGGCGGGGACGATCGAGATCATGCTGACCGACTTGGGCTATACGACGCCTGAGCCGGGCGTCTCCCGGCTGCGGAGCCAGTTCAGCACCACGACCGACGGGACGGTCCACTACTGGCAATACGCCGACCCCGACAACACCGAGTTCAGCACCAGCTCGAACGCGGTGTTCGTCGCAGGCGGGCCGTTCGAGCATGGCTCGTTCGCCGAGACGAAACTGAAGCAGCTCACGCTGACCGGGCCGTATTCGCTCACGGAAGTCGTGCGGATCAGCCACGCCCAGGGCGGGCTGGTCACGTCGCTGGACCTGGAGAGCCAGGTGCTTGCCGGGCCCATCCCCGAGCCGGCGACGATCGCGCTGTTCGCCGCGGGCGGCGCTTGCATGATGCCCCTGTCGCGTCGCCGCCGCCACCGCTGAGCGAAGCGACGCGGACCCAAGCCAATCGGACCGGCGAGCCGCGCTGCTCGCCGGTCTTTTCGTTTACGACAACCCCGCGGCCAGTTCGTGGACGTAACGCTCGACATGATCGGCGATCCGGTCGGCCGACTGGGCCTTGTGCTCGGTGATGCGGCGGACCAGGGCCGAGCCGACGATCGCCGCGTCGGCATGCTCGACCACGCCGCGGACGTGCTCGGCGCTGCTGATCCCGAAACCCACGGCGATGGGCAGGTCGGTGACCTCGCGGAGCGAGGCGACGCGTTCGGCCAGCCCCTCGGGCGCGGCGTCGCTGACGCCGGTGATGCCCGTGCGCGCCACGGCGTAGACGAACCCGCTGCACGCGGCGGCGATCCGCCGGGCCCGGTCCGCCGGCGTCGTCGGCGCCACCAGCAACGAGCAGGTCAGGCCCGCGTCGCGGATGATCCGCCCGGTCTGCTGCGCCTCCTCCAGCGGCAGGTCGGGGATGATAAACCCGTCGATGCCGGCCTCGGCCGCCTGCGCGACGAAAGCCTGCACCCCCCGCCGATACACGATCGAGTAGCTGACCATCGCCACGACACCCAGCGACAGTTCACCGCGCAGGCCCCGGACGAGTTCGAGGATGTCGGCCGGATGCACGCCGGCGTTCAACGCGTCGGTCATGGAGTCCTGGATGATCGGGCCATCGGCGATGGGATCGGAGAAGGGGATGCCCAGCTCGCAGATCGCCGCCCCGCCGCGCTGCAGCGCCGGCAGGATCGCCCGGGTCGCGTCGATCGTCGGGTAGCCTGCCGTGACGAAGGGCATCAGGGCCTTGCGGCCATCGCCGCGCAGATCGCTGAAGATGCGTTCAATCCTGTTCATGGCCGAACAGAATAGCGAGAGATGGAGGAAAATTCGAAGCTCGAAGCCCGCGAGCCGGATTACCCGGGTCATGGCGTGGCGGGATGGCCCGTGCGTTCCACGGCGCGGGGAGGTGGCGGCTTACGCCTCATCGACGAGGTCGCGGAGCTCGGCCGAGTCCTTGGCGCCGAGGCGGCGGTAGATCTCCTTGGTCGCGGTGGACTTGTTGAGGGTGTAGAAGTGGATGCCGGCCACGCCGTTGTCCAGCAGGTCGCGGCACTGCTGGACGGTCCAGTCCACGCCGACGCGGCGGGTCTCCGCGTCGTCGTCGCCGGCGGCCTCGAAGCGCTTGAGCAGCTTCGCCGGGTACCGCGAGCCCAACGCCAGCTCGGGCAGCCGCTGGAAGATCGCCGATGAGGTCACGGGCATGATCCCGGCGATCAACGGCACGTCGACCCCCGCGAGGTCGCACCGCTCACGCCAGTCGTAGAAGTCGCGGTTCTCGAAGAACAACTGGGTGCAGACGTAGTCGACGCCGGCGTCGACCTTCGCCTTGAGGTAGTCCATCTCGTGGACGCGGTGAGGGGTGGCGTGGTGGCCTTCGGGGAAGCCGGCGACGCCGATCCCGAACCCGCGCGGGTCGGGGTGCGCGCCCGAATCGTTGAACTCGCGGATGAACCGGACCAGGTCGATCGCGTGCTGGAACTCGTCGTCTTCCTTGCGGTAGTCTTCGAGGTGCCGGGGCGGGTCGCCGCCGAGCGCGAGGATGTTGCTCACGCCGGCGTCGGCGTACCGCTGGAGGATCTGCCCGATCTCATCGCGGGTGTGGCAGACGCACGTGAGGTGCGGGATGGGATCGAGGCTGGTCTCGGTCTTGATCCGCACGACGAGGTTGTGGGTCTGCTCGCGTGTGCCCCCGCCCGCCCCGTAGGTCACGGAGACGAAGTCGGGCTTGAGGTGCTCCAACTCGGCGACCTCCTCGAACAGCGTCTGCCAGCCCTTGTCGGTCTTGGGCGGGAAGAACTCGAAGCTGAAAGTCGCGCGGTTCTCGGCAAAAACGTCCTGAATATGCATAAGCGTCAGTGTACTCGATCGCGCAGCGGCACGGCCGCGCTCGGCCCAGGGATCCATCCGTTCATCCGGATTTAATGATGATAGCGGCAGAAGGCGGCCCAAGGCAAATCGACGGGGCGGTCGCCACGAGCCGGGCCATACCCACCGCCATGCAGCGATATACTGACACCATGAGCGTGATGATCGAATCCATCCACTTC
>CAYWKS010000001.1:188131-254429 GCA_964458935.1 uncultured Planctomycetaceae bacterium
CGCCATGCAGCGATATACTGACACCATGAGCGTGATGATCGAATCCATCCACTTCAAGAACTTCCGCTGCCTGCGCGACTCCACGCTGCCGCTGTCCGCCTTCACGCTGCTCGTCGGACCCAATGGAAGCGGTAAGAGCACGGCGCTGGAGGGGATCAAGTGTGCCTTCGGGCCCTTGCCGCTAGATAGCATACGTCCTGCAGTCATTTGTCCGGGCGACGCGTTCTCGTGCGGTATGCGATGGGCCGTACGCCAAGGCCAACAGACGGATTGCTACAGCAACATGATGCGTTTTCAAGGTGATTCTTGGAGCCACCACGAAGTCGATCAGGTCCCACCAGACAAAGTGCAGGAGCTACACGATCGCATCAGGATCTATTCGCTCCACGCCGACGCGATTGCACGACCCGTTCAGCTCCGACCGCATACACAACTCGGGCCTAACGGCGAGCGATTGGCTGGTGTGCTGGACCGATTGCGTGACGAGCATCCTGAGCGGTTCCGACAAGTCAATGCCGTGCTAGGCGAGTGGCTGCCAGAGTACGATCACATTCTTTTCCGCACACCAGCCGAGGGAACGCGTGCCTTCGAGCTTCGGAGTGCGGCTACTGGGACGCCAATCCGTGCCGAGTATCTATCGCACGGTACGCTTTGCGCCCTTGCCCTGCTCACACTCGCCTACCTACCTGATCCTCCGCCCATCATCGGCTTGGAAGAACCCGACCGCGGGATTCATCCGCGGCTTCTGCGTGAGGTGCGCGATGCGTTGTATCGGCTGACCTACCCACAGGATTTCGGGGAGGATCGGGAGCCGGTGCAGGTGATTGCGACGACGCATTCACCTTACATGCTTGACCTGTTCGGCGATCATCCGGAGGAAGTGGTCATCGCGCAGAAGGTCGAGGACAACGTTAAGTTCCAGCGGCTGAGCGATCTGCCCAACATCGAGGAGTTGCTGGGTGACACGCCGCTGGGCGAGGCGTGGTACTCGGGGATTCTGGGGGGCGTGCCGGCCGAGTCATGAACGTTGCGATCATCAGTGAATCCGAAACCGACGAACAGGTCGTCTGCATCCTTGCCCAGGCCGTCCTCGGCGAAGGGCTCACCGCATACCGCCCCCGCATCCAGCGTCGTACCGGCGGTTGGACGACCGTCATCCCCACGGTCGAGAAGGTTATCCGCCTCGCGTACTTCGGCGATCACAGGATCGATGGCGTGATCGCCGTGATGGACTCCGACGACAGCGTGTTCGACCCACCCGATAGTCCGAGTTGCCGGCTGCAGCAGATGCGAAGCATGGTCGATTCGTTCCTGGCGGACGTCAGCAGCAAGAGCACCCGGCCTGCGTTGCATGTCGCTCTGGGACTGGCCGTGCCGGCATTGGAAGCGTGGTTGCGCTGCGGCATCGATCCGCACGTCAATGAAGCCGCGTGGGCCAGTGCCCTGCAGTCGGGGCAGTACGCCTATGATCGCCGCAGCCTCAAGAAGGACGTCTACGGCTCAGCCCGCCACATCGACGCCGCCAAGGCCCTCGCCGAGGCGCACCGACTGGCTGACGACATCACACAACTCGAAACGCACTTTCCCATCGGGTTCGGCGCCCTGGCGAACGACCTGCGGCAGTGGCCCCGCGCGTGAAACGACCCGCCCGATGAACCGGGCGGGCCGTGGGTCACTTCAACTTCGAACGCAGCCTGTCGATCAATACCGGTAGTGGCTGGGCTTGTACGGGCCGTCCTTGGGCACGCCGATGTACTCGGCCTGCTCGTCGCTCATCTCGGTGAGCTTCACGCCGAGCTGCGCCAGGTGCAGGCGAGCGACCTTCTCGTCGAGCTGCTTCGGCAGGACGTACACCTTCTTGGCGTACTTGTCCTTGTTGTTGTGCAGGTCGATCTGGGCGAGCACCTGGTTCGTGAAGCTGTTGCTCATCACGAAGCTGGGGTGGCCCGTGGCGCAGCCGAGATTCAGCAGCCGGCCCTCGGCGAGCACGAGGATGCTCTTGTCGGCGTCCTTGAACTCGAACTCGTCGAACTGCGGCTTGATGTTGTGCTGCTTGGTGATCTTCTTCAGGCCGGCCATATCGATCTCGTTGTCGAAGTGGCCGATGTTGCCCACGATCGCCTTGTTCTTCATCCGCTTCATGTGGTCCACGGTGATGACGTGGAAGTTGCCGGTGGTGGTGATGAAGATGTCGGCCTCGTCGACGACGTCGTCGAGGGTCTTGACCTCGTAGCCTTCCATCACGGCCTGCAGGGCGCAGATCGGATCGATCTCGGTGACGATGACGCGGCAGCCCTGGCCCTTGAGCGCCTGGCAGCAGCCCTTGCCCACGTCGCCGTAGCCGAGCACGACGGCGATCTTGCCGCTGAGCATGACGTCGGAGGCGCGGTTGAGCCCGTCGATCAGCGAGTGGCGGCAGCCGTACAGGTTGTCGAACTTGCTCTTGGTGACCGAGTCGTTGACGTTGATGGCGGGGAACAGCAGCGTGCCATCGCGCTCCATGTGGTAGAGGCGATGGACGCCGGTGGTGGTTTCCTCGCTGACGCCCTTGCACTTCTCGGCGACCTTGTGCCAGCGCTGGGGGTCTTCTTCCATGCAGCGGGCGAGGGTCTTGAGGACTTCCTTGAACTCCTCGTTGTCGGTCGTGTCGGGCGAGGGGACCGAGCCGGCGTTCTCGAACTCGAAGCCCTTGTGGATGAGCAGCGTGGCGTCGCCGCCGTCGTCGACGATCTGGTCGGGGCCCTCGCCGTCCCCGAAGTTCAGGGCCTGCTCGGTGCACCACCAGTACTCTTCGAGGGTCTCACCCTTCCAGGCGAAACAGGCGATCCCCTTGGGGTCGTCGAGGGTGCCGTCGGGCCCGACGACGACGGCCGCGGCGGCCGAGTCCTGCGTCGAGTAGATGTTGCACGAAGCCCAGCGGACCTCGGCGCCGAGCGCGGTGAGGGTCTCGATGAGCACCGCGGTCTGGATGGTCATGTGCAGCGAGGCGGTGATCTGCAGGCCCTTGAGCGGCTGGCTCTTGGCGTACTCGGCGCGGGTCTGCATCAGGCCGGGCATCTCGTGCTCGGCCAGGCGGATCTCGTCGCGGCCGAGTTGCACCAGTGTCTGGGCCTCGTCGCGCTTGCCGTCGGCGAGCAGGTCGAACGCCCGCACCTTGTGCGGCGGTCGCTGGGTGGCTGTCGGTGTGGTCGTGGCTGTGGTCATGTGAGTCTTACCTCTCGTTGGGGGTTGCGATGTCGATTGCGTGTTATCCGTTGCGTGTGGCTTGATGGGCGTGCGGCCGGGGGGCTACTCCGCGGCGGCGGCGGCTCGCTTGCGCCGGGTCGATCCGCGGGGCTTGGCTTCGGGCTTGGCTTGCGGCTGGGTTGCGGGCTGGGCTGCGCGGCGGGCGGCGGCGGCGAAGAGCCCCGGCCCGCGGGCCTTGGTCTCGGCGGGCAGTTCCGCGAACCGCATCGCTTCGCAGCCGGCGTCGGCGAGCCAGCCCTGCATCTGCTCGCGATCGAAGCCCAGCCAGACGTGCCCCATGATCTGCTGGTACTCGCGGTGATCGTGGCGAATCATATCGACGACGAGCAGGCGACCGCCGGGCTTGAGCACGCGCGCCGCTTCGGCCAGCGCCGCCGCCGGGTCGGCGATGTGGTGCAGGACCAGCACCAGCGTGGCCGCGTCGAGCTCGGCGTCGCCGATCGGCAGAGACTCGATCGACCCACGCTTCACCTCGACATGATCGAATCGGCCCAGCCGCTTGCGGGCGGCCTTGAGCATCTCGGTGGAGCTGTCCACCGCGAAGACACGATCGATGAACGGCGCCAGCGCCTCGGCGAGCTGCCCGGTGCCGCAGCCCAGGTCGGCGATCGACCACGACGGGTCGAGCAGCGCCGCGATCGCACGCAGGTCGAAGCGGTCGCCGAACATCTCGCCACGCATCTTGTCCCACTGGCCGGCCGCGGAAGCGAAGAACGCCTGGCTGCGGGTCTGGCGGTTGGCGAGGATCCGCTCGGTCCGCTGGTCGTCCTGTTCGGCGGCGGGCGTGCCGGAGATCTGGTCGCGGACGAGCAGCCAGAGCTTGCGGGCCGGCTCATCGAGATCGTCGAGCATCATCCTGTACAGCGCCGCGGTGCCTTCCCGACGCCAGACCACCCAACCCTCCTCGCTGAGGACCTTCAGGTGCCGCGACGTGGTGGACTGAGGCAGTTGCAGCACGTCGCCGAGTTCGGCGACGGTCAGCTCGTGCTGCTCGAGGATGCGCAGGGCCCGCGCCCGGGTCGGGTCGGACAGCGCGCTGAGGCGACTCAGGATGGCGGGTGTTTGAGTCATGCAAATCATCCGTTCATCCGGATTGTTGGATAAAAGCCCCGGCAAGTCAAGGTCGGATTGCCCGATCGGCGGCGATACGCCGATATCAGCCGATAAAGGCGGGTTGAAGCGTCTGAGCTGGGGCTTCGCTGGGCGGGAGGTTCAGCCGAACATGGGCAGTGCGGCCGGCATGTGCGACCAGCCATCGCGTGCGAGGCGGTCGCGGCGGACCTGCTCGAGGGCCTCCACGAGCACCTGCACGTGTTCGTCGAGCGCCTGGTCATCCCAGCCGCAGGCATCCCCGCCATCGTCGCAGTGCTCGTATTCCAGCACGAGCCGGCGGATGCGCGAGGTGAACTGACGCATCGGCCGGTCCTGGGCCTCGAACATCAACTGCACGAGTTGCGGCGCGTAGATGTGCAGTTGCGCGACCCATTCACCGCCGGCGTGCGAGGCGACGGCCTCGATCACGCGATGCTCGGTCTCCCGATCGATAACACATAAGACTTGAGGGACCATCGATGTGCCTTCCCCGCTGAGACGTGGCTTGCTCAGCGAATCCAGCCCCTCCGCGTACAGCATATTCGGTAGCCGGATCAGGGTAAACAGAAAACCGCGGGGTGGATGCAGTTTTCCCTAAGCCTTTGCGGCGCAATGAAAAAGAGCCGCCCCAGGGGGGCGGCTCTGTGTCAGTGTCAACAGATTCTCAGACCCGCATCAGAAGCGGAGCTGATACTGGGCACGCAGGGCGACCTGGCCATCCTCGCCGTAGGCATCCTGCTGCAGGCCGAGGCTGTCGAGGCCCGAAGCGACCGAGCCAAGCAGGAAGCCTTCGTTGACCGGGTCCAACGCCACGGTCACGTCGACGGTCAGCTTGGAATCGTGCTTGTGGCCGTACCAGTTGACGCCGAAGGTGATGATGTTCAGGTCTTCGGTGTCTTCCAGAACAACCAGGTCCTCGTCGAGCATGATGCGCTCATAGCGGATGAACGGCTCGAGCTCGTTGGGGATGACCTGGTAACCGGCCATGATCTGCAGACCGTAGTTGTTCCAGTTGGGCGCATCGATGGTAGCCGGGACGCCGAAGGCCTGGAAGCCGGCGGAGGTATCCAGGTCATCGGATTCGATGAGGTGCTGGCCGTAGCCGGCGACGTAGGCGCCGAGGCGCTGATACTCGACCGAGGCGTCGACGGTCCAGCTCAGGACCGAGTTGTTGATGCCGTCGTAGGCGTCACCGATGATCAGGTCGTCGCCGGTGGCGAAGCCGTTGCCGGCCGGGTCGAAGGCGACGCCGCCGGGGACCAGCGGCTCGGAGCCGAAGCCGGTCTGCAGCTCTTCGTAGTGGAGGGCGGCGCCGAAGAAGACGGCCATGGGCTCGCCGTCCCAGGCCTGGAAGTCGTCCCACTGGTCCCACTCGCCCATGAGCTTGACGTCCACGCGAGCGGTGAGGGCGAAGTCGACGCCCGCGCCGGCGCCGGCGGCGCCGACGAACCCGCCGAGGGGCACGAAGCCGACGGTCTCGCCGGCGTCCACGGTGGCGTTGCCGTTCTCGTCGTTCGCGACGAACACGCCGCTGGAGCCCAGGCCGCCGCCGTCGTTGTCGAACTCGCTGCCGTCACCATCGGTGCCGTTGCTGAACGACAGCATGGCGCGCCACATGTCCTGCTTGTAGGCGAGCATGATGGCTTCGGAACGGTCGACGTTGTAGACCTCGTTGACGAGCGAGCGCTCGACGGCCATCTGCTGGCTGGCGTCGATGATGTTCTCGCGGAGGAACGGCTGGCGGAAGCGGCCGCCGCGGATGCTCAGGCCGGGCATGCCGATGTCGTCGCCCAGGTCGTACTCGACGTAGTAGTCCTCGAAGATGGTGCTGCGGCGGCCGTCGCGGCCGTCATCGCCCTGGGCCAGCGAGAAGTAGTAGCGGAGCTGGGGGCCGAAGATGTGGCCGTGGCCCTGGAACTTGGCGCGGCGGAGGCTGAAGCCGTCCGTGCCGTCGTCGTCGCTGCCGATGATGCCCGCGCCCACGGGGGCGTTGGTCAACGACGGGTCATCCGTGGTGTCGTCACGGAAGTTGGCGACGTAGCGGGTCTGCACGTACCCGGAGGGCACGAACAGGAACGCCCCGTCTTCGCTGGAGATGAAGAAGTTCTCGCCGTTGTGGCCGGCCGTCACGGCCGAATCCATCAGCGACGAACGGGTCTCCGCGTCGCTGAGCACATCCCGCACCAGCGTCTTGACTTCCTCGGCACGGCGTTCGTTCAGCCAGCTTTCGTTCTGCTGGGCCTTGAGTTCCGCGATTTCAGCTTTGAGGGCCTTGAGTTCGGCCTGCACCTGCTGATCGGCGGACTGTTCGGCCTGGGCCGAAGCGCCGAGCCATCCAATGGCGAGCACCGCCATTACGATCGCTGCGATCCAACGTTGCACCTTCATGGGAACCGTCTCCTTGTGTGAATCCCACGTGTCCTGACAGGCGGGTCGCTTGTCTGCTTGACCCGCCTGTGCGACCCGCGGCACACCTCCATGCCGCGAGCCTTGTGTTGTGTGGCCGACGCTCCGTTGACTGCGCCGGCCGAATACTCGATCGATCCCTGCGGCAGTGCCTGGACTGCCGTTACTGCCCTGATCCTGCCTCAATGCTGTACTGCTCTGCCCGCGTGGGGTCAAGCGGCTTGCTGGTACGCCATAGTCCTTGTTCTGCGGCCAATGCCGGAACCGAGAAGCCGTTTGCGTAACTGTGTTGTGGTCTGAATTCCCTGATACGGTCGGCGTCACCCTCTGGGCCAGTCTATTCAGTCAGCCTCGTCTGTCCGCCGGTGACATTCCCTGAGCCCTCATGATCTGGCGCGGATTGTAACGTTGGCCTTGGCCAGCTTGCAAGCGGGTGTGCGGGGGAAAATGCCTGCTTTTTTTGCGGGCTGGGTGGTGCGACCTGTCCACGGTGCCGGGCGTCTCCCTGTTGCGTGAACAATTCTAACGGGCCTTATCGGCCTGCCGCGGCTCAGACGATTAACGAAAGGCTGCACATTTTTTCCGCTCCGCCCGGCCGACCGTGGGCAGCCAGCGAACGGGCGGGCATTATCGGTCCTCCGGGACGGGGTCCAACCGCAGGGACGGGCCCGGGACCACCCCCAGCGCCCGCAGGCGATCGGCGATCTGCGGGTCGTCGGGGCTGATGGTGTAAGCCTTGCGAAGGGCCACGATGGCCTGATCCCGCCGGCCCATCTCGTGGTAGAAGTCCGCCAGGGCCAACTGGCCCGTCGGATCGTCGGGCGACGCGACGCGCGCGGCCTGCTCGTACACGACCAGGGCGTTGTCCGGGTCGCCCAGTTTGACGAGGTAGTCGGCCTTACGCAGGTAGTCGCGGACGGTCTCGAAGCGGTCGATCGCCTCATTGCAGAAGCCCAGCAGCCGGCGGTGGTCGCCCTGTTCGTACATCGCCCGGGCCAGGGCGTCGACGATCGCCGGCATGCGGGGCCGGTCCAGCGGCGGCACGCCCGCGTTGGTCGGGTTGACCGACCGGACGGCGTAGGCCTGTTCGAGATGCAGCCGGGCATACTCGACGCGGCCCGCCTCCAGTTGCAGTTCGCCAACGTAGTAGTTGGCCTGCCAGTCGGCGGGCTGTCGGTCGAGGATCTGCTTGAACTGCTCGATGGCCTTGTCGTCCTGGTTGTAGTCGTAGGCCCGGAGTCCGCGCTCGCGGAGGAGGCTGATCGGCGTGCGGCAGCCACCGGCGAGCGCCGCCGCGATCACCACGCCGCACACGGCGGCCAGGCGAACGATGGTTCGACGCTTCGTGGTCATGGTCGTACCCTCTTGGAGCTTCGTGAGTTGAAGGATACGACCGCCCGTCCCGGCACACAAGGACCGCAGCGGATGCGCGCCTGTCAATCGGTCTTGCTGTTGCACGTTACGCCGGCCGGCCGGCACCACGACTGGCTGTTCGAGGCGCCCGGCGCGCCCGGCGGCATCGGGCCGCTGGTGTGTTTCCGCGTGGGCCCCGATTCGGGGGCCTGGGCGGAGGCACGGCGGCTGGTGTTCGATCGGCTGGCCGACCACCGCCGCCGCTACCTGGACTACGAGGGGTCGCTGTCCGGCGGGCGCGGGCGGGTCCGCCGGGTCGACGTCGGGTCGGTGGTGCCGCGGCTGTGGTCGGTCGACCGGGCGGTGCTGGAGGTGCGGCTGGGCGGGTTCGCCGGCGGCGTGATCCTCCGCCGCGTGGGGCGGGCGCGGTGGCTGGGCGAAGCGCGGCAAGAGGCTTGATCGCCGGCCGGGCGGCCGTATCATGCCTACAGGCGCCACACCCGCCTTCACTTCGCCGGAGCTCACATCATGCCAGAAGAGGACCACAACGCGGCACGGATCGATGCAGACCTGGACGCCATCGAGATCGAAGGCGACGAGGGGCCATCCGAACCGCATCCGTCCAAGATCACGACATTCGGCAGCCACGCCCGCGCCGCCGACAAGTGGGAGCGGCAGCCCAACGTGACCGGCCAGGGCGCGGTCCACTTCAAGCTCTTCCACGCCAAGCTGCGCGAAGACGCCCTGGAGTACATGGAGCAGCAGGTCAACCGCTGGCTCGACGACCACCCCGAGTGCGAGGTGAAGTTCAGCAGCCTCACGGTCGGGCACCTCAAGACGAAGATTTCCGACGAGCCGGCACTGTTTCTCAGTCTCTGGGTCTGAGGCCGGTTGCCGCCGCGGCGGGGATGCGGTATTGGTCGGCGTCGATGTCGACCCGAGCCGTTGTCAACGTGCGTGTGCGATACGCCGAGTGCGACCCGATGGGCTACGCGCATCACAGCGTGTACCCGGTGTGGTTCGAGATGGCGCGGACGGAGCTGTTGCGGCAGGCCGGTCACAGCTACGCCGACATCGAGCGCGGGGGCAGCATGTTCATCGTGGTGGCGCGGCTGAGCATGAGCTACCGCCGCCCGGCCCACTACGACGACGAGCTGCGGGTCACCGCGACGCTGGACCGCGCGGCGGGCGCGAAGATCGAGCACCGCTACGAGGTGCATCGCGGGGATGAATTGCTCTGCACGGGGCAGACGACGCTGGCCTGCGTCGATCGGGCCGGCCGGCCCCTGCGCGTCCCCGCGTGGATGCAGGTCGACGAGCCCGGCGGCGCGACGACCTAATCGTTACAACCGTCACGCACCCCCACCTCGACGGGCGAACAGCCCGGCGGACCCGGTTTGGATCAAGCGGCCCGGGCGACCGCCCGATGGCGTTGCATACAGGGGGCATGCGTCCACGTGCCCGACCCGATGGGCCGTAACGGATCCAATCGTACATGACGACTGCATGCAAGGAAGCGACAACACCGGCTGCGCCGCCTTTGCGGGCGCACCTGAACCGCCGGCTGGGGCTGTTGATGCACTTGCCGCGGCTGGACGCCCAGCGGCACGCGTTGCACAAGCAAGCCGGGCGGGTCGACCCGATCACGCGTGAGCTGACCCGGCAGGTCCGGGAGAAGAGGCGACCGCCCGACGCCGAGCACGCCGCCGAGACCCTTGAACGCCTCCGCGAGCAGGCCGACCGTCTCGACGAGCAAGGCGAACTATCCGCCGCGCAGCGTCGTCACCTGTGCCGCGCGCTGCAGTTGGGCATGAAGCAGGCGACGGTGTTCGTGCACCTGCACGAGGCGACGTCGGACATGCTGGCCGCGGCGATCGAGTCGGTGGACGACGAGCCGCTGCTCGCGGTGTTCCGCCAGCACGCCATCGAGGCGGACGATCTGTTCTCCTGGGCGGTGTACGGGCGGGCGCTGAGCGCCTTCGAGCAGAGGCTCGGCGAACGGGCCCCGGGGGCGACCGACGCCGGCAAGGTGGCGACCCTGCGCCAGGCGGTCGCGTGGGAGTGGCGGGTCTGCGAGCCGATCCGCACCGCCGCGTTCTGGCGCTGTTACGAGCACGCCGCCGCCCTGCTCGTCAACGGCAAGCTCACCGCACTGCAGAAGCAGTACGTGCGCTGCTTCCTGCGGCACGCGCACGTGATCCACGCGCCGTGGATGCTCGACCCGGCGGTCTCGCGCGAATGCCTCGCCGAGTGCGGCCGGGCGATCGTGGACTACGACGGCGCCGCCCACGGGCTGACCGCGCTGCACGCCGACGAATACATCGACCTCGCCGCGTGGGGCTACATCACGCCCTCGCCCGACGAGGACCTGGAGTTGAACGGCCGGCACACCGGCCCGTGGAAGCTCGATCGGCTGCGGCGGCGGCTGATTCATGGCCGGCACACCGAAGCGGCGCTCCACAAGACCCGCGGCGACCTGCTGCACCGGATCGACCGCCTCGATCGCGACAACGAGCAGATCGAGCAGCAGATGCGGCAACTCGACCGCCGCAGCCCGCAATACCACGCGCAGCGCACGGACCTGCGTGAACAGGTGCAGCGGAACAAGGTGACGACCGCGCGGCTGCGCCGGACGCTCGACTCGCTCGACCAGCGGAAGATGCCTTCGGTCCGCGAGAACATCAGCGACGCCGAGCAGAAGCTCGAGCAGACGCCATGCCAGACAACGCCCGAGCAACTGGCGCGCTTCGAGGCGCGGAGCATCCGGCGATTCTGCCGGCTGTGCGCGCACCTGCACGAGCCGTTCCTGCCCGGCCAGGCCGCCGATGCCTGGCTGGAGCCGGATCGACTCAACGACCGCGCCACGGTGGTCGAGGCGATCGGCGAGATCGAGCGGCGCGACCCGACGCTGTTCAAGTGGCCGCTGGCGCACGCGAAGAAGCCCGAGGATCGCGTGCACGTCCGGCAGGCGGCCTACGTGCTGATCGTGCCCGGCTCGGGGCAGATGGCCCTGTCGGTCAACCCGCGGACGGGCAACGAGGTCGGCCGGCTCGTCGTGCCGCTGTGGAGCCAGCGGCGCGACATGCTCGAGCCCATGCTCAACCAGGCGCTGGCCGACTTCCGATTCGATACCGCCCGGCACAGCGGCGGGGTGGATTGGATGCACTCGGATACGCTGTCGGCGGCCTACGCCACGGTCCGCTGGAACTACCGCAAGCGTGGACGCGACCGCCGCGAGAAAGCCGCTATCGATTCCCACCAGACCGACCGCGTCAACTTCCGCCGCCATTACCGCCTGTTCCTCGAATCGGCCGACACCGGCGGGCGGAAGCTGTTCTTCAAGTGCCCGGAGATCTATGACGCGTTCCTGCAGTACATGATGCTCCCGGCGGGCGTCGAGCGGTGCAAGCGGAGTTAGCGGGCGCCGGCGACGAGCCCGCGGTCAGTTGGCGAGCTTGATGATCTCGCTGCCGGCGAGCAGGAACGCGGCGACGCCGTATTCCATCGTGTCCGATTCGAGGACCTCGCGGGGGTCGTGACCGACCGCCTGAACCCAGCCGAGCCGGCCGTCGTCGTCGACGGCCCAGACCAGCCCCTCCCACGCCTTGAGGACGACGGGCATGAACCGCTCGCGGTCGAGCAGCCCGTTGTTCACGCCCCACGCCAGCGCGTAGCAGAAGAACCCGCTGCTGCTGGTCTCGGGGTTGGGGCGCCACCGCGGGTCATTGAGGCTGGAACGCCACAGGCCGTCGCGCTGCTGAAGTTCGGCGATGCGGTGGGCCATTTCCTTGTACAACTCGACGTACCGCGGGTAGTCCGGGTAGTCGGCGGGCAGGTACTGGAGCACGCGGGTCAGGCCGGCCATGACCCAGCCGTTGCCCCGACCCCAGAAGACCTTTCGGCCGCTGGGCGTGCGCCGGCCGTCGCCGTCGGGCTTGAGCTTGAACTTCGCATCGCGGTAGTACAGGTGGGCCTGGCCGTCGTACAGGTGGCGGTGGGTGTCCCACCAGTGCGTGTTCATCAGGTCCAGGTACTTCGCCTGGCCGGTCGCCTCGTAGAGGCGGACCAGGACCGGCGGGGCCATGAACAGCGCATCGCACCACGACCAGTTCTTGTCCTTGCTCCAGCCCACGTCGGGCCCGCGCGTCGGCTGGTCCATCATCGCGTCGAACCGCGCCATGATCGGCTCGATCATCCGCCGGTCCTTCTTGATGAAGTACAGCTCCGCGTAGGTCTGCCCGACGCAGTGGAAGTCGGCGTGCCGCGGCCGCTCGCCGGGCTGCCAGTCGTTGCCCGCGCCCCACTGCAACGCGTTGTCGAGGTACTTCCGATCCCCGGTCGTGTAGTACGTGGCCATCACGCCGGTATAAAACGTCCCGCGTATCCAGCCGGTGCTCGGCACGTCCTCCTCGTGCTGCTTGTTGATCTTCGTGGTGGTGTTGAGGTTGTCGAGCTGCCAGTCGCAGACCTTGCGCATGAGGTCGCGGATGTAAGGCTCGGTATAGATGATCGGGCTCTCGCCCAGCACCGGCCCGATCTTGTCCTGCGCCCGCGCCGATGGCGCCGACCACATCGCGAGCAGCCAGCCCCCCACGAGCACGTACATGATGAATTGTCGGGTGATCATGCCCTGAAGCTAGCAAGGCCCGCCGGCGGTCGCAACGCCGATCCTCACGGCACATCGAGTTTCTGGTTGAGCATGGCCGGCCCGTCCATCTCGCGGAGTCCCGCGCGGATCGACTGGCCGGACAGTTCCGCCGCGGCCGCGGCGAAGCGGAACCGCTTGACCGTCGTCTGCTGGGGCTGGAGACGCGCGACGATGCGTTGCTGGGACGGCCGGCCCGGCGCGATGGCAAACGCATAGAGCGAGCGAGGCTCCTCGCCCCGGTTGGTCACCAGCGCCGTGAGCACCACGTCTGTCGTGCCGTCGTCCCGCGGCTCGACGCTCAGCGTCGGGTGGTAATCGATGTCCGGCAGCCCGATCTCCAGCGGCGTCGCCACCTCGATCCGATAGCTGCGGTCGGCGTCGAGCTCCAGCGAACCGCTCACGATCTTCTCGCCCGCCAGCTCGCTGATCGGAAACGTGACGTCCAGCGGAGCCTGGATCGACTCGCCCGCGGGGATGTTGAATCGGATCACCCGGGGGTGGATCGTCCAGTCGGGCAGGCTGTCGATCCGCAACCGGCCGGAGATCGTCCGCTCCCAGGGGTTGGACAGGTTCAGCGCCACCCGGTGCACCTTGTAGCTGGATTCGAGGAAGTTCGGGTCGAATCGCATGGCGGCGCGGAAGCGGGCGAGCTTGGCGTCGATGCCCTCGATGAATACCGGGGCCGCGCCGATCGGGACGCGGTGGGTGCCGCCGTCGGCCTCGCCGGTCAGCACGCGGCTGTTGCCCCAGACGTCGAACAGGCGCGGCCGCTCACCCAGGTACATGTCCAGCGCCACGTCGCTGTCCGGCGACGACTGGTTCCACGCCGCCAGCGCCCCGCCCGACGGGCCGTCCAGGATGTAGCACCGCACGCCCTCGGCCAAGCGCATCGATCCGACGACCCGCCGCTCGGCCAGCCGATCGATCGTGTTGGCGTAGACCGCCAGCAGGGGATCGGGGATCAGCCCGACGCGGGGGTCATGGGCCTGGTTCCAGGGGTGGATCGCGTACACCGCGCCCGGGTCGACCGCCCACGCCTCGACCAGCCGCAGCGCGAAGTCCTCGACGCGCTGGGTGTGATCGTGCTCGCCCGCGGGCAGCGCCTCGATGACCAGCGACGGGCCCTCGGACGTCTCGGGCCAGGTCCGCGCGTAAGCGCGCAGGTGATCGGGGCGGATCGAGGGTGGGATGTGCCTGTGGACGCCCCCGACCTGCCGGCCGATCTCGCCCATCTCGTGCTGCGCTGACCACGGCAGCACGACGGTGGCCTCGGGCACCAGCGAGTCGAACCAGTCGTGGAGCCGAGGGTACAGCCGCGGCAGGTCATCGCGCCAGAAGGCCTCGCGCGAATCGACGCCGCCGATCTGCCATCGGCGGACCTGCTGCCCGTAGCGCACGAGCGTCGCCTGCAGCGGGCGTTTCCAGGTTTGCGGGTCGGCCGCGAGCAGCGCCAGCGGCATGTCGGGATCGGTCTTGGCCAGCAGGGCCAGCTCCTGGGGCACGCCGGCCAGGCTCAGCGTCACGCGCGGTTGTGCGCCGATCAGCTCCGCCAGCACCGGGTCGGGCCGCTTCTCCATCTCGACGAGGTCGGCCCGGGTCATCCGCTCGTTCCAGACGTCGGTGATGACCGCGCCGGTGCCCAGCCGCTCGAGCACGCGCGGCAGCAGCATCCGCTGAGGTTGGGGCAGGCCCTCGGCCACGATGCCGAAGCGGTGGCTGTCGGCGGTGCGTTGCGGTCCGGCGGGCAGCCAGCAGAACGCCGCCAGCCGCCGGCCGACCAGCCCCCGCTCGCCGGTCACCTGCAGGTCCGCCCAGTACCATCCGAACCGCGGCACCTTCGGCGCCCACGTCCACTGCGGTGCGTGCCGTCCGTCGAGCACCCGCCGCTGATGCGCAATCGTCCGCCCGGCCTCGTCGTACAGGGTCAGCCGGCTCTCCAGCGTCTCGCCCGTCAGGTCCCGGACCGTCACGAACACCCGCGGCTGATTCGGAGCCCGCAGGATGTTGGTCGGCGACTCGGTCACCATCTCGATCCGGGGCAACTGGAAGATCGACACGTCGTCGAACCACGCCGCGGCGCCGATGTCCTCGCGATACAGCTCGTGCCGGCCCATGACCGGTCGGCGGAACGCGTCGCTCTGGAGCAGTTCGAGGCGGAGGACGATCCACGCCGCCTGCTCGTAATCGCCGTCGAGTTCCAGCCTCAGCCGCGTCCACTGGCCGTTGCTGCGGACCAGGCCCGAGTGGGCCATGCTCGGCTCGATGCGGCGGCCGTGCTGATCGACGAAGTAGCCGACCATCCGCACGCGGGCGTGGGTGAGCTGTTTGGTGAAGACCTCGGCGGTGACGATGTAGTCGGCGCCGGGGATGGCGGCGAGGGCGCCCCGGTCGAGGACGAGCCCGCTGGACCCGCCGTCGCTCTCCAGCTTGAGCCCGTGCTCGCCGGAGCGGCGGTGGGTCGCGTCGAAGCCGGTCAGGTCCGCCGTGTACGCCGGGAAGCCCGGCCCGCCGACGACCCGCCAATTGCGGGGCAGCCGCTCGTAGTTGCCCATCGCCCGCTCATCGAAGTCGAAGACCTCGACCACCCGGCGGGACAGGTAGTTGCGCGCCCGCGGGCTCACGGCTTCGGCGGCCTCCTGGGCCCACAGCGCCGGCGCCGCCAGCGCCGGCACGAGCGCAATCACAGCAACGATCCCGGTCCGGATCATGTGGGTGTTATCGGCCGCGCACCGGCCCCGCCTTCAACGCAAGCGATCAGGCCGTTTGATCGTGCCCCGTTGCCCGCTGAGAATGCCCGCGTCCAAGACCCCGAACCCAGGGAGCCCGCCATGAAGCTCGGTGTCATTGCCGATACGCACGATCGACTGCCGACGATGGAGCGTGCGATCCAGTTGTTCGTGGATCAGCGGGTCGACGCCATCCTCCACGCCGGCGACTTCGTCGCGCCGTTCGCGGCCAAGCGGCTGCTGCCGCCATACGTGCCCGAGTCGATCCCGGTCCACTGCTGCTTCGGCAACAACGACGGCGAGCGCGAGGGGTTGGTCGGGGTGCTGCCGCAACTGGTGGACGGGCCGGTCCGCGCGGTGTTCGGCGGCTGCACCGTCGTCATGGACCACTTCATCGACTGGCTGAAACCCCAGGCGATCGCCGGCGCTGACGTCGTCGTCACCGGCCACACCCATGCGGTCGTCAACGAGACGCGAGACGGCGTGCTGTACCTCAACCCCGGCGAGTGCTGCGGGTGGCTGAACGGCCGCTGCACGGTCGCCGTGCTCGAGACGGCCCCGGGAAACGGGGGCGGGCCGACCGCCCGGATCATCGACATCACACCGTGACGCCCGAGGTCGCCGGTGCCGTCAGCGGCGTGCGTGGCCCGGTCAACCCGCGAGGGTGCGTTACCGCGATCGGGCGCTCAAGGCGTCGGCGCGTTGGACGGTGATGACGTTGAGCTTGAGACCGGGTTCGTAGCGCGTCTTGCCGACGATGCCGACGACCTGGCCGAGCAGCAGGCGCAGCGACCGGTCCTCGCGGGGCTCGACATACCCGATGGTCAGCCCGGTCAGCGGGTCGACCAGCCGATACAGCAGCGGCCGCTGATCGCCGGTATAGAGCGTGCTGGCCATCAGCTTGCCGACGGCGGTGTAATCCGGGACCGGGCGTGCGGTCGTGGGGGTGTTGGGGTCGGGCGCGGCGGCGCGGGCGGCGGCGAGGTCGCGCTGGGCCCGTTGGAGGTCGCGCCACGCCTGGAGCACGCTGATCCGCGCCTCGACCAGCGCTGACTGTCCGGGCGTCAGGTCGTAACCCGCCCGGGCGGCGCGATAATCCGCCAGCAGCGCCGCGACCGGTCGATCGACCGGGGCCGTCGCCGCGGCCGTCGCGAACCGGCTATCCAGTTGCGACAGCGCTTGAGCAGCCTCCACAGGGCGCGGGTCCGACGGCTCGACCGCCAAGATGTCGGACGGCTCGATCTCTGGCATGGCCGCGGCGCTGCCCGCGACCGGGGTCGCCGCGGCGTTGGCGTCGCCGACCTCGGCCGGCGCGGCTTCGGTCGCCGCGGCGGTGTCCTCGGTCACCGCGATCACGGCGGCCGCCTCGACCGCGGCGTTGGCGTCGGCCACCTCGACCGCGGTATCCGGTGAGCCGGGTTCCGCGGCGACCACCTCGGTAGTGGTTGTGCCGGCGTTCATGTCGGCCTCGGCGGCGACGACTTCGGTCAGCGCGCGCGGCGCGGCGGCGTCGGACGTGACCGGTTCGGTCGGCTGGTTCGGTGCGGCCGCGGGCTGCGCGGCGGCCCGCGCGGCGGCGATCTGCGCCTCCGTCGCCTTGTCCACGAAATCGCCCGAGATGTAGAGCATCGCGCCGTCGGGCGGCTCGATCCTGTACCAGCCCTGTTCCTCGCCGAGGATCTTCACCTCGGCATTGCGGTCGAGGCGGAGCTGGATCTTGTAGCTGCGGCTCTGGCCCGGCCCGGCGGGCGAGGGCGCCCGCACACGCACGTCATCGCCGGTCACGCGACCCGAGTTGCCGTCGGCGACCTCCACGAACTGCTTGGAGATGTAGCTGAACTGCCCCGCCGGCGGCACGACCATGTACCACCCGAAGAGGATCTCCCCGACCTCCACGATGTCGCCCTCGTTGAGCTTGCCGACGTGATAGTAGGTCTCGCCGGGGCCGGCGCGGAGGTAGACGTCATCGGCGTTGACCACGCCGGTGAACGGCGCCGTCGGATGCTGCGCCCACGCGGCAAGCGTGTGGCACAGCGTCACCGCCGCCGCCACGACCGATATTCGAATCGCCTGGTTCATGGCCATGCCCTCATGTCGTGATCGAGTTTGACCCTACCCATCGCCAACGACGGCGTCAAGAATCTTACGCGAAGTTGGGTGCGGATCGAACCGCGGTCTACAATGTCGGTCACCACCGCATCAGACGCGAAAGGATCGCCCGGTGTTCGGAGTTCATTTTGAAAGCCTGCGTAACCAGCCCGGCGTCGGGTCGGTCTACCGGCGGATGACGGGCCGGCCCGGCTGGGTCTGGGGCACGGCCGTCGCGGTCGGCATCCTCCCGTTCGCCGCGCTGCTCGTGCTCGTCGCTCTCGCCGCCGTCTTCACCACCGCCGCGGTCTTTTTCATCCTCAGCGGCATCGATACGCTGGTCCAGGCGATCGCCGGCTCGCCCCCCGAGCGGCACGTCAGCGAGCACGGACGGGAGAACGTCCGCGTCATCCGTCCCGAGCAGCGTTAGCGGCCTGCCATCGACGGCGGTCATCACTCGACGATGGACCGCTCATGGCGGCGTGCGTGGCGACCGGCGCGGGTGTTGAGAATCAACCCGCCCCCGACGAAAGCCAGGCCGACCGCGTGCCAGGCCGTCAGCGGCTCGTCATGGATCAGCCAGCCCCAGCCGGCGGAAAGCATCATGAGCACGAGCAGGTAGTAGGCGACGGTCGCGGCACGCAGCCGCCACAACGCCGCGTACCACAGCCCGATCGCGCCGAGCTGGCCCGGCAACCCCAGGTAGGCCATCGCCGCCCACCCATCGACTCCAAGACCGCTCCACTGGCCGATGACCTCCGCCGACATCAACGGCAGGCTGATCAGCGCCGAGAGGACCATGAGGGTCATCAGCATGTCGCGCGGGCTCAGGCGATGGCGCAGCCCGCGGGGCAGGACGCCGTTCATCGATGCGAACAGCGAGGCGATGAAGACCAGCCCGGGCCCGGCGAGCCCGTCCCGCAGGTCGAGCGATTCGCCCATCGCCAGCGGCAGCGCCACACCCACGTACGCCAGCAGGATCGCCGCCCATTGCGCGGGCCTGACCCGCTCGCCGAGCAGCACCAGCCCCAGCCACGCGATGTGCAGCGGCTGAGCCCCCATGATCATGCCCATGATCCCGCTGCTGGTCGTCCGTGCGCCCGTGGCGAGCATGATCTGGAAGATCGGCCCGACGAGGATCGCCAGGAGCACCAGCGTCGCCCAGCCGCGCCGGCCCAACCCCGCCAGCCTCGGCCGCTTCGCCAGCATCAGCGCCCCCGCGGCCAGCGCCGCGATGTCGAAACGCAACAACGCGAATGGGATCGGCTCCAGCCCCGCGTCCAGCCGCATGTACCGGATCAGCGCGAAGTTGACCGACCAGATGACCGCCGCGCCCAGCGCCATCGCGTGCCCGGCCCACCCGCGTCGGGGCTGGCGATCACGAACCGCCACAGGCTCGCTCGATTTGCTGCGTCAGGTGGTCGACCACCTCGTCGACGGTTCGGTCGGTCTTGGCCCCCGCGGCGCGGGCGTGGCCGCCCCCGCCCAGCGTCGACGCGAGCGCGTTGACGTCGATCGCACACGCGCCCTCGGGCTTGGACCGCAGGCTCACGCGCGACCGGCCGTTCTGCTCGACGATCAGCCCGACCACGCGGATCGACTCGGCGATCTGCGGGATATCCACGAACCGCTCGGTCTCGTCGTCGCGGGCCCCGGTTTCCTCGAAGTCAACGCGGCGGAGGGTCATCAGCGCCGCCTGCCCGTCGGCGATGAGCTTCATCGACGCCAGGGCGCGGGCGAGCAGGCCAAGCTTCTCGGGGCGGTCGGCCTGCTCGCTGAACATGTAGATGCGGGCGTGGTTGACACCGCCGCGCTGGAGCCGCGCCGCCAGCTCGTGGGTCTGCGGCCGCGTGTTGGAAAAGCGGAACCACCCGGTGTCCGAGGCGATACCCAGGTACAGCGCCTCGCCGATCAGCGCGTCGTACTCGACGCCCAGGGCGTCGATGAGGTGGGCGACCGGCTCGCACACCGCCGCGGCGGCGGCGTCCACGTGCTTCATGTGCCCGACGTCGTCGCCGTGCAGGTGATGATCGACCACGATCGTCTTGTCGTGCCGCGGCTTCAGCCAGTCGCTCAACCCCTCCAGTTGCGACCAGGCGCAGGTGTCGAGCACGACGATTGCGTCGGGCTCTTCGATGCGCCGCGCCGCGGCGCCCTCGTGCAGCGTCAGGTCCACGCGGTCGGCCAGGAACTTGAGGTTGCGCGGCAGCGGCGGCAGGAGTCGCCGCTCGACCCGCTTGCCGCGGACCTCCAAGGCGCGGCCCAGCGCGATCACCGCCCCCAGCGCATCGCCATCGGGCTTGGCGTGGCCGGTCAGCAACACCCGCTTCACCTCGTCGGCCGCCAGTCGCCCGGCGACCCGTTCCAGCGTCGTGTGGGTCGGATCATTCATCGCGCTATCACGCCTCGGGGCTGACGGCCATCGCCGCCGGGTCGAGCAGGTCGCCGTCCGCCGCGGCGCGGATGAACGCCATGTCGTCGGCGAGTTGGCGGCGCAGGGCGTCGACGTCGGGCATCCGCCACTGATCGCGCCGGTAGCGGAGCACGTCGATCCGCAGCGTCCGGCCGTACAGGTCTCCGTCATAGCCGAGCAGGTGCGCCTCGGCCAGCCGCTGCGCACCGCCGAACGTCGGCTTGCGCCCCACGCTCAACGCCGCGGGGTAGGCCCGGCCGTCGACGTCGGCGAAGCCGGCGTACACGCCGTCGGCGGGCAGCATCTGCGGCGCGGTGTCGAGGTTGGCCGTGGGCACGCCGATCAGCGTGCCCCGCCGATCGCCTTCGACGACGCGGCCCTGCATCTGCCACGGCCGCCCCAGGCAAAGGGTCGCGTCGGCCACCCGACCGTGCAGCAGCAGCCACCGCACCAGCGATGTGCTCACCGTCGCCAGCGTCTTGTCCCGCAGCCTGACCACGACCAGCGGCTCGACCACCGCCTCGAACCCGTGCTCCGAGCCCATCCGCTCCAGCGCCTGAATGTCGCCGATGCGGTTGCGGCCGAATCGGAAATTGGCCCCCTCGACCACGGCGATCGGCTGGAACCGCTCAACGATCGAGCTGATGAACTGCTCGGCCGTCTGCTCCAACAGCGAGCGCTCGGGGTCGAGCCAGTCGATCTCGGCGCCGAGGTCGGCCAGCCGGGCGGCGCGCTGGTCCTGGTGGAGGACGGTGGGCGGGGCCTTCTCCGGCCGAAGCGCCCGCCGCGGATGGCGGGTGAAGGGCATCGCGACGACCCGGCCGCCCCGGGCGTCGGCCAGCGCGCGGGCGCGGGCGAACAGCGACGCGTGGCCCCGGTGCAGGCCGTCAAAATTCCCGATCACGACAACGGTGGGCGTCTGGGTCATTCGCGCCAAGCATAGCGGGGCCACCCCCCGCGGACCAAGACGCCGGCGCGTCGCCCGCCGGCGCCGCGCGGGCTGGCAGCCCGACCGCCGTTGGCCTAACATGCCGCCTATGGCCCAGCTCCGTGAACTCAAAGGTCGCATCAAGGCCGTCGGCAACATCAAACGCATCACCAAGACGATGCAGATGATCGCCACGGCGAAGTTCCAGGCGTCGGCCAAGCGCGCCATCGAGACCAAGCCGTACACCCGCAAGATCAACGAGCTGATGGGTGAGCTGGCCTCCGTGGCGTCCAGCGGGCAGGTCGATCACCCGCTGCTGTCGGCCCCGGACCAGCCGACCGGGCGCGAGCTGCTGCTGGTGATCACCAGCAACCGCGGCCTGTGCGGGGCGTACAACGCCAACATCCTCCGGACCCTGGACCAGCATCTCAAGCAGCACACGCAGACGGCCTACGACGTGCAGGTCGTCGGCAAGAAGGGGCTCGCCTGGTGCCGGTTCAACGGCGTGGTCGTCGAGAAGGCGCTGAGCGACTTCCCCGACGAGCCAGACTTTGACAAGGTCGAGGCGCTGGCCAACGACTTCATGGAACGGTACGAGACGCGGCGGTACGACGCGGTCCGCCTGGTGTACATGCAGTTCATCACCAACTCGCGTCAGGCCCCGACGGTGCAGACGCTGCTGCCGCTGACGCGGCCGGAGTCCGAGGACCCGCAGGCCGGGGACGCCGGGGCGTTCTACGAGTTCTCGCCCGATCCGCAGACGCTGCTGTCGGAGCTGGTCCCGATGGCGGTCCGCTCGACCCTCTTCCAGGCGTTCAACGACGCGTCGGTCAGCGAGCACGTCGGCCGCATGGTCGCCATGAAGTCGGCGACCGACAACGCCGAGCAGATGGGCAAGAACCTGACGCGGACGTTCAACCGCGCCCGCCAGGCCCAGATCACCACCGAGCTGACCGAGATCGTCTCCGGCGCCGCGGCGCTCGAGTAAGACAACGCGATGTCCATTCAGGTCCAGGTCGACAACGAACAGCTCACGGTCGAGGCGCAGACGCTCGGCCAGGCGATCGCCGCGGCCCGGCATCACCTGTCCACCGCGGGCACCAGCCGAATCATCGTCAAGGTCGAGCTCGACGGCCGCCCGCTTGCCGACCAGGCGTTGACCGAGCAGCACGACCGGCCGCTCGAGGGCTCGGTCGTGACGCTGACCACCGAGGACCCCTACGAGCTGGCGCAGCGGACGCTGCTGGATGTCAGCGAGGCGCTCGCCGCCACCAGCGACGCGCAGCAGCAGGCCGCCGACCTGCTCCGCGCCGATCATCCGCAGCAAGCCCTGGAGCGGGTCAAGCCCGTCCTCGCCACCTGGCAGCAGGCCCAGCAATCCGTGCAGCAGTCGGCGGAGCTGCTCGAGATCGACCTCGACGCGTTCACCGTGGACGACCGGCCGGCCTCGCAGATCATCGACGCGCTCGCCGAAGACCTGCGGGCCGTCCGCGAGCAACTCGTCGGGTCCGACTGGGTCGGATTGGCCGACTCGCTCGGCTACGACCTCGCCGAGGCGCTGGCGGTCTGGGTGCGGATGATCGACGCGCTCGCCGACCACATCCGGGGCCTCAAGCCAGACGGAACATGACCGACCTCGGCCCCGAGATCGACCGCATCATGGACCAGGCCAGCGAATCGCTGGTCGCCAACCGCTACCTGGAATGTGAGCGGCTGTGCACGGCGGCCGTGGTCAAGGCCCGCGCCGCCGGGGATTTTGAGCGGCTGGCTCGGATCATGCTCCCGCTCCAGGAGGCCCGCCGCCAGCGCCGCCAGATCGCCGAGGACGCCGGCACGATCATCCTCAACGGCCTGCGGCGCGAGCCCGATGCGGTGCTCGATGAACATCCGCGCGGGTGCCTGCTGCTGACCGACCCGCCTTACGCCGCCGCCGACGGCGATGCGCTGCGCGAAGCGGCGCGGCGGCGGGAGCTGTTCGTCGAGGTGCTGGTCATGGACGACGCGGCGCTGACCGCGGCGTTCTGCGCCGCCATGGAGAACGCCGGCGACGCTCTGCTCGCCTCGCTCGATGCCCACGCCGACCCGGTCAAACAGGTCGACGCGATCCTCGCCCAGCTCGATCGCGTCGGCGACCACGAGATCGCCCACCAGCGCCTGGCCGACGCCGCCCGCCGCGCCGCCCGGCAGTGACACGCGATCGCGGACCGTCTAACAAAAGGCCGGCAACGCCATCGGCGCCCTCATGGCGTGCGAGACCGCTCCCCGGACGTGAAACCTGAATGCGCATCGGACCCGGGCTATCCAATGTGATAAGCTCGTCTCATGCCGAAGCGGGATTGGATCGGCCGCGCGCTCGTTGTTATTGCTCTTTGCGCTGTGGTGCTAATCGGCGGGACGTTCGCGTTCAACCGGTGGTGGCCCTATCGCACGACCATTGAGCAGTGGAGCCCCAGCACGGATATGCTCCGGTTCACAACGCGGTACCAGTGGCGCCACGGCGGGCGTGTCTTGTTCGAACACACCCGTACGAAGGACTCGAATTTCTCACGCGTCGTACGCGCGCACAAACTCATGGACCTGGTGCCGGGTGATTGGGTCACCGGCCTTCTGAGAGTATCCGGGTCTGGCATCACGTGCGTCGGGCGCTTTGAGCTCACCCTGACCTATGCTGGTATCCATGATGATGAAGCGGTGTTGATCAATGACCTCTGCACATACGGCTACCGTGCAGATGCGAACGCAATCGCGGCTCTCGCGATGAAGCGCGACCCGGTGGTGGCCGACCCTTATTGGCCGTTGAGGGACTATCCGGCAGATGGGTTTGATGACGCCGAAAGCTTTCGTCGGTGGTGGGTCGATGAACCGAATTTCCAGAGCCCGTTGGGTAGTGGCTCTTTTGCCAGTCGTCGCGAGTACAGCCTGTGGCTGGCGCGCGGCGCGCAAGTTGACATCTCGCCTCACGGGGCCAGCGGCGGATCGCCGAAACCATGAGGGTCCTCGCGCTCAATCCGTATCATGGCGGGTCGCACGCCGCGTTCATCGACGGCTGGCGACAGCACTCGCGACACGACTTCGACGTCTACGTGCTCCCGCCGCACCACTGGAAATGGCGGATGCGCCACGCCGCGGTGACGCTGGTCAACCAGGTCACCAATCGCGCCGCCGCGGGGCAGGCGTGGGACGTCGTCTGGTGCACGGACATGCTCAACCTCGCCGAGTTCCGGGGCCTGGCCCCGGCCGAGGTGCACGCCCTGCCGAGCGTCCTGTACTTTCATGAGAACCAGTTGACGTACCCGGTGCAGCATCCCGACGGGCGGGACCTGCATTTCGCACTGACGCACTTCGTTTCGGCCCATGCGGCGGACGCGGTCTGGTTCAACAGCGACTTCCATCGGCGCGAACTGCTGGGGGCGATGCGCGGCATGCTCCGCGCCATGCCCGACCAGCAACCGGTCAAGGCCGTCGACGCGATCGAGCGCCATGCGACCGTGCAGTGGCCGGGCATCGACGTCGCACGGCCGGCCGCGGCCACGACGACCGGGCCGCCACACCTGCTCTGGGCCGCGCGCTGGGAGCATGACAAGAACCCCGACAAGTTCTTTGGTGCGCTGAGGCACCTCGCGGACCGCGGCGTCGACTTTCGCGTCAGCGTGATCGGCCAGCAGTTCGACGACCGGCCGGCCTGCTTCGACGAAGCACGGGCGCGGCTCGGCGATCGCATCGCGCGTTGGGGCTGGCAGCCGTCGCGGGACGACTACCTGCGCGCCCTGCGCGATGCGGACATCTTCGTCAGCACCGCCGACCACGAGTTCTTCGGCATCGCGGCGGTGGAAGCGGCGGCGAGCGGATGCGCCTGTGTCCTGCCACGCCGACTGGCGTACCCCGAGACGTTCGGCGAAGACGACGCGGCCTGGTACGACGGCGAAGCCGCGGAACTGGCCGGGGCGCTGGAGCGGGTGATGGCCGGGACCGGCCGCGACGGTGCGGCACGCCTCGCCGCGGCCGAAGCCACGACCGAGCGATTCGGCTGGCCCGGGCGTGCCGCCGCCATGGATGGCGCGATCGATGCACTCGCGGAGTCCGCCACGCCCCACTAACATGCACCGGCTCATGGTCATCCTCAAGGTCACGAACCTGCTGAAGAAGTACGGCGGTCGCACGGTCGTCGACGGCGTGTCGTTCCACGTCCGCCAGGGCGAGATCGTCGGGCTGCTCGGCCGCAACGGCGCCGGCAAGACGACCAGCTTCCGCATGGCCATCGGGATGATCAGCCCGGAGGACGGGCAGGTCGTCTTCGAGGGCCACGACGTCTCGCGGATGCCGATGTACAAGCGGGCGCGGCTGGGCATGGGCTACCTGGCTCAGGAGCCCAGCGTCTTTCAGCGGCTCAGCGTCGAGCAGAACCTCATGGCGATCCTCGAGACCCGCCCGCTGTCGCGCAAGCAGCAGCACGAGACCGCCGACCGCCTCATGGATCAGTTCGACCTCGCGAAGCTCCGGGGCCAGCAGGCCCGCACCCTCTCCGGCGGCGAGCGGCGGAAGCTCGAGATCGCCCGCGCCCTGATCACCGAGCCGTCGCTGGTCCTGCTCGACGAGCCGTTCAGCGGCGTCGACCCCGTCGCCGTCGAAGAGTTGCAGCAGGAGATCCGCCGACTCCGGGACGCGGAGAACATCGCCGTACTCGTCACCGACCACAACGTCCACCGCACGCTGGAGGTCTGCGACCGCGCCTACATCATCCACGAGGGCAAGGTCCTCCGCGAAGGCGCGCCCAGGGACCTGATCAACGACGAACTCGTCCGACAGGTGTACCTGGGCTCGACCTTCCGCGGCGACGAGTTCGGCTAAGCGCGACCGGCACCCGAGCCACATGATGAACACACGCACCCGCCGCATCCTGATCGTGGTCATCCTCGTCGTCGTGGCGGTCGCGGCGATCTGGGTCGTTGACCGGCGTGTGATGCAGCGTGCGGCCGACCCCGGGGCCCCGGTCGCCACGCCCGATGGCAACGGTTAAACTCTGCGGCATGACCATCGCCCGTCTCATCCTGCTGGTCGGCCTGGCGCTGGGGTTGACCGGGTGCATCCGTCGGACCATCACGATCCACTCCCAGCCGTCGGGTGCGCTGGTGTACCTGAACGACGAGGAGGTCGGCCGCACGCCGACGACCGTCCCCTTCACGTTTTACGGGGTGTATGACGTGCGGCTGGTCAAGGAAGGCTACGCGACGCTCCACGCCGCACGCCGCGCCGAGCCGCCGCTGTACGACCAGATCGGCATCGACCTGTTCACGGAGATGCTGCCGGGCGATCGCCATGTCGACGTGGTGTGGGACTTCCAGCTCGCCGAGGCCGAGCCGGTCGACCCGGCGTCGGCGATCGAGCGGGGTCGGCAGTTGCGCGCCCTGCTCCAGCAGGAGGCCGACGCCGCGGTCGAAGCTCCCCACGACCCGGGCGAAGAGTGACTCGAGCCTCAGACGCGCCGGTGTCGCGCCGGGTCGCCGACGACCGTCACCCCATCGGGCACATCGCCGGTGACGACGCTGCCGGCGCCGACGACCACTTCCTCGCCGACGGTCACGACCGGCAGCACCACCGCACCGGCGCCGATCAACGTGCATCGGCCGACCCGGACGCACCCGCACAGCGTGGCGTTGGGCGCGACGTGGGCGCCCGCCTGGATGTGGCAGTGATGTTCGACGACGGCGGCGCTGTTGATGATCGCCCCGTCCTCGACGTGGGCGCCGACGTGCACCACGGCGTTGGGCCCGACGAAGACGCCGCGGCCCAGCTCCGCCGTCGGGCTCACCCACGCCGAGGGGTGCACGATCGTCGCGAGCGGCCGTCCGGACTCGATCGCGGCGCGGCTCCGCGTCCAACGCGTCATGTTGTCCCCGATCCCCACGATCAGCGGGCACTGCGGGTCGTCGGCCAGCACCTGCCAACTGCCCACGATGGTGCCCGGGGCGACGCGGTCATCGAGGAACCCGGCGAGGTCGAACCCGGCGAGGTCCGCCGCCTCGGCCACGACCTGGCCCTGGTCGCCGGCGCCGTAGATGAGGATCGTCCCGCGTGTGGTGTCGGCATCCATGGGTAGGCATTCTATCGACGACTACAATGGCTCACCATGAGCCGCATCGGTTGTGTCAGCTTTCTCAATGCCCGGCCGCTCGTCGACGGTCTGGACGACCGCGACGACGTGGCGCTGCGGTACGACGTGCCCAGCCGCCTGCTGAGCGACCTGGAGTCGGGCCGGGTGGACATCGCGCTGTGCCCGGTCATCGACTACCAGCTCAGCCGCGTACCGCTGGCGATCGTGCCGGTCGGCGGCATCGGCTGCGACGGGCCGACGCTGACGGTGCGGCTGTTCAGCCGCGTGCCGTTTGACCGTGTCCGCCGCCTCGCCGCCGATACCGACAGCCACACGTCCGTGACGCTGGCCCGGGTGGTGATGCGGCGGCGGTTCGGCGTGGACGTTCAGGTGGACCAGCTCGATGCCCGGGCGCTGGGCGCCGACCCGCGCCGCTGGCCGGATACGCTGTTGCTCATCGGCGACAAGGTCGTCACCGCCGCCCCGCCGGCCGACGCCTTCGCGCACAGCCTGGACCTCGGGCAAGCCTGGGGCGAATTGACCGGGCTGCCGTTCGTGTTCGCGGTCTGGATGGCGCGGCGGGATGTCGACCTCGGCGACACGGCCGCCCTGCTCGACCGCCAGAGGGCGCGCAACGCCGATCGGATCGACGCCATCGCCCGCGTGCACGGCGAAGCGCTGGGCTGGCCGATCGCGTCGGCCCAAGCGTATCTCGGCCGCCTGCTGCGCTACGACATCGGGCCACGACAGTTGGATGCGATGCGGCTATTCTGGTCCGAGGCCCGCGAGGTCGGCCTGCTCAACGCGGTGCGGCCGGTCGACCTGCACCCATCGGTTCGCCCGGCGGGCCATCCCGCCGCCGGCACCTTGTGACCCCCCGCCATGCCCGACTACCGGTGCCAATCGATTCGCGCCCTGGCGCGGCAACTGGCGTTCAGCCCGCCGGGCCAGCGCCGCGCTCAGGTCGATCGTGCCGAGTCGCTGTACTGGGAGGTCGATCCGGAGGGCTCCTACCCCATCGAGTACCTGGCTTATCGCATCACCGGGCTTCGCGCCGAGCCCGACGACATCGACGCTGAGAGCGAGGCGATCCTGTTCGGCGCGGCGGTGCGGTTGGACCTGCTCGCGCTGGTCACGGAGCTGAGCGGCACGCTGGCCGACGGGCCGGACGCGTTCGACCCACCGCCGCTGACCACGCAGCAGGTCGCCGCCGAGTTGGGCGTGACCACCCGGACGGTGGCGCGGTACCGGTCGCAGGGCCTGTTCGCGCGGCAACTGGTCGGTCCCCACGGGCGCGGGCGGGTCTACTTCCTGCCCGCGTCGGTGCAGCGGTTTGTGGCCAGCCGGCCCGGCCGCGCCGATGAAGCGGCGCGCTTCGCCCGCATGGACGAGCCCACCCGCCACGCGATCGTGATCCGCGCCCGCCGCATCCGCTCGCGGACCGACGCGTCGGCGTTCGGCATCGCCCAGCACCTGGCACGGAAGTACGGCCGCAGCGTCGAGACGATCCGCCAGTGCCTCGTGCACCACGACCAGCGCGACCCGCGCTTCGCGATCTTCCGCGATCGCACGCCACCGCTGACCGAGAAGCAGCAGCGGGTGATCCACCGGGCGTACGGGCGCGGCGTGCCGGTGCGGAAGCTCCGCGAGCGGTACGGCAAGGGCCGCGACGCCATCTACCGGGTGATCAACCTCCAGCGAGCCCGGGCGCTGGCGGCGCGAGACCTGGGGTACATCGCCAGCCCGACCTTCGACCGCGACGACGCCGAAGAGGTGATCCTCGGCGGGGCCTGGCCGCTGGAGTCGGCCGGCGTCGTGGGCCGGGTGCCCGCCGAGCCGGCCGAGTTCGCCCCGCTCCACGCCGAGCAGGAGCAGGCCATGTTCGTGCGGTACAACTATCTCAAGCACCGCGCGGCGAAGATCGTCGCGGGGCTGGACAGGTATCATCCGGCGGCGACGCGTCTGTCCGAGGCCGAGCGGTACGTTGCCGCCGCCGAAGCGCTGCGCCGCCACCTGATGGACATCTACCGCCCGCTGGTTCGCGCCGTCGCCGCCCAGCACCGCAACGACCAGTCGATCACCGCCCCGGCGTCGCCGGAGCGGCTGACGGCCGTCGGCGAATCCGTGCTCGGGGACATGATCTGGCAGTTCGACGCGACGCGCGGGCCGCGGTTCGCCACGGCGCTGACCTGGGCGCTGATGCGGCACTACGCCGCCGAAGCCCGACCCCGCCGGGTGCGCCGCGCCCGCGTCTAGCCGCAGGCGTTCACCCGAACGACACGGCCGGGGCTTGCCGCACCGCCGCTTCCTCGACCTCGAAGAACTCCTCGGGCTTGAACGAAAACAAGTTCGCCACGATGTTGGAGGGGAAGACCTCGATGCGGGTGTTCATGTCGCGGACGTTGGCGTTGTACAGACGGCGCGCCGCCTGGATACGGTCTTCGGTGTTGGCCAGCTCCTCCTGCAGGTGCAGGAAGTTCTCGCTGGCCTTGAGGTCGGGGTAGCTCTCACTGACGGCGAACAACTGCCGCAGCGCGCCCACGAGCATGTTCTCGTCCGTGGCCTGCTGCTTGGGCGAACCGGTCGACGCCACGGCGCGCGTGCGCGCTTCGATGACGTTCTGCAGGGTCTCGCGCTCGTGCGCCGCGTACCCCTTGACCGTCTCGACCAGGTTGGGGATCAGGTCATAGCGGCGGCGCAGTTCGGTGTCGATCCCCGACCACGACTCGCGGACGTGCTGCCGCAGCCGGACCAGCCCGTTGTATGTGCCGATCAGCCAGAGCACGGGGATCAGCACCAGCACCGCGATGACCACGAGAACGATGACTTGATCGGGCATGTGTTTGTGTCCTTGTCATGGGGCGGCGAGTTGTTGCTGCTTGACGTAGTCCGGGAGGCGATCGAGCAGGCCGTCGACCACACCCGCCGCGGCGTAGAGGTCGGCGACGTTGAAGCGGCCCGACCGCCAGGCGATCACCCGCTGCGGGTCGAACTCGATGCTGAACCGCGGGCTGGCGAGCAGGAACTCGATCGCCCGCGCGTGCAGCACGTCGTACGCCCACCGCCGGTCGTCTGCCTTGACGCAGAACCGCCGGCTGAACTCCGCGGACTCGAAGTCGATATCGTCGTACCCGAAGAACGAGCTGACCTTGTCGAAGATGTTCTCGGCGCGGATGACCAGCGGCTGCAGCGGCACCCGCGCTTCGAGCACCACGGCGCTGAAGTGATGATGTTGCGTCCTGCGACGACCCTTGGAATCCCGGGAGTGCGTCTCGTAGTGGTAATCGAAGGCCACCAGCGGCCGCCCGTCCCACAGACCTTCGATGATGTTGAACGCGTAGCGATTGGAACCCCGGCGCAGGCAGTCAAAATGGGCATAGCGCGTATCGAAGCTGGGGTCCCGCGCCGGCGAGTACGACAGGCCGTGCTCACGCGCCCAGGCCGACATGGCCTCGCGACGCTTCTTGCGCTGATAGGCGGCGATGACGAGCATCACCACCACGAAGGCGACGAACGCGGCGACCATGATCGGGGGCGCGAGAGGCATACGCACAGTCTACCCGGAAACTGACCCCTGTTGAGGCGGGCACGATCCGGCCCTTCGCTCGCAGACTCGCTCAGAACCGGCGTGGGGTCGCCCACTCAAGCCACCCGCGGCTGTGCAGGGAGCCGATCACGATGACCACGCCGCTTCTGAGGAGCGGCCGCGACGAAGAGCCGAATCCCACCAGCGCCCTTAGTCAAACTTCCCCAGGACCATTTCGTCGACGCTCTTGCCGGCCGGGACCATGGGGTACACGTGCTCGTGCTTCTCGACGAGCACTTCGAGCATGGCCGGCCCGTCGTGCGCGAGGAACTCGGCCATGACCCGGGGCAGGTCGGCCTTGGTGGTGCATCGGAAGCCCGCGGCGTGCATCGCCTCGACGTACTTCACGAAGTCGGGGTTGTGCATCTCGGTGTGGCTGTACCGCTCCTCGTAGAACAGGTCCTGCCACTGCTTGACCATGCCCTGGAAGTCGTTGTTGAGGATGATGGTCTTGGCGGGGATGTCGTACTGGGCGGCGGTGGTGAACTCGTGGCCGGTCATGCAGAACGACCCGTCGCCGTCGATGTTGATGACCTGGCGGGGCTTGTCGCCGGTGCGTTCGGCCTCGACCATCATGGCCATCTGCGCGCCGATGCTGGCGGGCACGCCGTAGCCCATCGTGCCCAGCCCGCCGGAGGTGATCCACTGCCGCGGGTGCTTGAACGTGTAGAACTGCGCCGCCCACATCTGGTGCTGGCCCACGCCCGTGGCGATGATCGCCTCGCTGTCCGTCTGGCGGCAGAGCTCCTCGAGCACGTACTGGGGCTTGACGTGGCCCTCGCGGTCGTCGTCGGCGTAGCGGAAGGGGTGGGCGCTCTTCCATTCGGTGATCTGCCCGACCCAGTCGGCGCGGTCGCGGGCTTCGAGCAGCGGCAGCAGTGCTTCGAGGTTCTTGCGTGCGTCGCCCTCGATACCCAGCGTCACGGGGATCGCCTTGTTGATCTGCTCGGGGGCGATGTCGAAGTGGATGATCCCTCCCTCGCCGCGCCGCTCGGCCTCGCGCGCGCCGCGGGCGAACTTCGTCCGGTCGCCGGTCACCCGGTCGTCGAACCGCGCGCCGACCGCGATGATCACGTCCGCCTGGTCCATGGCCCAGTTGGCGTACGCCGAGCCGTGCATCCCCAGCATGTGCAGCGCCAGGGGGTGCGACTCATCGAAGGCCCCGAGGCCCTGGAGCGTGGTGGTCGCGGGGATCGACGCCTTGATCGCCGCCTCGCGGAGCGCCGCGACGGCGTCGGCGAGGATCACGCCCTGCCCGACGTAGAAGACCGGCCGCTTGGCGTTGTTGATCAACTCCGCGGCGCGGTCGATCTCACTGCTGGTGCCCAGCTCGCGGATGTGGTACCCGGGCAGGTGGGGTTCAACGCGGACCGACTCGCGCAGCACCGACGCGGTCACGTCCTTGGGCAGGTCCACGACCACCGGGCCGGGCCGACCCGTCGTGGCGATGTGGAATGCCTCGTTGATCCGGCGGGGCAGTTCGCGGACATCCTTGACCAGCACGTTCCACTTGGTGCAGGGGCGGGTGATGCCGGTGACGTCGGCCTCCTGGAAGGCGTCGGTGCCGATGGCGCTGGTGGCGACCTGGCCGGAGAACACGATCATGGGCGTGCCGTCCATCAGCGCGTCCTGGAGTGGCGTGACGGTGTTGGTGGCGCCGGGTCCGCTGGTCACGAGCACGATACCGGGCTTGCCGCTGACGCGGGCGTAGCCCTCGGCCATGTGGCCGGCGCCCTGCTCGTGGCGGGTCAGCACGAACTTGAAGTGCTGAGACTCGTAGATCGCGTCGAAGACCGGCAGGATCGCCCCGCCGGGGTAGCCGAAGACGACCTCCACGCCGTGCTCGCGCATCAGCTCGTGGAAGATCTGCGCCCCGGTCATGCCGGTGTACTGGTCGGTCTTCGGTCCGCTGGCGACCGAGGCGATGTCGGTGCTGAGGTTGTAGGTGGTCATGGTCACAGGTCCTTGCGGCGTTTCGTTCTCCGGGCCGCAGCCCGGGCGGTGGTTATAACCCAAGTCGGTCGGATCAAGCGTGTAGGGCGAATGTTGGCGGTCCGGATGCCCGATGATCTGCGTGTCGGTGTCGGCCGGCGGATCGCGACATCCTCAGGCCGGGGCTTCCGGGGGTGGGGGTAGCGGTTCTTCCGCTCACCTAACAACGACCGGAACGACAGCCGTGCGGGTCAGGCCGAACACCCGTCCGCATAGCCGCATCACGATCTGGCAGAACAAGCCGCTCATAAGACTGGCGAGTATATCGGCCTCCACAGGCCATGCCAACAACAAACTCGCAATAAATCGCGTGCCTCTCCCGCTCGGGGGCGGCGGCCTGCCCCGGGTCGGACCGGTCGAGTCGAATCCTCTCCGCATCCGGCCCGACCCGCCGATACACTGCAATATCCCGCCCCGCCCGGGCGTTGGACAGGTGCATGCGGATGGCCCAATCGCTGAACGCAACGCTGGATGCCGCTGCCGCCGGCGATCAGGCCGCCTGGCGATCGCTCATTGACGCGTTCACGGACCGGGTATTCGGCCTGATCTACCGCCAGTGCGGCGATCGCGAGCTCGCCGAGGAGATCACCCAGGCCACCTTCGTCAAGGTCCTGGACAAGGTCGGCGAGTACAAGCAGACCGGCCAGTTCGAGTCATGGCTGTTTCGGATTGCGATGAACCGGCTCCGCGACGAGATGCGGCGCCGCAAGCGCCAGGCCCGGGCCGTGGACTTCGCCGAGACCCCGCCCGAGACGATCGGGTATGGCGGCGCGTGCGACGGGGCCGACCCGTCCGGCCCGCTGGTCGAGGCCGAGCAGCACGCCGCCCTCACCGCGGCGATCGACCGGCTGCCCGACGCCGACCGCAAGCTGATCCACATGCGATATGCTGGCGGGATGAGCTACCAGCAGATCGCCGAAGCGCTGGACCAGCCGCTGGGCACCGTGCTCGCCCGCGGCCACCGCGCCCTGAAGAAGCTCAGGACCATGCTGGAAGACAACGCCAACGCCGCTTGATGACCAGGACACATGCCATGAACCGCCCCCATGAAGACAACCCGATCGCGCAGGACCCGGCACTGGCCGCCCTGGATCGACGCCTGGCCGACGAGTTGCCCGCCCGGGCGCCGGCGGGGCTGGCTGACCGCATCTTCGCCGCGACGGCCGGTCAACTCCACCAGGCCGGCCGCGACGTCGTCGGCCGCATCGGATGGACACAATGGCGCGTGTGGCGATACGCCGCCGCGCTCGGGCTGATCATGTTCTACCTGGCCGCGTGGTCAAGGCCGCACCTGACCCCGACCCCCATCCCCACCGCCCAGGTGACGCTGACCCAGCAGGTCGCCGACCCGCCGGACACCGCGCTGGACCAGGACATCGATGCGCTGGCGGCCGAGGTCGACAGGCTCTCGGCCGCCCTGGCCGGCGACGCCTCCACGCGACGCGCCTACACATCGGCCGACACCGGCGACTTCGCCGCGGAGCTTTACCAGCTCGAACAGGCTCTGGACAGCGGCGGTGTCTGAGTTGCCCATGCCCGAAGGACCCCACATGACCGACCCCATCCACAGGACCAAACGTTGGCGAGCCGGGCTGGTGATGGCGTGCGCACTGGCCGGCGTGCTGTGCCTGGCGAGCCCGGCCCCGGCCGATGGCGAGGCGACCGAGCCGGCCGCCGCCAATCACCCCGACGAACCCGGCGACGCCGAGGCTCGCCCGTGCGATCGAGGCGACCGCATGGACCGCCGGCCCCCGCGCCCGCTCGAACGCCTGCGCCGGTGGCGCGAGAGCCAGGCCGACCCCAACCGCCCGGACACGCGACCGTTCGCGCCCGAGCCCGCCGGCCGCATGCCACCACTGAATGACGAGCAGGTGCACCAGATGCTCGCGGTGCTGGGCGACGTCAACCCGGACCTGCAGGCCAAGCTCCGCCGGGCCTTGCGCACCAACCCCGAGCGGGCCCGCCACGTCATGGCCCGGATGCACGAGCGGCTGAGGCCGCTGATCGAGCTCCGGGCCGACGAACCCGAGCACTACCGCCTTCGGGTTCGCGACATGCGTTACAAGGTCGAGGCGTTCAAGCTGGCCATGCAGGTCCGCCGCGCCGCGCCCGAAGACCCCGAGCGGGCCCAGGCGCTCCGCGGTGAATTGCACGACATGATCGACAAGCACTTCGAGGTGCGACAGGCCCTCCGCGAACGCGAGTTGCACCAGCTCGAACGACGCATCAACGAGCTCCGCGAAGAACTCGCCGAACACCGCTCCCGCAAGGCCGAGCTCGTCGAGCAGCACATGGCGCGGCTGTTGCAAGGCCACCGCGATCCGCCCGATGGCGACGACCCGCACCATCGCCCGCACCACGCGCCCGACGGCGTCCACGCCACACCCGAGCGCGACGACCCTCGGCGCGACCGCCCCGAAGACCGCTGAGGCGGATCAGGCGCGATCGGCGACGAGCACGCGGGGATGACCCTCCGCGTCCGCCAGCACATGCGCGTGGGCCAGGCCCTTCGCACCCCGCGCACGCTCCAACACCATCGCCTTGCGCGATGCCGCAAACTCCACCACCAGTTGCCCCGGATCGGCCAGCCACCGCCCCGCCCCGTCGATCAACGGCCCGACCACGTCCATGCCCTCGGGCCCGCCGCGCAACGCACCGGTCGGCTCGTACCGCTTCACGTTCGCCGCCACCGCGCCCCACTCGTCGTCGGGGATGTACGGCGGGTTGGCGCAGATGAACGCGTACCTGCCGCTCAGCGGCTCGAACAATCCGCCCGGGCGAAAGTCGATGCGGTCGGCCACGCCGTGACGCTCGGCGTTCCGCCGCGCCACCGCCAGCGCCGCGTCGCTCACGTCCGTCGCCACGACCCGCGCCTCGGCCAGGTGCTTCGCCACCGCCACCGCGATGCACCCGCTGCCCGTGCCGATGTCGGCGATGGTCGGCTCGTGGAAGCCCGGCGTCCGCTTGGCGTGCTGGACCACGTGCTCGACCAGCGCCTCGGTGCTCGGACGGGGGATCAGCACGTCCGGGTTGACCTCGAACGACATGGAGAAGAAATACGCCTCCCCGACGAGGTATTGGACCGGCTCATGCGCCGCGGCCCGCTCGACCAGCTCGCGGTACGCCGCCCGCTCCAGCGGCGACGCCGGCCGATCCAGGTCCGTGTACAGCCGGATCCGCGGTGAATCCAGCACGTGCGCCAGCAACATCTCCGCCGCCAGCCGCGCCGGATCCACGCCGCGACGCTCGAAATGATCGGTCGTCCATTCCAGCAGCTTGCGGCTCGTCCAGGTCGGCTCGCTCGGAGGCTTGGGGGTCATCGCGGCGATTGTATCCGCACCCGTCCGTGCCGCCGACACCCCGGCGGACCCGACCGCCGGCTGCCCACTTTCATCCACGTCCGTCGGTGTTACAATGTCCACGCACCAGGGACGGCGCAGCTCTCGCCCGTTCGATTCAACCCCAACCGTGACCATGGAAAGGTCCGTTCGATGCGCGTTCTCATGCTCGGCTGGGAGTTTCCGCCCTTCATCAGCGGCGGCCTGGGCACCGCCTGCTACGGCCTGACCCGCGCGATGAGCAAACTCGGCACCGAGGTGCTCTTCGTGCTGCCCAAGGCCGTCGAAGCCGAGTACGTCGGACACATCCGCCTGCTCAGCCCCGACAAGCCCCACGACGAGCCGCGCCGCGCCCAAGCCGCCGCGGCGCAGGCCACGCCCGCCGCCGCCGCCGACCGCACCGAAGCGCCCGCCGCCGGTCCCGAGCGCAGCGAAGGGCCGGACACCGCGCCCTTCGACCCGCACGCGCCCGAGCCGATGCGCCGTGTCACGTTCAAGCAGGTCCCCGCGTGGCTGCACCCCTACCAGACCCCGCGCGACTACAAGCGGAGCGTCGAGGAGATGAAGCGGATCGAAGCGCTGCGGCGCGGCGAGATCACCGAAGCGCAGTTCCTCGCCCAGACCGCCGCCGCCGAGCAGCAGGCCGCCGCGCACGACGCGCGGGAACACGCCGCGCTCCGACCCGCCCGGGAAGTCGACTACGCCGGCGACATCATCGCCGAGAGCCAGCGCTACGCCGAACTGTGCCACCGCCTCACACGCCGTGAGCATTTCGACGTCATCCACGCCCACGACTGGATCACCTACCCCGCGGGCATGGCCATCGCCGGCGCCAGCGGCAAGCCCCTCGTCGTCCACGTCCACTCCACCGAGTTCGACCGGTCCGGCGAGTCGATCCACACCCAGATCTACGACATCGAGCGGCGCGGCATGCACGCCGCCGCCCGCGTCGTCTGCGTCTCCCACCTCACCCGCAAGATCTGCGAACACCGCTACGGCGTGCCCCACGACAAGATCACCGTCGTCTACAACGGCATCGAACACGACGAAGACCAGCCCGTCGTCCCCCCCGAGGTCACCATCCAGCGCGGCGACAAGATCGTCCTGTTCCTCGGCCGGCTCACCATGCAGAAAGGCCCCGAATACTTCCTCGGTGCGGCGCGCAAAGTCCTCGACAAGTTCGACCGCGTCAAGTTCATCGTCGCCGGGTCCGGCGACATGGCCAGCCGAACCATCCAGCTCGCCGCCGAGATGGGCATCGGCCACAAGGTCCTGTTCACCGGGTTCCTCCGCGGCAAGGACGTCGAACGCGTCTTCCGCATGGCCGACGTCTACGTCATGCCCAGCGTCTCCGAACCGTTCGGCATCGCCCCGCTCGAAGCCATCCGGCACGACGTGCCGGTCATCATCAGCAAGAACTCCGGCGTCGCCGAGGTCATCCGCCACGCGCTCAAGGTCGACTTCTGGGACACCGACGAGATGGCGAACAAGATCATCGCCGTGCTGCGTCACCCGCCGCTCGGCCGCACCCTCCGCGAGCAGGCCGACTTCGAGATCCGCCAGCTCACCTGGGACGGGGCCGCCGCCAAGTGCACCCACGTCTACCGGCAGGCCATCGCCGACCTCGCCGAAATCGCCCCGCCCAGCGGCAACGTCGCCCCGCCACGCCGCGCCGCCCAGCAATGAATCCCCAGGGCTTTGACATGCCCGAGTCCGACGATATGCTGTTGCGTTCGCCCAACGCCGGTCCCGACCACCGCGACGGACCGGACTCGCGGGCAGGTAGCTCAGTTGGTAGAGCACGGCACTGAAAATGCCGGTGTCGGCGGTTCAAGTCCGCCCCTGCCCATTTCCCCCCTCTCTCCGCGACCGGGCCCGGTCGCTCAATCATTGTTACTGCATGCGATCATTATCACGACGCACCCGACCCAAGCGCGAGACACGCCCTGGGGTGAAGAAGGTCCTTGATGAAACAGGGTTCCCGACACCTTTTCCGGTCCCCTGACACCTTTCCTTCCACTACGTTGATCGAGACCGCATCCGACGCGGGCCAGCCAGAAGGGCAAGAGCGCCAGCCGCGCTGACCATCGCGACGACAGTCGTCTCGGCAATCCGCTATTCGAAAGATGCCTCGATCTTCGGTTCCATCACGTTGTCCCTGTCAATATGGACGTGCCAATCCATGAAACAATAGTACAGCGCCCAAACGATGGCCCCCGCGATCGCCGGTCCGACCACTGTCATCTTCCTCATGCGACGCACCATGCGTCTCCTTTCGCACACGGTGTAAGCTTGCGGCATTCTGCCATGCCTTCAAGGAATGCGACGTTGACCGCAAAGCGCAACGCTTCGTAGGTTACGAGCGCTGCTGCTTTTGTTCGCGCTAACGGAAGCCCACACACTCTTCTTGCACAGGTAGACGGCCTCGACATAAAGCCAGCTATCGGGATCGGTTATCGACTCGCAGTCCTTGGCGCGCTGCGCGCCTCGCTTTTCGATTTCTGAGATCGCCATGTCATATACATCACGAGCGGCCTTCCGGGCCTTGTCATACTCACTCATCACCCATTTTCACATAGCAGTCCTGCCGCGCCCGAGTATGTGCCTTGACCTGCGCTGGACAGCACGGCTTCCCTCTTGGCTTGGGCAAGGGCCCAATGGGGCCTAGGCCACCTTCCATTCCGGAGGGATCAACCCCACCGTGAATAACGTGATACGCCCCATACGCATTCATCCCATCCGGATACCCCAGCGGATCGCGTTGGAGGAATCGCCCGATTTGTGGGGATCGCATGCGATAGCGGTTGTAGATCAGCCCGGTCGCGCGTCGTGGGCCAGGCCCTGGTGGCCGATGTCGCACAGGGCCCACGCCGCGGGGACGTCGCCGGGCAGCGTCGGCCGCTGACTCGCAAACGTCGGCGCCATGCAAAGCGGATCGGCCAGCCCCGCGGACTTGTACACCCGCCGCTTGCCGTAAGGCGTGTACTCGTACCGCTCGACCAACGCACCGTCGGAGTCGGCCAGGCCGATCACGCTGAACATCGCGTCGTGCAGCGCGAAGTATTCGTGGGCATCACCGCTGGTCATGTCGGCGTCCGTGTACGGGTCCGGGTTGATGGAGATGCGCCGGAACATTTCAATGCAGAACCCGGAGTATATATAACGCGCGGGGCATGTTGGGGCATACTTTTTTTGTGCTGGTGCGGGGTCCGTGCTACGGTGTGGGTTCAGGGTCGGCGGGCCCTGAATGGAGCTGGCGGCATGCGGCCTCTGAACATCGTTTACATGCATTCGCACGACACGGGGCGGTACATTCAGCCGTACGGCCACGCGGTAAACACGCCGCACCTGCAGCGTCTGGCCGAGCGGGGCGTGCTGTTCCGGCAGGCGTTCTGTGCCGGGCCGACGTGCTCGCCCAGCCGCGCGTCGCTGTTGACGGGGCAGAGCCCGCACGGTTGCGGGATGCTGGGCCTGGCGCATCGCGGCCACCGGCTGAACGACTATCACGATCACATCATCCACACGCTGCACGGGCACGGCTACATGTCGGCGCTGTGCGGGTTCCAGCACATCGCGGCGCGTCCGGCGGCCCAGCGGGAGGACATCGGCTATCACCAGATCATCGAGACCGACTCGCGTGAGCGGTGCGCCGCGACGGCGGCCGAGTTCCTTCGGGGCCGCCATGACCAGCCGTTCTTCCTCGACGTCGGGTTCACGCTGACGCACCGGACGCGGGTGACGGAGCACGGGGTAGCGTGGCACAACCAGGGCGCATCGCCGCTGGGCGATCCGCGTTACGTCGGCCCGCCGGAGGGCCTGCCGGACACGGCGGAGACCCGCCGCGACTTCGCCGACTTCGCGGTGTGCGCCCATCGCCTCGACGCGATGATGGGCCGGGTGCTCGATGCGATCGACGAGGCCGGCCTGGCCGAAAGCACGCTGGTCATCGTCACGACGGACCACGGCATCGCCTATCCCGGTCACAAGTGCACGCTGACCGACCGCGGCACGGGGGTCATGCTCATGCTGCGTGGCCCGAGCGACCTGGGCCTGGCCGACGGCAGAGTCATCGACGGCATGGTGAGTCACATCGACCTGTTCCCGACGATCTGCGAGCTGATCGGGATCGACCCGCCGGCGCGGCTGGAGGGGCGGAGCGTGATGCCGCTGATCCGTGGCGAGACCGATCAGGTCAACGACGCGGTGTTCGCGGAGGTCACGCATCACGCGGCGTACGAGCCGAAGCGGGCCGTCCGCACCAAGCGGTACAAGTACATCCGCCGCTTCGACGAGGCGTTTGATCGGCCGGTCCGCCCGAACGTGGACGACAGCGTCAGCAAGGCGCTGTGGACGGACCACGGCTGGGCCGAGCACCGATGCTGTGACGAGTACCTGTTCGACCTGATGTTTGATCCGCACGAGGCGAACAACCTGGCCGATTCGGCGGACCACGCCGAGGTGCTCGAAGCGATGCGAGGCCGGCTGGGCGCGTGGATGCAAGCGACGGACGATCCGATCCTGCTGGGGTCGCTGGCGGAGTTGCCGGGCATCATCTACACGCCCCGGGATGCCCCGTCGCCGCGCGCCGATTCGGTGCATGTACCGCGCGGCTGAATCCGCCGGCATGACCCTTGGCGAATCCACCTGGGGGAACGATGGACCCCGCGGCGGCCGGCGCATGCGGCACGCGGCATCCGCAGCTAAACTGGAGCGGAGAAAGGACCTGCTCATGCCACTGTGTGTCATCCGGTTGTTGTTCGTGTGCAGCATGCTTACGGCCGGCATCAACGCGTGCTCGGCGGGCGCCAGCGCCGCGTCGGACGCCAAGCCCAATGTCATCGTGGTGTTCTGTGACGACCTGGGTTATGGCGAGCTTCCCGCGTACCGGCGGCTCTACGAGGGCGGCGTCGCGTTCGAGACGGCCATCGGGTCCTTCACGCCCACGATCGACCGGCTGGCGGAGGAGGGGATGATCTGCACACGAGCTTATGCGCACAACTGGTGTGCGCCGTCTCGGCAGTCGCTGCTGAGTGGCCAGTGGGAGATGCGCAAGAGCGCATTCGATGGCCAGCCTTGGCTCGGTCGCCACATGCGGCGCGCCGGGCTGAAGACCGCGCAGTTCGGCAAGTATCACGATCGAGCCGAACGGGTCGTGACCCTGCCACACAATGGCGCGTACTGCGAGTTTGACATCTACTTCGGGTTTGAAGCCGCCTCGAGCTATTACCGTCGGGCCAACGACACGAACGAGCCCGGCCGCAACGCCAAGATTACCTATCGCGTCGGCGACGAGCACATCGACTTCCAGTTCCCGGAGGAAGGCGAATACCTCACGGACACGCTGAGCGACCTGTCGGTCGAGTTCATCAACGCGTGCGCGGCCGCCGGCCAGCCATTCTTCTTGTACGTGCCCTACAACGCGCCGCACACGCCCATTCACGCCAAGGCCGAAGACCTGCGCACGCTGTTCCCCGATCGCTTCGGCGACATGAGCGACGAGAAGCTCGAAGCCCGTCGCGGCCGCAGGCACACGCGCGAGCGCATCATGGCCATGATGTACGCCGTGGACCGCGGGATCGGCAGGATCATGCGCGCCCTGGAACAGAACGGACAACTATCCAACACGCTGATCGTCTTCACCTCGGACAACAACGGCGAGAAGGACCTGTCGCTGACGCATCCGCTGCACGGCTACAAGCATGAGACCTTCGAGGGCGGGACGCGCGTGCCCTACATCGTCTGGTCCAGCCAATTGAAGCAGGCGACGACCAAGCCGGCCTATTACGACGGCCTGGTTTCGGTGTGCGACATCCTGCCGACCGCGTTGAGGTATGTCGACCCCGCGGCGGATCTGAGTGACCTGATGACCGATGGCACGGACATCATGCCCTACCTGTTGGGTCGGCAACCCGTACTGAAGGACCGGCGCTTCTACACCACGCGCATCCTCACGCGCAACTCCAACACCTGGGACGGCGGCAAGGACACCCGGGGATACACAACGGGACACAGCCAGACGCTCATCATCGACGATTACAAGATCATGAAGCTGTTTCAGGACATCAACGATAAAGGCCAATTTCGCTATGTTCTGCATCATCTTCCGGATATGGTCGGGAAGGACAGCCCGGCACGCGCGCTGACCGAGGATTATTACGAAGACAACACGAGCAATCCGCAAGTGAAGGCCAGGCTCATCCGGACGCTGGAGCGGCTGCTCGAGGACCCGGACCTGCACATCGACTGGAGCGGGCGGGAGTTCGTGAATCGGCATCCGGCGTACGAACTGCAGCCCTGAGGCGTGCGTCGCGGGTACCGGCTGCACATGGCGTCGGCGGACGCTGATGCATGCAAGCGCTACCGGTCGACGCCCGGGCGGACCGGCGCGGCGCCCGGCTTCTCTGCCTCGATCAGGTGAAACACGTCGTCGTGGTCATCCGTGTTGACCAGGGCCAGGTCACTGCCATGAGGCCCGTTGCCGGCCAGTACCGCGTCATGCACGTCCACGGTCGCGCTCTTCCACACGCCGTCGCCTTCACAGGTCACGCGGATCGCGGTCTTGAACTGACCCGGGCCGGCGTCATAACGAAGCTCCCATGTTGACCCGCGCACCTTGTCGAAGTAGATGACCTTGAGCTTGAGCCTGTTGCGCGGCCCGGTGACGAAGTCCGGATCGAAGCTAAAGCGCATCTCATCCTTGCGCGTGGCCTGTTCGAACGCCCGGGCGAATCGGCCGTAGGGCTGCTCCTTCGACCCGACCCGCCACCATCCGACGCTGGTGTCGTTGGGGTTCTGTTGGGTCATGTGGCGGCGGTAGTTGCGATCGATCACGTTCCACACGCAGTCGTTCAGCCCCTGCGACTTGAGCAGGTAGGGGGCGCCGCCTTCATGGACCACGGCGCGGGTGTCATCGTTTCGCGCCCCGTAGGCCGCATACTCCGAGAGAATCCTGTTGATCCGCTCGGTATTGTTCTTTCTCGCATGCCCGTACTTGTCTTCCGGGAAACGTTGCTTGTCGGAGTAATCAAGCACATCGCGTAAGGCGATGAAAGCCCGCTTCGCCGACTTTGGCTTCTTATAGAAAGCGTGCCGCGTGGAGAAGGCATAAGCTTCGTCGTAGTCTCCGGCGAGGATGAACTTCGGCTTGGTTTCCCAGCCGTCGAGGCCGCGATCGACGCTGGAGACGGCCGTCCAGTAGTAGTGCCACTTCGGGGCCTGTCTGGCCATGGGCGTATGCGCCCACTTGGGGTCGTTGAACTCGCCCCGAACGAACTCGGGGTTGCCGCCCCATCGCGGCGGATCGCTGGTTCCGTAGAAGTCGGCGCGCTGGTCCTTGTCCTGCTCACGTTCATTCACAGCCATGTAGCCGATCGCCAGGGTGAACTGTTGCTTGCGAAACTGGCAGTCGTAGTTTTCGCGCATCCACTTGCCATAGAGCATCTCGCCGCGCCGCCGATCTGAAACACGCTCCAGTTCCCGTGGATTGGCACCGTCGTAATCATCGACATTCCACAGGAACTTCATGTTCCGCGTTTGGGGGTGCGCGTTGAACGCCGCGTGCCACGCGACCGTCATCTCCTTCATGAACTGGACGTACTGATCGCTGTCGATCTCGTACCGAGCGTCCACCGGCTTGCCCTTGTAGAGCTGGCGGTCGCCGGTCGAGCCGAACCCCGCCTGAAGGAAGGCGATGCGCTCCCGCAAACGCGGCGGCAAACCCGCCACAAACGCGGCCAGTTCATTCATGAATCGCTTGACATGCTCTCGGTAAACGGGGTCGAGATAGTAGGGGTGCACCCAGCCATTGTGGGTATGGACCTGGGGGACCCCGCTCGCCCACAGCCATTCGGGTGGATGATGCGCGGTCCAGATCGCGCCGTAGTAGTAATAGTCGCGATCCTCGCAGCGCTGCAGCGTGGCCCGGAGCCTGGAAAAATCGAACCGGCCACGCGCCTTCTCGCAGTCGCTCCACTGGAAGCGGTCCGCTTCGCCGGCGATCAGATGGGCGTACGGTTCCAGATCATACGGCTTGCCGAAGGTATTGACCCACACACCGGCGTAATCGGGCCGCTCCGTCAGGTACTGCGCATACGCCGTCTGCGCGGTCAGTCCGACCAGCACCGAAGCCGCGGTCAGCACGCTTCGTAACGACAAAAGCCTTGCCATGAGATCACCCCTTACCGTGGTCGTGAGCCGGGCGCCGGCAAGTGCACCGAACCGTTCGGTCATGGCGCCGGCGCGATATCGAGTCTGCGCGTGGGCGCGGTCTTGCGGATCGCGAGCAGGCGCAGCTAGCCGCCGTTACGCACCCGATCATACTCCGGATTCACACACTTGGAGCCCTTGCGCTTCAGCGCGCCGCGGAGCGTGCCTTCGGGTTCGGGGTACTGGCCCTTGTCGTCGGTCCGCGCGATCCAGCGTTCGAGGATCGCGCGGTGCTCGGCGAGGACGTCGGCGTGGCCGGGGTCGTCGGCGAGGTTGTCGATCTCGTGCGGGTCGTTGTCGAGGTCGTACAGTTCCTCGGGCACGCGCGTCTCGCTCCAGACGAAGGCCTGGGGCGGCGTGAGCTTGCCCCGGGCGTGCAGCTCGCGGGGGACCTCGACGTAATCGCGGCCGTCGCGGTAGTGCGGCTGCATGAACGGCCGATCGGTCATGAAGTTGCGGATGTACTTGTAACGGTCGGTCGTCACGGCCCGGACGCGGTCGATCGCGTTGCCGCAGCGGTCGCGCGCCGAGATCACATACTCGCGTGGCTCGTGATCGTCGGCGAAGAAGTCGCGGCCCTCGACCCACGACAGCCCCGCCGGGTCCACCCCACCCAGCGCGAGCGTGGCGGCGGTGATGTCGATCCCGCTGACCAGATCGTCGCGCGACTCGCCCCGATCCACGCCCGGCCCGGCGACGATCAACGGCACGCGGATGCCGCCCTCGTAGAGCCATTGCTTGTGGCGGTACAGCCGCATCCCGTGATCGGAAAACACGAAGACGACGGTGTCATCGAGCACGCCGTCCTTCTCGAGCGCGCCGAGGATCCGCCCGACCTCGTTGTCGGTCTGGCGGATGCAGTCGTAGTGGTGGGCGTACTCGTCGCGCATCACGGGGACGTCGGGGTAGTAGGGGGCGACGTCGACCCCGGCCGGATCGGTCTGGGGGACGCCCTTGCCCGAGTTCTTGCCGCCGGCGAGCTGGAACTGCGCGAAGAAGGGCTGGCCCTCCTCTCGTCCGGACCAGAGCGCCGGGAGCATCTTCCTGCTCCAGCGGTTGTAGAGATTCTTGCGGTTGAAGATGAAGTTGAAGTCGTTCTTGTCCATCCCCTGCGTGGTGACGTGGTAGCCCGCTTCGCGCATGAGTTCGTAGACGGTCTTCACGCCGTCGGGCAGGAAGACCTCGTCGTCGGGGACGGATCGGTTGGAGGAGCGGTGGTTGTGCGCGCCCAGCGAGGTCTGCATCGCGCCCAGCGCGATCGCCGACCGTGTCGCCGAGCAGATGCCCGAGGGCATGTAGGCGCGATCGAAGCGGACGCCGCGTTCGGCCAGCGCATCGAGACCGGGGGTGGGCACGGTGTCGTCGCCGTAGCAGCCCAGCCACGCGTTCATGTCTTCGATGAAGACCCAGACGATGTTCGGGCGCTGCGCCGTCTCGGCCCGGGCGGGCCCATTCACCACGGCGAGCACCGCGCACATCAGCACAACGGCGCGACAGGCGAACGATCGAAGGTCAGATTGCATGCGTGTTCTCCGTTGTCGGTTCGCGTGTGCCTGACGCTACTTCCTCACGAAACAGCGCTCGGCCCAGGCGTCGTACCGGTCGGCCATCGCCTGGACTTTGTCCGGCATCGCGTCGGCGAGGTTGTTCAATTCCGTGCGGTCGGCTTCGAGGTCGAACAGTTGCCAGGGCTTGCCCTTGGCGGCAACGATCTTCCATCGCCCGTCGCGCATGCCGCGGTTGCCGAGGTGCTCGAAGAACAGCGGCGCGCCGCGGACCAACGGCTCGCCCCGCAGCACGGGCAACAGGCTCGTGCCTTCGGCCGGGATGATCTCGTGGCCGTCGCGGGTTGAAGGGTACGGCGCGCCGGCCATCGCGAGGCAGGTGGGCATGATGTCGATCACGTGTCCCGGGTCGTGGGCGATCGTCCCGCGCACGGCCGGGGCGGTGCCCTCGGGCCAGTGCGCGATCAGCGGCGTGGCGATGCCGCCCTCTTCGATGTCCCTCTTGTATTCGCGGAACGGCGTGTCGGAGACGTTGGCCCAGCACGTGCCGTAGAACACCGTGCTCGTCGCCGTGCCCGGCTCGCCCTTGCCCTTGCTGGAACCGAGGTGCCCGCCCACGGCGGCGCCGCCGTTGTCGTGCAGGAACAGGATCAGCGTGTTGTCGAGTTCGCCCAGTTCGGTCAGTTTCGCGACGATCTTGCCGACGTTCTGGTCGACGCAGTCGATCATCGCGGCGTAGATCGCCATCCGCTGGTCCTGCTCGTCCTGCTGCTCGCCGGTCAGCGTGTCCCACGCCGGCACGCGACGGTCGCGCGGCGAGAGCGGCCAGCGGTGGTCGATCATGCCCAGCTCGACAAGGTTCTGGTGGCGCCGTTCGCGGAGCTTGTCCCACCCGACTTCCTTGAACCTGCCGCGGTACTTGGCGATGTCGTCGGGCTTAGCCTGCAGCGGGAAGTGCGGCGCGTTGTAGGCGAGGTACCAGAAGAACGGCTTGCCTTCGCCGACCGCCTCCTCCACGTACGCGAGCCCTTCGTCGGTGAACGCGTCGGTGGCGTACCAGCCCTGGGGCGGGTCGCGCCGGTCGTCGAAGAGCACCTCGTTGCCCCGGGCGATCGACCGGTTGCTCCACGAGGACGGGCGGAAGTAGAAGCCGCCGCCCTGCGGGCAGAAGTAGCTGCGTTCGAAGCCGCGGTTCGGCGGCCACCACGCCTGCTTCCGGTCGCCGAGGTGCCACTTGCCGGTCATGATCGTGCGGTAGCCGGCGGGCTGCAGCGCCTCGGCGATGGTGACGCAGCGGTCCATGAGCCGACCGCGGTAGCCGGGGTGGTTCGGCCCGGCGTCGCCCGTCATCGCGCCCACGCCGGCCTGGTGCGCGTAGAGCCCGGTCATCAGGCTCGCTCGCGTCGGGCAGCAGCGGCTGGTGTTGTAGAACTGGCTGAAACGCAGCCCCCGCTCCGCAAGCCCGTCGAGGTGCGGCGTGCGGATGATCTCGCTGCCGTAGCAACCGACGTCCGAGTAGCCCATGTCGTCGGTCATGATGACGATGACGTTGGGCTGCTCTGACGCTTGGGCGACACCGGCCATCAGGAGGCACAGCATCACGGCGAATCGGATGCATCGTTCCATGAGCGCGTCCTTCATCGGACCTACGGCCGCACGCCGCGGCATAGCGTATCAGAACCGGGCCCGCCCGCATACGGCCGGGCGAGCGTGCCGCCCTCGGGCGGCGGGGCGACATGCGGGCGGCGGGGGCATGCGGTAGCCTTACCGTCCAGTGACCCATCGCCCGACCCGAGCGGCAGGAGTGCACCGGCATGACCGCGCAGCGCCAGCAACCCAACGTCGTCATCTTCTTCACCGATCAGCAGCGGTGGGATTGTTCGTCGCTGCACGGCAACCCGCTGGACCTGATGCCGAACTTCGACCGGGTCGCGCAGCGGGGGACGCACCTGTTCAACCATGTCTCGTGTGCGCCGGTGTGCGGCCCGGCGCGGTGCTGCCTGCAGACGGGCACGCACATCACGACGAACGGCGGCGTCGCGAACGGCTGCGGCGTGCCGGACAACCTGCCCCAGCTCGCCGGGTGCTTCAACGACGCCGGCTACCGGACCGGGTACGTGGGCAAGTGGCATCTCGCGGGCAAGCATCACAATCGCAAGCAGGGCTCGGGCGGCGGCGCGGTGTTCGCCGAAGGCCGCGCCGGCTGGCAGGACTGGCTCGCCGTCGAGGCGCTGGAGTTCAGCGTCCACGAGTACCAGACGATCCTGTACGACAACGACAACCAGGCGGTGCGGCTGCCGGGGTATCGGGTCGACGCCGTGGCCGACCGCGGCATCGACTTCATCAACCGCAACCGGGATCGGCCGTTCTGCCTGATGATGTCGTTCATCGAGCCGCATCACCAGAACGACAAGGACGACTACCCGCCGCCGGACGGCTACCGCGAGCGGTACGAGGCGCGCTGGACGCCGCCGGACCTTGCGGCATTGCCCAGCCAGAACGCGGTCGAAGCGGCGACGATCGGCGGGTCGGCCCAGCGGCACCTCGGGGGGTACTACGGCATGGTGAAGCGGCTCGACGAGGCGTTCGGGCGCGTGCTCGACGCGCTCAAGAGCCTCGACCTCGACGAGGACACCATCGTGCTGTTCACGTCGGACCACGGCTCGCACTTCAAGACGCGCAACGCCGAGTACAAGCGGTCGTGCCACGAGTCGTCGGTGCGTGTGCCGACGGCGCTGACGGGCGGGCCGTTCACCCGAGGCGGGCGGGTCGAGCACGTCACGTCGCTGGTGGATTTGCCGGCGACGCTGCTCGACGCGTGCGGGATCGACGTGCCGGACCCGATGGAGGGCCGCAGCGTCTTGCCGCTGCTGGGCGGCGGGCACGCGGCCGACTGGCCGAGCGCGCGGCTGATCCACGTCTGCGATGGCAACGCCGGCCGGGCCGTCCGGACCCGCCGATGGAAGTACTGCGTCATGAGCGAGCAGAAGTCACGCGAGATCGGTACGGACTTCGCCAACGCGACGTACCGCGAAGCGTTCCTGTACGACCTGAAGCACGACCCGTATGAACTGCACAACCTGATCGACCGTGGCGCGCACACCCCGGTGCGCGAGGCGCTGCGAGCGAAGATGCTCGAACTGATGGACGAGATCGGTGAGCCGCGACCGACGATCGAACGCGTCGAGCCGCAACCCTCAGGCCAGGCGCGCGTCCGCGACGAGGAGATCGACGCCTAGCGGCGCGGCCGCGCAGCCCGGCACCGCGGGTCATCGCCGCGCGTGCGCGACCAACGCATCGACCAGGCGATGCTCCCGCCGCTTGCGCAGCAGCAGTTCCGGGTGCCACTGCACGCCCGTGGCCCACCAGTCGTCGGGCCCGCCGGCCCGCTCGACCGCTTCGATGAGCCCGTCGGGCGCCGTCGCCGCGATGCGCAGGCTCGGCGCCAGGCGGTCGATGACCTGGCCGTGGTAGGAACGGACGGCGTCGAGTCGCTCGGCGCCCATGGTGCGGCCGAACCGCGTGCCGGGCGCCAGGTCGACGGGGTGCGGCTTGCCGCGGCTGTGAACCCGGACCAGCGCCCGGTCGGCGCGGAAGTCGCGCAGCGACCCGCCCTCCACGATGTTCAGGAGCTGACATCCGCGGCAGATGCCCAGCATCGGCAGACGCCGCGATCGGGCCTGCTCGATCAACCACACCTCGAACGCGTCACGCTGCCGGTCGATCCGCCGGAGCGACGGCTCGGCGCCGTAGCGGTCGGGGTCCACGTCGGACCCGCCCCCGAGGATGACCGCCTGGCACCGCGCCAGAAGCCGCTCGGCGTGGGCGAGGCGCCGGCCCGGATCGTCGCGCGGCCTCAAGGGCAGGCGGATCGGCACGCCCCCGGCCCGCGCCGCCAGACGTCCGTACGTGAACATGCTCAACCCCACGCGGTGCTGCCACGCCGTCGACAGCGAGATCAGGATGTGCGGCTTGCGTTCGTGCATGGCTGGCGGCGCCCCGGCCGCGGCGGGCGATCGGCCTACGATCCGCGCTTGAACTCCTCCGGCAGCTCGCCGCTCTTGACCAGCGACGCCAGGACGTAAAGCACCCCCAGAGAGACCGCCGGGTCATCCGACGACAGCGCTTCGGGCACGGCGCCCTCGCTCGACGCCATCGCCCGCCGCAACGCCCGCACCCGGTCGCCCACGTCGAGCACGTCGGCCACCGCCCCGCCGACCGTCGACAGCGCCGCCCAGACACGCCCGCTGCGGAGCGACGCGAGCGCCCGCGGGCCGGTCTCCCGTAATTGCGCCATCCGCCCGTCGTCTTCGGTGACCTCGTCGAGCGCCGACATCATGACCAGCAGCGGGACCTTGCTGCGCGTGCCGATGCGCGGCATGGGCGCGTCCTCGACCCGGCCCTGCGCCGCGAGCTGGTAGAGCATCCACGGGTAGTCCACCCCCGACTCCACCGAATGGAACAGCCCGCCCCAGAATCGCGGGTTGACCTCGATGAGCCGCGGCGGGTCGTCCCCCGACCCCGCCCAGCGGAAGTCCACCTGCGCCACGCCGTGCCACCCCAGTGCCGCCATCATCCGCTCGGCGACCGCCCGGCAGGGCTCGGCATCGACCGTCTCGCGGACCACCCCGAATCCCCCTTCGTTCGGGAACGTCCGCAGGTTGTGGTAGGCCATGCTCGCCACGGCCCGGCCCCGATCGAACAACCCCGTGACGCAGTAGTCCGTCCCCCCCACCACCGCCTGGACCAGCAACACCTCCCCGCCACCGGCGCGGGCTTCACCCAGCACCGCCCGCAGACTCGCCGCATCCTCGGCGCGGCGGATGCCCCGGCCGCCCGCCGCGTCGGCCGGCTTCACCAGCACCGGGTACGCGTCCACCTCCGCGGCAACCCGCCGCTCCTCGTCGTCGCTACCGACCAGCCACGTCGCCGGCGTCGGCACGTGCAGACGACGCGCCGTCGCCACCAGCCGATCCTTCGGGCTTACCGCGTCGATCGCCTCGATCGGCGGCGCCGCCAGCGTGATGAGCTCGGCCAGCTTGTCCCGGTGACGGGCCAGCGCCACCGTCTCCCGGTGGGTCGGCATCAGCACGTACGGCCGACCCGCTTCAGGCCGGTACCGCTCGATGGCGCGCTCGAGGCTGGCGATGAACGCCGGCTCGTCGTGCGCCGGGGCGTGGGTGAAGGTCTCGCGGACGTGGCGGGAGAAGCTCAACGCCGTCAGCGGCACCTCGTCGCAGCCGATTACCTCGACCCCGCGCCGCCCCAGGCTCTGCGCCGCGGCCAGCGCATGCAGGCAACGCCCGTGCGTGAGGATCACCCGGCCGCGTTGCAACACCTCGTCGCTCACCCACCATCCTAGGCGGATCACAGCGCCGCCAGCCGCTCCGCCTTGTCGCGCTCGATCAACGCCTCCACCAGCGGCGCCAACTCGCCCGCCATCAGCGGCGGCAACGCAAACGACTCGCCCAGCCGATGGTCCACCGCGATGTTCTCCTTGTAACGGTACGTGCGGATCCGCTCCCCACGCGTCGCCCGCCCGATCATCTTCGACCGCGACGCGGCCCGCTCGGCGTCGGCCGCCTCCTGGAAATGCTCGTACACCCGCGCCCGAAGCAACTGCCACGCCTTCTCGCGGTTCTGATGCTGGCTCTTCGTGTCCTGCATCCGGACCTCGATCCCCGTCGGCACGTGCCGCATCTTCACCGCCGTCGCCACCTTGTTCACGTTCTGACCCCCCGGGCCCTGCGCCGTCGTCACGTCCACCTCCACCTCCGCCGCGTCGATCTGAACGTCCAGCTTCCGCGGCTCGGCCAGCACCGCCACCGTCGCCGTCGACGTGTGCACCCGGCCCTGCGATTCGGTCTGCGGCACCCGCTTCACGCAATGCGTCCCCGACTCGTACCCCAGGTACTGCCACACCGCCTCGCCACGAACGTTCACGATCGCGTGCTTCACGCCCCCCATGTCGCTCGACGACGCATCCATCACCTCCCACGCCCAGCCCCGTCGCTGCGCGTAACGCTCGTACATCTCCAAAAGGTCCCCCGCCCAGATCCCCGCCTCGTCGCCGCCCACACCGGCGCGTATCTCCACGATCACCGCTCCCACCGCTCGGTCCTCGCTCGCCACCAGGTCCCCCTTGATCTCCTCCAGAATCGCCTCCGCACGCGCTCCCACCTCGGCCCGCTCGGCCTTCGCCATCGCTCGAACCTCGTCGTCCGCCTCCTCCGCCGCCATCTCGTCCAGGTCGGCCTGCTCCCGACACGCCGATCGGTACGACCGATACCGCTCCACCAGAGGCAGGATCGCCGCCCGACGCGTGCTCAACTCGATCATCCGATCCGCGTCCGACACCACCGCCGGGTCGGCGAGTTGCGCGTCGATCCGCTCCACCTCGACGCTCAGCTCATCCAGCTTGTTGAACAGGGCGTCACTCATGGCTTCGTCCCTTCGCCGCGTCGCGCATCGTCCACCAACCCCGACCCCTCCACCACCACCTCATGCAAAAAGCCGCGAGCGTCGTCCCGACGCCCACGGCCCTGTTGCGCTTTCGCCTGTTGTCGCTACTTCTTGCCGGTCTTCTTGCCGAAGTAGTTGCCGCCGAAACGCTTCTGGAACTTCTCGACGCGGCCCGCCGTGTCCACGAACTTCTGCTTGCCCGTGAAGAACGGGTGGCTGGCCGAGCTGATCTCGACCTTGACCAGCGGGTATTCCTTGCCGTCCTCCCACGTGGTCATCTCGTCGCTCGATATCGTCGAGCGCGTCAGGAAGCGGTAGTTCGCCGAATGGTCCTCAAAGACCACGGGCTGATACTTCGGATGAATCTTGTCCTTCATGGCGGGCCACCTGTCTTGGTCTATCGTCCGGCTGTTCGTAGCCCTTTATTGTAACACCCCTCCCGTTCCCGGCAAGGGGCGATTCCCGCTCCCGCATCCCGGGAAGACCGGCGATCAGCCCCGCGTTTCGCTCAATCGCCGGCGAAATGGCACGCCACCGGATGCCCCGCGTCCGCCGTCCTCGGTTCCAGGGCCGGCGTTTGCTCGACGCAGCGACGCATCACGCGGTGCGGCTGGCCCTGGATACGGACCTCGACGGTGTCCGCCGCCGCCGACTCGCCCGCCAGCTTCCGCGCCAGCTCGCATCGCGGGTGGAAGTGGCAGCCCGCCGGCGGGTTCATCGGGCTCGGCACCTCCCCCGGCAGCACGATCCGGTCCTTCGCTCGCTCGGTCGTCGGCTCCGGCACCGCGCTCAGCAACGCCTGCGTGTACGGATGCAACGGCTCGCGATACATCGCCTCCCGCCCCGCCGACTCGACGATCCGACCAAGGTACATCACCGCCACCCGGTCCGAGAAATGCTCCACCACCGCAAGGTTGTGCGCAATGAACAGGTAGCTCAACCCCAACTCATCCTGAAGGTCGTCGAGCAGGTTGAGGATCTGGCTCTGGATCGACACGTCGAGCGCGCTGACCGGCTCGTCGCAGATGATGAAGCTGGGGTTGAGACCCAGGGCCCGCGCGATGCCGATGCGCTGCCGCTGCCCGCCGGAGAATTCGTGCGGGTACCGCGACGCGTAGGCGCTGTTCAATCCCACCCGCTCCAGCAGTTCCCCCACACGCCGCTTGAGCGCCCCGCCCGACGCCAGCCCGTGCACGGCGATCGGCTCGCCCACGATCCGGCCCACCGTCATCCGCGGGTTCAGCGAACCCACCGGGTCCTGGAAGATGATCTGCATCTGTCGGCGAAGCCGCTTCAGCGCCGCCCCGCGTTTCGCGAACACGTCCTCCCCGTCGAACGTGACCTCGCCCGCCGTCGCCGGCACCAGTCGCAGGATCGTCCGCCCCACCGTGGTCTTGCCGCAGCCCGACTCGCCGACCAGACCGAGCGTCTCGCCGCGGCCGACGTCCAAGCTCACGCCGTCGACCGCCTTGACGTGTGCCACCGTCCGCTGCAGCAAACCCCGCTTCACGGGGAAGTGCGTCTTCAGCTCGCGGACCCGCAGCACCGGCGCATCACCGCTGCCCGCCCGACTCGATTCCGCCAGGGCTTGCGTCATGGCCCCATTCTACGTCCCCCGTGTACCCGTGCATCCCCGCCGACGCCCGCACGCCCGGGCGGCGCTTCGCCGGGCGCACCGCGGCGACTCGCCGCGACCCGCTTTCCAGGGGCCGGCAAGCCCCAAACGACGCCCGCATGCGCCGGCCGCTGACGCGCCGCCCCTTAGTAGGAAGCGCGCGTGCAGCGCCCGGGGGCATCGCCCCCCCACGCCCACGCCACGGCGCCCCATGCGGGTTCGGCTGTCCGCCCGGCCACGGGCGGACAGCCACTCCGAAGCGCTGAAATGACTATTTGACAACACGTTAAAGCAAGCGGACAGCCCAGGGGGCACCCCGGGGCGGACAAGCGACGCCCCGGCGCGCACCGCGCCGTCGAATCGCTGCAAACGCGGTGCAATCGCCGGTCCGCCGCTTGTTCGACCCGGCCGAGCCTGGCTCGACCGCGATCTGCGTTTGCTACAATGGCCATCTATCGCCCGATCCGAGGTGTGACATGACCACGGCCGATCCCGCCGCACAGACCCAGCTCAACAGGTTTTCCAGCCGCATCACCCAGCCCGCCAGCCAGGGCGCCAGCCAGGCGATGCTGCTCGCCACCGGGCTGTCCGAAGCGGACCTGAACAAGCCGCAGGTCGGCATCGCCGCCTGCTGGTACTCGGGTAATCCCTGCAACATGCACCTCAATGACCTCGCCGCCCAGGTCAACGTCGGCGTCCAGCAGGCCGGCATGGTCGGCATGCGGTTCAACACCATCGGCGTCTCCGATGGCATCGCCATGGGCACCGACGGCATGAGCTACAGCCTCCAGTCTCGCGACCTGATCGCCGACTCCATCGAGACCGTCATGGCCGCCCAGTGGTATGACGCCCTGATCGCCCTGCCCGGGTGCGACAAGAACATGCCCGGCACGATCATCGCCATGGCGCGGCTCAACCGGCCGGCCATCATGGTCTACGGCGGCACCATCAAGCCCGGCTGCGCCGAGCTCGACGGCAAGCCCGAGGTGCTCGACATCGTCTCGGCGTTCCAGAGCTACGGGCAGCGGCTCGCCGGGGTCATCACCGAGGACCAGCGCCGCACCATCGTCCGAAACGCCTGCCCCGGCGCCGGCGCCTGCGGCGGGATGTACACCGCCAACACCATGGCCAGCGCCATCGAGGCCCTGGGCATGAGCCTGCCCTACTCCGCCAGCACGCCCGCCGTCGAGCAGCTCAAGAACGACGAGTGCGTCCGCGCCGGCCACGCCATCCGCACCTGCATGCAGCTCGACCTCAAGCCGGCCGACATCATGACGCGGCCCGCCTTCGAGAACGCCATGGTCCTCGCCATGGCCCTGGGCGGGTCGACCAACCTCGTGCTGCACCTGCTGGCGATGGCGCGGGCGGTCGGGGTCAGCCTCGACATCGACGACTTCAAGGCCGTCGCCCGCCGCGTCCCGCTCCTGGGCAACCTCAAGCCCAGCGGCAAGTACGTCATGGAAGACGTGCACAAGCTCGGCGGCATCCCCGCCGTGATGAAGTACCTGCTCGAAGCCGGCTGGCTCAAGGGCGACTGCATCACCTGCACCGGCAAGACCCTCGCCGAGAACGTCGCCGACGCCGCCGACCTCCCGCCCGACCAGGACGTGATCTACCCGATCGAAAAGCCGATCAAGCCCACCGGGCACATCTCCATCCTCCGCGGCAACCTCGCCCCCGACGGCGCGGTCGGCAAGATCACCGGCAAGCAGGGCTTGAGCTTCACCGGACCGGCCCGGTGCTTCGACTGCGAGGAGGACATGCTCGCCGGGCTCGAAGCCGGCCGCATCCAGTCCGGCGACGTCATCGTCATCCGCTACGAAGGCCCCAAGGGCGGGCCCGGCATGCCCGAGATGCTCACCCCCACCAGCGCCTTGGCCGGGGCCGGGTTCCTCGATGACGTCGCCCTCATCACCGACGGGCGGTTCAGCGGCGGCTCGCACGGGTTCATCATCGGCCACGTCGTGCCCGAGGCCCAGGAAGGCGGGCCCATCGCCCTCGTCCGCGATGGCGACACCATCACCATCGACGACCAGACCGGCGCGATCCGCGTCGACGCCGACGACGATGAACTCGCCCGACGCCGCCGCGAATGGGTCCAGCCCCCGTACAAGGCCCACCGCGGCACGCTCTGGAAGTACATCCGCAACGTGCAGGACGCCAGCCACGGGTGCGTGACCGACGAATAACGCGGCGCCACGCGCGTGCATTATTCATGCACGCATTGAGTTTGTGCAATATTATTGCATCGCGTGCAACGCGGGGGTAAGATGGGGCCAGCCGGAGGCCCGCGATGCCCGAGCACTGCATCATCATGGCCGACATCGTCGCCAGCTCGGACTATGAAGGGGCGGCGATGATGCGCGCCTTCCGAGCGATGGTGGACCGGGCCAATGCCGCGCACGCAACGCGACTGCTCTCGCCTTTGACCATCACGCTCGGCGACGAGTTCCAGGGCGTGCCGGTGGATGTGCCGGCGGCGATCGACATCGTGCTCGAGCTTGAGGAGCAGCGTGTGCGCCAGGGCGCGCTGTTCAAGCTCCGCTACGTCATCCGCACCGGCACCATCGATACGCCGATCAACCCGCACAGCGCCCACCAAATGGTCGGCGAGGGGCTTGCCGGCGCGCGGCGCCAACTGGCCGAGCTCAAGAAGAATCGACACGCCCGGATCGGGATCGCCATCGCCCCCGCCGCGGTCCGCGACGCGTTGAGCGACATGTTCGCCGTTTACTTCAGCCTCGTCGACGACTGGAAGGAGAAGGACTTGGACCTGGTGGAAGCGTTTCTCGATGAGCTGGACAACGCCGAGGCGGCGCGACGGGTCAACCGGTCGCGCACCAGCGTGCTGCGTCGCTACCGCAGCCTGCGGATCGCGGCGTACCATGCCGCCCGCAGGTTGTTGCATTACCTGGCTCGGGAGGCGGCATGAACTGGCAAGCGGCCGGATGGACCGCCTGCGTCCTGGTCATCAGCGAATGCGCGCTGCCCTTTGTCTTTCAGGCCATCCGATGGATCTATCGCAAGCCACGGACGGACCCGCCGGACGCCTCGCGCGACCCGCTCGCCCACGAGCGGATCGAAGTGCACGACGTGATATCCGGGGTCATTCAGCGGCTGTTCCTGTTCCTTTGCCTCTCGCATCACATCTATCACGCCCTGACGTTCTTCGGCGCGTTGAAAGTGGCGGCCCACATGCGCGACCGCCAGGACCCTCAGCACGATGACAAGACCACGGATCGGCTGTACGCGTACTATATCACGGGTAACCTGGTGACCGCCGGCGTGGCCGTCTGCTACTGGCGGTTCTGGGTATGGGTCACAGGTCTTGCCGGATAGCGATGCAACGGTCATCGGCTCGGTCACAGGAGAAGCATCATGAGCCTCGCAGGGATCGCCAACGTCCTGGGCGTCAGCACCAGCGCCGTCGAACAGCTCATCGAGGGGCACGCGACCGACTCGTTCGCCAAGCTCATCGGCGTGGAGCGGCTGTCGATCGAGGGGTTCCTGCGCGGGGCGTCGGCCGGCGGGATGGCACACGCCCTGAACTGCAGCGAACGCGCGGCGCTGGACCTGAGGAAGAAGATCGGCGTCGAAGGCGCGGTGGGGATCGTGATCGGGCTCGCCGCCGCCGCCCGCACCGAGCAGGGCCCCGCCGCCCCGCCCGTCGCCGAGCAGGTCTGGATGCAACCCGACGACGACGTCCAGGACATCGAGCTCGAGGACGACTGAGCCGACGATTATCCGGGGAGGCCGACACCCTGACGCAGGTTCAGCCAACGCTCGATGCCCTGAAGGATCATCTCGATGGCGATGGTGCCGATCAGCAACGCCGACACCCGACCGGTCAACTCGATGTACCGCTCGACCAGCTCGTTGTAGCGGTTGCGGACGCGGTCGTGAACGAGCTTGAGCACGGTCAGGCCGATGATCACCGCCAGCATCGCCGACGCCACCGAGGCGACGGCCAGAGGCGCCGGCATCTCCGCGCCGGCGAGGATCGAGGCGCTGATCGTGCCCGGGCCGATCATGAACGGCAGGGCGATCGACCCGGCGACGTGGCGCGGCTCGCCGCGGAGCTGCTCCACCGCGTTCGGGCCCTGCGTGAAGAAACGGAACCCGATCAGCAGGAACAGCAGCCCGCCGAAGATCTGGAACGACGCAAACCGCACCTGGAGCAGGTCCCGGAACACCGCGTCGCCCGCAAGCACGAACACGCTGAACACCCCGAAGCTGATCAACGAAGCCCGGTACAACACCACGCGGAACATGCGGCCGTCCATCTTCCGCATCAGGTCCAGCAGATAGAGCATCATCAGGAACGGATTGAGCAACACGAAGAAGAACGAGAAGCTCTTCAGGAATGCGTCGGCGGCTTCCATGATGCGTATCCGTCCAAGGTGAGTTCACGCGGCCCGTGGCGGGCGCAGGGGCGCGATGTTCAGCGGTCGGCGCAGTGTACTCCAGACGGCCATGACATAAAAAAGCCCATCGGGGCGATGGGCTCTCGGGCAAGCTCGATGCAGCGGTGCGGCTCAGGCGCCGACCGCCTGCTTGTAGTAATCCGGCAGGGGCTGGCCCTGATCGCTCCAGTGCTTGTTGACCTGTTCGGCCTTGCCGGCGGAGTTGAGCATGTGCAGCTTCCGCTTGACCATCTCGACGATCGCCTCGCGGCCCGGACCGAGATACTTGCGGGGGTCGAACTCCGCGGGCTTGGTCGCGAACACCTCACGGATCTTCGCCGTCAGCGCCAGACGCAGGTCCGTGTCGATATTGACCTTGCACACGCCGTACTTCTGCACCGCCATGGCGATCTGGTCCTCGGGCACGCCCTTGGCGTTGGGCATCTCGCCGCCGTACTGGTTGACCAGGTCGATGAACTCCTGAGGGACGCTGGACGAGCCGTGCATCACCAGCGGCAGGCCCGGGCAGGTCTGCATGATCTGCTCGATCCGGTCGAACGCCAGCTTGGCTTCCTTCTTGAACTTGTATGCCCCGTGGCTGGTGCCGATGGCGACGGCCAGAGAATCGATCCCGGTCTTCTCCCAGAACTCCTTCGCCTCGTCGGGCTTGGTGAGGTACTTCTCGACGTTCTCCTCGAAGTCGGCGGCGCCAACGACGTCTTCCTCGATGCCGCCGAGCTGGCCGAGTTCGGCCTCGACGACCACGCCGGCCGCGTGCGCCTTCTCAACCGCGGCCTTGCTCACCGCCACGTTCTCGTCGAACGGGTCGTGCGAGCCGTCGATCATGACGCTGGTGAACCCGTCGTTGATGCACTCCTCGACGAGTTCGACCGTGTCGCCGTGGTCGAGGTGGATCGCGATGGGCAGGTCGGGGTGCTCCTCGACCGCGGCGTTGATGATGTGCCGCAGGTAGGTCATGTTGGCGTACTTCCGCGCGCCCTTGGAAATCTGGAGGATCAGCGGGCTCGACTCGGCCGCGGCGGCGTCGATGATGCCCTGCGTGATCTCCATGTTGTTGACGTTGAACGCGCCGACGGCGAAACCGCCCTCATAGGCAAGGTCGAACATCGGCTTGGTGGTCATCAGCGGCATGATGAATCTCCCATCAATGGGGGTTTGGGGGCGGTGGGGCGGCAGGACTGCCGGGTTAGGCAGTATAGCAAAATCGTCCCCGCTTGGGCAGGGCGCCATGCCGCCAAACGTGAACGACAGCCCGGTTCGACCTGGGGCGGGGGCGGTCGCGCCGGCCGCCTGCTCGGGTCGCAACGAGGCGCCTACTTCAGCTTGTCCGACGGCCCGGGGTCGGCCTTGTCCGGCTCGCGCTCGGGCCAACGTTCCGGACGCAGCCGCTTCTCGAGCAGGGCCTTGGCTTCCGCGGCGGAACCGAGCTTCTTGCGATGGGCGTGACGGATGTAGTGCATCTGCTCTTCCGGCAACGCGCCGCGGCGCTCACGCAGCAACCCGCGGAACAGCGCATAGCACATCAGCAGGGTGATCAGGCAGAACGGCAGGCCCACCGTGATGCTCGCGGTCTGCAGGGCGCTGAGTCCGCCGGCGAGGAGCAACACCGCCGCCAGCAGACCCTCGAGGCAGCCCCAGAAGATGCGCGTGCCCGTCGGCGGGTCCTGGTTGCCGCCCGAGGCGATGATGTCCGCCACCAGCGAGGCCGAGTCCGAACTGGTGATGAAGAACAGGATGATGCTCACCGTCCCGAGGATCGCGGTCACGATCGTGATCGGATACGCGTCGAGCATGCGGAACATCACCGTGCTCAGTGAATCCACGGTCGACGTGCGGTCCTCGGTCAGCACCGCACTGTCGAGGTAGCCCATCAGGCTCAGGTCGGCCTGTTGAGCCATGTACTTGCCGTCGAAGGCCTCGTCGGGCGATGGCGCGTAGAGCCGGCTGTTGTCGTCGCCGCAAACCATGACGCCATAGGTGTTGTATGCGACGGTGTTGCCGGCCTTGGTGATCAGTGTGCCGTCGTCGCGGGTGCGGAGCAGGACGTTGGTGGGCTTGGCAACGCCGCGGATGGTGGGGCCGATCTGCCACTGGCCGTCCTCGGTGAGCGGGTAGCCGTCCCGCTTGACCTGGACGAGGAACGTTTGCGGCTCGTAGCCGTAGTGGGCGAGCAGACCCCGCCGGAGCTGGGCCTCGTCGGGCTCGTGGCCGAGTTCGGCGGTGAGCTGTTCGCTGACCTGTTGGCGGGCCTGGCTGTCGGCGATCTCGGGGGCGATCTCCTGGTGCAGGGCGCTGTTGCCGAACCCGGTCAGCCAGATGATCGCCACGGTGGTCGGCACCAGCAACGTGCCCACGACGAACTCGCGGATGGTGCGGCCCTTGGAGACACGGGCGATGAACATGCCCACGAAAGGCGACCAGGCGATCCACCAGCCCCAATAGAAGACCGTCCAACTGCCGAACCAACTCGATTGCTCGCCACTGCCGTAAGCGGCGGTGAAGAAGCTCGCCGTCGGCAGCCACTCCAGGTACTGGCCGGTATTCTCGACCAGCGACCGGAACAGGTAAACCGTGGGCCCGGCGACGAACAGGAAGATCAGCAGGAAGGCCGCGATCCCCATGTTGGTCTCGCTGAGTCGGCGGATGCCCACGTCCAGGCCCGAGACCAGCGACAGCACGGCGCAGGCGGTGATGCCGGCGATCAGGGCGACCTGGACCCAGGTGCCCTGGGGCACGGCCCCGCCGGTGACGTAGTACAGGCCGGCATTCACCTGCTTGGCGCCCAGGCCCAGCGAGGTGGCCAGGCCGAACAGCGTCGCCAGCACGGCCATGATGTCGATCACGTCGCCCAGCCGACCGTGGATCCGCTCGCCGAAGATGGGAAAGAAGACCGAGCGGAAGCTCAGCGGCAGGCCGCGTCGAAACCCGAAGTACGCCAGGGCCAGCGCGACCAGCGCGTACAATGCCCACGGATGCAGGCACCAGTGTGCGAGGGTGATGGCCATGGACTCTTTCGCCGCACCGGGAGTCTGGCCCGCGCTGAACAGCGGGTTGCCGTAGTGGTACATCGGCTCGGCCACGCCCCAGAACAGCATGCCGATGCCCATGCCCGCGCTGTAGAGCATGGCGAACCACGTGATCGTGGGAAACTCCGGCTCCTGGCCGTCGGGGCCGAGGCGGATGTCCCCGAACTTGCTGAAGCAAAGCACCAGCGCCAGGATGAGGAACAGCGACATCGAGGCGATGTAGAGCCAGGAGAAGTTGCTGACGATGCCGGCCTGCAGCCATTTGGCGATAATCATGGTGCGGCCGGGAAACGCCGCGGCCAGCACGACGAACAACACGATCAGCCCCGCGGAGAATGGGAAGACGACCGGGTGGCCCTCAAAGAACTTCTTCTTCTGCTCATCGCTTAAGCCGGGCGTGACTTCAGACACTGAACACCTCGTTTTGACGTGACTTACGAATCTGGGCCGCGAGCCTTCATTATGGGTTGCCCGGTGGCCGTCGCAACCGCCGCGCGGGGCGAACGCGGCGGAGGCGGCGTTTTGCCGCACCAAAACCTCGTTTTCGCGGGGCATGTTGCTTTGTGTTGGGCCATCAGCCCGGGCTATGCTCGGCCACATGTCCCGCCCGGAAGCAGATCGCTCGCCAACGAGCGCCGGCCGCGTGGCCTGGACCGCGCTGGTCGGCGGGGTGGTCATCATGGCCGCCAAGCTCGGCGTGTTCTTCCTGACCAACTCGGCGGCGGTGCTGGGCGATGCGATGGAGTCGGTGGTGAACATCGCCGCCTCGGCGATGGCGCTGTTCAGCGTCTGGTACGCGGCGCGGCCGGCCGACCGGGAGCATCCATACGGCCACGGCAAGATGGAGTTCGTCACCGCCGCCGCGGAGGGGTTGCTGATTATCGTCTCCGGGGCGGCGGTTGCGGTGGAGTCGGTCCGACGCATGGTCGAAGGCGCGACGATCCGATCGCCGGGCCCGGGCGTGGCAGCGCTGGTGGTGCTGGCGCTGTTGTTGGCGGTGCTCGCGCGGCACATCATGCGACGCGGCGCGGCGCTGCACAGCACGGCCCTGATCGCGGACGGCAGACATCTGCTCGCCGATGCCGTGACCAGCCTCGCGGTTGCCGCGTCGCTGGCCGTGGTCGCGCTGACCGGCTGGGGCTGGCTGGACGCCGTCGTCGCCGTGGTCGTTTGTGCCTGGATCGTCTGGACCGGATCGAGCGTGATCCGCCGGGCGTTGCACGGTCTGATGGACCGGATCGACCCCGAGGATGACCGGGCGATCCGCGGCATCCTCGACGAGGAGGTCGCCGCCGGCCGCATCGCCAGCTACGAGAAGGTCCGCCACCGCCACCAGGGTGCCGAGCACTGGGTGGACATGCACCTGCGGTTCGATCCGTCGATGCCGGTCGAGCGGGCTCACGCGACGGCGACCGCGATCGAGCGGCGGATCATCGACCACCTGGGCGAAGGCAACGCCACGGCGCACATCGAGCCGCAGCCGAACACCTGAGCGCCGCCCTACCGCTCCATGCGTTCGAGGCGGGCGTATTCGAGGATGAGGGTCTTGGGGCCGACGGCGTCGAAGTCGACCTTGGCGCGGGCATTGGGCCCGGCGCCGGAGATGCTGATCACGTCGCCCTGGCCGAACTGCGGATGGCTGACGCGGCATCCGACTTCCAGCCCGCCGACGGACCGCGGCCGGCCGCCCGACGCCGACCGCGCCGGGGCGCGACCCGGCGCGCCGTCTTCGGCGTAAGTGCTCCAGCCGCTCGCGTGGTCCCGCACATCGATCACCGCCTCGGGCATCTCGCGTAAGAACTGGCTGGGGATCGCCCGCTCGCGCTGGCCCCGGATCGTCCGGTAGCGGGCGTGGCTGAGCATGATGTCCCGCCGTGCGCGTGTGATCCCCACGAAGCACAGCCGACGCTCCTCCTCCAGTTCCTCGGCCGAGTCCATCGAGCGGCTGTGCGGCAGCAGCCCTTCTTCGAGCCCGATGATGGCGACGACGTTGAATTCCAGGCCCTTGGCCGCGTGCAGCGTCATGAGCGTGACCGCGCCGTCGCTGTCGGCGCCGCCTTCCATGCGGTCGATGTCGCTCACCAGCGCGATCGATTCAAGGTAATCTGCGAGGCGCTGACGCAGCGTCGCGTCCTCCTCGCCGTACTCCTCGTCGAACCGCTGGGCCGCGGTGATCAGCTCGTAAAGGTTCGCCAGCTTTTCCTCGTCTTCCTTCTGGTAGTACGCCTCAAGGCCCGAGTCGCGGATGACCATCTCGACCACGTCGCGCATGCCGGGCTCGAACGTCAACGCCTCGGCGTCGCCGTCGACCTTCGCGGTCCACTGGTCGATGGTCTGGCGGAACCGGGCGATTGACCGTACAGCCGAAGGCGTGAGCGAGCTGACGTTGACGGCCCGCTCGATCGCTTCCCAGGGCTTGACGCCCTGCGACGCGGCGTATGCCTGCAGGCGTTCGATCGTCGTCTTGCCGATCCCGCGTGCGGGCGTGTTGATGATCCGCAGCAGCGAGATTTCATCGCCGGGATTGTACAGCACGCGGAGGTAGGCCACGGCGTCGCGGACCTCCTTCCGCTGGTAGAACGCCGTGCCCCGCGCCACGATGTACGGGATGCTCGACCGCAGCAGCCCGTCTTCCATCACGCGGCTGAGCGCGTTCATGCGGTAGAACACGACCATGTCCGACCATGGCCGGCCCGCGTCGTGATGCTCGCGGAGGTAGTCGACGACGAGCTGGGCTTCGTGTTCCTCGTCGCCCGCAGCGACCACGCGCAGCTTGGACCCGCCGGCGTTGTCCGTGAACAGGGGCTTGTGCTTCCGCTTGCGATTGTTCTGGATCAGGGCGTCGGCCGCCTGGAGGATCTGCGGGGTCGAGCGCCAGTTCTGCCCCAGCGCGATCACCTTCGCCTGGGGGTAGTGCTCCTCGAACTCGAGGATGTTGCGGATGTCCGCCCCGCGCCAGCCGTAGATCGACTGGTCCGGGTCGCCGACGGCGCAGATGTTGTGGTGTTGTGCGGCGAGCTGATGCGCGATGAGAAACTGAGCGTGATTGGTGTCCTGGTACTCGTCGATGAGCAGGTACTGGAATCGGTCCTGCATCTCGCTGCGAACCCGCTCGTCGCGGCGCAACAGGAACGCGGTCTCCATGAGCAGATCGTCGAAGTCCAGCGCATCGTTGTTGCGGAGGATCTGCTGATACGCCTGATAGCCGCGGGCGACGATCCGCTGGAAGAAGTCGCCGGCCTGCTTCGCGTAGTCCTCGGCGTCGATGAGCTGGTTCTTGGCGTTGCTGATCGCCGACAGCACCGAATCCGGCGAGAAGTTCTTGCTGTTGATGTTCTCCGCTTCCAGCGCCTGCTTCATGGCGCGCTTCTGGTCGGCCGAGTCGTAGATCACGAACCCCGGGTTGAACCCCGCGCGTTCGGCGAACTCGCGGAGCAGACGGACGCACAGCGCGTGGAAGGTGCCGATAGAAACCGCCTTGGCCTGTCGCGGGGTGAGCAGTTCCGCAGCACGCTCGCGCATCTCGCCGGCGGCCTTGTTGGTGAAGGTGATCGCGCAGATCTGCCACGGCGCCAGCCCGACCTCCCGGACCAGCCAGGCGACCCGTCGCGTGATCACCCGCGTCTTGCCCGACCCCGCCGCCGCGACCACCAGCACCGGGCCTTCCGTCGTCGTCACCGCGGCCCGCTGGGGCTCGGTCAGATCGGTCAGCAACTCGTGATCGGCGGGAATCGGCGGCGTCTGGGCGTTCAAATCACTCATGGCCGCATCCTAGCAAATGCGGTAATCGCGGAGCGGGCGTATCGGCAAACCGGTTGATCGGTCGTGCCACAGACCGCAGCGACCTGCTTGGCGGCGCTGGCAAGCGTATCAATGGCATGGAAAGGGCATCGCGTCTTGACATGAGTCAGGTATGCACCGACAGCACCCCCATATCTTGTGGAAAAGCTGGCGTGCGTTGTCGGCGGCCCCCACGGGTTGCGCTTGATTAGAATAATTTTCACCCTTAAGCCGTGGCGACTCGGCAACTTGCGACCGACAGGGGTGTGGGCTACCAGATTTTGTAAAGTTTGCCCTTGCGGACGCTAGATATAGTAATATGATGTTGTTCCAGTCGACCCGAAGCTCACAGGGGTCACCCCCACCGGGGGATGCCCGGCTTCCGAGGGCGGGTCCGGGTCGACGGATGTTAGGACTCGTGGTGGTTGGAACCCCACAATCTTGAAGCGTCGGGCGGAGCCCGACCCCGGCCTGACAAGGTCCGGGTTTGTTTGGGGCCTGTTTGTGAGGTGAAGTCCCGCAGGGAACACCGATGAGTATCGCATTGCCTGAATCCAGTAATGCAACGCTGCGGCGGCAGACACGTCCAGCCCGACCCATCGGCGGGCCCCGCACAAACCGCTCGCCCGGAGCTTTGAGGCCGCAGGCCCGCTGAGGCCTGGCAAAACAGCGCGTCCCGCTTGGACTGTCGCGCGCTGACTTGACGTGAACTACCCGCGGCGGAACGGATGCCGTTGCGAAGAATGGACATGAATGGACTCTGAGTGAAGGTATTGGTGAGACCATGAAGATCGATCGCAGATGGACGAAGGCCGGCGAGGACGTGTTTGAGAGCGTCGAATGGACGACGCGGTCGAGCCGCATCCTGAACCCCGACGGATCGGTCGTGTTCGAGATGAACGACGCCCGGGTGCCCAAGAGCTGGAGCCAGCTCGCGACCGACATCATGGTCAGCAAGTACTTCCGCAAGGCCGGGGTACCGCAGTACGGCGACGACGGCGAGGTGCTCAAGGACGAGGACGGCCGCATCGTCACCGGCCCGGAGCGGTCGGCGAGGCAGGTCATTCGCCGGCTGGCCGGCTGCTGGCGCCACTGGGGCAAGCAGTATCGCTACTTCGACTCGACCGAGGACGCCGACGCGTTCTACGACGAGACCTGCTGGATGCTGCTGACGCAGGCGGCGGCGCCCAACAGCCCGCAGTGGTTCAATACCGGGCTCCACTGGGCGTACGACATGTCCGGTCCGGCCCAGGGCCACTATTACGACGACGCCGAGACCGGCGAGACGCGGCTGTCGCCCGACGCGTACACGCATCCGCAGCCCCATGCCTGCTTCATCCAGTCGGTGGACGACGACCTGGTCAACGACGGCGG
>CAYWKS010000002.1:0-167892 GCA_964458935.1 uncultured Planctomycetaceae bacterium
GAGTAACTCGCCGGGTCATTATGCAAAAGGCACGCCGTCATCCGCCGAGGCGGACTCCGACCGCTGTGTAGGCGTACGGTTTCAGGTACTCTTTCACTCCCCTTATAGGGGTGCTTTTCATCATTCAGTCGCCTTACTGATTCACTATCGGTCGTCAGAGAGTATTTAGCCTTGGGGGGTGGTCCCCCCGTGTTCACACGGAGTTTCACGAGCTCCGTGCTACTCGAGGGCTCACCAGCTACATTGCTACAGGACTATCACCTTCTATGGTTGGGCTTTCCATCCCATTCACGCCGCTACTGGCTAATCCGATTTCGCTCGCCGCTACTCACGGAATCGAGGTTTCTTTCTTTTCCTGTGGGTACTTAGATGTTTCAGTTCTCCACGTTCGCCCCGACGGCCTATGCATTCAGCCGCCGGTTTCCCGAAGGAAGGGTTTCCCCATTCGGAGACCTCAGGATCACAGCTTGATTGCCAGCTCCCCTGAGATTATCGCAGGCTTCCACGTCCTTCATCGCCTTCTGACGCCAAGACATCCACCGCGCGCCCTTGATAGCTTGATCACACCGACCTCAGGCCGATGCTCCAAGCCACCTCAGAGCCTTGCTCGACCGGTTCGTGACTAAGCTCACGAACCGGGATGGTTGTTGTGCGACAACACTTTTGTTCACTTGTCAAAGAACGCATCCCGCATCGCTGCGGGCGGTGGCCTCCGCCGGCCGGAACATCGCGTGATGCGTCCGGGCCCAAAGACGGCGGCTGCCGCTCGAAGCGAGCCGAGCATGTTACTTTGTTCCCAGCCGCTGTCAACCGATTCTTAACGGCTTCGGAACAAAATCTTCCATCCCAATCCGTTTGAAGGAGCAACCCCGGTAAACAAATCGGGGCCGTCGGCAAAGGCCGCGGCCCCGTCAAGGGTCAACGCAGTACTTGCCGAACTCTACCGTCGGTCTGGTTGGCGGTTACGCATACGGTTCGGTAGTGCCTCCTTCGCAGCACGATATCATACACATCGGATGGATCGCGTCAAGTCCCCGATCGGGTCGGGCTTATCGGCCGCCCCCGGGCACCCGGGCGGCCGGTCTGGGCGTCAATACCGGTCGCGTCGCGATCAACCCGTGCAGTAGAATCATCGGCATGAAGCTGCTTTTGTTTGACATCGACGGCACATTAATTGGGTCTAACGGGGCGGGCATACGCGCCATGACCGCCGCCGGCCGGGCACTGTTCGGCGAGCAGTTCTCCTTCGACGGGCTGATCGCCGCCGGCGGGCTGGACACGATCCTGTTCTCCGAGGCCGCAGCCACGCACGGCCTGGAAGATCATCATCTCCATCACGACCGCTTCCACGATCGTTACGTCGACCAGCTCGCCAGCGACTTCGAGACCCGCGCTTCCCAGGCCCGTCCCAAGCCCGGCGTGATCGACCTGCTGGGCGAACTCCGCGGGCGATCGGATGTGCGGCTGGGCATCGTCTCGGGCAACTTCCGGCGGGCGGCGGACATCAAGCTCATGGCCGCCGGCATCGATCCGGGCTGGTTCGCCGTGACCGGTTACGCCGACGACGGGCCCGATCGCCCGGCGCTGGTGCGGCATGCCATCGATGCGTTCGAGTCCGGCGAGGGCGTCATCGCCCGCCGCGACGTGATCGTCATCGGCGACACCCCGCGCGACGTGCACTGCGCCCACGCGAACGGCTGCATCGCCTTCGCTGTCGCGACGGGTCCGTATTCAACGACCGACTTGAGCGAGGCCGGCGCGGACGTGGCGGTGCAAGACCTCACGAACGCCTCGGCGCTGGTTGATCTGTTGGATCGGTAGGCCGCGCATGCCGCGGGCCGGCGAGCCCCGGCGTGAGCGAGTTCACACGGTTCGGGTCGGCGGCTATGCGCCCAGCTTCCGCCGCATGATCTTCCCGGTCGGGCTGCGCGGCAGTTCTTCGACGCAGTGGATCTCCCGGGGCACCTTGTATCCGGCGAGCTTGTCGCGGCACCAGCCGCGCAACGCCTGCTCGTCGAACGCCTGGCCCTCGTTGAGCTCGACGTAAGCCACCGGGACTTCGCCGCGGGATTCGTCGGGCTTGCCGATCACGCCGCACGCCTGGACCGACGGATGGTCCGCGAGCACTTCCTCGATCTCGCGGGGGAAGACGTTCTCGCCGCCGATGATCATCATCTCCTTCAGCCGCCCGGTGATGTAGAGATAGTCATCGGCATCGAGTCGACCGATGTCGCCGGTGCGGAAGTAGCCGTCTGCGTCGATGGCTTCGGCGGTGAGGTCGGACCGCTTGTAGTAGCCGGCCATGACATTGGGCCCGCGGACGAGGATGTGGCCTTCCGTGTCGGGCGGGAGCGGCTTGCCGGTGTCGATGTCGACGACCTGGACCTGCACGCGGGGCAGGAGCTTGCCGACCGACCCGTCGCGGTACATGTGCGGCATGGCCCAGGAGACGACCGGCGCGGTCTCCGTCAGGCCGTAGCCTTCGAGGATCCTGACGCTGAACCGCTCGTGGAAGGACTCCCGCGTGCGCTGGGGCAGCGGCTCGGCGCCACTGATCGCCAGCTCGATCGACCGCCAATCGACGGGCGAGGCGTTCTTGACGTTGGCCAGGGCGCTGTACATCGAGGGGATCGCCATGAACACGTCGGGCTTGTGCTGGGCGATGAGCTTGATGAGTCGACCGGGCACGAACCGCGCCGAGTAGATCACCCGCGCCCCCAGCCGCAACGGGATCAGCGTCAGGGCGTTGAGCCCGAAGCTGTGGAACTGCGGCAGGACGCCGAGGAACCCGTTGCTCTCGGTGAGCCCGGCGAGTTCGATCGCGTCATCGACGTTGGCGCGGAGGTTGCGGTGGGTGAGCATGACGCCCTTGGGCTGCCCGCTCGTGCCGGAGGTGTAAAGGATCGCGGCCAGCTCGTCGCCCTTGTAGCGGCAGCGCACGGGCAGCCACCGCCGCGGCAAGCCGCCCAGGCTCAGCTCATCCAGCTTCATCACGTTCACGCCGCGCGGCGTCCAGCCCAGGTGATCGAGCATCGCCCCGGCCGTGACCAGCGTGTCCGCGTCGCAGTGGTCGAGCACCTGTTGCCGCTCGGCATCGGCGAAGAGGTAGTTGATCGGCACGGCGACGCGATCGCCCAGCCAAGTCGCCAGCAGCGCCATGGCGAACGCCCCGCTGGTCGGGAGCATGATCGCCACGTGCCTGGCGGTGTCGGCCTTGTCCATCTGCCGGCGGAGGTTCATCGCCCCGAGCACCAGTTCGGCGTAACGCCAGGATCGCTGATCGTCGACGATGCAGACGCGGAGCGGGTGCCGCGCCGCGGTCCGCAGGATGGGCCAGAGCATGCTGTCCATGGGCGTATTTCCAACCGTGAGCTTGCTGTAGAATAGCAGCCCATGTTAGGCACGAGAAGACATGCGCAGGCGATCGCGGGCGGGCTGATCATCGCGGTCTGCGTTGGCCTGGCCGGCTGCAGCGAGGCGAGCAAGACCACGCAGGCCCAGGTGATGCGGCACTACGAGGCGGGGCTTTATCGCCAGGCCTACGAAGGCGCCCAGCGCATAGCGCGGGCGAGCTCCGGCCGCGACCGCCGCGTGGCTCAGTACCTGGCGGGTTTGAGCGCGTATCGGCTCGGGCGGACGAGCGAGGCGTTGAGCCTGCTCAAGCCGGTCGCCGACCGCGGCGAGACGGACGTGGCCGGGCCCGCGGCCGCGACGGTGGGGATCCTCTACACCGATCGCCTGGACTACGCGCAGGCGTTGCGGTACATGCGGAAAGCCGAGGCGCGGCTGCACGGCGAGGACCGCGCCCGCGTGCTGTATCAGACGGCCCTGGTCGAGCAGCGGCAGGGCCAATGGTCCAGCGCCCAGCGGCACCTGTCGTTGGCGTTGTCGATGAGCCGTGACGCGGCGTTGCGGAAGGTGATCCGCCAGCGGCTGGGCTCGGAGGCGTTCACGCTGCAGTTCGGGGCGTATTCGCGGCACGAGCTGGCCCACCGCCATGCCGGCCGCATCCGCCGGTCGATCGACCGGGCGCGGATCGGGGCGGTGTCGGTGGTGCCCAGCGTGACGGAGCGGGGCGAAAGGCTGTATCTTGTGCAGGCCGGCCGGTTCGACAGCCAGCCGGCCGCCGCCGCCGCGCGGCGCCGCACCGGGATCGACGACGCGATCGTCGTGCCCGCCGACTGACCCACCGCGACACGGATCGCCGCGGCCCGACGGGGCCGGCCCGACACCCACCGCTTTGCCCCCACACCCGCCAACCCCACACGAAGGATGGATCGGATGACCGAGACGAAGACCCGGATTGAGAAGGACTCGATGGGCGAGATGCCCGTGCCCGCCGACGCGCTGTACGGCGCGAGCACCGCCCGCGCCGTGCAGAACTTCCCGATCGCCCACCGGCCGGTGCCGGCGGCGGTGATCCACGCGTTCGGCCACCTCAAGGCCGCCTGCGCCCAGGCCAACCGGGACCTGGGCAAGCTGGACGCCAGGCTGGCCGAGGCCATCATCGCCGCCGCCGACGAGGTCGCCCGGGGCATGCACGACGGCCAGTTCCCCGTCGACGTGTACCAGACCGGCTCGGGCACGAGCACGAACATGAACGCCAACGAGGTGATCGCGGCGCTGGCCAACGAGAAGCTTGGCCTGGGCGCGACGGTCAAGGCCGACGGCGGCGTCCACCCCAATGACCACGTCAACATGGGCCAGTCGAGCAACGACACGTTCCCGGCGGCGATGCACATCGCCGGGGCGCTGCGGATCAGCGGCGACCTGGTGCCGGCGCTCAAGCGGCTACACGCCGAACTCGACGCCAAGGCCAAGCAATGGGACCGCATCGTGAAGATCGGCCGCACGCACCTGATGGACGCCACGCCCATCCGCGTCGGGCAGGTCTTCGGCGGGTACGCCCGCCAGGCCGAGTGGTCCGTCCTCCGCGCCGATTGGGCGATGAAGGAGATGCTGGTGAACATGCCGATCGGCGGCACGGCCGTCGGCACCGGCATCAACACGCACGGCGACTTCGCCCCGCGGGTGTGCACGGCGCTCAGCGAGCGGCTGGGCGTGGAGTTCGAGGAGGCGGCCAACCACCCCGAGGCCCAGGCCGCCAAGGACGCGTTCGTCAGCGCCCACGGCCACCTCAAGACCATCGCGGCCAGCCTGAGCAAGATCGCCAACGACATCCGCCACCTCGGCAGCGGCCCCCGGTGCGGGATCGGGGAGCTGAACCTGCCGGCGATCCAGCCCGGTTCGTCGATCATGCCCGGCAAGGTCAACCCGGTGATCTGCGAGTCGGTCGTGCAGGTCGCCTGCCGCGTGATCGGCAACGACGCGACGGTGACGACGTCGGGCCTCGGCGGCGTGGGCAGCCTGTTCGAGCTCAACGTCGCCATGCCCGTCATGATCGACGCGTTCCTGGAGAGCACCACGCTGCTGGCCAATGTCAGCAACGTGTTCGTCGACAAGCTGCTGGGCGGGCTGACCGTCGATGAGCAGCGCTGCACCGACCTGATCGAGCAGTCGCTGATGACCATCACGGCGCTGGCGCCGGAGGTCGGCTACGACAAGTGCGCCGCCCTGGCCAAGCAGGCTCACCACGAAGGCAAGACCATCAAGCAGCTCGTCGGCGAGCTGAACCTGATGTCGGCCGAGCGGCTCGAGGAACTGATGAACTATGACGCGATGACCCGGCCGGGCGAATAGGGCGCTACGGCGCGGCCAGTCCGCGGTAGAGCTGGGCCATCCGGTCGACCATCGCCTCGACGCTGAACTCGTTGACGGCGCGCTGCCGCGCGGCGCGGGCCATCGCGCCGCGGCGCGGCGCGTCATCGAGCAGCGTCTCGATGCGCTCGGTCAACCCGTCGACGTCGCTCGGCTCGAACAGCAGGCCGACGTCAGGCGTGACGGCCTCGGGGATGCCGCCGACGTTGGACCCGATCACCGCCGTGCCGCAGCTCATGGCCTCGACGACCGCGGTGCCCAAGCCTTCCTCGCGCGAGGGCAGCACGAACAGGTCCATCAGCCGGATCAGGCGCTCGGCGTCGGTGCGGAACCCGGTGAAGACCACGCGATCGCTGACGCCCAGGCGTTCGGCCAGGGCCTGCCACTTGCGGTAGGCCTCGCCGACGATGAGCAGCCGCAGGGGCAAGTCGGGCCGTCGCGTGACGAGCCTGGCCGCCGCCTCGAGCAGCCAGTCCACGCCCTTGCGCTTGACCAGTGTGCTGACGTGACCCACGACCAGGTCCCCGGGTCGCAAGCCGAGTTCATCGCGCAGCGGGTCATCGGGGCTCGAGCCTTCCGCGGGCGACCACCGTTCGGTGTCGACGGCGGTGCGGATCGTGGTCAGCTTCTGCTCGGGCAGTCGATCGTCGAGGGACAGGCGCCGCACGTAATCGGAGATGCAGACGACGCGGTCGCAGGGCACGAACAGCAGCCGGCTGAACAGGCCGGAGCTGAGCGGGACGTGGTTGTGCCGGGTGCGGATGAGGTGGGGGCATCCGCCGAGCAGGCGGACGATCGCCGCGAGCAGGTGGTCACGGGGTCCGTGGCAGTGCAGGAGGTCGACGCGGCGTTTTCGGAGCAGGCGCCACAAGCGCGGGACGGAGGTGTAGGTGCCCGAGCCGTACAGTGGCATCTCGACCGGCTCGACGCCGCGTTCGCGGGCGTGGCGGGCCAGGCCGCTGTCGGGGTGCGTCACGAGGTCGCATTCGAACCCGCGCCGGCGTAGGCCGACGACCATGTTGAGCGTTCGGTTGGTCTGGCCGGTCCAGCCGCGCTGGCGATCGATGTGGACGATGCGCAGGGTCACGGCGAGCATGCTAGAGCAAGCCGCGGCGGGCAGCCACCGGGCTGCGGCCATCGTCACTTTCCCCGCCGGCGGCACGACCCTACACTTGCGTCGATGAGTGACCCGGCAACAGATCGGACGTCGGCCGACCCCGTCGTTGCCCCGGACGCGCGGGGGTACTTCGGGGAATATGGCGGCGTGTTTGTTCCCGAGACGCTGATGCATGCGTTGGAGGAGCTGCGCGAGGCGTACGCGGCGGCGCAGGCCGACCCCGGCTTCAAGACGCAGCTCGAAGCGTTGCTGTCGCGGTATGTGGGCCGGCCGACGCCGCTGTACCACGCGGCGCGGCTGAGCCAGCATTGCGGCGGGGCTCAGGTCTACTTCAAGCGGGAGGACCTGGCGCACACGGGCGCCCACAAGATCAACAACACGATCGGCCAGGCGCTGCTGACGGTCCGCATGGGCAAGCGGCGGGTCATCGCCGAGACCGGCGCAGGTCAGCACGGGGTGGCCACGGCGACGGCCGCGGCGCTGCTCGGGCTGGACTGCGACGTGTACATGGGCACCGAGGACATGCGGCGGCAGCGGCCCAACGTCACGCGGATGGAGCTGCTCGGGGCGAGGTGCATCGGCGTGGAGTCGGGCTCCCGGACGCTCAAGGACGCGACCAACCAGGCGATGCGCGACTGGATGGGCAGCGTGGAGGACACGCACTACATCATCGGCTCGGTCGTCGGGCCGCACCCGTTCCCGCTGATCGTCCGCGACTTCCAGGCGGTGATCGGGCGCGAGACGATCGAGCAGAGCCGGTCGCAGTTGCAGCGTCTGCCGGACGTGGTGGTCGCGTGCGTGGGCGGGGGATCGAACGCGGCGGGGATGTTTCACCCGTTCGTGGGCGAGGCGTCGGTGAAGCTGGTCGGCGTGGAGGCCGGGGGCCGGGGCGGCGAGTCGGGCGAGCACGCGGCGCCGCTGAACTTCGGGTCGCCGGGTGTGCTGCACGGCTCGCGGAGCTACGTGATGCAGGACCCCGACGGCCAGACCGGCGCGGTGCATTCGGTCTCGGCCGGTCTGGATTACCCCGGCGTGGGCCCGGAGCACAGCTACTGGCACGACCTGGGCCGCGTGCAGTACACCCAGTGCACCGACGCGGCGGCGATGGATGCGTTCGCCACGTGCTGCCGGCTGGAAGGGATCATCCCGGCGCTGGAGACGGCGCACGCGGTGGCCCATGCGATGCAACTCGCCGGCCAACTCGAACCCGATCGGACCATCGTGGTGAACCTGTCCGGCCGGGGCGACAAGGACATCGACGAGGTGGTGCGGCTGCAGTCGGGTGCGGGCTGATCGATGACATCGCGTGGCCGGCCGGCCACATTCCCTGACCGCGATTCCAGGCGATGAACGAGCAAACGACGCGGTGTGGCGCGCCGTGTGGTCGCTTGTCCGCCCCGGGGGCCGCCCCGGGTGGCCGCGGTACGTTAAGTGTATTCGGGTTATATGGTTGCGCGCTTTGACGGGGTCCGTGCAGGCCCGGCCGGGCGGACACGGCGGGGCGACGGCCCGCGGCATGGCCGCTCGCCGCGGCACGGTCGTCGGTCGTCGGCTTGGCGCGTCGATGCACATGAGCCCTCACTAAAGGGCGCACGGCAACGATGCTGCGCAGTGACCCGGCGTTTGGGCCTTGGCCGGGGCGCCAACGCCGCTTCGGCCGCGGCGCGCGAGCGTCGTCGATATGCAATGCCGCGATTCACATCGCGACAACGCGGTTGTGATACAGCCAGGGCCAGGTCTCATCCGGCGTGCAAGGCAAATCAATGCGGGTCGCATCACCGCTGTGGCGCGATCCGTTGGGGGAAGATTCCGGTCGGTGCGGCGGCTGCCGTGGCTTGGGTGGGCCGAGGGTCACCGACGTCGACGGGGCATCAGGCACAGCCCGCCGAGGCCCAGCTCACTTAGACAACACGGATCGGCGTCCGCTGATGATAGATTCGTAGGATGTGATACAAAGCACAATGACATGGTCACCCACGATCAGAACCTGCGACGGGTGATGGCGGTGATTGACATGGTGTTCGACTTCGGTCGGATGCAGTACCGCCAGTGGTTCCGCGCCGGGTGCTGACCGCCCCGGGGCGCGACGGGTCGGGGCGCGTCGATGCCGGGTGAGGCGGCGAGCGATTCACTGCTCGAAATTCAGGTTGTGATAGACCCAGGGCCAGGTCTCGTCCGGCGTGGCGCCGCCGCTGCCGTAGTTGGTGGAGTTCTTGTAGAACGGCCGGTTGCCGGTCTTCTCCGAGATGTCGATGTTGCGGGTATAGACGTTCATGATGTACCCGCCACGGGCCCTGCTGGTCTTGGTTTTGAACACGCCGGTGTTGACCGGTCCGCTGGCCTTGCAGTTTTCGACGTAGACGTGGTTGATGCCGCCGGACATCTCGCTGCCGAAGGCCATGAGGCAGTTGCCGCGGTAGCGGTAGCTGTCGTCGGCGGTGAACGAGCAGTTCTGGATGACGATGTACTCGGAGGGCCGGTCGGCGCCGCGGCCGTCGTAGTTGCGGCCGGCCTTGATGGCCACGCCGTCGTCGCCGGTGTGGAAGTCGCAGTCCTTGATGAGCATGTACCGCGTGCCGTTGGGGTTGCACCCGTCGTTGTTGGCGAAGTGGCTGATGACGGTGATGCCGTCGACGGTGACGTTCTCGCACCAGGTGTAGAGGCTGGCCCAGAAGGGGCTGTTGCGGAGGGTGATGTCCTTGACCAGGATGTTGCGGCAATTGACGAACTGCAGCAGCTCGGGGCGGAGGTAGTCGCCGTTGCCGAACACGCGGACGTCGACGGGCTGGCGGGTGTTGTTGTACTGGCGGAGCCGGACGCTGGCGGGGTCCTGCTTGTCCTTCCAGGGCCACCAGTGTTCGTCATCGGCCTGGCCGTCGAACGTGCCGGGGCCGGTCAGCGCGATGTTCGTCTTGTCCCTGGCATAGAGGAAGGGCGAGTAGTTGTAGCAGGTATTGCCCTCGAAGGTGGTGAAGACGGGGGGGAGGTAGTCGTTGGGGTCGCGGCCGAAGCGGACCGTGCCCTCGTTGTGGAGGTTGACGTGGCTTTGCAGGTGGATGGGCCCGGCGCAGAGGTACTCGCCTTCGGGGATGAGCACGCGGCCGCCGCCGGCTTCATGGCAGGCGGCGATGGCGCGGCGGATCGCGTCGGCGCAGGAGGTCTGCCCGTCGGCGACCGCGCCGTAGTCGGTGATGTCGAACGTGCGGTCGGGGAAGGTGGGCGGCTGGATCTGCGCGAGGATGTCGGGCACGACGTCCCAGCCGACCGGCTCGGGCTCGCCGGGCGCAACGACGACCAGGCAGTTCGTCGGCGCGGTCTTCGGATTCGGGCCGAGTTCGACGGTCTGGCCCGCCTTGAAGCCCGGGCGGGTTTTGTAGCGGTACAGGTTGTACTTGACCGGCTCGCCGTCGACCTGGGCGACGATGTTCATCGATGAGTCGATCCAGTCGGCCATCCAGGCCGGCTTCTCCGTCGCGCGGTCGTCGATGCCGACGTAGACATCGGCGTCGAACCCGACCTCGAAGGACGCGAGCGCCTCGCCCGCGAAATGCCGCGAGGCGTTGGGGGTGCGGACCCACGCGGCCTTGCGGAGGTGGGTCGGCACGTGCTCGATGAGCCAGTTCTCATCGGCGAACAGCGGCTGGCGGGTCGTCAACTCAGCCTGAACCGACCAGGCGTCGGCGTGGTCGGCGTCGTGGACCTTGAGGTTGTTGATGGGCGAGGAAGCCTGGGCGGCCTGGGCGGTCGCGTGACAGTAACCGAGCATCGCCATGGCGACCGCGGCGATCAGGGCGAGCAATACGGGGCAAGGCATCAGCGACATGCGGTTCCTTTCCGCGGACAGCCCGGCATGACCGGGTCGGATTGTCGTGGCGTAGCGGCACCCGCCACGCCACGCGTCGCACCGCCGCCTCAGACGCGCGGGGGCGGCTGCACATCCCGGATCGGCGGCGCGATGGCGCGGTTCGCCGCCATCTTCGCGCGGATCGTCGATCGGGGGCCGGCGGGTCAGTGTACCGCGCCGGCGGTGAGTCGGTCCTGCCGCACGGTATGGCGGGTGTGCGGGGGCGGGGGAAGAGGGGTCGGCCGGTCAGATCTGGTAATGGTCGGGGGGGTTGGGGCGGGTTGGGGCGTCGTCGGGGTCTTCGGCGAGGATGCTGTCGGCGTCGATGGAGTGGCCGATGAGCTGTCGGGCGCGTCGGAGGGCGGCCTTGGCGCTGGCGAACACGCCGTACCGCGTCTCGAAGATGTGCTCCTCGCCGATGAGCTGGGCCAGCCCGTAGCACTGGAGCTTGTCGTGCATCTCGGGGGTGACGCCGCAGAGGATCACGTGCCCGCCGCGTTCGCGCATGCTGCCGACGAACTGTTCGAGCACGCCCAGCGCGGTGGCGTCGATCATATGGGTGCGTTTCATGCGGAGGATCACGACGCGGACGCCGGAGCCGGCCGCCTGGATGAGCTGGTCGTGCAGTTCGTCGGCCACGCCGAAGAACAGGTCGCCCTCGAGGGAGAGGAACACGACCGAGCGTTGCCCGGTGGAGTCGGTGACGGGGCGTTCCTGGAAGGGCCCGCCCTGGGCGCGGACCATCTCGGACATGTGCAGGCGACTGGTGCGGCGGAGGTACAGCGCCAGGTTCAGCGCCACGCCGACGAAGACCGCATACTCCAGCGGGATGAACAGTGTAAAGGCGAAGGTCGCGAGGCACACGATGGCGTCGGCGCGATTGGTGCGTCGCATGCGGTCGAAGGCCCGCCAGTCGATGAGCCCGGCGGCGATGACGAACAGGACCGCGGCCAGGGCGGCCATGGGCACGAACCGCGCCAGCGGCGCGAACAGCAGGAAGACCGTCGCGACGAAGACCGCGTTGAACACGCCCGAGTAGAGCGTCTTCGCGCCCGCGTAGTAGTTGAGCGCTGATCGCGAGAAGCTGCCGGAGCCGGGGATGCACTGGAAGAAGCTGGAGACGAAGTTGGTGAAGCCCTGGCTGAGCAGTTCCTGGTTGGCGCTGATCCGCTGGCCGGTGCGCGAGGCGATGGTCTGGCCGATCGAGTAGGCCTCCATGAGCCCGAGCAGGCTCAGGGCCAGCGCCCCGCCGAGCAGCGACTCGGCCTCTGCCCAGGAGAGGGCGGGCAGCCTGAAGCCGGGCAGCCCCTGCGGCAGTTCGGGCACGAGCACCAGCTCGCCGCCGGTCCACCCGAGCAGGTAGACCGCGGCGCCGGCGCAGACCACGGCGATGAGCGGGCCGGGCACGAGCCGGTGGACCCGCCGCGCCACCAGCATCACCGCCAGCGCGCCCAGCCCGATGGCCACGGACTGCCAGTGGGCTTCGCCGAGCACGGGCCCGAGCCCGCGGAAGATGCCGGTCAGCCCGGGCCACGCCGCCGACGGGTCATCCGGCCTCACCGGTGCGACGCTGAGCAGGTTCTTGATCTGCTTGGCGGCGATGAGCACGCCGGCGCCCGCGGTGAAGCCGACGATCACCGCCCGGCTCACGTACCGCACGAGCGTGCCCAGCTTCAGCCCGGCCATGGCCATCTGCATCAGGCCCTTGAGCAGCGTCAGCGCGATGACCAGCGTCAGGAACCGCTCGTCGCGCGGATCGACGATCGCCGCGACCGTGGAGAACACGAGCAGGCTCTGCGTGTTGATCGGGCCGACCGACAGGAAGCGCTGGCTGTTGAAAAGCGAGCCGATCAGGCACTGCACGATGACGGTGTACAGGCCGTGCTGCAGGGGCACGCCGGCGATCTCGGCGTACGCCATGGACTGGGGGATGGCCACCGCGGCGACGGTCGCGCCGGCGACCAGGTCGCAGCCGGCCTTGCGCCAGGTGTACCGCCGAGCCTCGTCGACGGGTTGGCGAGCGATACGTTGAACGCTGTCCAGGGCTTCGCGCAAGGGGCTGGTCACGATGATCCGCATCGTAGCAACTGACCCCAGCCGGCGCAAGGCAGGCCCGCGGGGCGCACGGCGGAGCGTTCGTCGCGGTGAAGGTCAGCCGTCGGCGTGGTGCGTCAGGGCGCCGCGGCGGGCGAGGGGACGGTCAGGGCCTGGTCCCAGATCGATCGGCCGTGCCGCACCAGGCTCAGGTGAACCAGCCAGTGATCCTCAGCCTCGGCGAGGGGCGCGATCGTGGTGCGGAGGACATACGGGTGGCGTGCTGCGTCGTCCAGGAAGATCAGGCCGGCGCGTTGACCGAGTTGGGCCATGGCCTGAACCATATTCGCGCGGAAGGACTGAGCAGCGGTGTCGGTGGCGCCGGTCAGGTCGTCGAAGTCGGCCAGGCCGATGCGGACGTCGGCGGGGGCGCCGCCGGGCTCGGCGCCGGCGATGGCGCGGGCGATGTCGGTGACGGCGGGCTGGAGGGCGTTGGCGAGGGCCTGGCCGCGTGGCGGGGGCCTGGTGGGATCGGCGGGATCGGGCGTGTGGGGCCCGCACGAGCCAACCCCGGCGGCGACAAGGGTTAGCGTCGCCAGGGCTCGCCACGATCCGGTACAGAGCAGCCGTCGCATCAGCCGAAGTATATCAGGGCGCCGGGCGGATGCAGCCGCTGTGGCGGCGTGCGCGGCCGCCGGGCGCGGGTCTCGGGCCGTCGGCGAGCCAGACCGCCGGCGGTGAACGTCTGTCAGGCAAGCGAACGCACACGCCGCGCCAGCCGGGCCACCGTTGTTCAGCATCCCCATGGCCAAGCACCCCACCCATCGCCAGACCGCCAATCGAGGCACGCTGCGGCATGCCCGCAGCCTGATCCTGCCGCACCGCAAGCGGATGGTCACGGTCCTGCTGATGCTGCTGGGGCTGACCGCGGTGAACATGGCCCTGCCCGCGTTCATCAAGCTCCTGATCGACGACGTGTTCCCGAAGAACAACTGGTCGCTGCTGGGGTTGGTCCTGGCGGGGATCGTCGGCGTGTACATCACCCGCAACACGCTCTACTTCTTCAGCAAGTACAACGCCGTGAGCATCGGCGAGCAGGTGTGCTTCACGCTGCGGAAGCGGCTGTTCGAGCACCTGCAGCGGATGAACCTGCAGTTCTACCGGCAGAACCCCGCGGGCAAGGTCTCCAGCCGCGTCATGAACGACAGCATGATCATCCAGCAGTTCATCCAGGACGAGTTGCCGACGCTGCTGCAATCGCTGCTGCTGTTCGTGGCGTTGCTGGCGGTGCTGTTCGCGGTGAACTGGTCGCTGGCGGTGGCGTGCACGATCGTTCTGCCGATGCACCTGGTGATGTTCTGGTACTTCAAGCGCCCGATCAAGGCGTCCAGCCACGTCGCCCAGGAGCAGCTCGACGTGGTGCAGGGCAACATGATCGAGAAGTTCCTCGGCGCCGAGGTGGTCAAGGGCTTCACCGCCGAGCACCGGGAGAACGCCGCGTTCATGGAGGCGATCGAGCTGTCCCGGGCCAAGCAGATGCAGGGCAAGACGTTCCACGTCGCCCACAAGGTCGCGGCGGACCTGCTGGTCGGGGTGGGCACGATCGCGCTGCTGGGCTACGGCGCGTACCAGGTGATGGGCCCGCGGGGCATGGCGATCGGCGAGTTCGTCATGTTCTTCGGCTACGTGGGCATGCTCTACCCCAACCTGCTGCAGCTCATCAGCGGGTTCAGCAAGTACACCAAGACCGCGGCGAGCCTCGAGCGGGCGTTCGAGGTGCTGGACACCGGCCCGTCCGAGGTCTCGGGCAAGCGGCGCCTGCCCCGGCCGGTCATGGGCACCCTCCGCTTCGATCACGTGGACGTGCGTTACCCCGACGGCCCGCTCGTGCTGGAGGACATCACGGCGACGATCCCCGCCGGTCAGTGCTGCGCGATCATCGGGCCGTCCGGCGTCGGCAAGAGCACCCTGGTGAGCCTCGTGCCGCGGCTGATCGAGCCGGTCAGCGGCCGCGTGCTCGTCGACAACGTCGATGTGGCCGAGCTCGATCTCCAGGACCTCCGCGAGACGATCGGCATCGCGTTCCAGGAGATGTTCCTGTTCGACACCACGGTGCTGGAGAACCTGCGCTATGCACGCCCGGACGCCGACGACCAGCAGATTCGCGAAGTGGCACAACGCACCGGTGCCCACGACATGATCGAGCGGCTGCCCGACGGGTACAACACCGTGCTCGGCGAAGGCGGCATCACCCTCAGCCGCGGCGAGAAGCAACGCCTGACCCTGACCCGCGCCATGCTCAAGAACCCGCAGATCCTCATCCTCGACGAGGCGACGGCCTCGATCGATCAACCCAGCGTCCACCAGATCATCCCCGCCATCCTCGAATTCATGCAGGGCAAGACGACCTTGATGATCACCCATCGCCCGGAGCTGCTGACCCACGCCGACCGCGTCATTCAACTGCACGACGGCCGCATCGCGCACTGCGGCCGACCGGAGGAGGTCGACACCGAGCGGTTCATGCTCGGCATCGAACCGTCGCCCGGGGCGCGGCGCGCCGCGGCGCGGGGCGCCGGCGGCTCGCGATCGGGCTTTCGCGTCGGGATGCTGATCGGGGCGATCCTGCTGGGGCTGGCCGGCGGGTCGGCGGCGAGGGCCCAGGACGCGGCCCCCGACCGGGGCCCCGGCGACGCGGGCCCGACCGCAGCGGCGGCCTCATCGACCGGCCGCTTCATCAGCCTCGACGGGCTGACCGACATCGAAGCCGCCGAGCTGGTCGGGGTGGTCGCGGCGCGGGTCCGGACCGAGCTGGGGTATGAGCGCGCCCCCGAGGCCCTGGTCGGCGAGCTGCGCGACCCCCCGCCGAACCTCCGCGCGGTCCACGTGCTGGCGCGATCCGGCGAACGGGGGCTGGGGCTGGTCCGGGTCGGCTACCGCACGTACCTCAGCCAGCCGCCGCACCTGCTGGTGGACGGCGTCACGCTCACAGAGGACGGCCGCACCCCCAACGCCCGGCTCACGGACGTCTACACCCTGGTGGACAGCGCGCGGGACTCGCTCAGCCGGCAGCAGGACAACATCGACGTCGGCGACCTGGCCATCGAGACGCTGGACCTGAGCTACATCGAACCCGACCGCTGCATCGCGCTGCTCAAGGTGCTGGGCTACCAGTGCATCGAGTACAAGCCCGGCGGGGAGAGCGTGGGTAACGCACAGATCCTCGAACCCAGCGGCAAGGTGGACCCCCGGCAACTGCCCATCGTCGTGAGCATCCCCGCGACCGACGCGTCGAAGCTCGTGGGCGAAAGCAAGATCGGCGGCGGGGCGTTCGGGTTGAGCATGACCCCGTCGGTGGCGAGCGAGCTGCCGCACCATACCGCCGCCGCCCCGACCATGCAGATGATGGTGCTCTACCACCCGGCGCATCCCGAGCAGTTCTCCGAGCTGCGCCACCGGGTCCACAACAGCATCGACACCGCCGCCAAGCAGATCCTCGTCGAGGCGATGGTGCTGGAGATCTCCGAGACGGGCCTGAGCCAGCTCGGCGTGGAGTGGGAGCTGACCACCCCGTTCGGCGCCGAGGGGCTGAACCAGTTCCAGAGCATGAAGATCGGTCGGCTGCCGGACAACCTCACCACCGAGCAGTCGACGCTGGACCTGGAGATCTCCGACGTGTTCGGCCACTTCAAGGCGACGCTGCGGGCGCTGGTCCGTGACGGCGAGGCGGAGATCCTTTCGCGGCCGAGCGTGCTGACACTGGACAACCGCCAGGCGTCGATCCGCGTGGGGGAGGACATCCCCGTGGCCACGAGCGCCTCGGGGCTGCGGGGCGGCGACAAGATCAGCTTCAACTTCAAGTACCTGCCGATCGGCATCCTCCTCAACGTCCGCCCCCGCGTCGCCGACATCGCCAACGAAGTCAGCATGCAGATCGACGGCATCGTCTCCGCCGAGGTCCCCGGCGAGGAGCTGAACATCATCGACACCGACTCGGGCGAGGTGCTGGCGTCGGCGCCGCGGATCAGCACCCGGCGGGTCCAGACCTACAGCCGTATCGCCAACAACACCCCGTTCATCATCGGCGGGCTCGTCAGCCGCGACCGCACGTCGACCAGGGAAAAGGTGCCGTTCTTCGGCGATCTGCCGCTGGTCGGCGGGCTGTTCCGCAATGAGACGACCGACACGCTCAAGCGGGAGGTGATCATCGTGATCACGCCCTACGTGCTGCCGGGCAACAAGAAGATCGGTCGCAACATGCCCAAGGACGAGGACATGTTCGACAGCTTCGGCAATCGGCTGTTCCGCGACGCCTACCGCATCCGTTCCGAGGACGTGTTCGACCTGTCGTTCCTGAGCGAGAACCAGCAGTTGCGGCAGATGGCCGAACTCGCCGCCGAGGCGGTGCGGCGCGACTTCCGTCTCGCCGACCGCTACCCATTCACGAACGTGGTCGGCGGCCGGGTCCCCGGCGAGCACATCCTCGTCTACCGCCAGATGTACGAGGTGATCAAGCGGCTCGACATCGATGACCGCATCCAGCCGATGGAGCTGCGCGGCGAAGTCGAGGCCGACCCCATGATCTTCTTCCGGGCCAATGCCCGGAGCGTCTCGGGGTTCAGCGTCCGCTTCCTGTGGCCGTATCTCATGCGACAGACCGATGTCCGCGTCGACAGGCAATACCGGTCGGGCGAGGCGGTCTACCGGTGGCTGCAGGACAACGGCAAGGCGCTGGCGATGACGTACACGCTCGCCGAGACCACCGACCCCCAGCAGGTGCTCTCGCGGCCGGTGCCGGACGTGCGGCTGGTGGCGTGCCCGGACCGCGATGCATGGGACGAACTGCTGCACGAGCTGAACACGCCCGACGCCCAGGGCCGCCAACGCTTCACCATCCTGCTCCAGGAGGCCGGCGACTGGACGCGGCTGCGCCGGGCGGCGCTGGTCAAGCAGGTCGTGCAGCTCAACGCCAACGCCAAGGCGCTGTCGCTCGACAACTTCTCGGTCGGGCGGCTGCTGCTGATGCCCACCGTCCACGAGGACAAGGTCTACCTCATCGACGACGAGACAGCCAAGTACTTCTATTACACCGAGCAGTACTACCCGGCGCTGCAGCGCGCCCTGACCGAGGACCTGCGGGCGCTTCGCCAGGCGTTGGATGAGCTGGGTCTGAGCCCCGATGCCGATGGCGGGGGACGGCGCCCGACCCCGGCGCGATGACCCGGCCGGTCAGGCGATGGCCTGTTCCACGGTGGGCGCGGTCTTGAACACGTCGTTGAGGCGGGCACGCTGCATGGCCTGCGCGACCGAGTCCCGCATGGCGGCCAGGTACACCGTCGCCCCCCGGCGCGTGGCGTTCTTGTGAAAGTTGACCAGCATGCCCATGCCGATGCTGGCGATGAATTCCAGCTCCGAGAGGTCGAGCACGATCCGCTTGCCCTCGGACAGCGGAACGCGGTGCAACTGAACATCGAGCTGATCGGTGTTGGCCACCGAGGCGTCGCCGATGAGTTGCACGACCACGGCATCCTGCTCTTCGCGCATGACGCAATTAAGGTCAGACATGTTCATCTCCCGCGCAACGATTCAGCACCCGACTTCGCTGAAGCAAAGCTGCTACGAGCAGTGTACGGGATAATTCTAATCCGTGCGCGGGTATTTCGCCGCCTCAGGCCCGGTTGAACCGTGAAATCAGCGTACGAGCCCCTTGAGGCGGTAGCCGGCGGCGAGCAGGAGTTTCGCGGCCGCGGGCGATGCCTCGAGAACCTCGTAGCCGTCCATCGCCGCGTCAATGGCGTTGGGCCGCTCGTGGATATCGCCGTCATCGATCATGAGCACCCCCTGGTCGCATTGGCCGGTGAAGTTCTGGCAAGATACGGTTGCCGTTCCGACCCACTGACCACGACGGACCTTGACATTGAGAACTGTCGTGTCCATAGCGCAAGGCCTCCGAGATGTGAAAACGAGAAATGCTGGAGTTACGCCTCCGGAACAAGTGTACCAATCGGGACGATCGGCATCCAACGAAAAAGCATCTACTTGTCCAGAATAATGTATTGCTCTACACTGGCGGCCCGGAGCCGAAGCAGGTCCATCGCTGATCGGAGCGTCGTATGAGTCTTGACGCGTTCTTCTCGCCTCGCTCGGTGGCCGTGATCGGCGCCAGCCGCACGCCCGGCAAGGTCGGCTACGAGATCGTGACGAACCTGCGCGACGGGGGGTTCGAGGGTGCGATCTATCCGGTCAACCCCAAGGCCGACGAGATCGAAGGCATCCGCTGCTACCCGGACCTGGCGAGCCTGGCGGACAAGCCGGACCTGGCGGTGATCACCGTGCCGGTGCCCTTCGTGGCCGAGGCGATGCAGCAGTGCGCGGGCGCGGGCGTCAAGGCGGCGATCATCATCACCGCCGGTTTCAAGGAGGTCGGCGAGGAGGGCGCGGCGCTGGAGCGGCAGGTCGTCGAGGTGGCGCGGCGGAACCACATCCGGGTGCTCGGGCCCAACTGCCTGGGCGTGATCGCCCCCTCAAGCAAACTCAACGCCAGCTTCGGCGACGCCATGCCCACCGTCGGCGGGATCGGGTACGTCAGCCAGTCCGGGGCGCTGCTCGCGGCGATCCTCGACTTGGCCCAACGCTCGGGCATCGGGTTCAGCAAGCTCGTGAGCATCGGCAACAAGGCCGACGTCGACGAGCTGGACATCATCCGCGCGCTGGGGGCGGACCCCGATACGCACGTGATCGCCGGGTACCTCGAGAGCATCGGCAACGGCAACGATTTCGTCCGCGAGGCCGAGCAGATCTCCCACCACACGCCGATCGTCCTGCTCAAGGCCGGCGCGACCGAGGCGGGCGCGAAGGCGGCGTCGAGTCACACCGGCTCGATGGTCGGGTCGGAGGCGGTGTACGAGAGCGCCTTCCGCCGGGCGGGCGTGATCCGCTGCGCGTCGCTGACCCAGCAGTTCGACATCGCCCAGGCGTTCGCGTATCAGCCGCTGCCGAGCGGGCCGGCCGTCGCGGTCATCACCAACGCCGGCGGCGCGGGCATCCTCGCCGCCGACGCCATCGAGCGGGCGGGGCTGACGTTCGCCCGGCTCGACGACGCCACGATCGCGGCGCTGGGCGGGCAACTGCCGGCCGCGGCCAACATCCACAACCCCATCGACGTGCTGGGCGATGCGCTGGCCGACCGCTACGAGTTCGCGCTCGACGTGGCGCTGAGCGATCGCCACGTCGACGTGGCGCTGGTCATGCTCACCCCGCAGGCGATGACCCAGAGCCGCGAGACCGCCGAGGCCGTGGTCCGCGTCTGCCGCGGCCACGGCGACAAGCCCGTCCTCGCGTCGTTCATGGGCGCCGACCTCGTGGCCGACGCGAACACGGTCCTGCGTAACGGCCGCGTCCCGCCCTACGACTGCCCGGAGGAGGCGGTCGAGGCGATCCGGGCGATGGTCGACCACGTCCACTGGCGCAACCGCCCGCAGCGGGTCGTGAAGATGTTCCCGGTCAACCGCCACCGCGTGGAGCGGATCGTGGAGCGGCACCTCCGCCGCAACGAGCGGGAGGTCGGGGAAATGGAGTCGAAGGAGATCCTCGAGGCGTACGGGTTCCGCACGCCCCGCGGCGCGATCGCCACCACCGCCGACCAGGCCGCCAGCATCGCCGACCAGATCGGCTACCCGATCGTCATGAAGATCTGGTCGCCGGACATCCTGCACAAGTCGGACGTCGGCGGTGTACGCGTGGGGTTGAACGGCCCGCAGGAGGTCCGCGACGCGTTCGACCTGATGATGTACCGTATCCCGCAGAAGATGCCCGAGGCCAACATCCTGGGCGTGCTGGTCCAGGAGATGGTCCGCACCGGTCAGGAGGTGATCCTGGGGATGCAGCGTGACGCGCAGTTCGGTCCGCTGATGATGTTCGGCATGGGCGGGATCTTCGTCGAGGTGCTCAAGGACGTCAGCTTCTACCTCGCCCCGCTCACCGCCGACGAGGCGCGGCAGATGCTCACCTCGACGCGGACGTGGAACATGCTCAAGGGCGCCCGCGGCCGCGAGGGTGTGGACATCGACGCCATCGCCGAGGCTTTGCAGCGGCTCAGCCAGCTCGTCACCGAGTTCCCGCAGATCCAGGAGATGGACATCAACCCCTTCGTGGTCGGCCCGCCGGGATTCAGCCCGATCGCCGTCGACGCGCGAATCAGCATCGAGAAGGTGTAGCCGCTCGCCATGACCACCAAGGCCGATACATTCGACTGGAAGCAGAACCACGCCGACCGCCTCAGCGAACCGGCCGCGGCGATGAAGCTGATCAACCCCGGTGACACGATCTTCATCGGCACCGGCTGCGCGCAACCCAACTGCCTGGTGCGGGCGATGGTGGACGCCCGTCACGTCCACGACGTGCACGTCGTGCACATGCTCACCATGGGCGAGGCGCCCTACGCGCAGGAGCCGCACCGCGCCCGCTTCGGGCTCAACACCTTCTTCGTCGCCGAGAACGTCCGCGAGGCGCTGGCCCGCGGCATGGGCGACTACACGCCGATCTTCCTGTCCGAGGTCCCCGCGGAGTTCGAGGAGGGCCGCATCCCCATCGACGTGGCGCTGATCCAGGTGAGCCCGCCGGACAGCCGCGGGCTGTGCAGCCTCGGCGTGAGCGTGGACATCGTCAAGGCCGCCGCCGCCAACGCCCACTACGTCATCGCCCAGGTCAACACGCAGATGCCCCGCACCCACGGCGACAGCTTCATCCACGTCAACCACGTCGACGTGCTCGTCGCCCAGGACGAGCCGATCTACGAAACGCCGGCCGCGAAGCTCGACGATCGGCTCCGCAAGCTCGGTGAGAACGTCGCCCATCTCGTCGAGGACGGCTCGACCATCGAGTGCGGGATCGGCAACGTCCCCCAGGCGGTCGCCCAGTTCCTCCATGGCAAGAAGGACCTGGGCATCCACACCGAGATGTTCAGCGACTGGGTCATCGAACTCGTGGAGTGCGGCGCCGTGACCAGCGCCAAGAAGTCGATCAACCGCGGCAAGATCGTCGCCAGCTTCTGCATGGGCTCCCGCAAGCTCTACGACTACATCGACGACAACCCGCTGTTCGAGTTCTACCCGACCGAGTACGTCAACGACCCGTTCGTCATCGCCCAGCACGAGAAGCTGGTCGCGATCAACGTGGCGCTGGAGATCGACCTGACCGGACAGGTGTGCGCCGACTCGATCGGTTACCAGCTCTACTCCGGGTTCGGCGGGCAGGTCGACTTCGTCCGCGGCGCCGCCCGCAGCCGCGGCGGCAAGGCGATCATCGCCCTGCCCTCGACCGCACGCGACGACACCGTCAGCCGCATCGTCCCCGCCCTCAGCGAGGGCGCCGGCGTCGTCACCACCCGCGCCGATGTCCACTACGTCGTCACGGAGTACGGCATCGCCTACCTGCACGGCAAGAGCATCCGCGAACGGGCCCTGGCCCTGATCAACATCGCCCACCCCAGGTTCCGCCAGCAGCTCGTCCAGGACGCCAAGCGGCGCGGCTTCGTCCCGCCCGATCAGATCGAGCTGTCGTGGGAGACGGTCCGCTACCCCGAAGAGCTCGAACGCCAGGTCACCCTCCGCGACGGCTCGCAGGTCACCTTCCGCCCGGTCAAGCCCACCGACGAGCAGACGCTCGCCGAGATGCTCTACTCGCTCTCGCCCGATTCGGTGCGCAAGCGGTTCTTCACCCACACCACCACGTTCCCGCACAAGGACGTGCAGCAACTGACCAACATCGATTACGAGCAGAACCTCGCGATCGTCGCGACCGTCCCCGGCCCGCAGGGCGATGAGGAGTTGGTCGGCATCGGCCAGTACTTCCTCGACCCCCGCAACATGGCCGCCGAGGTCGCCTTCGTCGTCCAGGACGACTGGCAGGACAAGGGCATGGGCTCCAAGCTCCTCAAGGACCTGGCGCAGGTGGCCATGAAGCGCGGCGTCAAGCGCCTCAACGCCAAGTGCCTGCCCGAGAACAAGGCCATGCTCGCCGTGTTCCAGAACTCCGGCCACCCCGTCCGCACCGAGTTCGACGGCGAGACCTACTCCATCGAAGTCGACCTGTCCCCCGCGTCGACGTGAGGCGGTGCGGGCGTGGGGTCCCGCGACGCACCACGCCGGGCCGGCCCGTTACTCACCGGCGCGATGCCGGGCGAGTGGAACGATGTACACCGATCCTTCATCGGGCGCGCCGGGCTCGGCGAGCCGGAGCCGGGATTCGTCGATCATCCGCTCACTCAGGGCGAACCGCAGCGTCTGCCTGTCGTCGAGCTCGAGTGGCACGACCACGCCTTCGCCGATCTCCAGGCGGATGTCGCTGATACGCTCGATGGCGTGGCCCTGCGGTGCGAACCGGACCGTCACGCGGCGGCGGGGGGTTTCGGCATTGGGGTCGGCGTCGTGGACGGCCATCTCGATCGCGAACCCGTGCGTTTGCATGTTCTCGGGCGTGAGCAGGATCGGGCTGCGCGGCGCTGGCGGCGCCGGTTCCGGCGGCGCCGGCTCAGGCGTTGCCCGACGCGGCGGGTAATAGCCGGCAAACAACACGACCTCACGCCCCGCGTCGCTGTGCACCCAATCCATGAACCGCTTGACCTGCGGCGTCGACGCCGTCGGGTGCACGTAGAAGTACAGCGGTCGGCTCAACGGGTAGCGGCCCGACGAGACGTTCTCGCGAGTCGGCCAGAGGGCCGGCTCACCCGCCTTCGGCGACAGCCGGATCACCCGGGCGCCCTGCGAGTACCCCACGCCCCCGTAGCCCATCCCGCTCTGGTTGCGGCTGACGGCTGCGGTCAGCAGGGCGGTCGTCGAGACGTCATAGGCCCGCTCGGCGAAGTCCTCACCCGCGAGCACGAACTCGCGGACGTAGGTGCGCGTGCCCGAGTCCTTGTTGCGGTTGTAGATGTCGATGCGGCGGTTGAGCCCGCCCACGTCGCGCCAGTTGGTGATGTGGCCCGTGAGAATCTGGCGGAGCTGGTCGAGGTTCAGCCGCGAGATCGGGTTGTTGTTGTGCACGTAGACGGCGATCCCATCCAGCGCCACGACGTGCTCCATCGGCCGGGTGCCGGCCTCCTCGGCGAAGGCGCGCAGCTCGGCCGGCTTCATCGCGCGGGACGCCGCGGCGATGTCCGTCGCATTGCTCATCAGGGCGCGGATGCCGCCTTCCGAGCCCCCGCCGACCACGGTGAACTGCACCTGCGGGTTCCGCTCGGCATACTTGGCCGCCAGTTCCCGATTCAGCGTCACCATCGTGTCCGAGCCGTGGAGGATGATCTGATCGGCGGCCGGCGCGGGACGACCCGCGGCCAACGTCAACGATGCGACCACGGCGACCATGCCCAGGGCACGCAGGCCCGGGCGGACGCCGGTCAACGGTGCAGCCCAATCCGGATGCAGCATGGCCAACTCTCCCACCATCGGATGTGTAGCTATTGCATGTTACCGGCCGGCGAGGCACGCTAACAAGGGAAATCCGGGGTGAGGGGACCGGCGGTTGGGCTCGGCCGGGCGCGACGCTAAGCTGGGCGGGTGATGACCAGACCGAACATTATCTTCATCCTCGTTGACGATATGGGCTACGGCGACTTCGGGCGGTTCAACAAGGGGCTGTCCGAGACGCCCGTGCTGGACGCCCTGATCGACGAGTCGGTTTGCCTGCGTCAGCAGTACACGGCGTCGCCGGTGTGCAACCCCTCGCGGGCGACGCTGCTGACCGGGCGGTATCCGCATCGCACCGGGTCGATCGACACGCTGGAATGGCGCGGGCTCGAGCGGCTGGCCCTGCGGGAACGCACGCTCGCCGACATGCTCCGGGAAGCCGGCTACGCCACCGGGCTCATCGGCAAGTGGCACCTGGGCGCCTTCGACCCGCGTTACCATCCGCATCGGCGAGGCTTCGACGAGACCCTCTGCTTCCGCGGGGGCATGCATGACTACTTCGACTGGCGGCTGGAGACCAACGACGGCGTCCTGCATGCCGACGGGCGATACCTGACCGACGTCTGGACCGACGCGGCGTGCGACTTCGTCCAGCGACACGCCAAGGGCCCCAAGCCCTTCTTCCTGCACCTGACCTACAACGCCCCGCACACCCCGATCCAGTGTCCGGAGCAGGACGTGGCGCCCTTCCGTGAGCTGGCCGAGTCCGGGCAGGTCACCCCCGCGGTGGCCACGCTGTACGGCATGATCCGCCGGATGGATCGTGGCATCGGGCGGCTGCTGGAGACGCTCGACCGCAGCGGCGCCGCGGAGAACACGCTGGTGGTCTTCTCCAGCGACAACGGCCCGCAGTTCGGCGGCGGCGAGGCCGGCGATCGCCTCAACCGGTTCAACTGCCATTTCAACGGCTCCAAGGGCCACGTCTTTGAGGGCGGCATCCGCGTGCCGGCCATCGTGCGTTGGCCGGATGGCCTGGAACCCGGCCGCACGCTTGACCACATGGTCCACTTCGTCGACTGGCTGCCGACGCTGCTGCACGCCGCGGGCGTCGCCCTGCCGACCGACGGGCCCGCGATCGACGGGCTGGATGTCTGGCCGGTGATCCGCGATGGCTCGGGCGACGTCTGCACCCGGCGGTTCTGGCAGTGGAACCGCTACACGCCGCTCCCGCACTGCAACGCCGCCATGCGCGATGGGCCTTACAAGCTGCTCTACCCCCGGATACCCGAGGCGTTCCAGGTGCCCGACATCGCGTGGTTGAGGGTCTGCATGTACGAGCCCGAGCGGATGGCCGAGCGCGGCCTGGTGACCGATCCGCTGCCCCCGCGCGAGGTCCCCGAGGTGCCCGCCCAACTGTACAACCTCGATGACGACCCGTGTGAGCAGAATGACCTGGCCGAGGCGCATCCCGACATCGCCCGCCGCATGATCCGCGAACTGGACAACTGGTTCGAGGACGTCGAGGCCGAGCGACGGACGATCGCCGACTGATCGGGATCGGCGTCGGGGCTAGCGGTGCTCTGGGTTGGGGTGATCGAAGCGACACCCGGCTTGCCACGCCGACCGCTGGTTGCCGTGCGCCGGGATCCCGCCGGCGTCCTTGATCATCCGTGCCAGGTGCATCAGGTTCCATGTCATGAAGGTGGTGTTGCGCTGGGTGAACTCGTTCTCCGGGCCGCCCGACCCCTCGTCGAGGTAGCTGGGCCCGGGCCCGGCCTCGCCGAGCCAACCGGCGTCGGCCTGGGGCGGGATCACGCACCCCAGGTGCTGCAGCGAGTACAGGATGTTCATCGCGCAGTGCTTGGCTCCGTCCTCGTTGCCCGTGATCAGGCAACCGCCGACCTTGTTGTAGTAGGCGTACTGGCCGTGGGCGTTGAGGTCGGCCGACGTCGAGTACAGCCGCTCGATGACCTTGGTGCAGATCGACGACTTCTCCCCGAGCCAGATGGGCGTGGTGAGCACGAGGATGTCGGCGGCCTTGACCTTCTCATACAGCCCGGGCCAGTCATCTCGCTCCCAGCCGCGCTCGGCCATGTCGGGGTACACGCCGTAGGCGATCGCGTGGTCGACGGGGCGAACGGTTTCGACGGTGACGTGGTTGGCCCGCATGATCGCCGCGGCGACGTCGATCAGGCCCTGCGTGTGGGACAACTCCGGCGTCCGCTTCAGGGTGCAGTTGAGGAACAGGGCGTTCAGGTCGGAGTAATCCCATCGGCTTTGCTTGCACATCTGCTGCTGGGCGTCATTGAGGATCATCGCGGGCTCCTTGAAGGTGGACGGTTTAGGCTGGTGAGATGCGTGAGTCGGCGGGGGCGTTTCAGCTACACAATGCCGCGGCCGTGCGGCGAGGCAAGTAAAGGCGACCGGCGTTCCGGTCGATGCCATGAGCGATGCCGTTGTTCACCGGCCGCCCGCCACCAAACGGGCGTTTGAGAGCAGGAGATGGGTTCATGCTGAATAAGAGCGATTGTACCGCCGCTGTGCGGGTCCTGTTGGCAGGCTTGGCGATCGGGCTGGCGTCGTCGGCCGGTCCGGCCGCGGCCGCCAACGATTCGGTCATCACCGTGGATGACCTCGAAGCGCTGGTCTTCCCCGACGCCCTGGTGGGCGCGGAGGTCGGGCCGCTCACGCGGATCATCCAGAAGACCGGAACGAGCCCGACCAACGCCTCGACGCTCGCCATCGGTGATGCGTCGGTCGGCTCGCCGATCCTGTCGTTCGGGCCTGGCGCGTCGAGCGTGTCGCTGGAGGTCGGGCTGGACACCAGCACGGCGGGCCTCAAGGTCGGCGCGGTCATCATCGACAACCTGGCGGCGGACTCGGCGGGTGCGGGCCTGGGCTCGGCGGACCCGATGGAAGTGCTCAGTACGGTCGGGCTGGTGTTCGCCGCCGCCGACGTCTCGGGCAACACCGCCGCGGCGCTGGGCGACGGCCAGACCGTCTCGATCGCCAACAACCTCAACGCCTCGCGGCAGTCGACCGCCTACGTGGATTCGTACACGATGAGCAACACCGCGTGGTCGATCGACGGCCTGGCCAACTCCGTGCTGGCCGGCGAGACCAGCCAGACCGCCCGCGTGCATCTCGACAAGCAGGGCCTGCTCGGCGGGCAGACGGTGACCGGGACGCTGACGATTCACTTCGAGAACAACCAGGCGCTGGCCGGCGCGGCGGATCGCGACGCCGGCTCGGTCTCGTGGCAACTCGCCGAGTCGGTGACCGCCAATGTCGGCGGGGGCACGGCGCAGGTCCAGGCGGGCGGGAGTTACGCCGGGTTGTCCAGCCGGCACTCGCAGGGCGGCGCGACGGCCACGATCCTCGCCGGGGACAACCACACCGGCGGCCAGACCACCGTCAGCATGACCTGGCGCCGGGCGGACCAGCGGCAGGTGTCCATCGACTTCGGCGATCATCCGCACGGCAGCGATCCTTTCCTGGAAGCCGTGACCGAGGCGAACCACATCGGCGGGTCGATCGTGACTGTGGAAGGCGTGCAGGGCAGTTTCGCTCTGCGGTTGGGCGGCCTGCCGGCCACGATCTCGGTACGCGTCATGGAACTGGTCGACGGCGTGTGGACGAACGCCTTTGCGAACAACGCGGTGGGATACGCCGGCCCGTTCGTCGACTTCAACGGGACGTACGCGCAGGCGGTGGCTGCGAACGGGGGCGAGCCGCTGCCCGTCGGCGCGTGGGGAAGCCTCGCCGGTGCAAGTGACCCGTGGGTGGTGATCGACCACGATGGGACGTACGGCGTGGCGTTGCCGGTGCCGTCGACCGCGGCGCTGTTGCTGCCGCTGCTGGCGATCGGCGTGGGTCGTCGGCGCATGCGGCGGGGCGGCTGATCGCCGGTGCGGTCGCACAACGACGGCCCGGTGCGCAAGCGGGGTTCGCGTGTCCGCCCCACCGGTACCTCCGGGGCGGATGCTACATATAAACCACTTTATGTCAATGAGTTGTGTGTGGCTGAGGGGTTTGTCCGCCCTTGGCCGGGCGGTCACGGGCCGCAGGGGATGCCCTGATGTAGGGGGGGATGAGTGCGTCGATGGGTGCGTGAAAGTTCATGCCTCCATTATGGGGCCGAGCGTATCGACTTGGCGCGCCGGGGTGTCGCGGAGCGGCCATGGGGGAGCGTTAAACGCGGCGTGCAGTTCACGATACGAATATTTTGAAGGCCGGTCCGGCGCGGGTGTTCGGCCTGTTGCTGCGTGCGCACGCACGCGACGCCGTTGGCGGCCCGACCCACAAGAAGACCACCCGGCGGGGTGGCCGGGTGGTCGGAGGGCTGAAGTTGGAGCGCGCCGGTGTCAGCGGAAGATGATGTAGAGCACGACGGTGATGATGCAGCAGAGCACCCCGAGGAACTTGGCGATGCCGGAGCTTTGCAGTTCCATCTTGCCTTCCTCGGGCAGATCGATGGGCTTGGGCAGTGGCCTGAGCGCCGTCAGGATTCCGAGCACCAGGGCGATGACCCCGATGGTGATGGCCATGCGGTTGAGGAACGGGTCGACGATGGTTTCGCCGAGCGAGCCGGGGGCGAAGTCGACGAGGCTGACCCAGAGCTTGAGGGCGCCATAGATGATGGGGCTGAGGACAAGCCCGAGCCAGCCGCACATCCGCGGGGCGCGGTGGACGAACAGGCCGAACAGGAAGATGGTGAGGATGCCGGGGCTGATGAAGCCCTGGAACTCCTGGATGAAGGTGAAGGCGCCCTGGAAGACGGGGTTGTCGATGGCGGGTGCGATGAGACAGCCGATGACGACGGCGACGATGACGCCGATGCGGCCGACCCAGACGCGCCGACGTTCCGGGGCGGCGCGGTCGAGGAAGCGGCCGTACACATCGACGGTGAAGACGGTGGAGGCGGCGTTGAGCATGGACGCCAGTGAGCTGACGACCGCGCCCATGACCGCGGCGACGATGAACCCGCGGAACCCGTTGGATGGCGCCAGCAGGCTCACGAGCATGGGGAACGCCTTGTCGTAGGCGTAGCCGACCAGCATGCCCGAGACGTTGCCCGCCCGTTGGTCCTTGGGCACGGTGTCGATCGCGCGGCTGTTGGCTTCGGCGAGGACCTCGGGCGGGGTTCGTGGCTGGCCGTCGGCGGGGTCGGTGCCCTGGGCGTCGTCGAGGGCCTGGGCGGTGTCGACGCCGGCGAGGGCGGCGTTGTGGTCGAACATGCTCCGCGCCATGTCCGGTCGCCGCTCGGCGAAATCGTCATCGAACTGGAAGTAGTTGTACTCGGATACGCCGCCGGCCTGGAGGTCGGCCCACTGGGCGAGGATCGGCTGGTTCTTGGACATATCCTCGTCCACCCGCTGGCCCATCTCACCGGAGTAGAGGGTGAAGGCGATGATACCGGGCACGCAGACGACGAAGGGGATGATGAGCTTCATGAAAGCGGCGAAGACGATGCCCTTCTGGCCCTGGGCGAGGCTCTTGGCGCCAAGGGTGCGCTGCATGATGTACTGGTTGAGGCCCCAGTAGTAGAAGTTGGGGATCCACAGGCCGACGACCAGCGCGGTCCAGGGCAGGATGCTGTTGCTCTTGGGCAGGAACATGCTCATCTTCTGCTCTTTGAGGACGCCGAGCTTGTCGGTGACGGTGGCGTCGGGCCCGACGCCGAGCTGGCCGTTGACGTCGGGGTTGATGCCGGCGTACTTGGTCGGATCGGGGTCCTTGAGGGCGAGGATGGCGAGCCAGGTGATGATGCCGCCGCCGATGATGAGCGCGGCGCCCTGGATGAGGTCGGCCCAGGCGCAGGCCTTCAGACCGCCGGCGGCGACGTAGATCGCCGCGACCAAGCCGATGACCCAGCACAGGAAGGTGATGCTCATCCAATCCACACCGGCGAAGAACGGCAGGAGGAACTCGGCGCCGAGATAGGTGACCGTCGAGACGTTGACCACGACGAGCGTGACAACGACCAGGACGGACATCACCGTGCGGGCGAGGGTGTCGTAGCGGTATTCGAGGAACTGGGGGATGGTGTAGATGCCGCTGCGGAGGAACTTGGGCAGGAAGAAGAACCCGACGACGACGAGCGTGATGGCGGCCATCCACTCGTAGCTGGCGATGGCCAGGCCGATCTCGCCGTTGGCGGACTGGCCGGCCATGCCGACCATCTGCTCGGCGGAGATGTTGGCGGCGATGAGGCTGAAGCCGATGAGCGGCCAGGTCAGCCCTCGACCGGCGAGGAAGTAATCCTCGCTGGTGTCCTTCTCGCCGCGGCTCTTGTACAGCCCGACCGCGATGACCGAAGCGACAAAGACCGCGAAGACCGTGATGTCGATCGCGGACAATTGCAACAGCGCGAGCGTCGTAAGCATGATGGATGGCCTCCGCAAGAGAGTGGGGTTGCGAAGTGCGGATCGTAGCTGAAAAGGCGTTTAGTGCCAATGCAGCGGGCGGACGAAAAAGCCCGCCCGGCGAACCGGGCGGGCCTTGTATGGGCGGGTGATGCGCGGCCCGCGGCCCGGGGGCGGCGGGGTGGGCGGATCACTGCTTGCGGTGGGCGAGGAGGTCCTCGACGACGGAAGGGTCGGCGAGGGTGGAGGTGTCGCCGACCTTGTCGGGCTCGTTCTCGGCGATCTTTCGGAGGATGCGGCGCATGATCTTGCCCGAGCGGGTCTTGGGCAGGCCGGGCGCCCACTGGATGACGTCGGGGCTGGCGATCGGGCCGATCTCGGTGCGGACGGTCTTGACCAGTTCCTTCATGAGCTCGTCGGAGGGGTCGAAGCCGGCCTTGAGGGTGACGTAGGCGTAGATGCCCTGGCCCTTGATGTCGTGGGGGAAACCGACAACGGCGGCTTCGGCGACGGCGTTGTGGGTGATCAGGGCGGACTCGACCTCGGCGGTGCCGAGTCGGTGGCCGGAGACGTTGATGACGTCGTCGACGCGGCCGAGCAGCCAGTAGTCGCCGTCCTGGTCGATCTTGCAGCCGTCGCCGGAGAAGTAGAAGCCCTTGTAGGTGGAGAAGTAGGTCTGGATGAAGCGGTCGTGGTCGCCCCAGGTGGTGCGGAGCATGCCGGGCCAGGCGGCCTTCATGCAGAGCTTGCCGGACTCGCCGGTGGGGACGGGTTGGCCGTTGTCGTCGAGGATGACGGGCTGGACGCCGAAGAACGGCCGCGACGCGGACCCGGGCTTGAGCGTGTGGGCGCCGGGCAGGGGGGTGATGAGGATCCCGCCGGTCTCGGTCTGCCACCAGGTGTCCATGACGGGGCATCGGGCCTTGCCGACGACGTTGTAGTACCAGAGCCAGACCTCGGGGTTGATCGGCTCGCCGACGCTGCCGAGGAGCTTGAGGCTGGACAGGTCGCGTTTGGTGACGTGGTCTTCGCCCTCGCGCATCAGCGAGCGGATGGCGGTGGGGGCGGTGTAGAACTGGGTGACCTTCCACTTGTCGCAGACGTCCCAGAACCGGCCGGCGTCGGGGTAGCTGGGCACGCCCTCGAACATGAGGCTCTGCGCGCCGTTGGCCAGCGGGCCGTAGACGATGTAGGAGTGGCCGGTGATCCAGCCGATGTCGGCGGTGCACCACCAGACGTCGCCGTCGTGGTAGTCGAAGATGTACTTGAAGGTCGTGGCGGTGTAGACCATGTATCCGCCGGTGGTGTGGAGCACGCCCTTGGGCTTGCCCGTCGACCCGGAGGTGTACAGGATGAACAGCGGGTCTTCGGCGTCGACCCAGACGGGGTCGCACGCGCTCGAGGCGGCGTCCATCAGGTCCTCCCACCAGACGTCGCGGCCGGTGGTCATGGGCACCTCGTGGCCCGTCCGCTTGACCACGACGACCTTCTCGACGGACGCGGCTTCGGCGAGAGCCTTGTCGGCGTTGGCCTTCATCGGGATGTCGTTCTTCTTGCCGCGGAGGGCGGTGTCCTGGGTGATGACGACCTTGGCCTGGCAGTCGTTCACGCGGTCGCGGAGGGCCTCGGGGCTGAACGCGCCGAACACGATCGAGTGGATCGCGCCGATGCGGGCGCAGGCGAGCATCGCCACGGGCAGTTGTGGGATCATCTGCAGGTAGATGCACACGCGGTCGCCCTTGCTCACGCCCATGTCCTTCAGGGCGTTGGCGAACCGGCAGACCCGCTCGTGGAGCTGGCGGTAGGTGAGCGTCTGGTCCTCGCCGACGTCGTTGCCTTCCCAGATGATCGCCGGCTGGTCGCCGCGGGTCTCGAGGTGGCGGTCGAGGCAGTTGACGCTGATGTTGGTCTTGCCGCCGAGGAACCACTTGATCGGCACGTCGCCCTCGAAGGACCAGTCGCTGACGCGGTCCCATTTCCGGTCCCAGACGAACTGGTCGGCGATGTCGGCCCAGAAGCCGTCGGGGTCGCTGATCGAGCGGTCGTACATCTGCTGGTAGGCCTGCAAGTCGGGGCAGTGGGCCTTGCCGACGAAGTCGTCGGTCGGGGCGATGGTCTGGACGGAACTGCTTGGGGTGGTGCTCATGAGAAGTGAACCTCCATCGAACGGGAGTTGAGAGTGATGCGATTGTCCAAGAGAAACGTCATGGTGTAAACACGAACCTCAGGAAGCGGTCGCCATCGCACGTTTGCGGCCGACGCCCAGGCCGATCGCGAGCACGGCCGACACCACGCACAAGGCCGCGGCGACCATGAAGGCGGCGGTGTAGCTGCCGGTCTGGACCTTGGCGAGGTTGCCCGCGGCGATGCCCACCACACCGGCGATGCCGTAGCTGGTGAAGACCCAGCCATAGTTGGCGCCCAGGTTCTTCGACCCGAACAGGTCCGCCGTCGCGGACGGGAACAGCGCGAAGTTGCCGCCGAAGTTGAACCCGACCAGCGCCGCGGCGATGTAGAGCGGGTACTCGCCGGTCAGCCGGCCGAGCATGAACAGCACGACGGCCTGGAAGCAGAACATGATGGTGAAGGCGGCGGTGCGGCCGATGAAGTCGCTGATCAGGCCCCAGGCGATGCGGCCGATGGCGTTGAGGATCGCGAGCACGCCCATGGCCGTCGCGCCGACCGCGGCCGCTTGCTCGAGGCCCATGCCCGCATCGGCGACCTGCTCCTTCACGAAGAGCGCGACGATCCCGATGACCATCAGCCCGGCCATCGCGCCCGAGAAGAACATCAGCCACAGCACGTAGAACGTCGGCCGCTTGACCGTGTCCTGCCAGTGGGAATCGCCGGTGGCGGCGCCGGCCGCCGGGGCCGACGCCGGCGGGTTCCGCAGCAGCATCGCGCCGATCGTCACCACGACAAGGCAGACGAAGCCGTGCACCAGGAAGAAGTCCGTGATGCCGTGCTGGGCGATGTAGCCGCGCGCGCCCATCTCGAGCTTGAACAGGTACGCGCCGAACCCGAATCCTGCGACCGCCAGGCCGCTGACCAGGCCCTTGCTCCTGGGGAACCACTTGACCAGGGCGGCGATGGGGCAGACATAGGCGAACCCGATCCCCGCGCCCGCGAGGAAGCCCACCGTTGCCCACAACACGAACAACTGGTCGAACTCGCCCTGCTCTCCGACGTAGCGCGTGCCCAGGACGACCGCCGCGACGATCACCGACGTGCTGATCGCATGCGGCACGTACCGCACGAGCGGCATCTGGTCGCGGTCGAGCCTGCCGAGCAACGCGTGGGCCAGCGCCAGCAGCACCAGCACCAGCGCCCCGGCAAAGGCGGCGTGGGCGATGTACAGCACGATCGACGAACTCATGAAGCTGGCGACGATGAACCCCAGGCCCATCAGGATCGCGCCGATGACCGCGGGGAAACGCGGGCCCTTCACGTCCTGCACCCGCCCGGCGATCACCATCGCCAAGGCGAACGACAGGATGCAGATCGAGAATGCATACTTCAGGTAGCTCTGCTGCGTGGCGATCTGCACTTGTTTCGCCTGTTCGTCAGCGACGACCCGGTAGGTGCTCATGTCCGCATCGACCGGCAGCGCCGCGGCGTCAACCTCGGTGATCACCGGTGGGAAGACCTCCGCGTTGAGCGGCGTCCAGAAGATGCTGTAGCCGTACACCGTGCCGAGAATGAGCTGGATGATGATCGCGCCCAGCAGCACGAGGTAGCGGGTGTGGCCGGCCGGCTGTGCGGGGGATGTTTCGGGCATTCAGAGTAACCTCCGTTGTGAGTCGTTGATCGCGGGCGATTCCGGGGTTCAGAACAGCAACTGCAACTGGCTGCGGACGACGATCTGTCCGTCGACGCCGTCGGCTTCGGGGCGGTAGCCGTGGAAGTCGGCGGGCCAGCCGAACGTGTTGCCCCCCACGCTCACGCGCTGCAACGCGTTGAACGCGTAACCCACGTCGGTGGTCAGCTTGACCTGGTGGCCGGCGAAGTAGTGGTTGAGCCCCACGGTCAGGATGGACAACTGGTCGACCCCGGCGACGTCGAGGTCGCCCCATTCGTAGCGGCCGATCAGCTCCCACGCGTCGGTCAGGAAGTAGCTGCCCTGGAGAACGAAAGCGTACTGGTCGAGGTCGGGCACCTGGTCGGCGTCGCGCAGGTGGCGGCCGACCACCGCGCCGTAGAAGCCCCAGCCGAGGCACTCGAACTGGCCATCGACCGTCCATTGGGTGATCGTCGCCTCGTCGCCGGTGGTCAGGGTCGAGCCGGGGGTGCCGTACTCGCCGGACTGCCAGTGCGCCGCGGCGCCGAGCACGGCCAGCACGCCGGGGTTGCGCCAGGCCTGGAAGTCGGCGTACAGGCTCCAGTCGCCGGCCAGCAGGTACTCGCCGCGGGTCGTGACCGCGATGGCTTCGACGTCCTCGGCGTCCCACTCGCCGTTGGTGCCGCCGAGCCCGTCGTTGAGCGAGACCAGCGCGTGCAGCCGCTCGTCGCGGTAGTCCAGCGTCGCGCCCTGCGTGTAGCTGCCGAAGAACTGGTTGTGCACCAGCGATCGTTCGACGAACTGCTGCCGCGTTTCGCTGATCAGCCACTCGTGCCAGAAGGGGGTCTTGAACTGGCCGGCCTGCACGGACCAGCCGCCCTCGAGCTGCTTGCGGACCCACGCGTCCAGCAGCAGCGACCCGCCGGTGTAGTGGTGGCCGGTCCAGATCAGGAACTGCCACGACGGGTCGATCACGTGGCCGGTGAACCCGAACCGCACGCGGGTCAGCTCGAACCCGCCTCGGTCGTTGTCGAGGTCGGTTGGCTGAATCCCGCCGACGGTCGCGTCCGAGTCGTCGGACAGGTCGGCCGCGTCGTCGGAGGTGCTGAAGACGTAGCGGACCTGCAACTGCCCCATCAGCTTCAGCAGGAAGTCCCCGTCCTCGTCGGCCAGGAAGAACCGCTCGCCGTCGTGCCCCGCGGTCAGCGGCCGGTCGAGCAACGACGCGCGGGTCTCGGCGTCGGCGAGCACCTCCGCGACCAGGGCCTTGACCTGCTCGGCCCGCCGTTCGGTCATCCACCGCGCGCCGACCTCGTCGCGCAGCCGCGCGATCTGGGCGTCCTGCTCGGCGATCCGCGACGCGGCCTGCTCGAGCTGACGCTGCATCTGATCGAGGCGTTGGCCCATGTCGTCGGGCGTCGCAGCCGACGCGCTCAGCGCCCCCGCAATGATCGTGGCGAACAACGTTTCAAACCAACTCATGCATGCCTCCAACTGGACCATCGTGTCCGTATTTGCGGCGGCCCGCCCTCGCGGCGCGGGCGAAACCTCAGCGTTGTCGGGCGGCCCCCGCGGCACGGACCTGCGCCCTGATCCACTCGAACCACGGATCGAGCTGCGGCGACGCCACGCTCAGCTCCATCACCGGCGCGTCGGTGTTCAACTGCGCCACGTCGCAACGGAACTTCTCACGGTCGAAGGTGAAGTGCGGCAGCAGGTCGATCTTGTTGAGCACGATCAGCGCCGCGGCGTGCACCAGCGTCCAGTGCTTCGCCGCCTTGTCGTCGCCTTCGCTCACGCTGAACATGCCGACCTTGAGGTGCTGGCCGAGGTCGAACCCGACCGGGCAGATCAGGTTGCCCACGTTCTCGATGACCAGCACGTCGAGCCGATCGAGCGGCAGACGATCCATGGCGCGTCGGACCTGGTGGGCCTCGAGGTGGCAGGCGCGGCCCGTGTTGATCTGCACGACGTGATCGCTGTGGCGGGCCAGCCGCTCGGCGTCGCGTGCCGTCGCGAGGTCGCCGACCGCCACGCCGATCGTCAACTCGCCGGCGAACCGCGCCAGCGTCGCCTCCAGCAGCGCGGTCTTCCCGCAGCCCGGCGCGCCGATCAGGTCCACGCACCAGATGCCGTGGTCGGCCAGGAGGCGGCGGTTGTCCGCGGCCAACTGGTCGTTGAGCTTCATCACGTTCTCGATCACGGGGACCTGTTTCATGGCAGCGCCTCCTGGTGATCCTCGATGTCGAGGCTGAGCAGGGTCAGCCCGGCGTCGCCGCGGGGCTGCGGTCGGGCATGCCCGCATGAGCACGCGACGAACAACTGCTCGCTGTCCCATTCCCGACCGCACGCCGGGCATCGCAGGCGGTAGGGTTCGAGCTCGAGCATGAGTTGGGCGCCGTCGAATCGGCCGGCGTCGGTCGCCGCCCGCCACGCCCACTGCATCGCCTCGGGCTCGATCGCGGCCATGGCGCCGGCCCGGACGCGGACGCGCCGCAGCGTCGCCGACGCGGGGGTGTGCGCGGCGACCTGCTCGACCAGGGCCTCGGCGATGCTGAATTCATGCATGGCACGCCTCCCGATGTTCGCGCAGCCAGGCGGCCAGCCGATCGACCATCGGCGCCACCGCGGAGGCGACGGCGTCGCTGAGCGCATGGCCGTGCTCGAAGGACGCGGCGCCGACGGCGAGCGTCCACGCCGGCGGCGCCGCGCCGAACATCGCGCCCGCCAGCGCCAGCAGGTGCGACGGGCCGAGCTGGTGCCCGATCGCCGGTGCGCCGGTCGCCGCGGCGATCGGTCGCATGTCGATCCACCCCGGCGACAGCTCACAACTGGCATCCACGAAGATCACGCCGGTCGCCGAGGCGATGTCCAGCGCGTGGTCGGGCGCAAGCTGGTGGCAGGTGAGGGTGCGGCAGGGGCCGTCCGCGACGGGGTCGGCCGCGAACCGATCGACCACGACCGGGCCGACGGCATCGTCGCCGCGGAGGCTGTTGCCGATGCCGATGATCAGCGGCGTGTTGTCAGTCGCGTCGGATTTCATTCACGACGGTTCCCTTGGGGTCGACGAACTCGATGCGCAGGGGCATCTGGCCGAGCGCGTGGGTGGAGCAGCTCAGGCAGGGATCGAAGCAGCGGATGACCGCCTCGACGCGGTTGAGCATGCCCTCCTGGACGTTGTTGCCGTCGACGAACTGCTGGGCGACCTGCTTGACGCCGCGGTTCATGGCGAGGTTGTTGTGGCCGGTGGCGATGATGAGGTTGGCCCAGGTCATGCGTCCGTCGCGGTCGATCCGGTAGTGGTGGATGAGGGTGCCGCGGGGTGCTTCGCTGATGCCCACGCCTTCCCAGCGGTTGGGCCGGGCCCGGGCGCGGACGAAGGTGTCGAGGATGTCGTCCTCGTGCAGGAGCTGGTCGATCTTCTCCACCCCGTGCAGGATCTCCAGCAGCCGCGCCCAGTGGTAGTGGAAGCTGGAGGAGGCGGGGTGGCCGGCCCGCTCGCGGAACTCGGCGAGTTCGGCGTCGGCCTCGGCCGTGCCGAACCCGTTGCACAGGTTGACCCGGGCCAGCGGGCCCACGCGGTAGGTCCCCTCGGGGTAACCGGCCGGCTTGTAGTACGGGCTCTTGAGGTAGCTGAACGGCTCGACCGCCTCGCCGATGTGATCGCTGTAGCGGTGGGGGTCGTCGAAGGACGCGACGGGCCCGCCCTGGGCGTCGCTGAACGCCATCGCGCCGTCGTAGTGCTCCCACCCGCCGTGCTCGGTGACCAGCCCGCCGAACATCGTCGGGAAGTTGGCGAAGTGCTGGATCTCCTCGGGGTAGTTGTCGACGATGGTCTTGAAGAAGTCGAGGGTGCGGCGGGTGATGTCGCGCGCCTCGGGGAGCATGTCCAGGACCTCCTGCCGCTCGTCGGCGGACAGGGGCTTGTTGACGCCGCCGGGCACGAGCCACGCCGGGTGGATCTTCTTGCCGCCGAGGATGCGGATGACCTCCTGGCCGAACTTGCGGAGCTTGACGCCGTCGGTGGCGCGGTCGGGGTGCTGCTGGATGAGCCCGAAGATGTTCCGCGTCGCCGGGTCCGAGTCCATGCCCAGCAGCAGGTCGGGGCTGGACAGGTGGAAGAAGCTCAGCGCGTGGCTCTGGACGAACTGCGCGAGGTTCATCAGGCGTCGGAGCTTGTCGGCGGTGGGGGGGATGTCGACCGCGAGCAGGTCGTCGCACGCCTTGGCCGACGCCATCAGGTGGCTCACCGGGCAGATCCCGCAGATCCGCGCGGTGATCGAGGGCATCTCGGTCAGCGGCCGGCCCTCGACGAACTTCTCGAACCCACGGAACTGCGTGACGTGGAACAGCGCATCGTCCACCCGCCCGTCGTCGCCGAGCTTGATGGTGATCTTGGCGTGGCCTTCGATGCGGGTGACCGGCTGGATGGTGATTTCTTGCGACATCGTGGGTTCGATCCGTTGTTTGTGGGTCGGTTGATCGGTGCGTCAGTTCATCGGGCATCGGTGGCGTCGAGCGGGCGCGGCCGGCGGGGGACGGGCCCGCCGCTGCACCCGCGCGCGGCGGCGCGGCTGATCACATGCCAAACCTCGTCAGGGCGGTCGGGTCGGGGGTGCGCCCGGCGAGCACCTCGGTGATGGCGAAGTGGATCGCGTCGGCCGGCGGCGGGCAGCCCGGCAGGAACAGGTCCACGTCGATGACTTCGTGCAGCGGCCGCGACTGCGGCTGGAGCGGCGGGACGTACTCGGTCGGCGGCGACTGGTTGAGCGTCGCGTTCTCCACGTACGCCCGCGAGAGCAGTTGCGCCGCCGGGTAGGGGTTGCGCATCGACGGCACGTTGCTCGTCACGGCGCAATCGCCCAGGGAGACGACCAGCCCGCTCCGCTGGCGGATGATCTGCGCCAGGTGCAGGTCGTGGTCGCTGGAGACGGCGCCCTCGACGAGGGTGACGGCCACGCCCTCGGGGAAATCCTTCGGATCGACCACGGGCGAGTGGACGACGTCGACGAGGCCGGCCAGGTCGACCAGCCGCTCGTCGAGGTCGAGGAACGACATGTGGCATCCGGAGCAGCCGTCCAGCCAGACGGTCGCGACCTTGGGTTTGTCCGGGCTCATCGGTGGGCCTCCCGCATGAGGGTGAGATAGGGCAGGAACTGTCGGCGCTTGGCCATCTCGGCGGCGGCGGTGCCCTTTTCGACCAGCGCGCCGGTCGGGCAGACGTGCACGCACTTGCCGCAGCTCGTGCAGGTCTGGCTCTCGCCCCAGGGCTGGTTCAGGTCGTTGATGATGCGGGCCTGGATGCCGCGACCGGCCACGCCCTTGGTGAACGCGCCTTCGATCTCGCCGCACACCCGCACGCAACGCGTGCACATGATGCAGCGGTTGTGGTCCAGCCGGAAACGGTCGTGCGACGAATCGACGTCGAGGTCGGGGTACATGTAGGGCAGGTGGATGTGGTCCACGCCCAGGTGCACCGCCATGGCCTGCAGCTCGCAGTGCCCGTTGCTCACGCACACCGCGCAGATGTGGTTGCGTTCGGCGAAGAGCATCTCGACCACGGTCTTGCGGTAGTGCCGCAGCCGCTCGGTGTCGGTGTGCACGACCATGCCCTCGGCGACCTCGGTCGAGCAGGCGGCCAGCAGCTTGCGGTGGCCTTCGACCTCGACGAGGCACAGCCGGCACGCGCCCCAGATCGTCAGCCCGTCGATGTAGCACAGCCCGGGGATGCGGATGTCGTGGTCGGCGGCGACGTCCTTGATCGTCTGCCCGGGCTTGGCGGTGCACCCCTCGCCGTCGATCGTCAGGGTCAGGGTCTGGGTGGGTGGCAGTTTCTGTCGGGCCATGTCGTGGGTCCTTCCTGGCGGCGCCGCGGCGTGAGTCGCGGCGCCGCGGGTCAGTTGCCGTGGGTCGCGCCGACGGCGGCGCCGTTGTCCTGCAGCGCGTCGAGGTACTCGGATTCGAAGTAGCGGAGCGTGCTGAGCACGGGGTTGGGGGCGGTCTGGCCGAGCCCGCACAGGCTGCACGCCTTGACCACGTCGCACAGTTCCCGGAGCAGGTCGAGGTCGCGTGGCCGGGCCCGGCCGTGGCTCATCTTCTCCAGCAGCCCGAGCATCTGCGCCGTGCCGACCCGGCAGGGCACGCACTTGCCGCACGACTCGTCCTTGCAGAACTCCATGAAGAACCGCGCCACGTCGACCATGCTCGAGGTCTGGTCCATGATGACCATCCCGCCGGAGCCCATGATCGTGCCGGCCTCCTGCAGCGACTCGTAATCGACGGGCATGTCCAGCTTGTCGCCGGGCACGCACCCGCCGCTGGGCCCGCCGGTCTGCACCGCCTTGAAGGTCCCGCCGTCCGGCACGCCGGCGCCGATGTCGTTGACGATCTCCCTCAGCGAGATGCCCATCGGGACCTCGATCAGCCCGTTGTTGGTGATCTTGCCGGCGAGTGCGAAGACCTTGGTGCCCTTGGAGTTGTCGGTCCCGATCGCGGCCATCGCCGCGCCGCCGTGGCGGATGATCCACGGCACGTTGGCGAAGGTCTCGACGTTGTTGATGAGGGTGGGCATGCCGAACAGCCCGTAGCTCGCGGGGAACGGCGGCCGCGGCCGCGGCACGCCGCGCCGGCCCTCGATCGACGCGATCAGCGCCGTCTCCTCGCCGCACACGAACGCCCCCGCGCCCAGCCGCAGCTCGATGTCGAAGCTGAACGGCGTGTCGCACAGGTTCGTTCCCAGCAGCTCGAGCTTCGACGCCTGCCGGATCGCCAGCTTCAGCCGCTTGATCGCCAGGGGGTACTCGGCCCGGACGTAGATGAAGGCCTTGCTCGCGCCGACCGCGTAGCCGGCGATCGCCATGCCCTCGATCACCCGGTGCGGGTCGCTCTCCAGCACGGCGCGGTCCATGAACGCGCCGGGGTCGCCCTCGTCGGCGTTGCAGATCACGTACTTCTGGTCCGCGTCGGTGCGCTCGACCGTCGCCCACTTCAGGCCGGTCGGGAATCCCGCGCCCCCGCGGCCCCGCAGCCCGCTGGTCGTGATCTCGTGGATCAACTGGTCGGGCGTCATCTCCGTCAGCGCGGTGACCATCGCGCTGTACCCGCCGGCGGCGATGTAGTCCTCGATGCTCTCGGGGTCGATCCGCCCGGAGTTCTCCGTGACGATCCGCTGCTGCCGCGTGAAGTAGGGGATGTCGGTCGGCTGGATGTGGTCGGTCAACGTGCGGCCCTCGACGGCGGCGTCGACCAGGGGCGCCGCCTCCGGCTCGCCGATCGCGCGGTACATCGTCCGGCGGTCCGGCTCGGCGGTCTGGGCGACCTCGACCAGCGGCCCGGCCGAGCACAGGCCCATGCAGCCCACGCAGCGGACGCGGACCCGTTCGCCGGCCTCGTCGACCTGCTCGGCACGCCGGGTCATGGCCTGGGCCAGCGCGTCGCTGCGGCGCGACATACAACTGGCCGCGGTGCAGACGTTGATGTGACGGCGGGCCTGCGCATGCTCGGCACGCCGGGTTTCGGCGATCTGTTGTAGTTCTTCGGGGGTCATTGTTTCAACCATTCATCGAGTTGTTGATCGAGTTGGGACTGGTCGACCTCGCCCTTCATCTCGCCGTCGAAGACCACCGCCGGGGCCATCGAGCAGGCGCCCAGGCAGCGGGCGCTCAGCAGCGAGACCTTCCCGTCGGAGGTGGTTTCGCCGTCGTGCAGGTCGTACCGCTGTTCGAGGTGCTGGATCATCTGCGGGGCGCCCTTGATGTAGCAGGCGGTGCCGGTGCACATGACGCAGGTGTGCTCGCCCGGCGGCCTCAGCGAGAACAGGTGGTAGAACGTCGCCACGCCGTACACCGAACTCAGCGGCACGCTCAGGGCACCGGCCACGTAACGGAGGGACGGCTCTTCGAGGAACCCGAAGGTGCTCTGCACGCTGTGCAGGGTCTCGATCAGCCCGTGGCGGCTGTAGCCGTTCCGCCGCATCGTCGCGTCGACGATCTTCCAGCGCTTGTCGTCGGAGGGCGGGTGGACCGGGTGGATGGGTGCGATCATGGGTGACGCCTCCGTGGTTCAGCAGATGCGGGGGAGTTGTTCGCCGTAGGGTTTGGTGAGGATGCGACGGCCGCCGATCGCCGTCCGCACCTCGCACAGCCCGTCGCGGGCCTCGGTGACCTCGCCGATGGTCGCCGCGTCGCCGCCCAGCGGGTGGGAGCGGAGGGCGGCCAGCGCCCGGTCGGCCGCGTCGGGCCGCACCACCGCGACGACCTTGCCTTCGTTGGCGACCTCGAGCGGGTCAAGGCCGAGCATGTCCGCGGCGTGCCGGGCGGCGGGTTGGACGGGGATGGCCGGCTCGTCGAGCGCCACGTGCAGGCCGGTCTGCGCGGCGAGATCGGCCGCGACGCCGGCCAGGCCGCTCCGCGTCGGGTCGCGCATGAACACCAGCCCCGCGCCCGCCGCTTGGATCAGGCCCTCGATGAGCGTGTTCAGCGGGGCGGCGTCGCTGCGGATCACGCTGCGGACCTCGGGCAGCTCGCGGGCGAGCATGACCGCCAGGCCGTGCTCGCCGATCGACCCGCTCACCAGGATCACGTCGCCGGGCCGCACCTGCCGGGGGTGCAGCCGCCGACCGGCGGGGATGCGACCGATCCCGGTGGTCGTGACGTACACGCCGTCGCCCTGGTTGTGGCCGACGACCTTCGTATCGCCGGTCAGGACGGGCACGCCCGCTTCGCCGGCCGTCGCGCCCACCGAGTCCAGCACGGCTTCGAGGTCGGCGCGGGCGAAGCCCTCGCTGACGATCAGCGACAGCGCCAGGCCCAGCGGTTGCGCCCCGCAGACCGACAGGTCGTTGACCGTGCCGCAGACCGCGAGGCGGCCGATGTCCCCGCCGGGGAACCGCCACGGCGTCACGACGTACCCGTCGGTCGTGATGGCCAGGTGGTCGTCGCCGGTGGGCTCGATGATGCCGGCGTCGAGCAGGGGCTCGGTCGTGCCGTGGCCCAGCCGCGGCAGGATCGACTGCTGGAGCAGCTCGTCGGTGAGCTGGCCGCCGCCGCCGTGTGCGAGGACGATGTGCTTGCCGTTGGGTGTGAAGGTCATGCCGACACCTCCACCGGCGCGGGGGCGCCGCCGGAGTTCGCGGGGCGTTGGGACGGGGCGCGGTTGTACTTGAACCAGGCCTGGCAGGTGCCTTCGCCGGAGACCATGCACGGGCCGATCGGCCGGATCGGGGTGCACGCCGTGCCGAACAGCCGGCAGTCGCTGGGCAGGGCGCGGCCGGTGATGACGTCGCCGCAGAGGCAGCCGGCGGGCTCGGCGTCGTCGGGGGCGCTGAGCGCGAAACGCCGGGAGGCGTCGTACGCCGCGTAGGCCTCGCGGAGCACCAGCCCGCTGTCGGGGATCGCGCCCAGCCCCCGCCACCGCATGGCGGTCGGTTCGAACAGGCGATCCAGCAGTTGCAGGGCGGTCGCGTTGCCGTGCGGTCGCACCGCCTCGGGGTAGAGGTTGGCCAGCTCCGCCCGGCCGGCCGCCGCCAACGCGGCCAGCTCGGCCAGCGCCGCGGTCATGTGCACGTCCTCGAACCCGCCGATCACGCACGGCAGGCCGTGGCCCTCGACCACTGGGCGGTAGGGCTCGGACCCGATGATGACCGAGACGTGCCCGGGGCAGAGGAACCCGTCGAGCCGAACGTCACGGCTGGCGAGCAGCGCGAGCATGGCGGGCACGACGCGCTTGTGGCTGGTCAGCACGCTGAAGTTGTCCAGCTGGCGCTGGTGGGCGGCGAGGACGGCGGCAGCCGTCGCCGGGGCCGTCGTTTCAAACCCGACCGCGGCGAAGACGACCTGGCGGCCGGGCATCTGGTCGGCCAGCTTCACCGCGTCCATCGTCGAGTAGACCACGCGGACGTCGGCGCCGGCGCTGCGCGCCGATTCCAGCGAGCCCTGCGCCCCGGGCACGCGCATCATGTCGCCGTACGTGCACAGCGTCACGTCGCGCTCCGCGGCGAGCGTGATCATCAGGTCGATGTCGCCCTGGGCGGTGACGCAGACCGGGCAGCCGGGCCCGGACAACAGCGTGATCGGTTCGGGGATCAGCGCGTGCAGGCCGCTGCGGAACGCCGCCATCGTGTGCGTCCCGCAGACCTCCATGAAGGTGAGCGACCGGCCGGAGTCGGCCGCGGTCCGGGCCGCGGCGTTGAGCCGGTCCAGCGCCCGCGGTAGGTCGGTGATGCGGCGGGTCATGGCGCGACCTCCGTCTGCCCGCTGCGCTCCAGGTCTTCGAGCACGCTCCAGGTCTCCGCGGCGGTCGCGGCGTCGAGCCGCTGGATCGCGAAGCCGGCGTGCATCAGCACCCAGTCGCCCACCGCCGCTTCGGGCGTCAGCAGCGTGTTGATCTCGACGCGGTTGCCGTGCAGGTCAGCGACGGCGACGGCGCCGCGTTGCTCGACGATCTGTGCGGGGACAGCCAGGCACATGTCACACGCTCCTTCCCGCCCGTGGGCGGACGGACGACAGGCGTCGTTCGGTCGTGAACGGGTCGCGGCTTGTCCGGGATGTGGCCTCCAACGTCCCCATGGTGGCGTTCCCGACACTGCGGGCGGCGACGAGGTGTTACATTCGCCAGCTCAGCAGCGTCCGCATGTAGTTGGTGCGGGTGTACGCAGACGGGTCGGCGCAACGTTGCATCGACATGCTCCCGCGGAGTTCCTCGAGCGAGTGGTATTCGTTTTCATCCAGCCATTCGGTCAGCTTCTCGCGGACAACCCGGAGGTAGTCCGGGCCGTTGAGCAGCAGCGCCGAGACCATCTGCACGGCGTCGGCGCCGGCCATGAGGGCCTTGATCAGTTCGGTGGCGGTGCTGATGCCGCCGCTGGCCGCGAGCGAGGCCCGCACCTGCCCCCGGAGGACCCCCAGCCAGCGCAGCCGCAGCGGCAGGTCGCCCAGCCCCACGGGGTTCACCCGCAGCAGCTCCAGCGACGCGACGTCGATGTCGGGCTGGTAGAGGCGGTTGAACAGGATCAGCCCGTCCACCCCCGCGGCGTCGAGCCGGCCGGCGAGGTTGGCCATCGACGTGTAGTACGGCGCCAGCTTCACCGCCACGGGGATCGAGACCGATTTCTTGACCAGCCGCACGATGTCGATCAGCCGCTGCTCGACCGAGGCGGCGTCGCGGCGGGGGTCGATCGCCATGTCGTAGATGTTCAGCTCGATCGCCGCGGCGCCGGCCTCGGCGATCAGCTTCGCGTGCTCCAGCCAGCCGCCCAGCGTCGAGCCGTTCAACGACGCGATCACCGGCACCCCGACCACCTGCTTGATCCGGCGGATCTGCTCGAGGTACTCCTCGGGGCCGAGGTGGAACTCGTCCGGCTCGGGCAGGTAGCTCAACGCCTCGCCGAACGATTCCTCATGCGGCTCGGTGGCGCTGTAGGCCGAGAGCTGCTCGCCGACCAGTTGCTCCTCGAACAGCGAGTGCATGACGATCGCCGCGGCGCCGGCGTCCTCGAGCCGGCGAACGTTGTCGAGGCTGTCGGGCATCGGCGAGGCGCCCGGCATGATCGGGTTGGCCAGGTCCAGGCCCAGGTACTTGGTGGTCAGGTCCATCTGTCGATCTCCGGCCGCATGCGGCTAAGAGAGTAAAAGTTCGAGGCTCACGCCGACGGGTCGTGCCCGTTGCCATTGCTGTTGCCGCCGTGGCTGCTGTGGATGAGCTGGGACAGTTGCTGGTAGAGGGCGACGCGGTCGGCGGCCTGACGCTCGGCGGTCTTCGCCAGGGTCTTGAACCGTTCGCGGTCGATCTTCTCGACCATCTTGAACCGTGTCTCGTTGCCCATGTACTCGGCGACCGAGGCCTTGCCCGGCTTGGCGTCGAGCTGCAGCGGGGGCTGGCCCTGCTCGATCAGCCGCGGGTCGAAGCGGTAGAGCGGCCAGATGCCGCAGTTCACCGCCAGCGCCTGCTGGGTCAGCCCGTGCGCCAGGTCGTACCCGTGCGCGATGCAGTGGCTGTAGGCGATGATCAGCGACGGGCCGGGATAGGCGTCGGCCTCGCGGAAGACCTGCACGGTGTGGTTGTCCTTGGCGCCCATGGCGACCTGTCCGACGAACACGTGACCGTAGCTCATGGCCATCAGGCCCAGGTCCTTCTTGCCCAGCTCCTTGCCGCTGGCGGCGTACTTCGCGGCGGCGCCCAGCGGCGTGGACTTGCTCGCCTGACCGCCGGTGTTGGAGTAGACCTCGGTGTCGAGGACCAGGACGTTGACGTCGCGGCCGCTGGCGAGCACATGGTCCAGCCCGCCGTAGCCGATGTCGTACGCCCAGCCGTCCCCGCCCATGATCCACACGCTCTTGCGGACGAGGTAGTCGGCGAGCTTGTCGAGCTCGCGGGCCTGGGGCGTGTCGACCCCGGCCAGCTTGCCGCGGAGGTCCTGCACGTGCATCCGCGCCGCGGCGATGCCTTGCTCGGTGTTCTGGTCGGCGTCGAGCAGTTGGCCGACCAGATCCGACCCGACCGGCTCGGCGAGCTCCCGCAGCAGCGCCCTGGCTCGCCCGGCGTGGAAGTCCACACCCAGCCGCATCCCGTACCCGAACTCCGCGTTGTCTTCGAAGAGGCTGTTGGACCAAGCGGGCCCGCGGCCGTTGGCGTCCACGCAGTAGGGCGTGGTCGGCAGGTTCCCGCCGTAGATCGACGAGCAGCCGGTCGCGTTGGCGATCAGCGTGCGGTCGCCGAACAACTGCGTCATCAGCTTCACGTAGGGCGTCTCGCCGCAGCCGGCGCACGCCCCCGAGTACTCGAACAGCGGCTGGAAGAACTGCGAGCCCTTGACGTCGATCCGGTTCACATCGGTCCGCGGTGGGTCGGGGATGTCCAGGAAGAACCGGTAGTTCGCCGCCTCGCGCTCCCGCACCGGCATCTGCATCTGCATGTTGATGGCCTTGCGCTTGGGCTCGGCCTTGTCCTTCGCGGGGCAGACCTGCACGCAGAGCGTGCACCCCGTGCAATCCTCGGGCGCGACCTGGATCGTGAACTTGTTGCCCTTGAAGTCGGGCGCCTTGTAGTCGACGCTCTGGAAGCCCTCGGGCGCGCCCTCGAGCGCAGCGGGGTCGTAGACCTTGGCGCGGATCGCCGCGTGAGGGCAGACCAGGGCGCACTTGTTGCACTGGATGCACAGCGCCGGCTCCCAGATCGGGACCTGCTCGGCGATGTTCCGCTTCTCCCACTGCGTCGTCGCGGTCGGCCAGGTGCCGTCGACCGGCAGCGCGCTGACCGGCAGCAGGTCGCCCTTGCCCTCCATCATCATCGCCTGCACCCGCCGCACCAGGTCGGGCGCCTCGGGGCTGACGATCGGCGGCCGACCAAGCCGCGCGCTGGTCTGCGACGGGATCGCCACCTCGTGGAGGTTGGCCAGCGTCCCGTCCACCGCCTCGTAGTTCCGCTTGACGATCTCCTCGCCCTTCTTCGCGTAGGTCTTGTAGATCGTGTCCTTGATCTTGGCGATCGCCTCGTCGCGGGGGAGGATGCCGCTGATCGCGAAGTAGCAGGTCTGCATGATCGTGTTGATGCGGCGGCCCATCCCGGTCTTCCGTGCCACCTCGTACGCATCGATCACGTACAGCTTCAACCCCTTGTCGAGGATCGTCTGCTGGACATCCAGCGGCAACTGGTCCCACACCTCGCCCGGTCCGAAGTGCGAGTTCAGCAGGAACGTCGCGCCGCGGTCGGCGATCTCGAGCATCTCGTACTTGTCGATGAACGGCCACTGGTGGCAGGCCACGAACTGCGCCTTGCCGATCTGGTAGGTCGAGCGGATCGGACGCTTGCAGAACCGCAGGTGCGAGACCGTCATCGCCCCCGACTTCTTCGAGTCATACACGAAGTAGGCCTGCGCATAGTTGTCCGTCTGCTCGCCGATGATCTTGATCGAGTTGCGGTTGGCGCCGACGGTGCCGTCGGCCCCGAGCCCGTAGAACACGCCGCGGGCCACGTCGTCGGCCTCGATGTCGAACGTCGCGTCCACCGGCAGGCTCAGCCCCGACACGTCGTCGTTGATGCCCACCGTGAAGTGGTTGGCCGGCGTCTCCGCGGCGAGGTTGTCGAAGACCGCCTTGACCATCGCCGGGTTGAACTCCTTGCTCGACAGGCCGTAGCGACCGCCCACGACGACCGGCCGATCCTGCGTCGGCAGCTTGCCGGCGGCCTCGGCCTCGATCATCGCCGTCACCACATCCAGGTAGAGCGGCTCGCCGATGGCGCCCGGCTCCTTCGTCCGGTCCAGCACGCCGATCTTCTGCACGCTCGCCGGGATCGCCCGCATCAGCGCCTCGACCGGGAACGGCCGGTACATCCGCAGCTTGATCAGGCCGACCTTCTCGCCCTGGTTGTTCAGGTACTCCACGGTCTCGTCGGCGGCCTCGGCGCCCGAGCCCATCATCACGATGACGCGCCGGGCATCGGGATCGCCGACGTAGTCGACGAGGTTGTAGCGGCGGCCGACCACCTCGGCGAACTGGTCCATGACCGCCTGCACGATGTCGGGGCAGGCGAGGTAGAAGGGGTTGGCCGCCTCGCGGGCCTGGAAGTAGGTGTCGGGGTTCTGGGCCGTGCCGCGGAGCAGGGGCTTGTCCGGGGTCAGCGCGCGGTCGCGATGCGCCGCGATCGCTTTGTCGTTCATCAGCGCCTTCAGGTCGTCGTCGGCCAGCGTCTGGATCTTCTGGACCTCGTGGCTGGTGCGGAACCCGTCGAAGAAGTGCAGCACGGGGATGCGGGCCTTGAAGGTGGCGGCCTGGGCGATCGCGGCCATGTCCTGCGCCTCCTGCACGCTGTTGCTCGCGAGCATGCAGAAGCCGGTTTGCCGCACGGCCATCACGTCCGAGTGGTCGCCGAAGATCGACAGGGCGTGGGTCGCCACGGTCCGCGCCGCGACGTGCATGCAGAACGGCGTCAGCTCGCCGGCGATCTTGTACATGTTGGGGATCATCAGCAGCAGGCCCTGGCTGGCGGTGAAGGTCGTGGTGATCGACCCGGCCTGCAGCGCGCCGTGACAGGCGCCGGCGGCGCCGGCTTCGGACTGCATCTCCACGATCCGCGGCACCGCGCCCCAGATGTTCGGTCGACCGCGACTCGACCAGTCGTCGGCGAACTCGCCCATCGGGCTCGACGGGGTGATCGGATAGATCACGCAGACCTCGTTCGTGCGGTGGGCCACGGAGGCGACCGCTTCATTGGCGTCCACGGTGAGCAGCGGGCGGTCAGAAGACATGGCAGCTCCTTTGGAGACAGGGCTATCCAGATTGACTGCATTAGATCAAAACTGGACATGCATGTCAACTAACAGATTTTCCCCGCCGCCCGCGCGACAGCCGCCGCGGCGAGGGCGGCAAACCCCCAAGCGATAGCCGTTTAGGCGACGGTTGCCTGGATGTCCAAACGGGGCCCGGCCCTTGGCGGCCGGATAATTCCGCCGGTCACTCGCCGCCGATCGTGCCGACCTCGATATCGAGGTCCTCGCGGCGTTCGAGGCGATCGACCTTGCCTTCCTTGATCCACAGGATGCGGTCGGAGTTGGCGAGCATCTTGTGGTCGTGCGTGGCGGTGATGACCGTCACGTTCTGCTCGACGCTGAGCCCCTTGAGGATCTTGATGATCTCGGCGCCGGTGTGCAGGTCGAGGTTGGCGGTGGGCTCGTCGGCGAGCATGATCAGCGGGTTGTTGACCAGCGCCCGGGCGATGGCGACGCGCTGCCGCTGCCCGCCGGACAGCTCGTCGGGGCGGTGGTCCATGCGGTCGCCCAAGCCGACCTGTTTGAGGCATTCGGCGGCGCGGACGTCGGCCTGGTCGTTGGTGAGCCCGCTGAACACCGCGGGCAGCGCCACGTTCCGCAGCGCCGTCAACGAGTCGATCAGGTTGTACGCCTGGAAGATGTACCCGATGTAGTTGCAGCGGACGTAGGCGAGCTGGCGGCTGGTCAGCTTGGTCAGGTCCATCGGCCCGATCCGCACGTTGCCGTCGCTGGGCCGGTCGAGCGCCCCGATCATGTTGAACAGCGTGCTCTTGCCCGAGCCCGACGGGCCCATGATCGACAGGTATTCGCCGGCCATGATGTCGACGCTGATCTTGTCGACGGCGCGGACGGTCTCGCCCTTGAGCTGGTAGATCTTCGAGACGTCGCGGACGGTGATCAGCGGATCACCGCGGCGGATGCCCGGGGCGATCTCGGTGTTGGCGTTGGTCTGGCTCATGCCGGCTGCTCCTACAACGGTAGCTGGAAGACGCTCTTGACGAGGAAGGTGATGCCGACGCCGGCGGTGCCGATCAGGCCCATGCCGCACCCGAACCCGGCGGCGATGACCGGGATGTACTGCCGCCACTGCGCGCCCAGTCGCTTCTGGAAGTAGAACCGCCCGATAATCGCGCCCAGGAAGTTCATGAAGATCGTGTGCGGCAGCGCCTGGCCCAGCCCGCGGACCAGCCCGTAGAACAGCAGCGTCGGCGCCCCGGCGAACGACAGCGCGCCGAAGATGGTCAGCCCCAGCCCGAACCCGGCGGGGATGAACGGCCAGCCCTTGTTCAACGCCTCCTCGAACTCGCTGTAGCCCTGCAGCGTCGACGAGTAGATCAGCGAGTGGGTCTCGGCGAACAGCGGCCACATCTCCTGGGCAAACATGAACTGTCCGCTGGGCACGTCCCCGATCCGCCAGATCAGGTGCGCGAACAGCAGCATCGCGATGATGATGATCGGCGTCAGCACGATCTCCGCCTTCCAGATCGAGCGGAACTTCGTGCCGGTCAGCTCCGCCTGGCGGTACTGCACCGTCCGCCGGCCGTAGTCGTGCAGCGGGATCGGCAGGAACCAGATGGCCACGCCCTGGTAGCCGGAGAGGATGTAGCACGCCTCGCGGACGAAGGGGATGTTGATGACCTGGCCGGCCATGCCTTCGAGCCGCGCCGTCGCGTAGCTGATCATCGGCGTGTAGAGGAAGCCGTAGAACAGCATGATCAGGATGACCGGCGCGTGGATGTAGCCGTCCGCCTGGTAGAGCAGGCCCAGCGACAGGCCGATGTACACGAGCGTGCTGCCGAAGTAGACGGCGATGATCCACCGCGGGCGGATGTCGCCGCGGCCGGCGGGCGGCTCGTACGGGCTGGGGCCGACCTGCGCCTGGTCCTGTTGCCGCTGAGCCTTCTCCCGGCGGAACTTCTTCACCACGCCGAACAGGCTCGACAGCCCGATCGACGCGATCGCCAGCGACAGCCCGATCGAGAACCACAGGTAGAAGTCGACCTGGTTCTTGAAGTGGGTGGTGGTGTACTTGTCGTTGGGCCGCCACGTCCGCAGCACGTCCGACTGGTAGAGCAGGGGGTTCATGACGAACTGGGCGACGAGCCCGAGGAAGCTGCCGACCATCGCCCAGAACGGCAGCAGCATGCCCATGACCAGGAAGATCAGGTCCCACGTGAAGGCGATGGGCACGGCCTTGAAGAAGGTCTCGGAAAACTGCTGGGTCATGTCGACGAAGGGGATGGGGAAGATCTCGATCGGCTCTTCGAGCAGCGCCCCGGTGATGATGGGCAGCCCGACGTAGATCGCGCCCCAGATCAGACCCATCGCGCTGCCGATCGAGAAGACCCGCCACCGCCATCGCTTGGCCTGCGGCTTGTCGCCGGAGATGTCGGGGGCTTTCTGCTGGGCCTCGTCCTCCTGCTCCTCGCTGAGCGCGAGGATGCCCTGCGCCCCGAGCGGGGCGAGGGGGAACGGCAGCTTCTCGATGTCGCTGGCCAGCCGGAACAGCCCGTAGCCGAGCACCATGTTGTCCAGCCGCGAGAGCAGGGTGTTGACCACGATCAGCCCGATCGCCGGCAGCCACTGCAGCATCATGATGTTGCGGGCTTCGAGCACGTCGGGGTTGCCGGTGTTCTCGGGCGTGGGCACGACCCAGATGGGCAGGTCCTTGCTGATGCCGTTGGCCAGGGCGGCCGACGACTCGGCGTAGAACTGGTGGTACAGCAGCCGCAGCCCGCCGCCGAACATGCCCGTCGCCGCCGCGGCCGGGGCCATCAGCGCGCCGGCGAGGTAGAACAGCGTGAAGATCTCCGCCTTCTTCAGCGACTTGTTGGCGCGGCGGGCGACCTCGATGAACAGGATCACCGTCACCCACTGCGCCGCGGGCCCGACCGACTCGCCGGCGATCAACGCCATGTAGATCGCCCCGGGCACCATCACCAGCGCCACGAACAGCGCGCCGAGGAAGGCGGCCCAACTGAACCCCTCCTCGAACACCTCGGGCGGCTCGAGCAGCGATCGGAACTGCTCCAGCTCCTTGTCCACCCCGCCACGTTTGCGACCCAGCTTCGCCATCAGCTAGCACCCTCCGTGGCCCGCGTTGCGTCGCCGCGCTGGTCCGGCTCGGCCGCGGCTTCGCCGAGCTCGTGGAGCGTGCGCATCCGGTAGGACTCGATCGCCTCCTCCGAGAGCGTCCGCCAGAGCAGGAACTGCTTCCGCAGGGCGCGGATGAACACCTTGTTGGTCCGCCGCCAGTCGCCGTGCGTGCCGGACAGCCGGTGGCAGTGGATCGCCACCTCGTCCACGCCGGGGATCTCCGACGGCGTGGCGGTCAGCCGGAACCGCTGGGTCACGCCCAGGTCGAACGGGGACAGGGCGACCCGCGCGCTCAGGCTCAGGTTGCCGTCCTCGGCGCGTTCGATGCCGACGTCGTGCGCCGCGAACCCGCCAACGCCCGCGTCGTCGTGGGCGCGGAAGTGCTCGGCGAGGAAGCTGACCACGCCGGTGATGTCGTACGCCGAGACCGTGAACGGGAAGATCAGGTTCAGGTCATCGCCATCGGGCCGCGGCAGCGTCCATGTCCGCGCCAGCCCGGGGTTGGCGCTGCCGCTGGCGCGCATCGCCGGGTACAGCGCCGAGACCATGACCGTGGCCATGACGATGAAGATCGCGAACAGCGCGTTGGTGCTGGAGAAGTTGAACTCGGGCGCGTTGATCCACCCCGCCTGGTTCATCGCGCTGGTCACCAGCGCCACGAGCTGGGCGAGGATCTGACCGGCCATCCCGCCGACCACCGCGTAGACCGCGGCCTCGGCGAAGAACAGCAGGCCCACGTGGCTGGGCGCCAGCCCCAGCGCGCTGAACGTGTAGATCTCCTTCTCCCGGTCGCTGATGCTGCCGAGCATCGTGCCGAAGACGATCAACCCGCCCAGCAGCAGCGGGACGATGAGCTCCTGACCCGCCTCGACCTGGATCAGCGACGCGAAGATCAGCCGCTCGGCGCCGCTCGTGCCGCGCGACCAGACCGGCGTGGGCATGATCTCGGCCAGGTCGTGGCCGACCACTTCGGCCTTCAGGTCCGGGTCGAGATAGACGCGGACGATCCGCAGCGTGCCGCGCATCCGCTTGGCCAGTTCCACCGGCACGACCGCGACCTGGTTGGGGCTCAGCCGCGCAAAGGCGCGCTGGACCTCGGCGGCCTGCTCGTCGCCCAGGGTCTCCTGCTCCTGGAGCGTGGCGAGCACCGACGTGTCCTGGAAGTTGACCGGCAGGGCGGGCTCGCCGTCGATGTGCTTGAGCCGCTGAAGGTCGCTGGTCAGCACGATCCCCGCGAAACGCGCCGGCAGGCCTTCAACCAGCAGCTCGTCGCCGACGGCCAGCCCGAGCTGATCCCGGATCACCGGCGGGAGGAACGCGTCCCGCGGGCCGATGTCGTTCGGATCGACCGGCTCGCCGTCGGCGCGGAGCATCTGGCGGAAGTCCGGCCAGCGCTTCATCTCCGCGGGCGTCACGCCCCAGATCGCCTGCACGTACTGCGACCGACCGTCGTCGGACCGCGTCACGTTCATCGGCTGCTCGTCGACCTTCTCGCGGACGACCCACCATTGCTGGGCGACGAGCCCGCGGGGGCCTTCGCGGCCCTCGATGACCTCGGGCAGCGACGGCTGCAGCTCCGTGTAGTCGGGCTTGCGGATCAGCAGGTCCGCGTCCTCGGCGCTGCCGGCCGAGCCCAGGTAGATCCGCTTCACGCCCGGGGCGCTGCCGACCGACGCGAAGCACAGGATCGTGAACGTCAGCAGCACGACCGTCAGCGCGGTCAGCGTCGTGCGCAGCGGGCGGCGGCGCATCGTGGAGATGCCCATGTTCGCCGCGGCGACGAGCGTGCCCGTCCGCGACATCTGCGCGTCGTGGGCGCGGCTGCTCTGGCCCTGCATCTCCCGCAGCTCCGTGTTGAACTTCCGCAGCAGGATGTAGATCACCAGCGTCGCCAGCAGGATGATGATGAACGCCAGCAGGATGATCAGCGGCACCGCCGCCACCCCGAACCCCGGGTGCAGCACGTACAACGACGCGAACGTGATCGCGAAGATCGCCACGAACCCGCCCAGCCGGCCGTAGATCGTCGTCGCCCCGATCAGCAACCGCTCCGCCGCGAATGCGAACGGGATCGCCAGCAGCAGCAGGAAGACCACCGCGCGGACCAGGTCGTTCATCGCGTCGCGGATCGGCTGGTAGATGCGGCGCTCGAGCTGGGCGGCCTCGGCGAAGCTGACCGTCTGGGTGTGCACGTCGTCGACGGCCGCGCCGCGATCGCGCGCCCGCTTGGCCTTGATGTGCATGCCCTCCAGGGCGGCGTTGGCGATCCCGCCGGATCGCATCGTCTGAAGCCGCATCTCCCCCAGCATCCAAAGGTCGTCGGCCGTCTGGCGGTGGATCGCCGGGGGCATCTGCAGCGACCGCGCCGGCACGCCGATGCCGATCTGCTGAACCTGCTTCTTCGCCTCCAGGTCGTCCAGGCCGAGGATGACCGGGCCCTTCTCGCTGAAGACCTTCATCCGCGCCGATTGCGTCCGGAGCACGCGGTCGGCGATGTGCGCGAAGCCGAAGTCCTCGGACTGGCCGACGTGCTGGCGGTCCTTGGGATAGGTCGTGTTGGTGACCGCGCCCATGATCTTGAACGGGGCGATGAGCGGGTCCGACACGCCCAGCACCGGGAACGCGATCGCGAAGTCGCGGGAGGGGATGATCTCCACGCGGTAGCGGCCGGCGTGCGCCTGTTCGAGCGTCTCCTCGTTGCTCGCGGCGACGATGCGGCCGTCGTCGTCCAGGATCGCGCCGAAGACGTTGACCGGGTCGGTCTGTCGGGCGAGCGCGAACGAGACCAGGTCGAACAGCCCGTAGGCGTCGACGGGTCGGACCCACGCGGGCATGAAGTTCGCCGGCAGGGGTTCGCTCAACCGGTCCCACGGGACGGCCGCGCCCGAAGGCCAGATCGCCATCACCGCGCCTCGCGCCGCCCGGTCCTCCTTCAGCCCGCCGGTCACGCGGTACAGCCCATAGTTGCCATTGGCCCGGCGGGTCGTTCGGTCCCAGGCGCGGTAGGTGTTCAGCGCGATGGGGGTGATCGCATCGACCCCGGGCAGCGCGGAGGTGTCGGCCAGGCCCCGGATCAGCGGCGCCGCTTCGCCGGCGAACCGCGCGATCCGCCGCCAGTTCAGGTTCGCCAGCGTGTCGGACGGGTGCCCGTCGCGCGGCCGTGCGTCCGACCCGGTCACCAGCGACACGTTGTACACGCCGTACAGCCCGGCGATGAGCCCGTCGCTGACCATCGGGCCCGAGACGAACCGCGAGCCGTTCGACGGCTGCTCGAGCGTCATCGTCTCGAAGTGCTCGGGGGCGCCCTGCTCCTCGACGACCGTGCGGCAGGCACGCAGGATGTTCGTGTAGAAGCTCGGCTGATCGGCGTCGCGGCTGACGCCGATCATCTGGGTCGTCGTCGTGTCGCCCGCCACCACGCCCCAGGTCGGCCCGCTGCCCGAGAGGTTCAGGTGCATGTGCAGCGCGATCCGCGACGAACTTTCCGTCTCGTCCAGTTGCAGTCGCTCGCGGAGCGTCGCCGCCGCCTGGTCCGCGGCGATCTCCCGCTCGAGCTCGGCGCGGCGGGTCCGGTAGACGTCGACCAGCCGGTCGTGCAGCTCTTCGATGATCTGCGGGGCCGCCCGGCGGATGGCCTCGGGCAGGGCACGGTATTCCTCGGGCGCGCTGGCCTCGGACAGCAGCTCCCGCACGACGTCCACCCGGCCGCTCTTCGCCTGCAACTGCTCGATCTGCTCGCGCAGGCCCGCCAACTCACGCCGCTCGGGTTCGGTCAACTCGCGCGCGTAAGACCGGTGCGTCAGCGACGACTCCTGCACGTTGATCGGCAGGAGGTTGAACTTGATGTCGGCGTCGATGTGGTCGGCGCGGAGCTTGAGCGCCCGCTGTAACGCCTCGGCGTCCTCGATGCGACGCCGGCGAAGCCGCTGGGCTTCGGCGATGGCGGCCTGGCGCGCCTCGGCCCCGCCGTCGGTCGCCACCTCCGGGAAGACCTCGACGGCCCGCTCGTAGCCATCGATCGACGGGGTGAGCCGGTTTTCGGCGATGGCCAGCAGCCACTGCTCCTGCTTGAGCGTCTGCAAGGCGCGATCGATGAAACCCCGCTCGAGCCGGCGATCCTCGGCGAATCGGGCCGCGTCATCGGGGTCGCCCTTGAGGGCGCGGTAGACGATCCGGGCGCCTTGGCGCTGCTGGGCGTGGTTGTCGAAGAACGCCAGCAGCACGTGCCGTCGCGGCCGATGCGCTTGAAGGTGTTCGGCGATCTGCAACAGCGCCGCGACGTTGGCCGCGGCGCGGGCACCCGGCGAGGCCGACGGCACCGTGCCGAAGCTGTCGTAGTGCGCCGAGAGCACGATGATCTCCGCCCCGGCGCGCTCCACGTCGACCTTCGGGTCCGTGCCGGGGATCAGCCCGAGGATGTTGCGGCTGGTGCCCACGCGCCACGGCGTGCGGGTGCGGACCGTCACCTCGTCGTGGTTCCGACGCAGCAGCTCGCCGTGGGCTTCGCCGTCGGCGTAGACGCGGATGAGGTTGGCCGGCACAACGATCGACTTGGGCGCGACGGACGCGGCGTCCGGACCGCCGATGAACACCACCGCCCGGGCGCCGAGCCGGAACGCGTGCTTCCAGTTGGTCTCGCTGTCATACTCCAGCCCGATGATCGCCCCGTTGGGGTCGGCCGAGCCGTATTCCCTGAGCGTGCCCTTGCCGGCGTAGATGTACCGGCCGGTCACCCCCTGGGCGCCGCTGGCGGGTGGGATGATCAGGTTCGGCCTGAGCGGGTGGACGTCGATCTGCCGGCCGTCGATCCGCATGCTGCACCCGTCGGTCCGGACCTGAGCGACGGAGGAGGTGATGGTGTACAGGCTGGTCACGCCCAGCCCGCGCAGCCGGTCCTCGATGTAGTCGGCCGCGTCGTGGTTCTCCGGCGTGGCGGCCAGGCGGTGGGGGTGTTGGGTCAGGGCCTGCAGGTCGGTGAGGAACTGGTCGTGGCCGGCGGCGTCCCGCTGGGCGCGACCGGTCGCGGTCGCCAGCGCCAGCGTCGCCAGAACCAGCGCGATGATGAGGCGGGCGCGGCGCATCAGGATTCGCCTCCGATCCGGCCGACCTGGACGTCGATGTCCTCGCGGCGTTCGATGCGTTCGACCTTGCCGTCGCGGACCCAGAAGATGCGATCGCTGACGTTGATCAGCCGGTGGTCGTGGGTGGCGCAGACGATGGTGACGTTGGACTCGCGGTTGATGCGGCTGAGGATGTCGAGGATCTGCTGGCCGGTGTGCAGGTCGAGGTTGGCGGTGGGCTCGTCGGCGAGCAGGATCATCGGGTCGTTGCACATGGCGCGGGCGATGGCGACGCGCTGCTGCTGGCCGCCGGACAACTCGATCGGGCGGTGGTCCCAGCGGTCGTCCAGGCCGACCAGCCGCAGCAGTTGCATGCCCTTGCGGCGGGCCTCCTCGGGGCTGGCGCCGGCGAACGCCATCGGGACCGTCACGTTCTCCAGCGCGGTCATGTACCGGATCAGGTTGTAGCTCTGGAAGATGTAGCCGATCTTGCGGCAGCGGAGGAACGCCAGCTCGACGGCGTTGAGCTGGGCGACGTCGACCTCGTCGATCAGCACGCGGCCGGAGCTGGGCGAGTCGAGCGCGCCGATCATGTTGAAGAACGTGCTCTTGCCCGAGCCGGACGGACCGAGCACGCTGATCAGCTCGCCGCGATCGATCGTGACGTCGATCCCGCGGAGGGCGTAGGTGATCGCGTCGCCTTCGCCGTAGCTCTTGATCACGTCGATCGTGCGGATGATCACCGCGTGATCGGGTTCGGCGTCGTGGCCCTGCGGCACGACGGCGTGCGGCGCGTTGGTGTTGGCGTCAGTCATGGCGGCTACTCGATTCTCATCGCTTCCATGGGCGCGAGGCGCGCGACGGCCAGGGCCGGGCCCACGCCGGCCACCACGGCCAGCACCAGCCCCACCACGAAACTCAGCACCCCGCCGAGCACGACGTCCGGCCAGGGCATCGACGACCAGGCGATCGCCCCGTAGTCCATCAGCCCGCGGCCGACCGCCAGCGCCAGGCCCAGGATCACGCCGGCGGTCGCGCCGACCAGCCCCTGCATCAGCGACTCGAACAGGAACATCTGCATCAAGAACCCGTCGAGCGCGCCCAGGCACTTCATCGTCGCGATCTCGGTGAACCGGTCGGTCACGCTCATGAACATCGCGTTGGTCACCCCCACCGCGCAAACGAGGAACGACAGGGTGATCAGCCACTGCGTGTTGATCGGCAGGTCGAACAGGCCGGCCCGCGCCGCGATGTCGCCGGCGCCGACGACCGTTTGGAGTCGGGCCTGGCGGCGGTACTGCTCGGCGGCGGTCATCAGCAGCTCCGCGTCGGGGACCCTCACGTCCGCGTCGTGGCCGAGGTGCTCCCGCATCCGCTCGACCATCCACTGGCACCGCGCCGAGCCTTGCAGCCAACGCATCAGGCGGTCCTGGTGCAGGTCGATCAGCTCGATGTCCAGCCGCCGCACCAGCGCCTGGCTCATCGCCTTGACGCTCAGCGAGGTCTTGGCGGCTTCCTGGGCGGTGTGGATCGCGCCGGCCCGGCGGAGCCGCGCCACCGTCGCGTCGTCGATGTCGAACGCCGCGTCGGCAAGGGTGGCGCGGAGCGGGGCGTCGGCCGCGGCGAACCAGCGCATGGGTGTGCGGTCGCCCCGGACGGCGGCGACCGAATCGATCGCCGCGTGGTGGCCGACGCGGATCGCATCCACCAGCTCGGTCAGCTCGGGCAGGCGGTCGTTGGCGAACTGCCGCATGGCCGCGAGCCCGCCCGGCGGGTCGGGGATGTTCAACTGCGACAGGCTCAGCGCGAAGCGGTCGTACTCGGCGGGGTCGCCGAGCTGCTGCAGCGCTTCGACCGGCGGCCGACCCCGCAGCAGGATCAGCGCCTTGGCCTCGGAGACCTCGGCGAAGTACGCCTCGTATTCCAGCAGCCGCGTCGCCACGGCCGCGGCGGTCTGCATCCGCGCCGCGTCAACGCCGGCCCAGCGGCGGTACTCCGTGACGTAGGGCTCGGTCCCCGCGGCCAGCCGCTGGCGGATCACCGCGCGGCTGTCCGGCGAGGTCAGCCGCGTCGCCCACCGGCTGGGCATCCGGTAGTCCTCCAGCTCCTGGTACGCGAAGTACCGCGCCTCGTGGCTCACCAGCGAATGCACCAGCGAGTGGCTCAGGAACGTCACCGCCAGCGTCAGGATCACCACGGTCACCAGCGACCGGAACAGCCGCACGCTGATCCCGCTGACGGTCAGCCCGAAGATGCGGCCCGGGGTCAGTCGCACCTGATTTTGCACGCTCAACTGCTTCATGCGGCTTGCCCGTCCTTCGGCTGGGTCACGACGACGATCGCGCCGTGCTGGGTCAGCATGCGCAGGAACTGCGTCACGGCGAGCCGCGCCTCGTGGAAGCTCAGCCCGTGCGCCGCGGCGAATCGCTCGATGATCGTTTCGGTGCGTGTCCGGCCGTCCGACAGCGCCCAGACCTCTTCACCCAGGCCGTCGAGCGCGAGGGTGCGGCTGGGTTCGCGGCTGAGCGGCATCACCAGCGACAGCGGCTTCATCCACCACCGCCGGCGGGCCGGCACCTTGATGTGCACGCCGGTCTTCGCCGGCTGGGTCTGCGCCGAGGCGTTGGGCGTGGGCACCGCGTCCAGCAGGTCATCGAAGGTCCAGGTTGTCGGCTTGGACTGGCTCATTGCACGCTGTATCCCTGTACGGCGAAGCTCTGGGGCTCGGGCGCGGCGCTGCGTGGCCCCGTCGCGGTCACACAGATGACCGAGTGCGCCGCCCGATCGACCCAAGCCACGTCGACGCGCCGCCGCGGGCCGCCGACGATGTTCTTCCAACGCTTCTGGACGATGGTGCTCTCGGCCGACCAGGCCGGTGTATCGTCCCACCGTGTCTCGCGGAAATCCATCTCGGGGCCGTAACCCACGCGTTCGCGGATGACCTGGCGGAGGTCGCCGGCGTACCAGACGTCGATCATGCCCATGCGAGCGATCTCGACGGAACGGCGTCCGTCGGCGACGTCGCTGAACGTCCACTGGACGTCGGCGGGCTTGACCGCGGCGACGTCGAGCATCCATCCCGCCGGGGCGGTCACGTCCAGCCCGAACGCTCGCCACAGCGTGGGCTGCCATCGCGCGCGTGTGGGCTGCTCATCGTCGGACGACGGCGGGGGGGCCAGCAGCTCAAACGTCTGGACGAGTTCGGCCTCGAGCGCCGCGTCACGGTCGCCGTGCCACGGGATGGTCAGCTCGATCCAGAGGTGGCGGTCGCGCTCGTAGCGGGTCAGCCGCGTCAGCCCCTGCCGCCAGTAGCCCTTCCAGCCGGGGTACGCCCGGAGGTTGGTGAAGGCGAGGCTGCCGTGGTCTTCGCGGTCCATGGCCTTGTAGTCGGCGATGGCCTGGGCGAGGTCGGGCCGCTGGGTCGTGCGGGCCCACGACAGGACCAGTCGCTGGCGTCGTCGGTCGACCCAGGCGAGCCGGCCGTTGTCGAGGCCGGTGGCGTGGCGGATGATCTCCCAGTCGCGCGGGGTGTGCAGGGCCATGCCCATCCACGCGACGCGTCGGCGGCCCGACGCGACAAGGGCCTGGTCCGGGCGGGCCAGGGCGTCGTCGCGTTGTTGCTGCCGCGTCATGGGGGTCATGTCCGTGCTTGGGTCCATTATCAGCCGGGCAGGATCGCGTAGTTGCCCTGCACCTTGATGTCGAGCGCGAAAGCGATCGCGCCGGCGATCGTCCACCCGATCGCCGACAGCAATTCGGCGGCGATCACCCCGACCATCAGCGGCAGCGCCGAGCGGAACGCCCGCGCCCCGCCGAACTTGGTCACCATCACCTTGATCAGCCAGCCCACGAGGAAGGCGAACCACATCCGCCCGACCGGGAAGGTCCCCCAGATGAGGAAGATCACCGGGTGCAGGGGCCACCAGTTCAACCGCAGCCGCGCCAGCGCGAACACCACGACCAGCGCCGCGCCCAGGCCCATCCACCCGAACGTCTCGGGCTCGGGGTTGATGTTGAACAGCCGCTCGAACCCGCTGAGGGTGTTTGATTGCGTGAGCACGCCCCGCGCTTCCAGGTCGTCGACGTTCTTCACCAGCTCGTGGAACGGATCGGGCGAGGTCGCCTTCGCCCAGTTGTCGTGGTACGCCGTGCCGTGGATGTGCTGCAGGGAGATCGTCGCGATGAACGCGATCGCGAAGCCGACGATGAGCACCAGGGCGAACGGCCCGATCGTGCGGGTGGGGCTGGCCTTGCCCACCCGTTCGCCGAGGTTGAGGGCGTTGACGAAGAACGGCGCCGCCGCCTCGCGGGTGTCCTTCATCAACACCGCGCTGGCCAGCGCCAGCGGCAGGAACCCCTCCGGCCCGACCGCCGACGCCCCGAGCAGCCCCACGATCACCCCCGCCGGGATCCAGTACGCCATCACGAAGAACAGCCCCGTCTCGGCGTTGATCCGCGCCATGCCCAGCGACATCAGCAGGAAGCTCACGATCAGCAGCGCCGCCAGCGGCCAGTCCAGGCCGACGTACCGATAGAGCACGAACCCGGCCGCGACGCAGCAGACCACCATCGCCCGCGCCGCCCACGTCGCGTAAGCCGGCGTCGCCTTGCCGCGCGGCAGGCCCACCATGCTCGTCGCCACGTTCGCGTAGTAGCCCCGCCCGATGTACAGGATCATCACCGCCAGACCCAGGAACGCCCCGAACCGCAGCATCGGGCCCATGTCACTGGTCGTCCAGTTGTTCTCCACCGGCAGCCCGTTCGACAGCAGGATCGTGCCCAGGATGCCCCAGAACCACACGCTCAGACCCACGCTCAGCGACACCTCCTTGTTCAGGAAATACGCGAACGCCATCGCCGACAACTGCAGCGTCGGCTCCCACGCGTGGCCCGGCTGATGCACCTTGCCCAGCGTCGGGAACAGCTCCTTGAACCCGGTGAAATCGAACTGCAGCGGCAGCTCGGGGATCGGGTCGCCCACCCAGATGCTCAGCCCGTTGAGCGTGTGGATGCCCAGCACGAGCAGGAACCCCAGCCAGAACAGCTTGTTCGACATGATCGCCGGCAGCACCTTGTCGTCCGGCCGCTCGGTCACCTCCTCCATGAACCGCACGATCGGGTAGCTCAACAGCTCCCGCTGCGACCACTGCGGGTGGACGATCACCGCCATGCACAGCACGGCGATCGTGAGCAGGATCGCGATCGTGCCCCAGGACATGATCGGATTCTTCCACGCCCACCACGGCAGCTTGGTCGGCGGCAGCGTCTGCTGCTCGCCCGTGCCGGTGCGGATGACGCTCGTGGAGTACACCCCGCCGAACCCGTCGTTGAGCAGCACCCCCGACCCCTCGGGCGCCGGCACGATCACGCTGAGCTGCCCGCGACCGGGCGGGGCGTTGGGGTCGGCGATGCGCTCGGTCGCCCGCGCCACCCGCGGCGCCAGCGCCACCAGCGCGGCGCGGTTCGCGTGACGCTCGGCGATCACCGCACGCAGATCAAAGTACTCGATCTTGGCCTGCGTCCGGGTCACCTCCAGCCGCAGCGGCGCAAGCTGCTCCTCGAGCTCCCGCACCGCCTCGTACGCCTCGTCGCGCTGGGCGTCCCGTTCGGCGACGGCGTCCCGCAGGTCTTCGACCCGGCCGGCGCCGTCGCCGCCCTGGGCGCGGTTCAACCGCTCTCGCGCCGCGGCCAGCTCGTCGTTGACCTGCCTCAGCGCCGCCCGCCGCTCGTCCAGTCGCGGGCCCAGCTCCGCCGACCGCGCCGCGAGCGCCTGCTTATGTTGGGCCAGCTCGGCCTCGAGCTGCTCGACCTTGGCCAGCGCCGCGTCGCGCTCCTCCAGGTCCTCGATCGCCTCGGGCGGCAGCTTCTCACGCCCGACCGCCGCGGCCAAACCGGCGCCGTCGGTCAACGAGGTCGGTTCGATCGTCGACTCGTTGAGGATCTGCAGCAGCCGCCGCTTGTTGCCGGCCTGCTGCAAGGCGTCCTCGCGGCCCAGCTCGCGCACCAGCAGACGATCCTGCTCGCTCATCGACCCGGCCAGGTGCCGCTGCAGCGGGCTGGCCGGGCTTTCGATCGCCGCGACGAACTCGCCGTGCAGCGTCGGCCAGTCGCGGACGTGGCCCGACGCGACCTCCGCCGACCCGCCCGGCAGGTAGCTCATCACCTGCGCCGACTGCCAGGCCGTCTGGCTCGGGTACTCGTGCACCGGGATCGTCACGGTCGAGAAGAAGGTCCGGAAGAAGTTCGCGCCCGGCCAGGCGCAGACCATCAGCCCCATCGCCGCGATGATCGCCAGCTCACGGGGCTTGAGCGTCCATCTGACCCCCAGCAACCCCAGCAGGGGGTTGAGCAGCAACAGCATCAGCAGCACCAGGCCGAACACCCCGATCGGCAGGTGGTTGCCGATCAATTGCGTCTGTTGAATGACCCAGTCATTGAAGTACGTGGCCGAGGCGATGAACGCGGCCAGAGCGAATCCCAGTATGACTGCGCGAGCCTTCAACAGGTGCTTTCCTCAAACGGCTGGGGTGGAGGCCCTCAGGCGCCGCGGGCGGTTACGGACCGCAAATACTCCGTGCTCGTCCGATCCCTGTCAACCACGGCGGGCGGCGGCGCGCACCGACGCCTCGGCGGCCTGCGTATCCTGGTGGTTTTCCTCGTCGACGCGCCTCAATAAGGTTCGAGCGGCGGCAGGGCCCGGCGTTCAAACACCACGCCGGAAATGCTCGTTCTGCACGTCGATCACGATATTCAGAACATCGCGCAGCACCTCGGCCGGCGAGTTCTGAGCGTTGACCTTCGCCTTCAGATCGTCGGTGTAGTGGTCGAGCACCGGCGCGGTCTCCGCCCGGTACACATCCCACCGGTGACGGATGACGTCCTCGCGGGCGTCGTCGAGACGGTTCTCCTTCAACGCTCGACGACGTAGACGCTCGATCATCGCCTCCTCGTTCGGACAATTCAGGTCGATCAGCTTCAGGACCTGCAGACGGCGGTCCATCATGTCGGCCTGGTGAACGTTGCGGGGGATGCCGTCGAGCACGAGGATGTCGTGCTCGGGCTTGTAGCCGCCGCTGCTGCGCTGGGCGTTGATGTGCTCGGACCAGAGTTCCACGGTCGTTTCGTCGGGCACCAGCTCGCCGCGCGAGGAGTATTCGAGAAAGACCTTGCCCATGGGGCTGTGGGGGTTGATCCGCCGGAACACGTCCCCGCAGGCGCAGTGGTAGAATCCGGGGATCGCGCCCAGGGCCTTGCCTTGCGTTCCCTTGCCCGAGCCGGGCGGTCCGAACAGCAGCACGGTCGGATATCGGACGGTATCGGACACGATGGGCTCCTGTGGCGTTGGCGGCGCGTGGGGGCCAGTACTATAAATCGAACCTCCTCCTCCATCAACGCGGCATGTAGCGCTCCACGTCCTGGAGGGGATCGGTCTGCGGCGGGGGCAACCGGTCGCGGCCGGGCGCCAGCGTGACCAGCACAGTCCGCTTGTTGGGCGGCAACGGCAGGACCCGGTACGCCGAATCCCGCTCGCTAGCGCGAACCTCCACGAGGACGTCGTATTCGAGCACGCCGGCACCCGTGGCGTCGATCGGCACGGCGAACCGCCCGTCTTCGCCGGTGCTCACCGTGCCGACCAGCTCGCCCCCGAGGCTCTGGGGATCGAGCATGATCCGGACCGAGGCGCCGCCGATCGGCGGGCCCGCCAGGCGGGGGTCGTCGCCGCGGACCACCGCCACCTCCGACGCGGCGCCCTCGACCACGCGGCCGGTCAGCACGTAGCCCCCGCACCCGTAGGCGCCCAACGCCAGCAGCATTGCCGCGGTCAGCCCTCGCGCCGATCGACCGATCCTCATGGCTGGGTCAACTCCTCGGTCTTGGGCAGGTCCTTCAGCGACGACAGCCCGAAGACCTCAAGAAACTGCTTGGTCGTGCCGTAGAGCATGGGCCGGCCAAGCTCCTCGGCCCGGCCGACGATCTTCACCAGGCCGCGGTCCATGAGCGACCGCAGCACTTCGCCCGACGCCACGCCGCGGATCGACTCGATGTCGGCGCGAAGCACCGGCTGGCGGTATGCGACGATCGCCAGGGTTTCCAGGGCGGCGGGGCTGAGCTTGCTGTCGGCCCGCGTCTTGTGAAGCCGCGCCAGCACCGGCTGGTGCTCCGGCTGGGTGAGCACCTGGTAGCCCCCGGCGACCTGCTCGATGCGGAACGATCGGCCGGTCTGCTCGTAGGTGCGGTTCAGCGCCTCGACCGCCGGCCCGATCGGCTTGGCCGATTCCAACTCCAGCGCGTCGGCGATCTTGCCGGCGGTGATCGGCCGATCCACCGTCATCAGCACCGCTTCGACCGACGATGCGATCGCCTGCGTGTCCGCGTGCGTGTCCGTGGCGTTCTGCTGCTCGCTCATCACGGTCATTGTAACGCAGCGGTCGCACGGGCGCACCATGCGGCGGTGTGGGGTACGATCCGCGATCGCCACCGGGAGGTCCGCCGTTGCGTGTGCACATCGCCATCGTCCGCCCGCCGTATGACCGGCTCATCGTCGACGGCCGCAAGGTGATCGAGAGCCGCTTCACGAAGGTGGCCTGCCCGCCGTTCGGCTGGGTGACGCCCGGCGACGTGGTATACGTCAAGCGGGCGGGCGGCCCGTTCGTCGCCCGCGCCGAGGCGGCGCAGGTCCTGGCGGTCGATCGGCTCACCCCGGCGCGCGTCGACGAGCTGGTCGCGCGGTACAACCGAGGGATCTGCGGGGAGGCGGCGTACTGGCGAGGGGTCCGGCGGACGGCGAAGTTCGCCACGCTCGTGTGGCTGCGCGAGGTGCGGCCGACCGGTGCGGCGCCGCGGTACCGGCCGATCCACATGCGCGCCTGGTACGTGCTCGACGCCGACGCCGACCCGCTGCCCGACGGGGCGCCCTTGAGCGTGGCGCTGACGCCCGGTTGCTTCACCCGGGGCTACCTCCGCGTCGGGGCGATCCTCGACGCGCTCGGCGACGCGGCTTCGGTGCAACTGGCCCTGGCCGACGGGCCGACGCTCCAACGCCGCATCGACCGCAACAAGAAGATGATCCGCTGGGCGGGCTGGCCCGACTGGTTCGCCCGCCACCACCTCCGCCCCGGCGACCGCGTAGAATGGTCTCGCCGCGATCGTGGCTGGATGCTCACGCCCGCCCGCCAGAGTTGACCCATGCACATCCGACAGCTCGCCTTCTCCACCAACGCCTTCAAGCAGACCGACGTGACCGACGCGGTGCGGACGATCGGGTCGCTGGGCTACCGCGGCGTGGAGATCATGGCCGATGCGCCGCACATGAGGCCCGACACGTTCACCGACGCCGAGGCGCGCGAACTCCGCCGCGTGCTCGACGGCGAGGGCCTGGCCGTCAGCAACGTCAACAACTTCACCGGTTTCGCGTTCGGCGACGGCGACACGTATCACCCCACGTGGGTGGAGCCCGAGCCGGCGCGGCGGCGGCAGCGGATCGACTTCACCCGTCGCGCGATCGAGCTGGCCGCGGCCATCGGCGGCGACCGCGTCAGCCTTCAGCCCGGCGGGCCGTACGTCGGACGCGACCGCGATGAATTGGGCGAGCTGTTCGCCGAGGGCCTGAACGCGTGTCTCGACACGGCGCGGGCGTGCGGCGTCACGGTCGGCATCGAGCCCGAGCCGGGCCTGTTCATCGAGACCGCCGCGCAGTTCGACGCGTTCAAGCGGCGGCACTTGCCCGACGAGCCGCGCGTGGCGATGAACTGCGACATCGGCCACCACTTCTGCGTCGGCGAGCCGCCCGATCGGGTCATCCGCGACTTCCGGGCATCGATCGGGCACGTGCACGTCGAGGACATCGCCGCGTCGCGCGTGCATCAGCACCTGGTGCCCGGCGACGGGGCGATCGACTTCGCCGCGGTCTTCAACGCGCTCGACGCGGTCGGGTACGATGGGTGGGTGACGGTCGAGTTGTACCCGTTCACTACGACGGCGGCGGACGTCGCCGGCCGCGCCATCGCGTACCTCAGGCCCATGCTCAACGGAACCGACTCGTGACCGACGACCCGAACGCGAAGGACGCGTCGGCGGTGTTCGCGGCGATCGCCGACGACGGCCGGCTGGCGACGCTGATCGACATGGCGCGGGCCGAAGACCTGGGCGACCGGGGCGACCTGTCGAGCGCGGCGTGCATCGATGCGTCGCGGGGGGGCGTCGGCGTCATCCGCGCGCGGCAGGCGGGTGTGCTCGCGGGCCTGCCGATCGTTTGCCGCGTGGCCGAAGCCTATGACCCGGCGCTGGGCGTCGATCTTCGGGCCGCGGACGGCGACGCTGTGGCGGCGGGCGATGCCGTGGCCGCGGTCCGCGGTCCGCTGCGGGCGATCCTCGCCGCCGAGCGGGTCATGCTCAACTTCCTCACGCACCTGTCGGGCATAGCGACGCTGACCCGCCGCTACGTCGACGCGTGCGCGGGCACGCGCGCCGCGGTCTACGACACGCGGAAGACGCTGCCGGGGTACCGGGCCCTGGCCAAGTACGCGGTCGTGTGCGGTGGGGGCCGGCGCCACCGGCTCGGGCTGCACGACGCGGTGCTGATCAAGGACAACCACCTCGCCGGCGCGGACCTGGCCGCCGCGGTCGGGCGGGCGGTCGACGCATCGCGTCGGCTCGATCCGCCGCCGGCGTTCGTCGAGGTCGAGGTCGACACGCTCGAGCAGTTCCGCGTCGTGCTCGATATCGGCCCGGACGTCGTGCTGCTGGACAACATGACGCTCGACGACCTGGCCCGCGCGGTCGCGATGCGCGACCAGGCCAACCCGCCCGTCCAACTCGAAGCCAGCGGCGGGGTCGACCTCCAGACCATCGGTGCGATCGCCCGGACCGGCGTCGACCGCATCGCCGTCGGCGCGATCACGCATTCGGCCCCCGCGCTCGACCTGGGCCTGGACATCACGGACACCCCATGACCGCCGACGCCGATGCATCGCGACAGGACTACTCACCCGCTCAGCGTGCGCGGATACTCGCCGTCGCGCGCCGCGGCGTCGAAGCGGGTGTACGCCGACAGCGCTGCACGCCGGACGTCGGCCCGGACGAGGCGTACCTCCGCGCGCCGCGCGGGTGCTTCGTGACGCTCCGCCGCCGGTCGGACGGCGAGCTCCGCGGGTGCATCGGCACCTTCGACCAGGCCACCCCGCTGATCGACAACCTGCTCACGATGGGCGCCGCGGCGACGCGCGACCCGCGGTTCGCCGCGAACCCGGTGCGGCCCGACGAGATGGATCGGCTCCGCATCGCCGTCTCGATCCTCACACCCCGCGTGCGCGTGGGGAACCCGCTGACGATGCGGCCGGGCGTCGACGGCATCTACATCCTCGCGCCGGACAATCCCGCGTCCGGCGGCGGCTGCTTCCTCCCCGACGTGGCATCCGAGATGGGCTGGGACGCGGCGACGACGCTGTCGATGTGTTGCCGCCACAAGATGGGCCTGCCCGCCGACGCCTGGCGACCGCCGACCGACCTGGCGTTCTACACCTTCGGCGCGATCGCGATCGCCGAGCCATGACGCTGACGCCCACGAACCAGTTCGACGCCGGCCTCGAAGCGCTGCACCTCAGCGTCAGCGCCGACGAGCGCGCCGCACTCGGTCGCTACCTGCACCGGCTGCTGGAGACCAATAAGCAGTTCAACCTGACGGCGATCCGCGACCCCGACGAAGCGTGGATGCGCCACATCCTCGACAGCCTGTCGTTGATCCGGTTCCTCCACGCCGATGACCCCGATCCGGCTCGCCTCATCGACGTCGGCAGCGGCGGGGGCCTGCCCGGCGTCCCCATCGCCATCACCCAACCCCACCTCCACGTCAGCCTCTGCGAAGCCACCGGCAAGAAGGCGCGATTCCTGCAGGCCGTCGCCGACGACCTGGGGCTCGATCGCCTGGCGATCATCAACGACCGCGCCGAGACGATCGGCCAGGACAAGCGCCACCGCCAGCGGTACGACATCGCCGTCGCGCGGGCGATCGGTCCGATGCGCGTGCTGCTGGAGTTGACGCTGCCGCTGGTCGCCGTCGGCGGGCGGGTGCTCGCCATGAAGGGACGCAAGGTCGAAGCCGAACTCGACGAGGCCGGCGATGCGTTGATGACGCTCGGCGGCGGGGCGGTCGAGCTGTACGAAGCTCTGCCGGGCCTCGACGCCGACGCCGTCATCGTCGAGGTCACCAAGACCGACCCCACCCCGCGCGACTACCCCCGCCGGCCCGGCGAGCCCAAGACCAACCCGCTGTAACACCGCCGCGTCAGTCCATGGTCGGGATCGGCCCCGGGTCGAGCTCCGCTTCCATGATCGCCTCGAGTTGCCTCAGCCGCTGGGGATGCTCCCCCGCGAGGTTGTTCTGTTCGCCGGGGTCCTCCTCGAGGTTGTACAACTCGGTCGGCTTGTCCTTGCCGGGCCGCACAACCTTCCACTCGCCGGCGCGGAGCGCCCGCTTGTCCTTGTACGCCCAGTAGAGATGCTCGTGCTTCTGCTGCCTGCCGGGCTCACCCAGCAGGGTCGGCACCATCGACAGCCCGTCGATGTCGTCGGGCGAATCGACGCCGGCCAGGTCGCAAGCGGTCGGCATGAAGTCCCAACCGGCGCAGGGCAGGTCGCTCAGGGTGCCGGGCTCGACCTGGCCGGGCCAGCGGACGATCATCGGCACGCGAATCCCGCCTTCGTACAGGTCGCGCTTGTGGCCCCTCAGCGGGCCGTTCGAGTCGAAGAAGTCCACCTCGTGCCCGCCCTCGCGGTGCGGGCCGTTGTCCGACGTGAAGAAAACGATCGTGCTGCGGTCGATGTCCAACCTCTTCAGCCACGCCAGCAGCCGCCCCATGTCGCGGTCGAGCCAACTCACCATCGCGGCGAAGCCCTTCTCCGGCTCCGGCCAGTCCTCGTCGGCGTACTGCATGAAGTTGGGCACCTCCATGCCGTGCGGCTGGCCCTCGTTGTTGGCGTGCGGAATGGTGATGTGCATCTGGAGGAAGAACGGCCGTTCGGCCGCGGCCTGCCGCGCGATGAACGACATCGCCTCCTGCCACATCGCGTCGTGCGAGTAGTCGACCTTCTCGTAGGCGTTGCCGGACTCGCGATCGAATGTGACCTTGTTGCGGAGCGGGAACTTCGTGTCGTTCAGCCACAGCCACTCCGGCCAGTACAGGTGCGCCGCGCGCTGGTGGAGGTAGCCGAACCACATGTCCAGGCCCTGCTTGTGGGGCATGCCGGTGGAACCCGGCTCGCCGAGCGCCCACTTGCCGATGCCGCCGACGGCGTAGCCGGCCCGCTTCAGCAGCTTCGTGGTGATCCGCGCGTCCGGCGGCAGCGTCGCGCTCTCGTTGCTCTGGATCGGCAGGCGACCGATGTGCATGCCCGTCCGCAGCGACAGCCGCGACGGCCGGCAGACCGTATGCGCCGCGTAGTAGTCGGTGAACATCATGCCCTCGGCCGCCATCCGGTCGATGTTGGGCGTGGCGATCGTCCGCTGCCCGTAGCAACCCAAGTCGCCGTACCCCAGGTCGTCGGCCATGACGTAGATGATGTTGGGCCGGACGGGCTGCTGCGCCCCGGCGCCGCCGGCGAGCACGCCGGGCAGGATGACACAGGCAACGATCACGGCGCGGGCGATGAGTGACATGCGAATCTCCTTCTTTCAATCGGCGGTCGGCACAGATCAGGACGCTTGTGGCCGCCGCGTGGACCGACCTATCGTACAATCCCGGCGATGACCATCAACGCCGCTCACATCCTCGGGCCGGACGGGCCCATCGCGCGGCGGCTCGGCGACGGCTACGAGGTCCGCGACGAGCAGTTGGAGATGGCCGCCGCCGTCGACCGCGCCCTCGACGCCGGCACGTCGCTCGTCGTCGAGGCCGGCACCGGCGTCGGCAAGAGTTTCGCCTACCTCTTGCCCGCGATCCGCCGCATCGTCGACCACGACGAGCGCGTCATCGTCTCCACCCACACCATCAGCCTCCAGGAGCAGTTGATCGACAAGGACATCCCCCTGCTCAACGCGGTCACGCCCGACGAGTTCACCGCGTGCCTGGTCAAGGGCCGGGGCAACTACGTCTCGCTCCGCCGGCTCCAGCTCGCCTCCGAGCGCCAGGATCAACTGTTCGTCGACGAGGCCGAGCTGCGGACGCTGCACGCCATCGAGGACTGGGCCTACGAGACCGAGGACGGGTCGCTGGCGTCGATGCCGACGTTGGAGCGGATGGGCGTGTGGGACCGGGTGCAGAGCGACTCGGGCAACTGCATGGGCCGCAAGTGCCCGCTCCACGACCGCTGCTTCTACCAGGCGGCGCGGCGGCGGGCGGCCAACGCCGACCTGCTCATCGTCAACCACGCGCTGTTCTTCGCCGACCTCGCCCTCCGCAAGGACGGCGCCGGCTTCCTCCCCCCCTATGACCACGTCATCCTCGACGAGGCCCACACCATCGAAGACGTCGCCTCCGAGCACCTGGGCGTCCGGCTCGGGGAGGGCGCGATCCACCACCTGCTCGGCGTGCTCTACCACACCCGCCACCGCAAGGGCTACCTCACCAGCGTCCGGCTCAAGGACGAGTCGATGCGCGACGTCGCCGCCGCCGCCATCGAGCAGGTCTGCCGCACGTCCGAGGTCGCCGATCAACTGTTCGAGGCGCTGCGCGCCTGGCAGGCCGACCGCGGCCGCGCCAACGGCCGGGTCCACGAGCCGGTCGACCTCGACCCGGCGCTGGTCGAGGAGATGAAGCAGCTCGCCGTCGCGCTCAAGCAGTTGCTGCCACACGTCCGGGCCGAGGCCGACCAGTACGAGCTCAACGCCTACATCCTCCGCGCCCAGGCCCACGCGGCGGAGCTGCACGCGTGGCTCGACCAGACGATCGACGACGGCGTGTACTGGCTGGAATCGCGCCCGACGCGCAGCGGGTTCGGCCGGCCGCGCATCGCCATGCAGTGCGCCCCGGTCGACGTCTCCACCGCACTCCGCGAGCACCTGTTCGGCGCGGTCAACCCCGAGGGCGATCCGGTCGGTGTGGTCATGACCAGCGCCACCCTCGCCACCGCCGGGCCCGGCACCAGGAAGGCCGACCCCCCGGCCGATGCCGCGCCCCCCCGGGCCCCCGACCCGTTCGCCCATTTCCGACGCCGCACCGGCGCCGATCACGCCCAGGCCCTGCTGCTCGGCTCGCCGTTCGACTTCGCCCAGGCCGCCCGGCTCATCGTCGAGACCGACCTGCCCGAGCCCAACGATCCCGGCTACGCACGCGCCATCGGCCCACGCATCGCCCGACACATCGCCGACACCGGCGGCGGGGCGTTCGTCCTCTTCACCAGCTACGGCCTGATGAACAAGCTTGTCGAGACACTCCGGCCCGAACTGACCGACGCCGGTTACGAGGTCTATGTCCAGGGCGCCGACGGCCCGCGGTCGCTCCTGCTCAAGAAGTTCAAGGCCGCTCACCACGCCGTCCTCTTCGGGACCGACAGCTTCTGGCAGGGCGTCGACGTCCAGGGCGCCGCCCTCCGCAACGTCATCATCACCAAGCTCCCGTTCGCCGTGCCCGACCGCCCCCTCATCGAAGCCCGGCTCGATCGCATCCGCCACGCCGGCGGAAACCCCTTCGTCGACTACCAGGTCCCCGAGGCCGTCATCAAGTTCAAGCAGGGCTTCGGCCGGCTCATCCGCTCCCGCGCCGACCGCGGCCAGGTCGTCGTCCTCGATCGGCGGCTGGTCACCAAGCCCTACGGCCACAAGTTCGTCAGCGCCCTGCCCGCCCTCAAGCTCGAACGCGTGTCCTCCGACAAATGACCTTGTCGCGTTGCGGCCCACGCCACCGCCCGCCACCGCCACGTCGCAACTTGCCAACACGAAGCGGCGCGACTTGTCGCGTCGCCATCCATCCTGATATCTTGCCCGCTCACCCCATCCCCATCCTCACGGACCACACCATGCTCGGCAAAGTCTTCAAAGCCTACGACGTACGCGGCACCTACCCCGACCCGCTGAACGAAACGCTCGCCAAGCAGATCGGCTGCGGCGCCGGCCGGTTCTTCCAGTCCGAACTCGACGACTCGGAAAAGGCCGACCCCATGCTCAACCACGTCGTCGTCGGACGCGATATGCGCAACAGCTCACCCGCCATGGCCGACGCCCTCATCGAAGGACTCCGCATCGCCGGCTCCGACGTCATCGACCTCGGCCTCGTCGATACCTCCTTCATCTACTTCGCCATCAACCACCTCGGTTGCAGCGGCGGCATCATGACCACCGCCAGCCACAACCCGCCCCAGTACAACGGGTTCAAGGTCTCCGGCCGAAAGGCCCGGCCCATCGGCGCCGACACCGGCCTCGAACAGGTCAAACGCTTCGCCGCCACCGTCGATCTCGACCGCGTCCCCGCACCCTCCGGTCGCGTCGAGCAACGCGACCTGTGGCCCGACTACATCAAGCACGTCCACCAGTTCCTCAATCTGCGACGCCCACTCAAGGTCGTCGCCGACGCGTCCAACGGCATGGCCGCCGCCTTCCTCCCACGCATCTTCGCCGACGTGCCCAGGCTCGAGCTGATCACCCTCAACGACCAGATGACCGGCGAGTTCGCCCACGACCCCAACCCCCTGGTCGTCGCGAATCTCCAGCAGCTCCGCGACGCGGTCCAGGAGCACCACGCCGACCTGGGCGTCTGCTTCGACGGCGACGCCGACCGTTGCGCCTTCGTCGACAACCACGGCGACGTCGTGCCCTCCGATCTGTTCGCCGCCCGCATGGCCGAGCACTTCCTCCAGCACGCGCCCGGCTCGCCGATCGTCTACGACCTGCGATCCAGCAAGGCGCTCGTCGAGGACATCCAGGCCCACGGCGGCAAGCCCGTCCGCTCCCGCGTCGGCCACGTCTTCATGAAAGCCCGCATGAAGGAGCACGACGCCGTCTTCGGCGCCGAACTCAGCGCCCACGTCTACTACCGCGATAACTTCTACGCCGACTCGGGCGCGATCACGTTCGCCTCGGCCCTGACCATCCTCTCCGAGCAGGACAAGACCATGAGCGAGCTGCTCAAGCCCCTCCGCAAGTACGTCGCCTCCGGCGAGACCAACTTCGAGGTCGAGGACAAGGCCGCCATGCTCGAGCAGATCAAGGACGACTATGCCTCCGAGGCGGACATCGACGAGCTCGACGGCGTCACCGTCGACGCCTTCGACACCAAGGGCTACTGGTTCAACGTGCGAGCAAGCAACACCGAGCCCCTGCTCCGTCTGAACATGGAAGCCCGGGACAAGGCCACGCTCGACAAGATGTTCAACGAAGTGAAGAACCTGCTCGGCGACCCGGTCGCGCACTGAGCCGGGCGCACCGCACCCTGCACGCCCGCTCCCTCCATCCATGAGAAATCCGTTTGGCGACGGCCTCCGGCGCAAGGTCGCGCTCCGGCGCCCAATAGGGGGAGGACAGCTTTCTCATGGGCATGCGCGTCCACGATATCCCGACGTTTCGGGCCCGCCAGCGGCCGCGAACCTGTCCGGCCGGTCACCCGGTCCCGCTCGTCGGACACGCTGAATCCCGCCTCATCGAGCGCCAACGCCGGGGCCTATCCGCCCGCATCTCACGCGGCTACGCGCTAAGCCACCGCAGCACAGCCACTTACCCCATGCAATGGGTCTTCCTGTGGAGGGGGAGGGTGGACACTGTCCGCCCCGCACTCGGATCATCCGCGCCGATGCGTCACGAAGCGCGCACAGAAATGCCCGCAGCGACAGCGTCGCAGCGGGCAAAATCAAAAATCTTTCATCCGCCGCTCGCGAGCGAACGCAGATGCCCGACACCGGCCGTCAGATGGATCGGCCGATGGGCTGGGTGCGAGCGTCGCGGTTGCGGCTCACCAGTCGTGGCGACCGCCGCCGCCACCACCAGCACCGCCGCGGCTGCCACCGCGACCACCGCCGCCGCCGCCACGACCGCCGCCGCCACCGCGGAAGCCGCCACCACCGCCGCCGCCGCCGCCGCCGCGGTTCTCACGCGGGCGGGCTTCGTTGACGGTCAGGGCGCGACCTTCGAGGTCCTGGCCGTTGACCTTCTCGATCGCCTCGTTCGCCGCGGCGTCGTCGGGCATCTCGACGAACGCGAAACCGCGCGACCGGCCGGTCTCACGGTCCGTGACGATGTGCACATCGGTGACCTCACCGAAGGCCCCGAACGTATCGCGAAGCATGTCTTCGCTTGTTCGGTAGTTCAGATTGCCGACATAGATGCGAGCCATGTAACTGTCCTCTGCCCGAGCCTGTGTGTCGATCCGCCGCCGTTCTCGGGCCAGCCATGCGTGCGTCGGTCGTGGGTGCCGGCCGTGCCACGTGCACGGAACTCGGCCCCGAATGCTCGCCAGACACCCTTGGAAAAGACTTCGGGCGCTAAGCGAACGCTGGTCATATCAGTTTGTAATGGGGGAGTGAGGCTATCGAAAGGCGCTGTCCGTACCGAGAATCGAATCCGCGTATGCCCGGAGTCTAACCCCTGTATCGGTGAATGGCAAGCCAAATATAGGCCAGGCCCCGATCTTACAGATGCCACCGCTGGCGGCGGCGAGCCATGGCCGATCCATCGGGCCTCAATCCTCCGGGGCGTCCGTGCGGACCAGCCCGCTGTAAGCCTCGATCAGCCGCCGCGTGATCGGCCCCGGCGCCCCGTCGCCGATCGGCCGGGCGTCAATCTTCGTCACCGGGATCACCTCCGCCGCCGTGCCCGTCAGGAAGCACTCGTCCGCGGTGTACAGGTCATGCCGCGTCAGGTCCATCTCACGCACCACCAGACCCGCCGCCAGCGCCAGTTCCATCACCAGGTCTCGCGTGATCCCTTCGAGGATCCCCGCGTGCAGGGGCGGCGTGAGCAACTGCCCGCCGCGGACCGCAAAGATGTTGTCGCCCGTGCACTCGGCCACGTAGCCCTGCGGGTTGAGCATGAGTGCCTCGATGCATCCCGCCTGGATCGCCTCGATCTTCGCCAGGATGTTGTTCAGGTAGTTCATGCTCTTGATCCGCGGGCTCAACGCCGCGGCGTGGTTGCGGACCGTCGCCGCCGTCACGATCTCCAGGCCCTGCTCGTACATCTCACGCGGGTACAACTGGATCGTGTCGGCGATGATGAAAGTCGTCGGCCGGTGGCACAGGTACGGGTTCAGGCCCAGCGTGCCCACCCCCCGTGTGACACACAAGCGGATGTACGCGTCGCTCAGGCCGTTCGCCTCCAGCGTCGCGCGGCAGGCCTGATCCAACGCGTCCAGCGTGTACGCCAGGTCCAGGTGGATCGACCGGGCCGACTGGCCCAGACGATTGAGGTGCGTGCGGAGTTTGAGGATGCGGCCGCCGTAAGCCCGGATGCCTTCGAACACGCCGTCGCCATACAGCAGGCCATGATCGAAGACACTGACCGAAGCCTGATCGGCCGGCAGGAGCTGCCCGTTGAACCACACCTTCTTGTCAGGCGAGCCGACGTGGGGCTGTGGGTGCGTGCTGGGGGCCGACCGCGTCATTCATGCCGCCTTCTGTTGCTGCTTCTCCAGGGCGTCGGAGGCGGCCTGGGCGATCGCGTCGAACCCGGCGGGGTCGGCGATCGCGATCTCGCTGAGCATCTTGCGGTTGAGATGGACCTCCGCGACCCGCAGCCCCGCGATCAACTGGCTGTACCGCATGCCCCGCATCCGGCAGGCGGCGGTGATCCGCGTGATCCAAAGCCGGCGGAAGTCGCGCTTGCGGGTCCGGCGGTCGCGATAGGCGTACACGCCGGCGCGGGTGACCGCCTCGCGGACACGCCGCCATTGCTTGCCGCGTGCGCCGCGGTAGCCCTTGGCAGCCTTGAACCAGCGAACCTTGGCCTGACGGCGGGCGGCGCCCTTACGTGCTCGAGGCATGGCAATCTACTCCTTTCACGCCGATCTCGGGGGTCCGCTTCCGCGGGACGCTTGGGCCCGGCCGGCAGTGCTCTGGCTCGTGCGGCCGGCCCGTTGCCGTCGGGCCGCCGCGTCGGGGGGTTCGGCGCCGCCGGGGTGGCGGGCCGGCGGTCGCCCTCGCCGGGGCGGTGTCGTTCAGGTGCGGGGACCGGTCACGCGGGTGTGCAGGGCGCCCTGCATCTTGCGGGCGACCGTGGCGTGGACGACCACGTCCTTGTGCAGGCCGCGACGCCGCTTGCCGGGGATCCCGCTGTTCAGGTGGCTCGTGCCGCGGCGGCGGTGCTTGATCTTGCCACCGCCGGTGATGCGGATCCGCCGCTTCATGCCCTTGTGTGTCTTGAGCTTGTGCATCGGTGCACGGTCCTTCGCTGGATGAGTGACAAGCCCCACAGTTTACGATCGGCCCGGAGCCGATGCAAACGCCCCGGGGCCCGACGACCCGGGTTGCCGAGGCGGCGTGTTGGTGGTCTGCTATGGGGCATGGCCCCGCCCATCAGTATCTGCATCGCCGCCCGCGACGAGCAGGACAAGATCCGCGCCGCCCTCGAGTCGGCGCGGGCCTGCCGATGGTGCGACGAACTGGTCGTCTTCGACTCCGGGTCGACCGATCAGACCGTCCCGATCGCCACGCAACTGGCCGACCGCGTCGTGCATCACACCTGGACCAATTACGCCGACAGCAAGCGGCGGATGACCGAGGCCGCGGCCAATGACTGGGTCTTCATCCTCGACGCCGACGAGCAGATCACACCGCAACTGGCGGCGGAGATCGAGTCGCTGGGCGAGGACGCCTACGCCGCCAACGCGGTGATGACCATGCCCCGACGCAACTACCTGCTCGGCCGACACGTCCGGGCGTGGGACCCGGATCGCCAGAACCGGCTGTTTGATCGGCGGCGGGTGCACTGGCCCGATCGGGCCGTCCACGACGAGCGCAAACCCATCGCAGGCGGCACGCGGGCGCTGGCCGGGCCGCTGCTGCACAACGCCACGGTCGACGACTTCCGGGACTACTTCGACGGACCGCGCTACGCCGCACGGACCGACGCCCTGGCACGGGAGATGTACAACGCCGGCCGACGTGTGGCCTACCTCGACCTGCTGCTGCGACCGGCGATCGCGTTCTGCAAGTACTACCTGCTCAAGGGCGGGTTCCTTCAAGGCACGTTCGGCCTGCTGATCGCCCAGAAGGCGTCGCTGAGCGTGCAACTGAAGTACGCCCGGCTCTGGCACCTTCAGCAACAGGCCGGGAGGGGCGAGGCATGAGCCGGCTGCCGTTCGATCCCGGCAAGGTGGCCCGGCCGGACGCCGGCAAACCGGCCCGCCGCAACAGCAAGGCCGACGCCGACGCGCTGACGGTGACCCAGTTGACGCTGCTGATCAGGGACACCCTGGCCGAGCACACGCCGCGGTCCATCCGACTCGTCGGCGAGTTGGGCGACTTCTCTAGGCCCGGCCACTGGTTCCTGTCGCTGAAGGATGAGCAGAACAAGATCGACTGCGTCATGTGGCGGTCGGCGGCCGGGAAAGTCGGGTTCGAGCCCGAGCGCGGCATGCAACTGCTGGCGACGGGACGGCTGGACTTCTACGGCCCGCAGGGCCGCGTCCAGATGTACCTCGACAGGCTGGAGCCCGTCGGCCGGGGCGCGCTGGAACTGCGGTTCCGACAGTTGTGCGAGGAGCTGCGCGGTCAAGGGTATTTCGACCCGGCCCGCAAGCGGCCGCTCCCCGCTTTCCCGCAGCGGATCGCGGTCGTGACCAGCGCGACGGGCGCGGCGTTGCAGGATGTGATCCACACGGCCCGGCATCGCTGGCCCGGCATCGGCATCAGCGTCGTCGACGTCCGCGTGCAGGGCGCCGCGGCGGCCGGCCAGATCGCTCAGGCCATCCACACGCTGGGGCAACCGCAGGCGGCCGGGCGGTTCGACGCGATCCTGATCACCCGCGGCGGCGGGAGCCTGGAAGACCTCTGGGCATTCAACGAAAGGGTGGTCGCCGACGCGGTCTATCGGGCGGCCGTGCCCACCGTCGCGGCGATCGGCCACGAGGTGGACACCACGATCGCGGAACTCGTCGCCGATCTGCGCTGCTCGACCCCGACGCAGGCGGCCGAGCGACTGGTCCCCGATGTCCGGGCCGAACACCAGCGACTGGATCACCACGGCCATCGCCTGCTGCGGACGCTGATACGCAGCGCCGAGCTTGGCCGGCAGACGGTCGAATCGCTGGGCCGGCACGAGTTGTTCCGCCGGCCGCAGATGCTCGCCGAGCAGGGCCGCGGGCGGGTGAACGAGTTGCAGCGGCGGCTGGGGCGTGCGCTGGGGACCAAGCACGAGGCGGCCCGGAAGGCGCTGGCGGCGACCGAGCGACAGTTGCACGCGGTCAGCCCACGCGAGGTGCTTCGCCGAGGCTACAGCTACACCACGGACGCCGCCGGTCGCGTGATTCGCACCGCGGGCGAGGTGGACGCGGGCGACCGGATCCGCACGCACCTCGTGGACGGGCATGTGGACTCGACCGTTGACGGGCCCGTGGCGAACCCGGCCCCGCCGGCACGAGCGGGGCGGCGGCGAACCAGCCGCCCGGATGCGGATCAGCCGGGGCTGTTCTGAGTGTCGAGACCGACTTGCTTTCGGGGCTGAAGATCGCCATAATCCGGGGTTTGCTGCGATGACCAGATGACCCGGTACACGAGGATTCACAGATATGGCTCATTCGGCTTCTGCGAAGAAGCGCATCCGTCAGAACGTCAAGTCCCGCGCCCGCAACCGCTGGCGGAAGGGACAGGTCAAGGACTCGGTCAAGCAGTTCCTCGACGCGGTGCACGACGGCGACCTGGACAAGGCCGAGCAGACCTTCAGCGCCGCGACCAAGACGCTGGACCGGGTTGCGGCCAAGGGCACGATCCATCGCAACACGGCTTCGCGGCGGAAGAGCCGGCTGGCGGCGCGGCTCCAGAAGCTGCGCTCGCAGAAGGCCGCCTGATCTGCCGATAAGACCCCTGCCAACCCGAAGGGGATTGGTGTAACGGTAGCACGACGGATTCTGGTTCCGTTAGTAGTGGTTCGAATCCACTATCCCCTGTTGCCCGAGGCCGCCGAGGCGGCCTTTTCTTATGCGCCGCGCTGCACGGTGATCGTTGATCGCCTTTCCTGCCGATCTTACAATCAGCAGGCGTCCACGGTGAGGGTCGTGAAACATGCAATGCGATAAGTGCGATCAGCCGGCAACGGTTCACCTCATCGAGATCGTTGAGGGCAAGAAGATCGAGAAGCACCTCTGCGAGGCCCACGCCGCCGAGGAGGGCGTGGCCGTCAAGGCCAGCAACGCCCCGATCAACGAGCTGCTCGAGAAGTTCGTGCTGAAGCATTCGGGCGCGGCCGGGTCGGACCCGCGGGAGATCGCCTGTGAGAACTGCGGGCTGACGTACAGCGAGTTCCGCAAGCGGGCGCTGCTGGGTTGCCCGTCGTGTTACGAGGCGTTTGAGGAGCAGTTGTCGATGCTGCTCAAGCGGGCTCACGAAGGGGCCGATCGGCACATCGGCAAGGTCCCGCACTACGCCGGCGCCGACGAGGTGCGCCAGCAGCGGCTGCTGGTGCTGCGGCGGCAACTGGATCATGCGGTCGCCAGCGAGGAATACGAGACGGCGGCGCGGCTGCGCGACGAGGTGCGGCAACTGGAGACCGACGAGTCATGACCTTCAATCCGACGACCGACCACGCCAGCGAATGGCTGCGTGGCGGCGGGCCCCACAGCGACGTGGTCATCAGCACGCGTGTGCGGCTGGCGCGGAACATCGCCGGCTACCCGTTCCTCTGCCGCGCCTCGGCTTCCCAGAAGCATGAGCTCGTGGAGAGTTGCCGCACCCGGCTGATCGAGACCCGCTTCGCCCCCCAGATGCTGTGGGTCGACCTGAACGAGTCAACGCCGACCGATCGCCAACTCCTCGTCGAGCGCCACCTCATCAGCAAGCAGCACAGCCAGGGCGCCGACCCGCGGGGCCTGGCGGTCAGCCTCGACGAGGCGGTCGCGGTCATGATCAACGAGGAAGATCACCTGCGGCTGCAGGTGCTGCGGAGCGGGATGCGGCTGGACGACGTCTATGCCCAGGCCAACCAACTGGACGACGCGATCGAGAGCCGCCTCAGCTACGCGTACAGCCCGCGCTGGGGCTACCTGACGGCCTGCCCGACCAACGTGGGCACGGGGATCCGCGTGTCGGTCATGCTGCACCTGCCGGCCCTGAAGCTGACCGGGGAGATCGAGAAGGTCAAGCGTGCGGCCAAGGACATGCACCTGGCGGTTCGCGGGTTCTACGGCGAGGGGACCGAATCCATCGGCGACTTCTACCAGATCTCCAACCAGACGACCCTTGGCCGGAGCGAACAGGAGATCCTCGGCGACTTCCAGTACGAGGTCATCCCCCGGATCATCGACTACGAGGGTGCGGCGCGGGATGCGCTGCTGGAGCGGCGGCCGGCGGTTCTGGATGACAAGTGCTTCCGGGCTCTGGGGGTGCTCAGCCATGCCCGCCTGCTGGGCAGCGAGGAGACGTTGCACCTGCTGTCGCATCTGCGGCTGGGCGTGAGCACGGGTCGGGTGCGCGGGATCGCGATCGACCGTGTCAATGAGTTGTTCCTCCTGACGCAGCCGGCCCATCTGCAGAAGATCGCGGGCCAGCGGCTGACCGGCGCTGAGCGGCGGCAGTTCCGTGCGACGTTTGTGAGACAGCGGCTCGGGGTGTAAAGTCGTGCAGGGCACGGCGGGAGGCCGCCTCGGAGTAACAGCATGGCCAGACTGTCCACTGTCGCTGCATTCGGGTTCGACGACTTCGACCCGCCGAGAACGCTGAGCCTGTACCGGCGGCTGGGCTGCACCAGTTGCCAGTTCTACCGCAACGAGTCCAACCCGCCGACCGTCGACCATGCCGTGGCGGTGACGAGGGATGTGGGCCTGCCGATCGACTCGATCCATGGCGTGTTCGGGCCCAGCTACGACCCGTCGCACCCGGACGAGCAGGTGCGGCAGAACGCGGTGAATGTGTACCGGCGCGAGGGTGAGTTGGCGGCGGAGCTTGGCGGGCCGATGGTGGTGGTGCACCCGGCCCCAATCAGCCCCGAGGCATTGCCGATCACCCCGGCGCAGCGGAACAGGCGGATCGCGCCGCTCCGCAAGAGCATGGAAGAACTCGCCCGGGCGGGTGAGAACCTCGGTGTCACCTACCTCTGGGAGAATATCCCCAACAACTACTTCATCGGCAACGATCCGATCCAGTTGGCCGACCTGCTGCGTCAGACCGGCAGCCCGCACGCACGCATGTGTTTCGACACCGGCCACGCACTGATGACCGGGACGGTCGCCGACCGGCTGGCCGCCTGCGCCGACGTGATCGGGTACATGCACGTGCATGACAATGACGGCAAGGAGGATAGCCACTTCATGCCCGGCGATGGCGTGATCGCCTGGGAGCCGGTCCGCGACGCCCTGCGGGCGGCGAAACTGGACGTGGCGGCGATGCTTGAAGTGTTCTACCTGGATGATAAGCTGTCGGCTTGTGTGGACAGCGACCTGCCGCGGAAGCTGGCAGACTGGCTGGACGTCCGCGAAGGATGAGCGGCGTCAGCGGCACGGCGAAGGCCTGTTGTCAATGTGGTGTGAAGGGGCAGCCGATATTGCCCCGGACGGGTCGGCCCTGCATCTGACCCCCTCAGCAGGCCATTGAAAAGCTCTCGCAATGTGATAGTTTCTGGTGGTCGGGCGCTGCCTGAGCCAGCCCTAGACGCCGATTCGGTGTATTTGGAGATGGGGCCCGTAATGGGATTGACTTATCCCCAAACCACGCTACGATAGCGGACAATAGGATATGCTTATCCGTTAACGGCGTAACCGCCGCCGCACAGAGGATCACGACCATGACTAACGCCCGTATTCTTGTTGCCAAGCCCGGTCTGGACGGGCACGACCGCGGCGCTAAGTACGTCGCTCACCTGTTACGCGACGCCGGCTACGAGGTTATCTACACCGGCATCCGCCGCAGCCCCGAGCAGATCGTTTCTTCCGCCATCCAGGAGGATGTCCAGGCGATCGGCCTGAGCGTCCTGTCGGGTGCCCATAACATCCTGTTCAAGCGCGTCATCGACCTGTTGAAGGAGGAGGACGCGGCCGACGACATGATCATCTTCGGCGGCGGGACCATCCCGGCCAAAGATGTGCCCGGCCTGAAGGCGCTGGGGGTGGACGCGGTCTTCACACCGGGCACGTCCGGCCAGGAGATCATCAGCACAATCGAGCGCCTGCTTCAGGAGCGCAGCGGTGCACCAACTGGTTGAGCAAACCCGCACCGGGTCGGTTCGCGCCGCGAGCCGGCTCATCTCCATGCTGGAGAACGAGCCCCAGAAGCTGCCTGAGTTGTTCAGCGGCATGGGCGAATGGCCCCAGGTGCGCCTCGTCCTGGGCATCACCGGGCCTCCGGGAGTCGGCAAGAGCAGCCTCACCGACGTCATGATCAGCGAATGGCGATCACGTCGGCCGGACATGCGGATCGGCATTCTCGCCGTGGACCCGTCCAGCCCCTTCACGGGCGGGGCTGTCCTTGGCGATCGGGTGCGGATGATGGGTCACGCCACCGATCGCAATGTCTTCATCCGCTCGCTGGCCAGCCGCGGTCATCTGGGCGGCCTCACGCTGGGCATCAAGGGCTCGCTGCGTGTCATGGGCCTGCTCGGCTGCGATGTGGTCATCATCGAGACGGTGGGGGTGGGCCAGAGCGAGATCGAGGTGGTGAGCGTGGCGGACCTGGTGGGCGTGGTGTTGGCGCCGGGGCAGGGCGACGGCGTGCAGATGCTCAAGGCCGGGCTCATGGAAGCCGGTGACCTGTTCATCATCAACAAGTCCGACCGAGACGGCGCCGACCGCCTTCACGCCGAGTTGCGGGCGGTGCTGGCCCTGACCAATCCACATCGGCACGGCTTGACCCCGGATATCGCGCGGGTCTGCGCCGTCGACCACGTCGGCGTGGACCGGTTGATCGACACGATCGAGAATCGCTACGAAGCGATCCGCGACCAGATCGACTCATGGCGTCGCAACGCCCTGCAACGCGATGTCATCCATGCGGTCATGGAAGCGGTCTACGACAAGGTTCAGGCGCACATACACAACAACGGCCAGATGGACAGCCGACTGCGGCGTGTGCTCGATGGCGACGCGAGCGTCGAGCAGGTAGCCCAGGAGTTGCTCACCCAGGCAGCCCGCGCCTCGATTAACAAGGATACACCATGATCCCCGAAGCGTTGCAGAATCTTCATCGGAGTTGGGAACAGGGCCCGGTCGCAAGGGCGATCAGCAAGTACCCCGAGCGGCACGAGCAGTTCCAGACCGTCTCCGGCGCGCCGATCGAGCGCCTGTATATGCCCGACGCCGACGCGATCGACCGGTACGAGGAGAAGCTGGGCTTGCCGGGCAGCTACCCGTTCACGCGGGGCGTGCAGCCGACGATGCACCGCGGGCGGCTGTGGACGATGCGGCAATACGCCGGCTTCAGCACCGCTGAGGAGTCCAACCGCCGCTACCGCTACCTGCTCGATCAGGGCTCCACGGGCTTGAGTGTGGCCTTTGACCTGCCGACGCAGATCGGCCTCGACTCCGACAACGACATGTGCATTGGCGAGGTCGGCAAGGTCGGCGTGGCTATCGACACCATGGCCGACATGGAGCTGCTGTTCAAGGGCATCCCCCTCGACAAGGTCTCGACGTCGATGACGATCAACGCGCCGGCCGCGGTGCTGCTGGCGATGTACATCGCGGTCGCCGAGAAGCAGGGCGTCAGCCCCGACAAGCTCAGCGGGACCATCCAGAACGACGTGCTCAAGGAGTACATCGCCCGCGGCACGTACATCTTCCCGCCCAAGCCCAGCCTGCGGATCATCGCCAACATCTTCGAGTACTGCACCCGGAACGTGCCGAAGTGGAACACGATCTCGATCTCAGGCTACCACATCCGCGAGGCCGGCTCGACCGCCTCGCAGGAAGTCGGCTTCACGCTTGCCGACGCGATCTGCTACATCGATACGGCGCTCGAGGCCGGGCTGAAGGTCGACGAGTTCGCTCCACGGCTGGCGTTCTTCTTCGCCGCGCACACCGACTTGCTTGAAGAGGTGGCCAAGTTCCGTGCGGCCCGACGGCTCTACGCCCGGATCATGCGCGAACGCTTCGGCGCGGAGAACGCTAAGAGCATGATGCTCCGGTTCCACACGCAGACCGGCGGGGTGACGCTCACCGCCCAGCAGCCCGACAACAACGTCGTCCGCGTCGCGGTCCAGGCGTTGGCCGCGGTGCTCGGCGGCACCCAGAGCCTGCACACCAACAGCAAGGATGAGGCGCTCGCCCTGCCCACCGAGGAATCGGTGACCGTGGCCCTGCGGACCCAGCAGATCATCGCCGAAGAGACCGGCGTCGCCAACACCATCGACCCGCTCGCCGGCAGCTTCGCCGTCGAGGCGATGACCGATCGCATCGAGGCCGAGGCCGAGCAGTACATCCGGCAGATCGACGACATGGGCGGGGTCGTCACCGCGATCGAGAACGGCTACGTCCAGCGGCAGATCGAGCAGGCCGCCTACGAGTACGGCAAGAGCATCGAGCAGAAGGATCGCATCATCGTGGGTGTGAACAAGTACACCTCCGAGAAGGAAGCGGACGTGGAAATCTTCGCCGTGTCGGAGGAGGTCCGCCAGCGCCAGATCGACAAGCTGGCGAAGGTCAAGGCCGAACGCGACAACCCGGCCGTGGACAAGGCGTTGGGCGATCTGAAGCAGGCTGCCGAGGGCTCGGACAACCTCATGCCCCCGATCCTCGAAGCCGTGCGAAACTACGCCTCGATCGGCGAGATCTGCGGTGTGCTCCGCGGGGTCTTCGGCGAGTACCAGGAGGCGTACCAGGTCTGAGTTGGTTATGTTGTTGTGACCGCACGCGGCGGCCTGCGAACGCCCGACGTCCGGCGAAGGAGAATCCTGACCATGCAGCCCATCAAGGCCATCAATCACATCGGCATTGCCGTCAACAGCATCGACGAGCAGCGCCCTTTTTATGAAGCCACGCTCGGCGCCGCGTTCGAGGGCGTCGAGACCGTCGCTGACCAGAAGGTGAAGGTCGGCTTCTTCAAGGTCGGCGCCCCGGGCGGCGAGGTGCGGCTCGAACTGCTTGAGCCGACCGACCCGTCCAGCACCGTCGCCGCGTTCATCGAGAAGCGCGGCCAGGGCCTGCACCACGTGGCCTACACCGTGGATGACATCGAAGCCCGCATCGCCGAACTGCAGGATCAGGGCGTGCGGATGATCGACGCGGCCCCGCGCGACGGCGCCCACCAGACGAAGATCGCCTTCCTGCACCCGAAATCGAGCGGCGGTGTGCTCACCGAGCTATGCCAGCCCGCGCATTGACCCGCCCCGTAACCGACAACCGACACCCGCCGGCCCACCCAACGCACGGCCATTGATGTAGAAGGACGAGCCATGACCGAGCCCGTGGAACGTACACGCATGACCATGGCGGAGAAGATCGCCGAGCTGGAGCGGCGCAAGGCCGAGCTGCTGCTCGGCGGCGGCCAGAAGCGCATCGACAAGCAGCACCAGGCCGGCAAGCTCACCGCCCGCGAGCGCGTCGATGTCCTGCTCGACGACGGCAGCTTCCAGGAGATGTACGCTTTCGCCCAGCATCGCTGCACGCAGTTCGGCATGACCGACAAGGACCTGCCCGCCGACGGCGTGGTCACCGGCGCGGGCGCGGTGCGCGGTCAGCTCATCCACCTCGCCAGTCAGGACTTCACGGTCGCCGGAGGCGCCGCCGGGGAGATCCACTGCGCGAAGATCGTGGAGATGATGAAGGCCTCGCTCAAGAGCGGGTCGCCATTCGTCTTCATCAACGATTCTGGCGGCGCCCGGGTCCAGGAAGGCATCGACTCGCTGGCCGGCTACGGCGACGTGTTCTTCCACAACACGCTGCTGTCGGGCGTCGTCCCGCAGATATCGCTGATCTGCGGGCCCTGCGCCGGCGGCGCGGCCTACTCGCCCGCGCTGACCGACTTCATCATCCAGACGCGGCAGAGTCAGATGTTCATCACCGGGCCCTCGGTCATCAAGCAGGTCACCGGCGAGGACGTCACCGCCCAGCAGCTCGGCGGCCCCGAAGCCCAGATGAACTACTCGGGCGTGGTGCACTTCGTCGCCGAGGACGACCAGCACGCCCTGGACATCTGCAAGAAGCTGCTGAGCTTCCTGCCGTCGAACAACATGGAAGAACCGCCGCACACCGAACCGGCCGATGTCAACGTCGAACTCGACGAGACGCTGACCGACCTCGTCCCGCCCGATCCGAAGCAGGCGTACGACATGTACGAGGTGATCGCGCGGATCGTCGACGCGGGCGACTACCTCGAAGTGCAATCCAACTTCGCCCAGAACATCATCATCGCGTTTGGCCGCATCATGGGCCGCACCGTCGGCATTATCGCCAATCAGCCGAAGGTCAAGGCGGGCTGCCTCGACATCGACGCCTCGGACAAGAGCTCGCGATTCATTCGCTTCTGCAACGCCTTCAATATCCCGCTGGTGACGCTGGTCGACGTTCCCGGCTTCATGCCGGGTGTTCAGCAGGAGTACGGTGGGATCATCCGGCACGGCGCGAAGATGCTGTTCGTCTATAGCGCCGCGACCGTCCCCAAGATCAGCGTGATCCTCCGCAAGGCGTACGGCGGGGCATACCTGGCGATGTGCGGCAAGGCGATGGGCGCCGACCGCGTCGCGGCCTGGCCGAGCGCCGAGATCGCCGTCATGGGCGCCGAGGGTGCCGCGGGCGTGGTCTTCCGACGCGAGATCGATGCCGCCGAGGACAAGGAAGCCAAGCGCAAGGAATTGATCGAGGAGTACCGGCGCACGTTCTCCACGCCGTACGTGGCCGCCGCCCGCCGCATGGTTGATGATATCATCGAGCCCGGCGACACCCGGCGCTACCTCGCGATGGCGCTGGAGACACTCCAGACCAAGCGGGATATGCGACCGCAGAAGAAGCACGGCCTGATTCCTCTGTAAGACTGCCGGCGGACCGCGACCCGAAGATGCCAACAGGAGCATGCCGCGTGGACCTGATGATGATGACGACAACCCTGGCTGCGGATGATGCGATCGCACGCGGCGTTGAGCTGCTGGTGGTGGGCATGGCCGTGGTCTTCGTGGCGCTGATCCTCGTGGGATTGGCGTTGGTGCTGATCCGGCGTCTGCTGGAGCCGGCGGCTCCATCGGCGTCGGTTGCGACGCCGGGCCCGTCGGTCGAACCGGCGGTCCCCGCGGCCAAGCCGTACACCGACCCGCACTTGATCGTGGTGCTCAGCGCCGCGGCGGCTGCGGTGTGCGGGGCGCCGGTGCGTGTCCGCAAGGTCCGCTTCCTCCGTGCCGACCGGCGCGGAGGTTGGGCCGAGCGCGGCCGCGTCGACATCCAAACCTCTCACAATCTTCAGACAAGGAAACGCTCCTCATGAAGATGCGGATCACCGTCGAAGGCAAGACCTACGAAGTCGAGGTCGAAGTCCTGGACACCAGTGGCGGCGCGCTCGCGCCGGCAGCCCCGCCCAGCGCACAACCCGGCCCCGCGCCCACGAGCGCACCGGCGCCGTCGGCGGCTGCGGCACAGCCCGCTCCACAGCCGCCCTCGCCCGCTCCCGGCGGCGGCAGCGACGCCAAACAGGTCACCGCGCCCATCGGCGGCAATGTCACCAAGGTCAACGTCGCCGCCGGCGATGACGTGACCGAGAACCAGGTGATCATGGTCATGGAAGCGATGAAGATGGAAACCAATATCGCCGCACCCGCCGGCGGGCGCATCAAGACGCTGCACGTCGGCCCCGGCGACAGCGTCACTCAGGGCCAACTGCTGGCCGAGTTCGATTGAGTCGCCCCGGCGACGGCCGACCACCGACCAGCGCCGTGCGGCGTCAGCCGGTGCCCGGCAATCCATACGGACCCCATGGTCGGCGATGGTGATGACCCATGCTCGAAACACTCAATAGCTACTTCCTCGACACCGGGTTCGGTCAGTTCCAGATCGGCAATCTGGTGATGATCGGCATCGGGCTGCTGTTCGTCTTCCTCGCCATCGTGAAGAAGTTCGAGCCGCTGTTGCTGGTCCCGATCGGTTTCGGCATCCTGATCGGCAACATCCCCTATGACTCGAGCAAGCTGAGCCTGGGCGTTTACGACGGGCCGGTCCCGGCGAGTGACCTGGCCTACTACCGCGTCGAGTTCGCGGACGGCCCGACCGAGAAGAGCGTGGCGGTCGGCGATGAGCAGTTGACCGTGCGTCAAGCGATGGAGATGCTGCAAGCCCGGCGTGATGCGCGCGGCGGCGTGCACGGTCCCGAGGAGGCCGGCTGGACGCACGGCAAGCTCATGGACGTGATCCACTTCGCCGATCGCGTCTACTTGAAGCAAGTGCATCCGATCGCCACGGCGAACCAGGCGGCCGACCCGCTCGATCGCGGCGTGGCGGTGATGGTCAACCACCACGCGTTCCTGAGCCCGTCGGCGGATGTGATCGAGCGGCCGGGGATCTACACGGCCGGGCAGGGCCGCCGCGTCTTCGTCACCCAGCAGATGCTCGACGAGGGCAGGAGTCGCTTCCCGATCGTCTGGTCGCGGGCGAAGCAGGACCCGTCGAACGCATCGGTCTTCTGGTGGTTGTTCACCGGCGTCGGGCTGGCGGGGTTCTACCCGCCGCTGATCTTTCTGGGCGTGGGCGCGTTGACCGACTTCGGGCCGCTGCTGGCGCGGCCGAAGACGATCCTGCTCGGGGCCGCGGCGCAGTTCGGCATCTTCGGCGCGCTGTTCGGGGCGTTGCTGCTCGGCAAGTACGTGCCCGCGATCGGATTCGGCATGAACGAGGCCGCGTCCATCGGCATCATCGGCGGCGCCGACGGGCCGACCAGCATCTTCGTGTGTTCGCAGCTCGCGCCCGACTTGCTGGGCGCGGTCGCGCTCGCGGCGTATTCATACATGGCGATGGTCCCCATCATCCAGCCGCCGGTCATGAGGCTCCTGACGAGCAAGGCCGAACGCCGCATCCGGATGAGCCCCCCGAAGAACGTCTCCAAGCAGATGAAGATCATCTTCCCGGTCGCGGGGTTCATCCTCACGGCGTTCATCGCGCCGGGCGCGCTGCCGCTGCTGGGCATGCTGTTCTTCGGCAACCTCCTGCGGGAGTCGCTCGTCACCGATCGCCTGGCGAAGACTTCGCAGACCGCGTTCATCGATATCGTCACGATCCTGCTCGGCGTGACCGTCGGCGCCAAGACCCAGGCCGCGACCTTCCTCACGTGGCAGACGATCGGGATCTTCGCGCTGGGCATCATCGCCTTCGTCGTGGCCACGGCGGCGGGGCTGCTGTGCGCGAAGCTGATGAACGCCATGAGCAAAGAGAAGATCAACCCGCTGATCGGTGCGGCGGGAGTCTCGGCCGTACCGATGGCCGCGCGTGTCGTGCACACCGTGGGCCAAGAGGAAGACCCGCAGAACTACCTGATCATGCACGCCATGGGCCCGAACGTGGCGGGTGTGATCGGCTCCGCCGTCGCGGCCGGGGTGTTGCTCTCATCGCTCGGTTGACCCGACGCACGCTCCCTGGCACGACCTTTGCCCGCCTGACCCGACGACCTCAAGCAGCCGGCCGCAACCCGTATGTTTCGCTGTGAGCACCATGATCGCCTCGACTCGACCAACGCGCATGCGTTGCGGGTCTGGCATGGGCGCGGCCAGGACCAACCGGCCGCACCATTGCTGATCACCGCCGGGGAACAGTCGTCGGGCGTCGGGCGACTGGGCCGCGTGTGGAACTCCCCTCGGGGCGGCGTCTGGCTGACCGTCGCCTGGCCCGCGCAGCGTCAGGCGGATCACTACGAGGCGATACCGCTTGCCGCCGGGCTCGCCGCAGCACGCGCGATCGAGGCGACCCTCGCATGTCAGGTACAGATCAAGTGGCCCAATGACCTGTTGATCCGAGGCCGAAAGGTGTGTGGCATCCTCTGCCGCTTCGACGCGCAGGCAGCGCCGGTCGTGCTGATCGGCATCGGGATCAACGCCAACTTCCCCGTCGCCCGGCTGGGCCGCACGCTGCGGTGGCCCGCGACGAGCCTCTATGACGAGCGGGGCGGGCCGATCGACCTGACCGAGCTGCGCAGTGTTCTTTACGACCAACTCGGCGCCGTGCTGACCGCGTACGAGGCCACCGGTCTGGCGGCGATGGGCGCTGCGATCCGCGCCCGCCTGGCTTGGCTCGGACGTGAGGTGCGGTGCGAGCTGCCCGGGGGAGCCATGCGGTCCGGTGTGCTCGAAGGTATTGACGCCGCGGGGCGGCTGACCCTCCGCTCGCCGGACGGCCCGACCCACCTCAACGCAGGCGAGCTGGTCCACCTGCATGCGGATCGGCTCGAACCCACCCCCCTGGACATTACGACTGATATGGAGTGTGTGCGATGACGATGATGACGACGGCTTTTCCCATGCTCAGCGCCGAGGAGGCGGCGAAGCTGATCCCTCACGGCGCCACGGTGGGGTTCAGCGGCTTCACCCCAGCCGGCTCGGCCAAGGCGGTCCCGGCCGCCCTCGCCGAACGCGCCAAGGAACTGCACAGTCAGGACAAGCCCTTTCAGATCCGTGCTCTCACGGGCGCCTCGACCGGCAAGAGCCTCGACGAGGCCCTCGCCGAAGCCGACGCCATCAGTTGGCGCTCGCCCTATCAGTCGTCCAAGGCGCTACGCCAGCGCATCAACGAGCAGCAGTGCCAGTTCGTCGACATGCACCTGTCCCACGTGCCTCAGACCGTTGCCTTCGGCTTCTTCGGCAAGATCAACTTCGCCGTGGTCGAGGCGGTCGACCTCACCGCCGATGGCAAGGTCTACCTCTCCACGTCGGTCGGCGGGTCGCCCACGTACCTCAAGCACGCCCAGAAGATCATCGTGGAGATCAACCGACACCACACGCAGCGGCTGTCGGAGATGCACGACGTGTTCATCCTCCCGCCGCCACCGGACCGCAGGCCGATCCCCATCTATGACCCGTTGACCAAGATCGGCCAGTCCTACGTGCAGGTCGATCCGGACAAGATCGTCGGCGTTGTGGAGAACGACGCCGAGGACGGGGTCGCCCCGTTCAGCGCGGCCGATCAGACCAGCCAGCGGATCGCCCAGCACGTGGTGCGGTTCCTGCTGGAGGAGATGCGGGCCGGCCGCATCCCCGTCGAATTCCTGCCGCTGCAATCGGGCGTGGGCAACGTCGCCAATGCGGTCATGACCGGCCTCGGCGCCGACCCCGAGGTCCCACCGTTCTACATGTATTCCGAGGTGTTCCAGGACGCGCTGGTCGACCTCATGGAAGAGGGCAAGCTGCTCGGGGCGAGCGCGACATCTCTCACCGTCACCGAGGACAACCTTCAGCGCATCTACGACAACTTCGATTTCTTCGGTCCGCGCATCGTGCTGCGGCCCCAGGAGCTGTCCAACAACCCCGGTGTCATCCGGCGGCTCGGCGTGATCTCCATGAACACCGCGCTGGAGGTCGACATGTACGGCCACGTCAACTCCACCCACGTGGCCGGCGTCAACATGATGAACGGCATCGGCGGTTCCGGCGACTTCACCCGCAACGCCTATCTGTCGCTGTTCATGTGCCCTTCCATCGCCAAGGGCGGCAAGATCTCGACCGTCGTGCCCATGTGCAGCCACGTCGACCACAATGAGCATTCCGTCCAGGCCGTTGTCACCGATCAGGGCCTCGCCGACCTCCGCGGGCTCGGCCCCATGCAGCGGGCGCGGTGCATCATCGACAACTGCGCTCACCCGGCCTATCGCCAGTACCTGCACCACTACCTCGAGAGCTCGACGGTCGGGCACATCCGCCACGACCTGACCCGTTGCTTTGAGCTGCACAACAACCTGATCGAGCGCGGTGCGATGCTCCCCGATCTAGACCTTTCGCAGGTCGGCGCCTGATCGCCGGGCGACTACTTCGCCCGGTCGAACGCGTACAATGGAGGCCATGTCACTGATCCGTGACCTGGTGTATGGATTCATTCTCGCGATGACAGCGCCGGTGTGGTTGTGGTACCTGCTGCGCACGGGCAAGGCCCGCACCGACTGGGCCGCGCGATTCGGGCGCACTCACCTTGCCCCGACCCACCGCCCGACGATCCTCATCCACGCCGTCAGCGTCGGCGAGGTCAACGCGATACGCGGTCTCGTGGAGCGGCTGACCGAGCGTTATCGCGACGACGTGCGGATCGTCGTCAGCGCCACGACCAACACCGGCGTCGCCCGCGCCCGCCAGCTCTTCGAGAAGCGACACGACGTTGTGCGCTACCCTTTCGACTTCTCCTGGGCGGTGCGGCGCTTCCTGCGGCAGGTTCAGCCCGAGGTCGTGGCCCTCGTCGAGCTGGAGCTGTGGCCCAGTTTCCTGGCCGCGTGCGACCACATGAACACGCCGGTGATCGTCATCAACGGACGCCTCAGCGAGCGCAGCTTTCGCCGCTACCGTCGATTTCGCTTTGCGGTCAGGAGCATGTTCGGCCGCCTCTCCCATGCCGGCGTTCAGGATACCACGTACGCCCATCGCTTTACCGCGCTCGGCACGCCCGCCGACCGCGTCCACGTCACCGGCAGCATGAAGTGGGACAATGCACGCATCGTCGATCAGACGCCCGGCGCGGATGGGCTGGGCCAGGCGCTGGGCATCCGCCGCGATCGGCCGCTGGTGGTCTGTGGCTCGACCGGCCCCGGCGAGGAGATGCTGTTCCGGGACAAGCTCGCCGGGCTGACCGATGCACAAGGTCGCCCGGTGCAACTGCTGATCGCGCCGCGGAAGCCCGAACGGTTCGACGAGGCCGCCGACGCGCTCGGACCATGCGTGCGGCGTTCGCGGCCCGACACCCCGGCGCCGGATGACGGTCGCCTGTTCCTGCTCGACACACTCGGCGAGCTCGCGGATGCGTACGCGCTGGCCGATGTGGTTATCATCGGCCGCAGCTTCAGCCCGCAGTACGGCAGCGACATGACCGAGCCGATCGCCCTGGGCAAGCCCGTGGTTATTGGGCCCAATGTCGCCGACTTCGCCGACATGCTGGGCAAGTTCCTCGCCGGCGACGGCATCCTTCAGGTCCACTCGCCCGAGGCGCTGCGGGAGGCGGTCGAGCACCTGTTGCATGATCGCCGGCGCGGGCAAGAACTCGCCGCGAACGGACGCCGCGTCATCCGCGACAACCAGGGCGCCACCCAGCGGCATGTTGAGCTCATCGAGTCGGTCCTGCCGCAGTGCGGTCGCGGATGAATTACAATCGCGTTCCTCGTAGACGCGAGTCCACACGCCATGCCCTCGACACCGCTGCGACAATCCGTCATCGCCCAGGCGCGGCGCGTCGTGGTCAAGATCGGCTCGCAGTTGCTGACCGACGACGCCGGCCGCATCAGCGAGCCGTCCTTCAGGGCCATCGCCGAGCAGGTCGCCGCCCTGGCCGATCGCGGCGTGAGCGTCACCGTCGTCAGCAGCGGCTCGGTGGGCGTCGGCTCCAAGGTCCTCGGCCTCGATCAGCGTCCCAGCGACGTCGCCGAGCTCCAGGCGGTCGCCGCCATTGGACAGTCCGGCCTCATGAGCCGCTGGCACGACGCGTTCAAGCCCCACGGCCGCCACGTCGCCCAGATGCTCGTCACGCGTGACGACTTCGAGCACCGGCAGCGCTACCTCAACATCCGCAACTGCATTGGCGAGTTGCACGCCCGCAACGCCGTGCCCATCGTCAACGAGAACGACACCGTCAGCGTCGAGGAGATCCGCTTCGGAGACAACGACATCCTGGCGGCCTTGCTGACCAACGCGCTGCGGGCCGACCTGCTGATCCTTCTCAGCGTGGTGGACGGCGTGAAGGATTCGACCGGCGAATACCTGGACATCGTGCACGACGCGCTGGAGGCCCGCGCCCTGGTGCTCAACGAGAAGAGCACGCTGGGCACGGGCGGCATGCAGACCAAGCTCGAGGCGGCCCGCCTCGTCACCGACGCCGGCGAGGTCGCGGTCATCGCCTCCGGCCGCGAGCCCGACGTCATCACACGACTGATCGATGGGGAGAAGCTCGGCACCGTCTTCGTCCCGGCGAACCGGAAGCTGGAGAGCCGCTCGCGGTGGATCGGCATGACGGTCCGCCCGACCGGCACGCTCACCGTCGACCAGGGCGCCGTCCGCGCCCTGACCGACAAGGGCGCGTCGCTGCTGGCCATCGGTGTCACCGAGATCATCGGCAAGTTCGACAAGGGCGACGTCGTCGTCGTCCGCGACGAGCGGGGCCGGGAACTCGCCCGCGGCCTGATCAACTACGACGCCGATGAGGCCCGCAAGATCATGGGCAAGCGATCCGACGACTTCGAGGCGCTGCTCGGCCGACGCGCCTATGACGAGATCATCCACCGCGACAACATGGTCCTGGCGCTGCTGCGATAAGCGTTGACCGCAGGTGACACGGGGAACACGGGCCGAGCCTTCCGCAGTCTACGCCCGAAACGTGCCTGGCATGCCCGCTGGCTCACCGAGGCGGGAAGGTCGAGCGGCAGCCACAGATCCCGCAGGTCTTTAGCTGGCGTGACACTGAATGGCGGCGATCGATTGGCCCTGCCGGATGGCATCAAGCGCCTGGTTCTGTACACTCAATGGCCGTTGCGTGTCCTCCGTGTTCCCCGTGGTTCCCATGACACACGTCAAGATCAACAACCTGACCCTCGGGCCCGGTCGGCCGCTGGCGATCCTCGCCGGGCCCTGCGTGGCGGAGTCGGCCGAGCAGTGCATCCAGATCGGCGGGTCGATCCGGGACCGTTGTGCCGAGCTCGGCCTCGGCTTCGTCTTCAAGGCCAGCTACGACAAGGCCAACCGCTCGTCGATCCACTCGCGGCGCGGCCCCGGGCTGGATGAGGGGCTGGCGATTCTGCGTCGCGTGCGTGAGGAGCTTGGAGTGCCGGTGACCACGGACATTCATGAGCCGGCGCACGCCGCCGCGGCCGCCGAGTCGGTTGACCTGCTGCAGATTCCAGCGTTTCTGTGTCGCCAGACGGACCTGCTGGTCGCCGCCGCCGGTACGGGCAAGGCTGTCAACGTCAAGAAGGGCCAGTTCATGAGCCCGGCGGAGATGAGCAACGTCGTGGCCAAGGTGCATGAGGCCGCGCCTGCCGAATTCCCGGGGCTCATGCTGACCGAGCGCGGCACGTTCTTTGGCTACAACCGCCTGGTCAATGACTTTGTGGGTCTGGCCGACCTGATGGAACTCGGCTCGCCCGTCTGCTTCGATGTCACCCACTCGACGCAGCAGCCCGGCGGCGTCGGCGTCGCCTCCGGCGGCCGGCCGGACCGCGCGCCGCTGCTGGCGAAGCTCGCGGTCACCGCCGGCGTCCACGCGCTGTTCATCGAAACGCATCCCGATCCTGACAAGGCGATGTCCGACGGCGCGACGATGCTGCCGCTGGACGTGATGGACGCGTTGCTGGGCGAATTGGCGGCGCTGCGTGAGGCGATCAGAAGTATCTGTTGTCAGTGAGCGGGTTGCATATTACATCACAGGCGCGATAGACAGGCCGACAAGAGCCGCGACGGCTGCTGCATACAGGCAGATCCACACCCGCCAAGCGTTCCGCGCACGGGCGGAACAGCACAACCAGATCAGGCATTCGATCACGATCCCCACAAGAATCTTCCAGCCGACGCCGCACATGACCGACAGGATCACCTTCTTTGTGCCCCAGTGCGTCGTTCGAGGCCACAGCAGAAGGCCCGTGGTCATCAGCAACAGCGCCATCACTTCAGCGGTGATCGTTCCCCGCAATAATCGTTGATGCCCGCCCATGGCCATGGGCGGGCTTTGCTGACCATCGGGTGAATGGATGGATGCTGCCGGCTTCAGCCCTTTGTCCAGGTATTCGCGCCGTAGACGGCGGCGTCGCCCAGGTCGTCTGCAATGCGCAGCAACTGGTTGTACTTGGCGTTGCGGTCTGAGCGGCAGGGGGCGCCGGTCTTGATCTGGCCGCAGTTGGTCGCCACGGCGAGATCGGCGATCGTCGCGTCCTCGGATTCGCCGGAGCGATGGCTCATCACCGCCGCGTAGCCGTTGCGCATCGCCAGGTCGACCGCCTCGAACGTTTCGCTCAACGAGCCGATCTGGTTGACCTTGACGAGGATGGCGTTGGCGGTGTCGGATTCGATGCCCTTGCCAAGGAACTTGGTGTTGGTGACGAACAGGTCGTCGCCAACGAGCTGGACGGTATCGCCGATCGCTTCGGTGAGGGTCTTCCAGCCCTTCCAGTCGTTTTCGGCCAGGCCGTCTTCGATCGACCGGATCGGGTACTTCTTGCACCACTTGGCCCAGTACTCGACCATGTCGTCGCTCTTGACGATCTTCTTGGGGTCGGACTTGAAGAACTTGTAGCCCTTGCGGGTCTTGTCCCACATCTCGCTGGTGGCCGGGTCGAGCGCGACGAAGATCTGGTCGCCGAAGGTGTATCCGGCGGCTTCGACGGCTTCCTCGATGACCTTCAGCGCGTCCTCGTTGTCCTTCAGGTCCGGGGCGAACCCGCCCTCATCGCCGACGGCGGTGCTCAGCCCGCGCTTGGTCAGGACCTTCTTCAGTGCGTGGTAGATTTCCACGCCGGCGCGGAGGGCGTCGTGGAAGTTGTCGAATCCCCAGGGCTGAATCATGAACTCCTGGAAGTCGACGTTGTTGTCCGCGTGCTTGCCGCCGTTGAGGATGTTCATCATGGGCACGGGCAGGGTCTTGGCACCGGTGCCGCCGAGGTAGCGGTAGAGCGGCAGGCCGGTCGCCTCCGCGGCGGCCTGGGCGACGGCCATCGAGACGCCGAGCACGGCATTAGCGCCGAGCTTCTTCTTGTTGGCCGTGGCGTCGAGGTCGAGCATGATCTGGTCGATCTCTTCCTGCTCGCGGGCGTCGATGCCGACGAGTTCGGGGCCGATCAGCTCGTTGACGTTCTTGACGGCCTTGGTCACGCCCTTGCCCATCCACTTGGTCTTGACGGTGGTGTCGCGCAGCTCGACGGCCTCGTTCTCACCGGTGCTGGCGCCGGAGGGGACGATGGCGCGGCCGACCGCGCCGCCGACGAGCCAGACCTCGACCTCAACGGTGGGATTGCCGCGGCTGTCGAGGACCTGGCGACCGTGGACGAATTCGATCTCGAAGCTCATGGGCCTTGTTCCTGTAGATGCGGTGCGTGCGGGGTTGGGTCGCGTAGTGTAGCAACGGGGCGGCGGGTGTCCAAGCGGCGGCGAACGGCGGCGCGGGGGTGTGATGCGGGCGGGCGTTTGGGATACCATGCGTGGCGTGCGGGTCCGGGCTGCACCTCACGAGAGTTAGCCATGACCATGACGAGACTACTGTGTGTGTTGAGCGGGTGCCTGCTTGCGGGGGTGCTGGCCGGTTGCCTTGGCCGCGGTCCTCGCACGAGCGACGACGACGTGGCGACGATGCGATACGAGTCGCTGCGAGAGTTGCTGTCGGACGAGGACGAGGACGTGCTGCTGGTGGACCCGCGGACGGCGGCGGCGTTCGCGACGGGCCACATCCCCGACGCGGTGAACATCCCGCTGCCGACGATGGTCAAGAAGGACCCGCGTCTGGCGGACGCCGAGCACATCGTGGTGTACGCGGCGGGATGGACGGACCCGCTGGCGATCGCGGCGGCGAAGCGTCTGCTGGCGTTGGAGTACGAGAACATCTCGCATTTCCCCGGAGGCCTGGAGCTCTGGGCCGAATCCGGCGGGCGGGTCGCGACGATCGACGCCGAGTCGATGGTCCGCCCGGAAACCGGCCGCTGATCGGTTCGGTCATTCGCTGACCCACGGCACGTCATCGACGCCGCCGAGCTGATTGGCGCGTCGGGCCAAAGCGAACATCAGGTCGCTGACCCGGTTGATGTAGGGCACGACGCCTTCGCCGACGGGCTCGGCATCGGCGAGCGCGACGATGCAGCGTTCGGCGCGGCGGCAGATGGTCCGCGCCAGGTGCAGCCGCGCCGCCAGCTCCGACCCGCCGGGCAGCACGAAGTACTTGATCGGGGGCAGGGGCTCGGTCGCGGCGTCGATGAGGCTTTCGAGTTCGGTGACATGGTCGGGCGTGATGCGGACCTCATGCTTGACCGAGGCGTCGAGCGGCGTGCACAGGTCGGCGCCCAGGTCGAACAGCCGCGACTGCAACCGCATGATCATGCGGTTCATGTCGGCGTCATCGCAGGCGGCGGCGGCGAGGCCGAGCGAGGCGTTGAGCTCGTCGACGGTGCCGTAGGCCTCGACACGGAGGGCGTGCTTGGTGGTGCGCTGCCCGCCATAGAGCCCGGTGGTGCCGTCGTCGCCGGTACGGGTATACAGCTTCATGAGCGCGCTTCCTCGGCGGCGTCGGGAGCGGGGTCCGGCTCGACGTGGACCGGGGCGTCGAGCGGGTCGGGCCGGAAGTACCGGACGTTGTCCAGCGCCCAGATCTTGTCGGTGAAGTTGCCTTCGAGTTCGGCGGGGCTGGGTCCACCGGCGCGGGTCGCGGCGACGGCCATGTGCATCTTGGCCTCGAAGTTGTCCAGGAGGCTGACGAACAGGGCCTCGGGCGTGCTGGGGATGCGGGCGGCGCCGAATTCGGGCTTGCCGTGGTGGCTGAGGACGATGTGCTCCAGGACCATCAGCGCGTCGCGGGGGATGTCGTGGCCGGCCTTGGCGCAGATGGTCGCCTTCTGCTCGAGCCAGATCACGCCGCGGACGAGGTGGCCGACGAGCTGGCCTTCATCGCTGTACCCGAACCCGCTGCGCCAGTTGAGCTCGGCACACTTGCCAATGTCGTGGATGAACAGGCCCATCAGGACCAGATCGCGGTTGAGGTGGGGATGGAAGGGCAGGACGGCCTCGGCGTGGTTGAGGAGGCTGAGGGTGTGTTCGAGCAGGCCGCCGAGATAGGCATGATGGAGGGTGACAGCGGCGGGTGCTTCCTTGAACGCGGCCATGAGGGGGGCATCCTGGAGGTAGGCCTCGGCGAGGGCGCGGACGCCGTCGTGCTGCATGGAGCGCATGATCTGGCTGACGTGGTCGAACATCGCGTCGATGTCCTTGTCCGTGGTGGGTAGCAGGTCATGCAGGTCATCGGGTGTGGGCCGGGCGGCCTCGATGCTCTGGATGATGACCTGGAGCTGGCCCTGATAGGGCTGGGTCTGGCCCTCGAGTCGGACGAACCCGTCGGTGGGCAGGGCGTTGACGAACTGTTCGCTGGCGTTCCACATCCGCGCCGGGAGCCGGCCGGACTTGTCGGCGATCAGGCACTTGAGGTACGGCTTGCCCTGGCGGGTGAGGCCGAGCTGGGCGTTCTGGACGGCGAACAGGCCCTCGATGAGCTGGTTCGGGCCCATGTCAGAGATGAACAGTCGGTCGGTCATGTGCTCGGTTTCCTTTCGGGTCGAACGCCGCATCGTAACGCGCGACGGCGCGGGTGACGAATAGCCCTGCTCTTGCGACGCGATCGTGCGCAGGGGCGGGTCCGTGTCCGCCCCACGCCTCCCCCCGGCCGGTCATTCGAATCTAAGTGTATGTCGCGCAGACTGTTGTGTTGGACACGGGTGGTTGTCCGCCCGTGGCCGTGCGGACAGGGGCGGGGACGGGCGGCGGCGGGGGGTGCGTGGCGAAAGACGTTGGGAGCCAACAGGTTGCGTGATTTCATGGAATGACTCGCAGCGAACTCCGGCGAGGACTGCATGCGGCATCGCGCACAGAGGCGTGGCGTATCGCGGCCGGGTCGGGCGCCGAAACTGAAGCATGTCCGAAGCAAGACACAATGCCCTCCCATATATAGGGCACCGGTGACGGGGCCGAGCGCGCCGGGGCGTCGTTTCGCTGGAAAAAGTTGAATTATTTTTCGGGTGGCCTTGGCCGGGCGTGGTCAGCCGCGTCGCATAGGTTTGCAGATGCGATGCCAGTCGGTGGCGGCGGCGGCGTCGCGAACGGCGGGGGGGAGCTGGCCCTGCTCGGGTGCGACGTTCCGAGCGTCGGGGATCGTGGCAAGCACCTTGGTCTTGTTCTGGCTGGCCAGGAGTCTGGGGTTGTCCTGCACGGCCGGGTCAGGGCTGTCCGGGTCGTAGCGGTTGACGACCAGCCCGGCGAGGCGAAGGCCGGCGGACTTGATGGCGCGGCAGGTCAGGGCGGTGTGGTTGAGCGTGCCCAGGTCCGGTCGGGTGACGACGAGGACGGGGTAACCGATGGCGCGGGCGAGGTCGAGGACGGTGTGGCGGTCGTCGAGGGGGACCATGATGCCGCCGACGCCTTCGACCAGCATCAGGTCGGAGTCGGTGTCGAGCCGGGCAATGGCGTCGAGGATCGCGTCGAAGTCGACGGGTCGTCCGGCCTTCTCGGCGGCGACGTTGGGCGAGAGCGGCGGGGCGAAGCGAATGGGGTTGATCACATGCAGGGGCGCCGGGCAGTCGGCGAAGTGGGCCAGGGCCTCGGCGTCGGGGCTGACCAGTTCACCGCGCTCGTGGCGGCAGCCGGAGGCGATGGGCTTGCAGACGCCCACGCGGATGGACGGGTCGGCGGCGCGGCAGGCGGCGGCGATGGCGCAGGTGACGGCGGTCTTGCCGACGCCGGTGTCGGTGGCGGTGATGAACAGGCCGGGGGATGTGGTGTTGGCGTTGTTCAGTGGCCGGTTTCCGGGTGCTGGGGCCGTGGGTCGGTGGCGGTCGGGGGATGACTACCGGCGGGTGTGTTGGAGCATGGCGCAGGGCAGCAGGTCGGCCAGGTCGTGGGCGCGGAGGCCGGTGGGGCCGTGCTTCTGTGCCCAGAGGTCGGCGGCGGCGCCGTGGAGGTGAGCGGCGAGGACGGCGGCGTCGAAGCGGTCGAGGCCCTGGGCGATGAGGCCGGCGATGGCGCCGGCGAGCACGTCGCCGGTCCCGGCGGTGGCGAGGGCGGGGTTGCCGGTGGTGTTGACGGCGGTGCGTTTGCCGTCGGAGATGATGGAGCGGTGGCCCTTGAGGAGGACGACGGCGTTGTACTTGACGGCGAGCTGGGCGGCGGCATCGGGGCGGGCGTCGGGATCGACCGGGTCGACGTCGAGCTCGGCGGCGTCGGCGAGGCGATTGAACTCGCCGGGGTGGGGCGTCATGACCAGGGGGCAGCGCGGGGCGAGGGTGGCGTCGCGGACCTCGGCGAGGTTGTTCAGCCCGTCGGCGTCGAGCACGATGGGGCGAGGCTGGCGGAGCAGGCCCTCGACGAGCTCGCACTGTTCCCTGCCCATGCCCATGCCCGGGCCGACGACCAGGACGTCGTCGCGGTCCATGCGTCGATCGAGGGCCTCGGCGGGCTCGTAGTCGGCGTTGTACTGGAAGGCGAGGCCGGTGGCGGAGGGCTCGATGACGAGCATGGCGACGAGCAGGTCGTTGGGAGCGGCGATGCGCACGAGCCCGGCGCCGGCGCGGAGGGCTGCGCGTGCGGCGAGGGCAGGCGCGCCGACCATCTGGGCGCTGCCGCCGATGACAACGACCGTGCCGAAGGTGCCCTTGTGGGCATCGTCGGGGCGTTGGGGCAGTTTGGGCAGGGCCTGTTGTGCGTCGCGCTCGGTCAACGGTCCGTTCTCCCTGTCAGACCGTCGCGGGTCCGGGTGGGTCTGAACCGTAGTGTGCGGGTTGGCTTGGGATTTGGCAAGTGGCCCGCGGCGGGCCGGCGAGGCGAGGCGGCGTTCAGTGCTGATGCGGCGTGGTGTGGTCGATCTGGCGCTGGATCAGCGTGGCGGCGTAGGCGGCGCCGAAGCCGTTGTCGATGTTGACGACGGTGATGCCGGCGGCGCAACTGGAGAGCATGCCCATGAGCGCGGCGAGCCCGCCCATGGCGACGCCGTAGCCGACGCTGGTGGGCACGGCGATGACGGGCACGTTGACCAGCCCGCCGACGACGCTGGGCAGGGCGCCTTCCATGCCGGCGATGACGATGACGACGCCGGCGGCGTTGAGCTCGTCGCGTCGCCGCAGCAGGCGGTGGACGCCGGCGACCCCGACGTCGTTGACGCGGTGGGATCGCTGGCCGAGCGCGGCGCAGGTCAGCTCGGCTTCCTCGGCGGCGGGTTCGTCGCTGGTGCCGGCGGTGACGATGGGGATGGAGGTGCAGGCGGCGTGCGGCTGGGGCGCGTCGCCGATCAGCAGCGTCGCGCCGCGGGCGCCGGCGTGGACGCGATCGAACGCGCGGTTGACGGCTTGGGCGTGGGCGGCGTCGGCGCGGGTGACCAGCGCCTGGCCGTGGCGATGCACGAGCGAGCGGGCGATGGCGACGACCTGATCGGGTGTTTTGCCGGCGGCGTAGACGACTTCGGCGACGCCGCATCGGTCGCGGCGTTCGTGGTCGATCGTGGCGAAGTCCAGGTCCTCGACGGGGCCGGCGGCGGCGGAGGCGGCCCGGATCCGCGCCGCCGCGTCGTCGACCGTGGCGCGGCCGGCGGCGAGGTCATCCAGGATGTCGTGCAAGGCTTCGGTCATCCGCAAGTCCGTCGTCGATCCCGTGCCGGGCCGTCGGCACGGCCGCCCTGCCGGGCTCGGCCATGATAGGCCGCACGCCGCGCCGATCGGCCGTTTGTCGTCAGTCGACCGGCTCGATCTTCAGCCGCCCGATCAGGTCGGCCATCTTGACCACGTCGTTGGTCCACCGGCCGTCCGCCAGGTCGGTGGTGGACAGCAGGATATGGGTGGCGTCGAAGGCGTGATCGTCCGAGAGCGCGGCGTCGAGGTCGATCCAGCGGCCGTCGACCCAGGCCTGCGTCCAGGCGTGGTAGCCGAAGACGCTGCCCATGCCCGGCCAGTTGTCAACGTAGACCAGTCCGCTGGCGAGGCGGCTGGGGACGTTGATGGCGCGACACATCGCGGCGAGCAGCACCGCGTGCTCCGTGCAATCGCCCTGGCGGGTGCGGGCGACCTCGCCGGCCGTGGCCATGCCCACGCTCAGGTTCTTCGCATCGATGTAGCCGTGGACGAAACGCCGCAGGTCCTCGATGGAAGGGGGCGCATCCGCCGCGGTCGCGGCCTGCGCGACCAGGGCCTTGACCTTCTCATCGCGTCCGTCGGCCATGGCCGAGTGCGTGACCGGCGGGTCGGGCGGAGGTTCGGCGGCCGGGCGATCGCGCGCCGCCAGATCGATGGTCACGATCGCCGATCGCGCATCGATGCGTTGCACGGCCTGCGCGGGTGACTCGGGCAGGTCGGGCAGATCGCCCTCGCTCATGGTCAGGCGATAGGTCGCCTCCGTCAGCCCGCGGGGGTTGTCGATCGGCCGGTCGAGGCGGATGAGCGTGTCGTTGAGCATCTCCGGCGGGGTCTTCTTCGCCAGGGCGAGTTCCTTGTCGGCGGCGACGACGTCGAGCGCGATGCCGCCGAGGTTGATCGAGGTCTTGAGCTGGTGGGCCTGGTCGTCGACCCACACGTCCGAGACCAGGCCGGGCTGGCTCTCGGTGGCGACCTTGAGGTGGGTGGCGGGGACGGTCTTGCCGAACACGTCGATGGCCTGGCGTCCGACGCGGCGGGCGTTGACCTGTTCGAGGTCGAAGCGATCGGTGTAGTTGAAGGTGGTATAGGAGAATTCGGGGTCGCCGGCGTTGAGCCGCGCCCGCTCATAAGCCTTCGCCTGGGCGGGGGTGAGCCAGTCGCCGTCGGGGGCGGGCAGGGTCTGCCGGCGGGACTGGCCGGCCTGGGTGGTGGTCTTGTGCATCTTGTCCCCGTCGAACCGGACGTGGGTCCTCATCGCCATCGCGCCCAGGTCCATCGTCGTCCCGGCTTCGAGCGGCTGGTGGTCGGCGGTCTCGACGAAGCGTGAGTCTATGGCGATGGTGATCGGCTGGCCGGCTCGGCCGACCTCGATCTCGAAGCGGACGGTGGAGATGATGCGGCCGGCGTCGTGGACGGTGCGGCTGACCATGTGCCCGGCGGGCTGGCCCTGGAGCACGGTGACGGCCCAGGATTCATCGACGACGCGGGGCTCGGCGTGGGCGGCGCCCGCGGCGGCAAGGACGCAGGACACCGCGACGACCAAGCGAAAGACTGTGTGCATGATCACGACCTCACGAATACGCCGACGACACCGGGACCTCGGGCACGACGCGGGCATTGTATCCCTGTCGGGCCGGGCCTACAGTGACGGCATGCAAGCGGCGGCGGAACAGCTCGTGGCGCGGCTGGCGGCGGTGATCGAGCCGCGCCGCAAGCTGCTGACCGCGTACAGCGGGGGGGTGGACTCGACGGTGGTCGCCGCCGCGGCCCGCCGGGCGCTGGGCAAGGCGGACGCGCCGGCGGCGATCGGCGACTCGGCGAGCCTGCCGCGGCATGAACTGGACGAGGCCCGCGCGATCGCGACGCAACTCGACCTCGAACTCGTTGAAGTTCAGCCCGGCGAGCAGGACGACCCCAACTACCAGGCCAACGCCGGCGATCGGTGCTACTTCTGCAAGTCGCACCTGTACGCCTGCCTGTGGACGCTGGCCGACGATCGGGGCATCGCGTACATCGCCAACGGCACGAACGCCGACGACCTGGGCGACCACCGGCCGGGGCTCGACGCGGCGCGGGAGAACCGCATCGTCAGCCCGCTGCTGGAGGCGGGGCTGGGCAAGGCCGAGGTCCGAACCATCGCCCAGGCGCTGGGACTGCCCAACGCCGACAAGCCTGCGGCCGCGTGCCTGGCCAGCCGCATCCCCTTCGGGACGGCGGTCACGCCCGAGCGGCTGGCGATGATCGAGCAGGCCGAAGAGGCGCTGCGCGAGCTGGGTTTCCGCGGGTTGCGGGTCCGCCACCACGAGGGCGTGGCGCGGATCGAGGTCCCCCCGGCGCAGTTGCCGCAGTTGGTCGATGAACGCATCCGCGGGCAGATCGTCGAGCAGCTCACCGCGATCGGTTACGTCTACGTGACGGTGGACCTCGCGGGGTTCCGCTCGGGCTCGGGCAACGCGATGCTGCAGTGGTTGGCGACCGACGCCCCGCGGTGAGTCACATCCCGCGCGAGAACAGCGCCGACCCGAGCAGCGCCAGGCCGCTGAGCACCAGGCCCACGATGAACACCATGTAGGCGAGGCTGATGTAGCGGTACTTCTGCTTCGCGAGGAACTTGCCCATGGTGTAGACCTCGCGGATCGCCTGCTCGTAGGCGAGGTTGGGGTCGTTGAGGACCTTTTCCATTTCCTGCTCGAATTGCTCGTAGTCCATGCGGACGAAGTCGCCGAAGAACAGCAGGTTGAAGCCCTTGCTGCGGATGTCGGGCGCCTCGCGGATGCGGCGGGGCATGTTGACCTTGGGCATGACCGCATAGGCGGCGAGGATCACCGTGACCAGGCTCGACAGGCAGACCATGCCCGCCGCCCAGCGCAGTTGCGGGTCGAGCACGTGCGGGGCGGTGAACGTGATCACGATCGTCGAGACGGTCAGCAGCATGTTGGCCTTGGTGTCGGCCATGGTGCTGAGCTGCACGTGGTGGCGCGGGTCTGCCGCAGCAACTGGTCATAGACGCCGGCCGGTTCTTGGACTTTCACCTCGTCCGTCCTTCTGGCAGGTCAGGTCACGGCGCCGATCGCCCGCCACGCCGACGCGATGGCCTGGTCGTCCGCGTCGTCGGCGACGGTCACGCCGCCCATGCCCTCGGGGAGCACGAGGCGGATGCGGTCGTCGGCGACCTTCTTGTCCAGCCGCATGGCGGCCATGAGCGTGTCGACGGGTCCGAGGTCGGCCCGGACCGGCAGCCCGATCCGCTCGAGCAGCGGCCCGAGGCGGTCGGGGACGTCCGGGGCGCAGCGGCCGGCGTCGACGGCGAGCCGCGTCGCCGCCACCATGCCCAGCGCCACCGCCTCGCCGTGCTCGATCTGGCCGTAGCCCCGCGTCGCCTCGATGGCGTGCGCGAACGTGTGGCCAAAATTCAGGTGCGCCCGCACGCCCGACTCTTTTTCATCCTGCATGACGACGTCGGCCTTGATCGCGACGTTGCGGGCGATCAGTTCGGTCAGCACCGCCGCGTCGAGCGCGAGGATGGCGTCGAGGTGTTCGGCGGTCCAGTCGAACAGATCGGCGTCGCGGATGACCGCGTGCTTGACGCACTCGGCGAGCCCGCACCGCACCTCGCGCGGCGGCAGGGTCCGCAGCACCAGCGGGTCGATGACGACGACGACCGGCTGGTGGAAGGCGCCGATGAGGTTCTTGCCCTGGGGGACGTTGACGCCGACCTTGCCGCCGACGCTCGCGTCGACCATGGCGAGCAGGGTGGTGGGGCATTGCACGAACGGCACGCCGCGGAGGTAGGTCGCGGCGACGAACCCGGCGGTGTCGCCGGTGACCCCGCCGCCGAGGGCGACGACCGGGGAGCGGCGTTCGAGCTTGGCCCCCAGCATGACGTCGTACGCCCCGCGGACCGTCCCGAGCGTCTTGTGCTGCTCACCGCGGGGCAGGGCATGAACCAGCACGTCGTACCCCGCCGCGCTCAACGCGGCCTGCGCCCCCGAGCCGTGCAGGTCGTACACCGCCTGGTCGGCGATCAGGGCGCAGCGGCGGTGGGGGGCGCGTTCGCGGGTCAGCTCGCCCAGCCGCGCCATAACGCCCGGATCGACGATCACGTCATAGCCATGGTGGGGGAGTTGGATGTTGACGATCGCCATGAGCGGGGGCGTCCTTGTCGGGTGGGTCGGTCGTCTCGGGGGGCGCCAGCTCGTGCTCGCGCTCGAGGGTTTCCAGCGCCGCGGCCGGGTCCTCGGGCAGGTCGGTGCGGACCGCGTACTCCTCGCGGTCGGCGGCCTGCCGCTGGGCGAGCCGCTCGTCCAGCCGTGACGGCCGCTTCGCCTTGGCCCGAACGTACCCGAAGACCAGCAGGAGCACGATCACGGCGGCGAACAGCAGCGCGTAGGGCAGGGCGTTCAGCCCGGACGCGTCGCGCGACGGCGCCGCGCCCCCGGTGAGCTGCGCCGCCTTCCCGACGAATACCGGGTACGTGCGCATCGTCGGCCGGGCGTCCTGGCCCATCGCGTTGATCAGCTTGTAAAACCGCGCGGGGATGCGCAGCGTCAGCCTCGCGATGTTCGGCACGCGCTGGCCCTCGACCCCGCGCGCCGCGACGTCCGGCGGATCGGTCAGGCACACGATCGCCAGCGTGCCGTCGTCGAGCCGAACATGCCAGACCTCCACGTGATCCCAGCCGGGTTGCGCAAGCACCCGCCGGGGCGTGTAGATGCCCGGTTCGGCCATGCTCTCCAGCTCGCCCTCGATCAGGAACATCTCACCCCGCGCCGCGCCGGGGTCGTCACGGAGCGATCGCGGGTCGGGGATCATCGCGCCGGGGATCGCCTCGCCGACTCGGTCCGGCCAGGCCTCGGCGTTGCGCAGCAGCGCATACAGGCCCGCTTCATCGATGTTGGCCACGCGGTCGGTCACGTCCTCGACGGCGGTCCGCTGATCGTCGGTCAGCGGGGGCGCGGCGGCCAGGATCGCGCTCAGCAGGATGCTCACGCTCATCATCATGACCGCGGTATCTTAGCGTTTCCCCGGTCGATCATGCAGCGTGGCGGAACCGCAGCCGCGGCGCCGCCGCGGCCGCCGTGTCCTGTTCGGCGAGGGTCTGCTCCAGCGCCTCGGACTCCGCGGCGAGGGTGAGGCTGTACCGCCGCAGTTGGCGCCGCACGGACCAGCCGCCGGTCCACCCGCTCATGCGCAGTTGCCGCGCGAGCGCTTCGTAGGTCTGCAGCTCGCGGACCGCGCCCTGTGCCTGGCCCAGGGCGTTGAGGAACCGGCGGGGGTCAGCCGACCCGGCGGATTCGGCGATCTTCGCGGGGATGCCGATCGCCGCGCGACGCATCTGAGCCACCAGCCCCGACTTCTCCGAATCGGGGAACCTCGACGTCAGCGTGTAGACTCGGCGGACCACCCGCATCGCCTCGCGCCAGACGGTCAGATTTTCGTAGTGCGGCCTCGCCACATGCGTCTCCGCATATCGCATCGGCCCATCCGTCACGCCGGATAACACCCGCGTCCGGATAATCGCGCGGGCTCCGCCGTCCAGCGGTGCGGCGTGCGCTCGCCGTCGCCGGGCATCCGCGGGGGTTACTCCCACTCGATCGTGGCGGGGGGCTTGCTGGAGATGTCGTAGACGACGCGGTTGACGCCGCGGACTTCGTTGATGATGCGGTTGCTGATCGTGGCGAGCACGTCGTAGGGGATGCGGGCCCAGTCGGCGGTCATGAAGTCCTGCGTCTCGACGGCGCGGATGGCGACGACCTGCTCGTGGGTGCGGCCGTCGCCCATCACGCCCACGCTCTTGACCGGCAGCAGCACGGCGAAGACCTGGCTGGTCGAGCGGTACAGATGGCTGGCGGTGATCTCTTCGAGGAGGATCTCGTCGGCGTCGCGGAGGATGTCGAGCTTGTCGGCCGAGAGCGGGCCGAGGCACCGCACCGCCAGCCCCGGACCGGGGAACGGGTGCCGCCACACCAGCGACTCGGGCAGGCCGAGCACCTCGCCGAGCTTGCGGACCTCGTCCTTGAACAGGTCGCGGAGCGGTTCGACGAGCTCGAAGCCCAGCTCTTCGGGCAGGCCGCCCACGTTGTGGTGGAGCTTGATGTTGGCCGCGGCCCCGCTGTAGCCGTGCCCCGACTCGATCACATCGGGGTACAGCGTGCCCTGCGCGAGGAAGCGGGCGTCGGGGATGTCATCGCTGGCGGCCTTGAAGACTTCGATGAAGCGATGGCCGATGCGTCGCCGCTTCTCCTGCGGGTCCTCGACGCCTTCGAGGTCACGCAGGAACGCCTCGCCGGCGTCGACGACGCGCAGGTCGAGCTGGAAGTGATCGCGGAAGGTCTGCTCGACGAGTTGAGCCTCGTTCTTCCGCAGCAGCCCGTTGTCCACGAAGATGCAGGTGAGCTGGGGCCCGATCGCCTTGGCGAGCAGCGCGGCGACGACCGAGGAATCGACCCCGCCGCTCAGCCCGCATATCACCCGTCCCGCGCCGACCTGGTTGCGGACGCGGTCGACCTGGCGATCGAGGAAGTCGGTCATCCGCCAGGTGTTGCGGCACCCGCAGACGTTGTAGAGGAAGTTGTGCAGGATGTCGACGCCGTGGGGCGTGTGGGTGACTTCGGGGTGGAACTGCACACCGAAGAACGGCCGATCGCGGTGGCGGACCGCGGCGTAGGGGCAGGTGGGCGTGGAGGCGAGCTCCTGCAACTGGCCGTCGATGGCCGAGACCTGGTCGCCGTGGCTCATCCAGACGGTGGTGTGCTCGGGCAGGCCGGCCAGCAGATCGCTGCGGTCGCTGATGCTGAGCTGCGCCCGGCCGTACTCGCGCGACGCGGCGCCGCGGATGTCGCAGCCCAGCAGCTTGCACGCGGCCTGCATGCCGTAGCAGATGCCCAGCACCGGCACACCCGCCAGCTTCTCGAACAGCGCCGGGTCGCACTGGGGGGCGTCGGCCTCGTAGACGCTGGCCGGCCCGCCCGACAGGATCAGCCCCTTGGGCTGGTACCGGGCCAGCTCGTCGGCGTCGATCGCGTGGTGGACGAGCAGGCTGAACGCACCGGCCTCGCGGACCCGGCGGGCGATGAGCTGGGCGTACTGCGACCCGAAGTCCAGCACGCAGATCACTTCATCGTGCGCCAGCGAATCGGACAGTAGGCCGGACGGTGCGGTGGACGATGCGGTCATGTGAGGGTTTCCGCAAAAAAGCGATGGTAGTCGGGCGCCGCGGGACTGACAACGGCGGGCTTTCACGGCGGGCCCGGCCCACCTAAGATACTCGCATGACGCGTTGGGCTTCACCGGTGTCAGGGCTGGCTTGCGGGGCGATCGCGGCCGCGGCGTTCACGCTCGCGGCGCTGACCGGGTGCCAGCCGCCCCGCGCCGAGGAAGGGGGGTTCGACTCGGCGAACCCCGCGTCGAAGCTCTACGCGATCAGCGAGGCCGGCCGCACACGCAACCCCGACGCCGTCCCCGATCTCATCGCGCAGCTCGACAGCGACGACCCGGCGGTGCGGATGTATGCGATCGTGGCCCTGGAGAAGATCACCGGCGAGCGCAAGGGCTATTCGCCGTACGCCCCGCCGCACGCCCGTTCCGCCGCCGTCGAACGGTGGGTCGCCGCGTACGCCCGGCAACGCCCCGGCGACGAGGACGAACCCGCCGACCCCGCGACGAACGCTCGCACCGACCCGATGGGCAAGAGAGACCAACGCCATGCCGGACCATGACGCCATCGAGCTGCGCATCGACAGCGATCCGAGGTTCCTCTGCGTGGTCCGCGCGGTGGTGAGCGTGATCGCCGACAAGGTCGGGCTCAACGAAGCGATCTGCGGGCAGGTCAGCCTCGCGGTCGATGAGGCGGTGACCAACGTGATGCGGCACGGTTACGGCGGCGCGACCGACCAGCCGATCTGGATCAAGGTTCGACTCGGCGACGGCAACGGCGGCGAGGGCTTCACGGTGATCGTCGAGGATCGCGGCCGACAGGTCGACCCCGCGACGATCCAAGGGCGGGACCTGGACGAGGTGCGGCCGGGGGGCCTGGGCGTGCACATCATCCGGCAGGTCATGGATCAGGTAAGCTACAGTCAGCGAGACGGCGGGGGGATGCGGCTGGTGATGAGCAAGACCACCGCGCCTGCCGGGGACAGCCCGAGGGCCAATCACAAGGCGTCGAAACCATGAGCAACGATTCACAGGTCATCCAGGCAACCGAGCAGCTTTCCGACGGCGTTTACGTGGCGCTGACCGGCGAGATCGATCTGTCGACCTCGCCGATGTTGCGGTACGAGCTGCTGGAGCTGGCCAAGGGGGCGCCGCCGCGGCTGGTGGTCGACCTCGACGGGGTGCCGTACATGGATTCGTCGGGGGTGGCCACGCTCGTCGAGGCCTTCCAGCAGCAGCGCAAGCGCAGCGGCCGCATGATCCTCTGCGGGCTCCAGCCCAAGGTGCGGAGCATCTTCGAGATCGCGCGGCTGGATATGGTCTTCGAGATCATGGAGGACAAGGAAGCGGCCAAGAGCGCCTGAGACGCCGGCCACGCATCGCTGACCCGACCGCGCGCCTCACGGGAGCCTGCGAAGCGACGCGGTCCTCGCCCGGAGAATCCCCATGTCGCAGATCGACACCCATCCGCCGCGTGACCCGGCCGCCCTGGTCATGCTCGATCGCCTCGGCGCGCCCGTGCTCAACACCCTGGACTACGTCGGCGGGCTGGCGAACCTGTTCGCCCGCGTCAACCTGTGGGTGGTGCTGTGGGCGCTCCGCCGCGTCCGCTTCGGGTGGGGGGCGCTCTACCAGCAGCTCGTCCGCGTCGGCGTCCGCAGCATCGGGATCATCACCCTCGTCAGCGCCTGCATCGGGTTCATCCTCGTGCTGCAGATGGCCCCACCGCTCAAGGACTACGCCGCCACCGACCAGGTCGCCAGCATCAACGCGATCGCGGTGCTCCGCGAGCTGGGGCCGCTGATCTCGGCGATCGTGCTGACCGGTTTCGCCGGCGCGTCGATCGCCGCGGAGCTGGGCACCATGGTGGTCGGCGAGGAGATCGAGGCGCTGGAGGCGATGGCGCTGAACCCGGTGCGGTTTCTCGTGCTGCCGCGCGTGCTGGCGACGGTGATCGGGCTGACCGTGCTGGCGGTCTTCGCCGACGTGGTGGCGATCGGCGGCGGGGCGGTCATCGGCGTGTTCGTGCTCGATATCCCCTGGGCCATCTACTACAACAACACGCTGCGCATCGCGGAGCTGTCCGACTTCCTGACGGGTGTGATCAAGGCGGCGGTGTTCGGACATCTGATCGGGCTGATCGCCTGCTACAACGGCCTGCGCGTCAGCGGCGGCGCCGCGGGCGTCGGCCACGCCACCACCACCACCGTCGTCCTGTCGATCGTCTCGATCATCTTCGCGGACCTGGCCTTCACCGCGCTGTTCTACGCCGTGGGCTGGAACTGACGCCCGACGTCTAGCCCGTCCGCCGGTCGGAAAGGAACAGCTCGCCGGGGTGGCGATCGGACTCGAGGCTGCGGATGACCTGGACGCAGATCACCGTGGCCGCGGCCAGGGCGACGAACACGCCGGCCTCCCGCCACCGGCCGATCGAGGCGAACCACGACCCGTCGTAGACGATCAGCCAGCCCAGCCCCCAGCGCATGACCGCCTTGCCCGTGGCCTGCGTCGGGCCGGACCGCTGGATCATCACGTAGAGGATGGCGAGGAAGGTCAACCCGGCCGCGACGGGCCCGAGCCAGACCCACGGCGCGGATACCGACCGGGGCGTCAGCCCGCCGCGCTGCGCCATCCAGAAGACCATCGCCAGCGTCCAGAAGGCCCAGCCCAGCGCGATGGCCCAGGCCTCGTGGGCGATCAGCACCGGCCGCTTCCGCTCCAACCGGTACGCCAGGGCGCTGATCGTCACCACGTGGGTGAAGACCAGCCAGACCGGCCAGCAGAACGCCAGCGTGGGTTCGCCGATGAGCATGTGCGCCGCACGGACCAGGCCCAGGGCGATCAGCCCGATCGCGGGCAGGTGTTTGCCCGCCGCGTTGTAGAACACGATCAGCCCCGCGCACAGCAGGCACAGCAGCGTGTTGACCTCGCCCAGCGCAACGGCGCACAGCAGGCCCAGCAGCAGCCCGCTGAGCGCGATGGCCAGCGCGGTGGTGATCGTGATGCGGCGGGAGGGGATCGGTCGCTCGGGGGCGAACAGCCGATCGCGCCGCGCGTCCATCACGTCGTTGAGCACCATGCCGAACACGTACATCCCGATCGCCACGCCGGCGGTCAGGCCCAGTGTCTGGCCGAGTTGCCAGTGCGGATCGGCGCGACCTTCGATGAGCCGCGCCCACAACACGACCAGCCAGATGTCACCGACGGCCGTGAAGACCATGGCCAGCCGGGTCAACTGCAGCAGCGGAACGAGGGTCCGGACGGCGGCGGGCATATCGACGCATTTCCCGGCCCGCAGGGCCTGTGTGAGTCAACGACGCGGCGACCGGCGCGGCGGCGGCTTGATCCATGATGCCGCGGGGTTTAGCATAACACATTCACCGCCGCCTCCCGCCTCGTGGGCCGACCCCGGGTCCCAAGGAATCAGGCGTTCGGAGCTGATCGGCATGCGTGCACCCATTTGTTGCGAGCGCTGCGATGCAATTGACTGACATCCTCGATCCTGCTTCCATCAAGGTTCCCCTCGGGGCGACGGACAAGCAGGCCGCGATCTACGAACTGGTGGAACTGCTCGCGGCCGGCAACAAGGTCAGCGACATCGACAAGGTCAAGCAGGCCGTCTGGCAGCGCGAGTCCACGCGGACCACGGGGATCGGGCACGGCCTGGCCATCCCCCACGGCAAGTGCGACTGCTGCGGCGAGTTGACCATGGCCATCGGCAAGCCCGCCGAACCCATCGACTTCCAGGCCATCGATGGCCAGCCGGTCAGCCTCATCATCCTGCTGGTCAGCCCCGCCGACCAGACCGGCCCGCACATCCAGGCCCTGGCCACGGTCAGCCGCATGATGACCAACGCCGACTTCCGCCACGCCGTCCGCGATGCCCAGACCGCCGAGCAGGTCTTCCAACTCATCCAGTCGCATGAGCAGGCGACCGCCGCCAAGTCGTAAACGCAAACACCACGCCGCATCATCCCGATACAATGCTGCAGCAGGGGCGGTAGCTCAATTGGGAGAGCACCAGCTTTGCAAGCTGGGGGTTGCCGGTTCGATCCCGGTCCGCTCCATTCGACTCGCGGCCGCGAAACCAATCGCGGCCGCTCGCTCATGGCAGGCCAATCCCCTTGCTGGGGTGGTCGTGGAAGTTCATGCCGCGAGTCGAATGTCCTGAGCGAGCGGAGCGAGTCGAGGGGCTCACTTGGCTTGGTTCGTTTACATCCTGCGCTGTCGCGACAGGAGCTACTACGTCGGCCACACCGAAGACGTGCCGGCACGAGTGCAATGCCACCAAGACGGCCGAGGCGCAGCCTGGACGGCCGCACGTCGCCCCGTCCTGCTCGTATTCCAGGAACAGCACCCTTCCGAAACTGCCGCGGTGGCTCGTGAGCGGCAGATCAAGCGATGGTCCCGCCAGAAGAAAGAGGCATTGATCGCAGGCAATCCGAACGCCCTGAAGACACTCAGTCGTTGCAGAGGTGTCCATGGCCAACCTGATGCCTGATTCTTCGCGCTCTCGCCGCCGCAGTCCTGAGCGAGCGCCCTGTCCTGAGCGAGTCGAAGGGCCCAACCACGTGACGGGGTATCGCCCCAAATCGGCCCGAAACCCTCCGCGACCGTCTCAGAATCTCAAATCTACGGGACGAGGTCGTACCCCGTCACGTGAGAGACAAGATGCTTCATTACAGGCACTTACGCAGAACCGGGGTAGGTGCGAGTTGCACCCGTTTTCGCCTATATCCAACGGGATCACTACCCCCGCCTGCCGTGCCGTAGCCTTGCGCGAAGGATGGTCACCTGACAGCTTGCAGCCCGCCCTCCGTAGCCTTGCGCAAAGGATGGTGCCAAACGCGCTCACATGATCGTCACATGACTGGCACCGCAAGCGATTTTGGCACTGCTTCGGAGCCGTGAGCGCGGGCGACGGCGCCGAGTGGCGTGGGCCGTGTCACCGGAGAAAAAGATCTGGGATCAAGGGCACGTATCCACAGTTGCCTTGAACGGTGAGGTAACAACTGGTACTCGTTGTATGGCCCGGGGATGGTCTCCGGGCGAGAACACCGGTTCAAGCAGTCCAGAATGGAGGGTTCGGATGGTGAACGGGGCGGATCACATGCCGATTCGCAAGGCCGGCAAACCTCGTAGTTTCCCCCTATCCCCGAACCCCACACCCCCAAGCCCCCGATCCCGGCCCGCTTGGAATAATATTTCCTATCAGTTATTGTACGGTTGGATAGGACGAACAGTATCAATCGTCACGAGTATAGAAACTCTGGGTATAAGGAAATTGCCAGTTACCGGTTTCGGAGATGACATTATGCGATACTTACCGTTCTTATTGTTTTCCATTTCTTCCATTTCAACAATTTGGGCTGCAGAATTGCCAAAGCTGAATCAATCGCTGGGTGCGGCTCAAGCCAAAACGGACGGCGACATGCTGACAGTCTCCACCGGTGCGATGACACGACAATGGAAATGGACCGGCAAAGGCCTGTTGACCCATTCACTCGCCGCGCCCGATGATAAAGTGCTGGCCGCCGGCACAGAAGAAACCGCCGACTGGCATCTGGGCGAGCCTGGCGAAGGCAAACTGGTTTCTCTCAAAGCATTTGCAGACGACGATGACCGCTTCACCTCCAAGCACTTGGCTATTGAAGCCGAGATCCAATACCCTACGCTGCACCTGAAATATGTGATTTGGGCTTATCCCGGTGCCCCTGGGTTACGCACCCAACTCTGGCTAAAATCTCCAGGCAAAGTGTCCAGCCTCGGAAGAGGGATCTCGGAATCGCTGACTTTGCAGACAGACCCGGAATCGATCTTTACATGGAGTTATCGCGCAGGATTAAAAGCGAACATGCATCCTTATGAGATTTTAGAAACCAAAAAACTGGAGGATAAAAACTGGCACAAAAAAACCAGCGGCCTGATGGCAGACCTGGGCGGACACGGGATAATCCTCATCAAGGAATCGCATGCACACTCGCATATTCCCGACGATGGTTGTGCCGTCGGGGGATTTGGTCGCGACGGTCGGGCGCTGCGGGTCGATGGTCTGGGAATGCGGCCGAACGACGTTTCTTCCGATTACAAATTCTGCTGGGCGAACTGGATCATCCATTACGAAGGAAACGATGTGGATGCGCAACTCGCATTAAAACAGTTCGACCGTTTTCGCTATCCCGTTCATCCGGACCGCGACATCTTTATCATGGCCAACACCTGGGGCTCGGAGGACAAACGTCCCCCATGCCTCTACAAAGCACGTGAGGAAAACGTGCTGCGAGAGATCGATGCCTGCGCGAATCTAGGTGTCGACCTGCTTCAGATCGATGACGGCTGGCAGAACGATAATTGGCTCCCTGCAGCGACATGGACCACGCAGAACAGACATGAAAAACCGGGCGAGATGCAGAACGGAACGATGGTGCCCAGTCAATACGACATCTATCCCGAAGGTTTCGCCAACGTCCGTGACGCGGCAAAGACTGCGGAGATCAAGCTGGGCCTCTGGCATTCATGGAAAGCGCCGCTTGAGTCCATTGTAGCGAATATGGAAAATGGAGATTTCAAGGCCTTCAAACTCGATTTCGCCATACTGGGTAAAAAGAACGATCTCGATTATCTCTACTATAAAGCCAGAAAACTGGTGAAACATTCCGAATACACCGCGGTTGTGAACTGGGACGTAACCGAGCACCCACCCCGCATCGGTTTTTACTTTGGCCGCGATTGCGGCAACTTGTATCTCGTTAATCGCAAAGCCGCCACGGTTCGCACTCCCGTCCTTTACAATCCCTGGCAGATTCTTCGTGACGCCTGGCTGCTGGCCAGGTACGCCAACCTCAATAAAATTCAACTGACCTTTCAGAACAAGGACCACGTTTCGGACAAAGCGAAGACGTCCGCACGGGATTATCCGCATGACTACAATTTCGCGATTACTCTTATGTCCAGCCCAATCCTCTTTCTGGAAACCCAGTTGCTCTCCGACGATGCGGTCGATACTCTTAAACCCATCATCGCCAAATACAAGTCCGAGCGGTTGGAGATGTATAAGGGTTTTGTTTTCCCCATCGGAAAGAAGCCGGACAACGCAAGCTGGACGGGACTGCAAAACCATAACTTCAACGCCGGCACGGGCTATCTGACGGTGTACCGGGAATTAATGAACAAAGAGCCTGCAGCAAAGCTGGCCCTCCATTTCCTCGAATCCGGAACAAAACTAAAGTTGACTGATGTCCTGACCGGTGAAAACCGGACGGTAAGACTCAACGACAAAGCAGAACTGGAATTCAATATCCCCAAAGCCCCCGGCTTTTTGTTCTTGAAGTACGAGTGATAGGAAGAAAACGGTTGATCCCTTGTATCTTGCTGATGATGCCTGGAAGTTCCATGATCAGCCGTAAACTTCTCTCTGCTCCTCCCATCCCACTGGCAGCTTCTTCCGCAGCTTGTCCAGGCTCAGGCCGTCGGGTTCGTCGCCACAGAGGATTGCTTCGATGATATCCGGCGCAAGGTTGGTCAGGCGAAGCATCCGCCCGACGTAGGTCCGGTCGCAACCGACGTCCTTAGCCAGGTCTTCGAGGCTGGGGCACTCGCCGGATTCGAGTTGGGCCTGCCAGCGATGGCTCTTGGCGATGGATCGCAATCGCTTACTGCACGGGGACGACGCTGCTGACTTCCGGCACATGCTGGCGCAGGTTCTGCTCGATGCCGTACTGCAGCGTCATGGTGCTGGACGGGCAACCGACGCAGGCGCCGTGGAAACGCACGTGCACCACGCCGCCGTCCGTCACGTCGACGAGTTCCACGTCGCCGCCGTCGGCCTGGATGGCCGGGCGGATCAACTCGACGATGCGTTCCACGCGATCGTAAATGGGGGTCGGTTCGTCTTGTGTCGTTTCGGGCATCGTCTGTCGCCTTCGTGGCTTGGCGCCATGATCGGTCATTGCCGAGCCATCATAGGGTCAGGGCGGGACCGAGAAAAGGGGCGATGCGACGGGATGGCCTGCCCGGGGCCATGGAATAGCCCGGAGCCGATCGACTCCGGGCTTTCCATGGCTCAGTCTTGGGTTGGCGTGAGGCCGAGTTACTTGACTTCGATCTTGCGGGGCTTGACCTCTTCGCGCTTGTGCAGGGTCAGCTTCAGCACGCCATCGGCCAGAGTCGCGTCGACCTTGTTCTCGTCGACGGTCTTGGGCAGGGTGAAGCTCCTCGCCACGCGGGTGTAGCGCCGCTCGTGAAGGTGCTGAGCGCCGGGCTGCTCTTCGGCCTTGCGTTCGGCCTCGATGGTCAGCACGCCGTTCTCGATCGTGACGTTCACGTCGTCCCTGCCGAAGCCGGGCAGCTCCGCGTCGACGTAGAGGTTGTCCTCATCCTCGCGGATGTCGACGGGGTACGCGCCGACGAGGTTGTTCTCCTCGTCCGCGAAATGGCGGCTCAACATGCGGTCGAAGTCACGATGCAGGTTCTCGAACGGATCACGCCAGATGCCGCTTGCGGTGCGACGGGTCGGTAACATGACAAGCCTCCTTTTCTTGTTGTTAGGGCTTGGTGTCGGGTCGCTCGCGGCTTCGCGCCGGCCGACCGTCGGCCGGCACAAGCCACCATGCTGATCGCAACGCCGATGCCAGAGGCCATACGCGCATATTGTTGCCATATCAGGTGTTATACAGTTAGCATCCACGCCGATGCTGCCATTTCGGCAGCGACGGGCCCTGGAGCCTGCTGGACTATGCACGCCGGACACCAGCCGGGCCCGGCTGCGGACCGATACAATGGGTGCCATGACGGGCAGGGCAGGTACATCGCGCGGGCAGTGGATTAGCGGTGGGGTGTTCTGCGCGCTGTTCGCGGCGGCGTCCGTTGTCGCTGAGGCTCAGACGCTGGAAGAGCGAGGCTTTCGGCCGGTGGACCAGATCATCGAGGACACCGACCCGCTGCGTACGAGCCTGCGCCATCTCGACGCCGGGCTGCAGACCATCGGCGAGCGCAACAATGTGTTTCGTCGCACGGCCCCTTCGCCGGGCGATTACGCCGGTAGGCCCGCACGCCCCGCGGGGTCGGCCGGCGCGGACCGGCGGTTGTATTTCGTCTCGCACGGCGTGGTCGCCTCGTTCGACCGATCGGAGTATCTGCAGACCCGCAGCGGCGTCGTGCTTCAGGCCATCCCGCCGAACACGGTCTTTCATCTTGGCCTGCCGTCGAAGCAACCAGGGGTCGCCGAGGCCGCTGACGCATCGGTGCCCGGTCGTCTGGAGCGGCGCGTGTCCCGTCAGGTCGCTGCGGACGACTTTCGGCCGGACGAACCGGCGTACGCCGGGCCGTTGCGCCTGGACCGAGCCGACCCGCCCGCACGGCAGGCGAAGTCCGGCGCCGATGTGAACCACTCGCACTATCACGCCCTGATCAAGGGTCAGCGACTTCGCGTGGTCGGCGCGTTGCAGCGTCTTTCCGGCCCGCAGCGGGGTGGGTAGGATACGCTGGCGATGAGTGTCCAGCCCCCGCCCAGCCACAGCCGCGCCGTCGAGGACTACGTCAAGCACATCTACAAGCTGTGCGCCGAAGGGCGGCGAGCCACCACCAAGAAACTCGCCGAGCGCATGGACCTCGGCCAAGGGACGGTCAGCGGGATGCTCAAGCAACTCGCCGGCCGGGGCCTCGTCGAGCATAAGCCGTACCGTGGCGTTGAGCTGACCGAGCAGGGCCATCGGCTGGCCATGACGATGATCCGCCGCCATCGACTGATCGAGCTGTTCCTCGTGCAGACGCTCGGTTATGCGTGGCATGAAGTCGATGACGACGCCGAACGCCTCGAACACGCGGTCTCGGACCTGCTGGTCGAGCGTATCGATCAGTTACTCGGACACCCGGACGTCGATCCGCACGGCGCGCCGATCCCCACGGCCGCGGGCGCCGTCGTCTCGCAGGACTTCAAGGCGCTGGCGGAACTGGCCCCCGGCGATTCGGGGTACATCCGTCGCGTGGCCGACGCCGACCCGGAGTTCCTGGAATTCTGTCACGACCAGGGCCTGCGTCTGAACGAGCGTGTGGAGATCGTGGCGTCGGGCCCGTTCGGGTCGTTGCGCATCCGCGCCGGCGACGCCGAGACAAGCCTGCCGCGGGAGGCGACCGAGCGGATCTCCGTCGAAGTCTGCTAGCCATCGGCGCGCTTGCCGCCCTGCGACGGGTCGGGCTTGGCCCGCGCGACGACCAGGACGGTCTGCGGCCGGCCCCGCTTGGGCGCGATCCCGCCCAGACCGTAGCGCAACCCATACAACAGCGGGGCCGCGACCCGCCGCGCGACCCGGGCGGCGGCGGACGGCCGCGATGGCGGCGACCCGGTCGACCGGCTGGCCGCGTTGTCCGACCGGGGCTTGCCGTGCCCACGCCCCATCAGTTTCATCGCCGCCTTGATCAGGCGCAGGTGCGGCACGATCGAGTACCGCCGCATCTCCACCAGCTCGAAGCCCGTCTCGTCGAGCAGCCGGCGCAGGTTGTCCGTGCTGAAGAAGAACAGGTGGTCGGGATACTGGAACGTCGTGAAATGGGCGAAGTAGCGGCGGTCGACCTCGCCGAGGTTGCCGGTTTCGAACATGCACACGCCGCCGGGCTTGAGCATGCGGTGGATGGTTCGGAACTCGCCAATCGGGTCGTGGAAATGGCTGATGACGTCGCAGTGATAGATCACGTCGAAGCGTCGACCATCGAACATCGCCTCGCTGAGCGGTTTCTGCTCGCAGGGGATGCCGAGCGTGTGGGTGATGAACTCGGCCTGCGTGGGGTTGAACTCGATGGCGAAGGGCTCGAACCCGAGCCGCCGGGCTTCGTCGAGGAAGAACCCCGAGCCGGCGCCGATGTCGAGCAGGTTGCCGGCGGCGGCGTGCGGCTGAAGCACCTTGAGATGATGGCGGGCGTAACGCCGCTTGGTGTGTTCTCGCGCGCGGTGCGCCTCGGCCGAGATGTGCGCCGCCCCGTGCCCGTACAAGTCGAAGATGTCCTGGGGCTCGGGTCGCGGCGAGGTGTAGATCAGCCCGCAGCGGCGACACTGCAGGCCGGTGTAGCCGTTGTCCTCGATCACGACGCGGCTGTCGTCGGCATGGCAGAAGATGCAGTCGATGTGTTCCACGCGAGCTCCTCGCGGCGGGGCGCGGCGTCAGGCCGATCCGTACCATTCGCGCATCGCGTCGAGCGTCACGCCCGCGAGGCTCTCGACGACACGGTCGGCGTGGAGCTGGTCGGCCGGGTGGGTATGCGTCACGCCGAGGGTGTGCAGCCCGGCATCGGCCGCCGCGCGGAGGCCGGCCGCGGTGTCTTCGATGGCCACGCACGCGCCCGGCCCCACGCCCAGCCGCTCCGCCGACAGGCGGTAGCACGCCGGGTCCGGCTTGGACCGCGGCACGTCCTCGGCGGTCACGATCGCCTGAAAACGCTCCATCAGCCCGTCGCCCACGGCGTGCAGGATCACCTCGATGTCGCTGAGCAGCGCGCCCGAACAGATCGCCACGGGCAGCTCCGCGGACGCGTGCTTGATGAGCTCGACCGCCCCGGGGAACGGTCGAACCCCAGCCCCGACCACGTCGACGAAGACCGCGGCCTTGTGCTGCACGAGCTCGTCGAGCTGGCCGGGATCCAGCCGGCGCTGTTGCTCGCCGAACCACGTGGTGATCATGTCACGATCGTCGAACCCCACGTACCTGTCGAGGTACGTCGCGTAGTCGCATTCGAAGCCCAGCGGACCGAGGACACGACGGAACGCCTCCCAGTGAAGCGGCTCGCTGTCCACGATCACCCCGTCGAAGTCAAAGACGATCGCACGCATGCCTCGGAGTCTAGCAGATCGAGCGTCGCGCACGCGCCGTCGGCCGCTTGCCAACGCCCCACGGTGCGGCGATATTGGCGGCATGGTGCACGTGGCGGTGTTCGATGATGGATTCGAGGGATTGGCTCCGCTGACCGACCTGCGGCCCAGCTTCGCGCTGCGGTCCGGGGCGATGACGACGGCCGAGCGCCTGGCCGACCAGGTCAATCGCCCGGTGGAGGCGGTGATCGTGCCGCCGGCCCTGGCGACGCTGGTGGACATGCGGTTCGAGGGGGCGGTGAATCGGCTCCCGGAAGGGCAGGGGCCGTGGCTGCTGCTCAACGGGCGCTGGCCCACGATCAACGAGCCGCTGCCCAGCGAGATCAACACCGCGCTGGTCGATGCGGACGGGGCGATCGTGGCGGCGCTGCTCGACGAGAGCGAGGCGCGGCGATTCATCAGCGCCCGCTGCGAGTTGGATGACGACGAAGCGGTGGACGTGGCGCCCGTGGCGAGCGCGGGGTTGCTGCAAAGGCCGTGGGACCTGCTCCGCGGGCTGGATGAGCGGCTGCGGTACGACTTGCCGCGGCTGGCGGGGCGGTTGAAGCCGTTCGCCGCGGATGCCCACCCGCAGGCCGCGGTGATCGGCGACCAGGGCGTGGCGGTCGCCGACCGCGTGGACGTGCATCCGTTCGTGTGCCTCGACGCGACCGACGGGCCGATCGTGCTCGACGAGGGCGCCGTGATCCATCCGCACAGCATCGTTTACGGGCCCTGCTACATCGGGCGGGATTCGATGCTGCACGCCCGGACGGACATCGGCAACGCCGCGATCGGCCCCCGCTGCAAGCTCGGCGGGGAGATTTCCGGCAGCATCATCGACGGCTTCTCCAACAAGGCGCACGCCGGCTACCTCGGCGACAGCTACCTCGGCGAGTGGGTCAACCTCGGCGCCGGCACGATCACGAGCAACCTGAAGAACACGTACGGCCCGGTGCGCGCCCGGCACGGCTGCGCCGGCGAGCCCGAGGACACCGGCATGCAGTTCCTCGGGGCCATCATCGCCGACCATGTGAAGACGGCGATCGGCACGCGGCTATCGACGGGCACCTGCCTGGCGACCGGGGCGATGATCGCGCTGTCCGCTTTTCCACCGCGTTACGTCGACCGTTTCCGGTTCCTGACCGACCGGGGCGAGTCACGCTACGAACTGGATCGCTTTGCGCTGGTGGCCGACCGCATGATGCAGCGACGCGGCCAGCGGGTGACCGCGGACCTCGCGCATCGCTTCGCGCAGTTGTACGGGGCGCACGACTGACGCCGGGTCACTGGCCCGCTTCCAGCAGGACCTTGATCACGTCGGCGCGTGCGGCCACCTGGAGCGCTTCGACCCCGTCGTCAAGCTTCATGCGGCGGGAGATCAGCGAGAGCACGTCCACCGAGCCGGCGGCGAGCAAGTCCAACGCCTCGTCGAAGGGGCCGCACCGGCTCCCGATGAGCGAGACCTCGTGGATGACGAGGGGCGAGAGGTCGACGGCGGCCTGATCGGCGACGGTGGTCTTGAGCACGATGGTGCCGCGCGGGCGGACCAGTTGCATGGCCAGCTCCAGCCCGCTCGACGATGCCGTGCAGTCGACGACGATGTCCTGGTCGGCGCGCGGCGTGAGTTCGTCGAGCAGGCGGTGGGCGATCCCCCATTTCTCGCAGAGTTCGAGCTTGCGCGGGTGCTTGCCGATGAGGCGGACCGAGGCGTTGCCCTGCGCGAGGGTCTGGGCGACGAGCAGGCCCAGCCGGCCGTCGCCGAGCACGGTGATGTAGGGTGAACCGGCGATGTGCAGTTGGCGGTTGATCTCGCAGGCCGCGGCGAGCGGTTCGGTAAAGACCGCCGCGTCATCGCTGACGGCATCCGGCACCGGCAGGAGGTTGCGGACGGGCAGGGTGAACCGTTCGGCGAAGCAGCCGTCGCGACCGGCGATGCCCAGGACCGTCCGGTCGCGGCAGTGGTTGCTCAGCCCGCCCTTGCACAGGTCGCACCTGCCGCAGACACAGTTGATCCCGCCGACCACCCGCTGCCCGACCAGCCGCCGGGCGCGGTCGTCGGCATCCTCGGCGACCGCCTCGACGACGCCGACAAACTCATGCCCGAGCACGCCGGAGAAGCCCATGTATCCGCGGCAGATCTCCAGGTCCGTCGAACAGACGCCGGCGAGTAGCGGGCGGATGACCGCTTCGCCGGCCGGCGAAGCAGGCTCGGGCCGATCCGTCTGAAGCTGCGGTTTATGACCGTCATAGACCAGCGCACGCACGGGCGGGCTCCCAAGAGGTCAACTGTCGTCCGTCTCGTCGCGGACCGCGTCGGGCATGACCGGGCCGGTCGACTCGTTGCCCTCCGCGGAGACCTCCGTGGGCACGCGCGGCTTCTGCGGCGGAGGCGCGTCGGACGCCTTCCAGAACTGTGCCTTCTTCAGCCACCCGCGATGCTGATACGGCTCGTACGTGTAGGCGACGCCGTTGGTGAACAGGTTCTGGTGATCGTTCGACCATTGCAGCCAGGGCTCCGGCTCGTGGCCGAAGTCCTCGCCGGTCAGAAGCTTCAACGACTGGCGAGCGGCGTGGCTGACCCCGAAGTCGTCGTCGGTGAGGACACCGAGCAGGGCGTCGAACACCCTCGGGCGGGGGTACTGGCCGAGGGCGCGTGCCGCCGCCAGCCGCACGTCGATCTCCTCGTCGTCCTGCGCGGCACGGATCAACGGATCGATGGCCTCGTCGGTATGGAGCTTCTGCAGCGCCTTGGCCGCTTCCCACCGCACGATGCTCGCATCGTCCTTCTGCAGGTGGCGGAGGATGACCTGGACATCGTCCACGCCGCCATGCTCGCCGAGCGCCTGGATGCAGGCCGCTCGGACGGTGGGGTCGGCGTCGTCGACGAGCAGGCGGTAGGTGCGCACGTACGGGGCCTCGCCGCCCCAGTCGGCGTTGGACAGCAGGATGATGCTGCGGCGGCGCTTGTCGGCGTCGGCGAGGTCGAACGCGTCACGCGCCGCCTCGGTGGGCGTGGGGGTCGCGTCCCCGCCACCGAGGACGCCCGCCAACGCCTGCCCCGGGCTCTGACCGCAGCCGATCATCAAGACCGACACCGTCACCAGCGCCGCCAAACACGCCACCGTCCTGATCGGCTGAGCTGTCAATGGCTGCTTGTGCATGGATTGATCTCCTGATCGTGAGCGGCGGTCGTCCCTGACCGGGCGTATTGTAAGCCAGCGCCCGGCCACATGCATGCATGGGCGCGCGGCTGTTCATCCCGCCCATCGCCGCATATGCTCTGGTCATGTCGCCCACGGTCTACCTTGACGGCCAGTACGCTTCGCGCGATCAGGCGCTGATCAGCCCGCTGGATCGGGGTTTTCTGTTCGCCGACGGCGTGTACGAGGTCGTCCGGTACTACGGCGGGCGGCCGCTGGCGATGGCCGAGCACACCCGGCGGATGGCCGACTCGCTGGCGATGGTCCGGATCACCTACCCCGACGACCTGGAGCCGCTGCCGCGGGTCAGCGAGCGTCTGGTCGAAGCCAACGCCTGCCCGGACTGCTACGTGTACTGGCAGGTGACGCGGGGCGTGGCCGAGCGGGACCACCGATTCCCCGACCCGCCGGTGCGTCCGACGATCTTCGCCTTTGCCAAGCCGATGGGACCGCTGCCGCCGCGGGTTGATCTGCAACCGATGACGGCCATCACGCACCCAGACATCCGCTGGCAACGCTGCGCGATCAAGTCGGTGGCACTGCTGCCGAACGTGCTGGCGCGGCAGGCGGCGGCCGACGCCGGGGCCGATGAGGCGATCCTCGTCAACGCCGACGGCCACGTGACCGAGGGCACGGCCCGATCGGTGCTCGCGGTCTTCCGCGGCCGCGTGCATACCCACCCGCTCGACGGGTCGATCCTCGGATCGATCACACGCCGGCTTGTGCTGATGCTGGCCGAGGACGCCGACATCGAAGTCGTTGAGCAGGCCTTCACCGCCGAGCAACTACTCGCGGCGGACGAGGTCATGGTCGCCGGGACGACCACGGAGGTGCGTCCGGTCAGCACGGTGGACGGATCGAGCATCGGTGACCGTGAGGTCGGGCCGGTGACGCGGCGTCTCGCCGAGGCATTGCATGCTTACACCCGCCGGGAATGCGGGCTGGCCTCGATCGAGTCCTGACCGCTATCAAACAGGATTCGCCGATCGGCGATGTCGTTCTCGTCGAGGAAACTGGTCAACATCGCGACATAGCTGCTGGCCACGAGCGGGTGCTTGGCCAGGCCGAGCCGCTGACGTGCCGCCTGAACCGATTCGGCGCTGGGGCCCTCGATCTCGATAAACGACCCGAGGTAGGGGACCACGTCCAACTCGATCGTGCAGCCGTCGAGCTGATACCGCCTTCGCCGCTTCTCGAATCGGATTACCTCGTGATAACCGAGTTCGGCCAGCAGCGCCAACGCCGCGTCGACGCTGTCCACGATCATTTCGATCTCGCCCCGGCTCTTGATCGGGGCGATCGACCGCGGGCCCTTGTAGGTGACGACGACCTTCGCCGGCTGGTCCTCCGCGTCGATCCGGCGGACGCGAAGGCCCCGATCACCCGCTTTGAGGCCACGCATATCGGTGTCGACGAAGATGTTTTCTTCCAGCATGACGGCGACCGGTTCGGCGCCGAGTTCGGCCAGCTTCCGCTCGAGCGCCGCGTGATCGGCCACCCGAAGCTTGGCCTCAATTTCGATTTTCACGGCCCATTCTCCCGCCGAGGTCGGCGTGTATGCGGTCATGTCCAGCCTCGGACGCCGGCTCGTCAGGTCAAGCGTAGAGCGACCAGCGAAACCCGGTCAAGCTCCCGCAGGCTGTGGCCTGGAGATCGGCCGCCCCCTGACCCAATATCACATAATTGATCTTATCAGACGTTGTCTTGAGGCCGGCCATTCACACGGCGGGCATCCGGGCATACAATCTGCACGTGTGAAGCACGATTCGCTGCCTCGACGGACCCTCTTAAGCGAGACATCATGCCGCTGAGCTCATCAGGCAATTCACCGTCGCAAGATGATATGCAGATCGTTCAGCCCCTGTGCGCGATCTTCCGCAGGTTTCTCAAGAATCGCGGGCTGAAATTCACGACCGAGCGGGCGGTCATCCTCGACGCCGTGCTCGCCAAAGACGCGGTCTTCGAGGTGGACGAGCTGCTCTTCGAGATGCATCAGCAAGGCCACCGCGTCTCCAAGGCCACCGTCTACCGGACCATCAAGCACCTCGTCGAGGCCGGCATCATCCAGGAAGTCCTGCTCGACAGCCGCCAGGCCCACTATCAACTGGTTTACGGCCGGGAACACACCGACCACATCGTCGACGTGGACACCGATCAGATGATCGAGTTCCATTCCGACGAGTTGATCGAGTTGCGGAATCGGATCTGCCGCGAGCACGGGCTCGAGCCGTCCGGCCATCGCATGCTGATCTACGGGACGCGGCCGCCCGGGTCGCAGTGAAACGCGCGTCAGGGCTGCTGCTCCTCGGATTCGAACTCGATCCCGGTCAGGTCGTCTGCTTCCCAGTTTACCTCGCGGCTGATGCGATAGCGGCCATCCATCCAACGGCCCAGGTCGATGGTCTTGCACCGGCTGGAGCAGAATGGGAACGTCGGGGTATGCGGTGCGACGCGTGACCGGCAGATCGGGCATGCCGCCCCACTTTCTGTCGCAAAGTGCATCAGCGGCTCGACACGTCGCCGCAACGCCGCCTCTCGCTCAGCCCACCCGCCGAACGCAAACAACGCGATTTCCCGACGCTCTTGCCCCGCGTGACGCAGACAAATCTCCAGTCGATCGGCCGGCAACTCCCCGGCGATCCGCTCGGCCCATTCGATGGCGCTGATGCACTGGTCGGCCAGCTCCGCGGTCCAGCCCGTCGAATCGAGGTCCGCCAGCGCATCGATGCGGTAGGCGTCGATGTGCAGCAGCGGCGGCGCGTTCGGGCTCGTGGCGTACTCCTGCATGACGACGAACGTCGGGCTGCATACGACCCGTTCGTCGACCCCCAGGCCCCCCGCCAGTCCACGGATGAGCTGGGTCTTTCCAGCGCCCAGTTCCCCGTGCAGCGCAATCACATCACCGGCCGCGACGACCGAGGCGATCGCCCGGCCGACCGCAACGGTCTCGGCAACGCTCTGTGTGGTCAACTGGATGGTGGCGGTGTTGGTCATGGTTGATGGCCGTGCTCCCAGCCGGTCGGCGTGAGCGAGCGGCGTTGCCCGCCGGCATCGACCAGCGTCAGACCCGCAGCGGGATCGCGCGACACGATACGCCCGATGGCGGTGACGGGCACGCCTCCCAGGCTGGACGGCACGTCGCCGCCCGCCGTGAAACACAGCTCGTAATCCTCCCCGTCGCCGAGCGCGTTGTCGAGCGTCGCGCCCGGGCGGCAAGGCACGGCGTCTGCATCGATCTCCGCCGAAACACCGGAGGCTGCGCAGATGTGTCCGAGGTCCGCAGCCAGGCCGTCTGAGATGTCGATCATGCTGCGCAAGCGATCACCGAGGGCATCGGCGAGGGCGATGGCGGTGTCGATGCGCGGTTCGGCGGACAGGTGCGGGCCCCCCCCCTGCTCGTCCCAGGCCCCGCCGAGGCTGCCGGTGACGTAAACCAGATCGCCGGCGCGCGCGCCGCTGCGCAGCACGGCGCGGCCATCCGGGCCGGCGGGCTCGGCGAACACCGTGACTGTCACGAGCAGCGGTTGTTCCCAGATGCTCACGTCGCCGCCGATCACCGGGCAATGGTAGCGGCGGCCGGTTTCGTGCAGGGCATCGGCCAGGCACGCGGCCTGGTCATGCGTCCAGTCGCGAGGGAGGCAGGCGGCGGCCACCGCACCCACCGGCCGGGCCGCCATCGCCGCCACGTCCGAGAGGTTGCGGACCATCGCCTTGCGCGCGACCAGCTCCAGCGGGGTCGTGGCGCACCGCACGTGCACGCCGTCGGCGACCTGGTCGACGGTCACGAGCAGGCATGCCCCGCCGATACGCACCGCGCCCATGTCGTCCCCGGGGGGGATGACGACATCGGCGGGCATGGCCGCGTTGTGCTTGAAGACGTGCTGGAGCAGGGCGAACTCGCGCATGGCACAATCGTACCACGCGCCATCGACTCAAGCCGCCGGGCGTTCGCTGCCCGATCGCAGCAGCACCTCGAGATCGGTCACGCGGAAGCGGAGCACGGCCACACGCTGCGCGAGGTGGCCGATGTGCGACTCGCGGAGCTCCACCACCCGGGCGTCGATCAACGCCGTGACCGCGGCGACGGCGTGCTCGGTCGGCAGATCGCTCTCATCCCGCTCGGGGCCGCGAACCGGGCCGGTCGACGCGTCGACGGTGAAGCTCACCGCGGCGCCGGCGGCGATGGCGTCCGCCAGCGGCTCGCCCAGCGCGGCGTAAGCCACGAATACCCCGTCCACTCGCGGCTCGTAATGCACACGAGCCCGCAAACCGCGGCCCGTCGCCGGGTCCAGCGCCTCAATCACCCCCGCCCGATGACGCAGCAGGAATCGGATCGCCGCGCGTGTCAGTGGAACGGTTCGGCTGGTCATGGACTGGGATGCGATCATGGTCGGTCTCCGTGATGGCTCACGGGTATCGACGCCCCAGCCATCGGGGAATTGCATTCACTTGGCCAAAAACTCGCACGCCCCGCCACCGTGGTCCCCCGGGTCTGACGACCTACTTGGCGAGCTTTGCGATCACACGCCAGACCTGGTACGGCGAGAAGTTCAGCCCGGCGCGAGCGTTGAACTGCTGCACAAGGTCGTCGAACCGGGTGGTGTAGGGCAACTGATCGCGCAGCGACAACTGCCCGACGGCGTCACAGACCAGTTGGATGAGCAGCTGCGCCTGTTCGGCCGTGGCGACCGGGGCCTTCTCCCACGCCTTGAGGCCCTTGGGCAGCCGACCGGCCTTGCGCAAGTTGTGAAGCCGATGGAACAGGGCCGCACGGTCCGCCGCGCCGACCGCCTGCGCGATCGCTTCAAACTGCTCGGTGTACGGCAGGTCGTCGAGCGTGCGGTTCTCCCGTCGATAGGCGTCGATCAATGCTTCATCATTGCCGCTGTCGACACCGAAGAGCCCGCTGGCCGAATCGTCATCCTCGCGTAACGACTCGGGTGCTTCGTCGCTGGCGCGCAGCCGCTGTTTCCATTCCGCGAGTTGCTCGGTGAAGCCACTGACGCCCGCGTTGCCATAGGTCTGGTACCGACGCACGACGTTATCCGGCCCGAGCCACTCGTAGACATCGTCCGTTACTGACCCGGCATACTCATGCCCGGCTGCGATCTCGTTGAACTCGTCGATGCTGAGCTGCTCGAGCTTGTAGCGGTCGGATGCTTCGCAATGCCGCACGGCTTCGCCGACGACCTGATGAGCCGTACGGAACGGCACACCCTTCGTCACGAGGTACTCGGCCAGCGACGTCGCGTCGAGGAACCCGCGGCCGAGTCCTTCGCGGATGCGGGCCTCGTTGAACTTCGCCGAGCGCACGATCCGCGTGGCCATCTCCAGGCAGTCGGTGACCGTGTCGTAGGCGGCGAAGACATGGCGCTTGTCTTCCTGCAGATCGCGGTTGTAGCCGATGGTCAGGCCCTTGCACATCGTCAGCAGCGCCATCAGGTGGCCGTAGACATTGCCGCAGCGCCCGCGGATCAGTTCCAGCATGTCCGGGTTGCGCTTCTGCGGCATCATCGACGAGCCGGTCGTGTAGGCGTCGCCTATGCTGAGGAAGCCGAACTCCGCGGACATGTAGATGATCCACTGCTCGGCCCAGCGGCTGAGCCACATGGCGGTCATGCTCAGGGCGTAGACAAAATCAAGAGCGACGTCGCGCGAGGCGGTGCTGAAGATGCTGCTCGGCGATGGCCACTTCACGCCCCCGCCACCGAGGGAGTGCAGGGATTGAGCGGTATGCTCGCGATCGATCGGCAGGGATGAACCCGCGATCGCACCCGAACCGAGGGGATTCTCAAGGCCGAGGAAATCGAACGTGTTGTGCAGGCGGTCGCTGCAGTGTTTCGCGGCGGTCACCCACGCCGCGATCTCACCGCCAAGCACGATCGGCTGCGCTCGCTGCAGATGCGTGTACGAGGGCAGAACCAGATCGCCCTGGCGCTCGCCCAGTTCCATGAACGCATCGGTCAAGGCAATCAACTGATCCATGACCCGGATATGCGCATCCCATGCCCACAGGTGCAGGTCGAGCGCGACCTGGTCGTTGCGGCTTCGGCCGGTGTGCAGCTTCCTGCCGGGATCGCCGATCTTCTCGATCAGCGCCGCCTCAATGCACATGTGGACGTCTTCGAGTGCGACCTTCCAGCCGCCCCACTGCTCGCCCTGTTCGTCGATCTCCTGCTCGATCTGCGTCAGCCCGCGCTCGATTGAACTAAGGTCGTCGGCGGTGATCAGCTCGACGTGGTGCAGCATCCGCGCGTGGGCGATGGACCCGGCGATATCGTGCTTGTACAGCCGGGTGTCGTAGGACAGTGACTCGACGAAGCGAGCGGCCAGTTCGTCGGCTTCGCTGCCGCCGCTCTTGGCATGTTCCCAGGGCTTGTGGCTCATAGCCGACATGATACGCGCCGCCGGCCGATCAGCCAGCCGACGGTGGGCCGGCGCGTGCCGAGTCGGGCGTTGGCCATGCCCGTCGCCAAGCAAAAAGGAGAGCCCGCGCTTCGCCGCAGCACGGACCCTCCAAGCCAGGCTGAACCCCGGCAACACACCGGGGGGACCCACAGCCTCATTTGAACAGGTCGGCACGCCGAGCGGGCCGCTGCACCTGATGGGTGACAAGATTGGTCGCGGTCGCCATCGCGGTCGCGCAACCGACACAAGCGGCAGAACCGCCACGCCTCGACGTGCAAGCCCCCCAGCCGCGATCTATACTGGTATGCTCGGCGCGAAACGGCCGAATCTTTCCCAATGGCGCATGCCCTCCGGGCGGGTAGCTCAGTCGGTAGAGCAGCGGCCTTTTAAGCCGTTTGTCGTGGGTTCGAGCCCCACCCCGCCCATTGTCACTCATGTGGCGAGGCTGCCGCGGGCGCCGGGCTCACCGCACGCCCATGATGATGTCCATGGTGAGCTGGTCCAGTTCCTCGTAGGCCAGCCGCTGCGCCGCGAGCTTCTCGCGATCGAAACCGGTCTGAAGCAGCGCGGCCATGTTGGCCGTGGTGAACTCGCGCGTGAGCTTGTCGTACTTCGCGCTGCTGCGATTCACTTCCTTCAGGATGGACTGGACCTTCTTGTCCTTGTTCCAGCGGTCGGCCTTGTCCTTGAGGATCATGTAGGTCCGCATCGATCCGGCGGCGAAGCGCTTGACGTCCTTGTAGTCGGCGGTGCGGAAGGCGTGGCTGTCGAAGTGCCGCGGGCCTTTGTACTTGTGGTCCTCCAGCAGCTTCACGAGGAAGAAGCAGTGCTTGAGGTTGACCGACCCGAACCGCAGGTCCTGGTCGTAGCGCCCGAACTCCTGGTCGTTGAGGTCGATGTGGAAGAGCTTGCCGGCGTCGAGCGCGGCGGCGACCTGGTGAACGAAGTTGAGCCCGGCTATGTGCTCGTGGGCGACCTCGGGGTTCACGCCGCACATCTCGGGGTGATCCAGCGTCTGGATGAATGCGAGGTACGACCCGGTCACGGCGTGGTAGAGGTGGCCGCGCGGCTCGTTGGGCTTGGCCTCGAACGCGAACCTGTAGTCGTAACCCTGATTGATCGCGTACGCGCACAGGAAGTTGATGCAACGGCGCATCCGCTTGATCGCCTCTACCGGGTCTTTCGCCGCGTCGGTATCGACGCCTTCTCGGCCTCCCCAGAAGACGTAGATCTTCGCCCCGAATTCCGCGCCCAGGTCCATCGCCCGCATGGTCTTCTGGACGGCGTACGCCCGGACCTTGCTGTCGCTGCTCGTGAACGCCCCGTCCTTGAAGACCGGATCGGCGAACAGGTTGGTCGTAGCCATCGGGACCTTCAGATCGTTGTCGCGGAGCGCCTTGCGGAAGTCCTTCTTGATCTTCTCGGCTTCGGCGTCGGTGGCATCGATCGGCACCAGGTCGTTGTCGTGGAAGTTGACGCCGTACGCGCCGACGCTGCCCAGCAGGTCGGCGATGCGCCACGGGGGCAGGACCTGCCGCGTCGGCCCGCCGAACGGATCGCGGCCCGGGTTGCCCACGGTCCACAGGCCGAACGTGAACTTCATCTTCGGATCAGGCGCGAACCGATCCGCCCTGGTCTTGCGTTTCACATTCTTCGTTTTCGCCATGAAGGGCCTCGCGGGGATATGTTGGGCGGCAGCCATCAGTGTGGCGGAAGGCGGCGATCACGGCAAGAGCCCCGATGCCGACGCGCTATAATTCACGCATGAATCGGCCATCCATTGTCACCCTGTGTGCGATCGCGAGCCTCACCATTGTGCCGATCGGTCAGGTGTGCGCGGCCGAGCCATCGCCTGCGCCCGAACCCGCCGCGTACAGCTTCATCCGCGGCATAACGATCACCTGTTTCCGCTGGGGGCCCGGCGAGTGGGATGCGCCGATCATGAAGCAGACCGTGGAGGACGTCCGCGCGGTGGGCGCGACGTGGATGACGATCCACCCGTATGCCCGCATTCGCAACGACGGCCGGGTGGACTATCGTTCCGGCGCCGTGGCGCCGGCCGTCACCCGACCGACGCAATGGGCGCTGCAGCGCGGCCTGCAGGTCATGATCAAGCCGCACCTCGCGTACTGGGGCAGCCGATTCCCGGATCGGCTGGCGATCGACTTCGGGGATGACGAGGCGGCGTGGCGTCGGTTCTTCTCCAGCTACGAACGTTTCATCGTCCACCAGGCGCAGCTCGCCGAGCAGGCGGGCGCCAGGCTGTTCGTCGTCGGCACCGAACTCGACGCCACCGTGTATCGCGAGGGAGCCTGGCGGCGGATCATCGAAGCCGTCCGCGCCGAATTCTCCGGGGAACTGACCTACGCGGCCAATCACGACGGCTACGGCCGGGTGCCCTTCTGGGACGCCCTGGATTGCGTGGGCGTGCAGGCATACTGGCCTGTCAGCACCGCCGACCACCCGACGGATGAGCAGTTGGCCGAGGGTTGGCGACGGCGGCTGGAGAAGGTGACCGCGTACGCGGCGGCCCGCGACAAGATGGTGCTGTTCACGGAGATGGGCTATGCGCCGTCGTCCGATGCGGCACGTCGGCCGTGGTCGTCGCGCCGCGTGGAACGTGCCGACGGGCGATCACCCGACGAACTGAAGCTGGCGGCGATGCGAATCGCCCTGAGGGAGGTCGAGCGTCACCCGCGGATCGCCGGCGTGTTCTTGTGGAAGTGGTTCCCGGCAAACCGGAGCATCCGATCGGACTTCGCTTTGCAGTACCCGTCGATGCGGCGGGTCATTGGCCAGGCGTGGTCCGGGCGACCGATGCCGCTGGCCGAGCGCTGGACGATGCCGCGGCGCGACGGGGCGAATCGCGGCTAGGCCAGCCGCTCGATGACCGCGTCGGCGTATTGCTCGGTCCCGAGGTCGCCGCCGAGGTCGCCGGTCTTGCAGCCGTCGGCGAGCGCCTGGTTGTAACCGGTCTTGATCCGTTGGGCGGCGTCGGCGCAGGCGGTGTCGCCGCGGGTATCCGCGAGGTGGTTGAGCATCATCACGGCGCTCATCAGCAGCGCCATCGGGTTGGCGATGCCCTTGCCGGCGATATCGGGCGCCGAGCCGTGCACCGCCTCAAAGACCGCGCAGTTGTCACCGATGTTGGCGCCCGGCACCACCCCCAGCCCGCCGACCAGCCCCGCGCAAAGGTCCGAGACAATGTCGCCGTACAGATTCTCGCACAGCAGCACGTCGAAGCGGCCGGGATTCTCGACGATCCGCATGCACGCCGCGTCGATGATCATCGAATCGAAAGTGACGTTGGGGAACTCCTGCTCGTGGACCTGCTCGGCGCATCGCAGGAACAGCCCGTCGGTCAGCTTCATGATGTTGGCTTTGTGCAGGGTGGTGACGGTGTGCCGCTCGCGGTTGGTCGCGTACTGGCAGGCGAAGCGGGCGATGCGGAGGCAGGCGTCTTCGGTGGCGACCTTGAGGCTGGTGACCACGCCGGGCGTCACCTCGTTCTCGACGCCCGAGTACAGGCCCTCGGTGTTCTCGCGGACCACGACGAGGTCGACGTTGCTGTAGCGTGTCGGCACGCCTTCGAGATTTCGGACCGGGCGGACGGCGGCGTAGAGGTTCAGCCGCTTGCGGAGCTGCACGTTGACGGAGCTGAAACCGCGGCCGACGGGTGTGGTGCAGGGGCCCTTGAGGGCGACGCCGGTCTGGCGGATCGCGTCCACGGTCGGATCGGGCATGACGTCGTAGCCCTGCTCGAGTGCGGCCACGCCGGCGAGGTGCTCGTGCCAGGTGATCGGGGCGCCGGCGGCTTCGAGCACGCGGCGGACGGCCTTGCTGATCGCCGGGCCGATCCCGTCGCCGGGGATCAGAACCACATCGATGTGAGACATAATGAATGCTCCCAATTCAAGGGCGAGCATGATAGCAGATGGCGGCGCAGCGGGGTCTCAATCCAGCCGTTCCATCAGCTTCGCCGCGAGGACCGACCGGACGCGCTCGACCGGCGGGCAGGCGTCGCCCAGCAGTTGGCGCATGCTGGTGACGGGGCGGCCGGCCAGCCCGCAGGGCACGATCAGCTTGAAGTGCTCGAGGTCCGGCTGAATGTTGAGCGCCAGGCCGTGCATCGTCACCCACCGCTCGGCGCGGACCCCGATGGCGGCGATCTTGGCCGGCTCGTCCGGGGCATCGACCCACACGCCGATCGCATCGGGGTCGCGACGCGCGGCGATCGCATACTCAGCCACGGTCTCGATGACCGCCTGTTCGAGCATGTTGACGTAGCGGCGGAGATTGAGCCTGCGGCGCTGCAGGTTGACAATGGGATAGGCGACGACCTGGCCGGGGCCGTGATAGGTGATGTCCCCGCCGCGATTGGTCTGGCAGACCTTCACGCCGAGCTGCTCCAGCCGTCGCGGCGCGGCGACGAGATGCTCGGCGGCGCCCGGGCGGCGGCCAATTGTTACAACCGGCTCGTGCTCCACCAGCAGCAGCGTCTCGGCGGACCGGCCGGCGAGGACGGCGGCGTGTACGTCCCGCTGAACCTGCCATGCGTCGTTGTAGGCCATTCGGCCCAGATCACGCACGAGCACACCGGATGAGGCTGAGGTGGCCGCCTTGGCGGTGACGTATCGGGTCATCATGCTTATCATAGCGGCCATGCCACAGGTCCATCCGACGGCAATCATCGATCCCGCGGCCGATCTTGCCGATGACGTCGTGGTCGGGCCATGGTGCCGCATCGAAGGCAAGGTGCAGGTCAGTCGGGGTACGCGGCTTATCCACGGGGTGTGGCTGAAGGGCCCGCTCACGATCGGCTCGGATAATGCCATCTACCCGGGGGTCGCGCTGGGCGCCGAGCCGCAGGACCTGAAGTTCGCGCCCGACACCCCGGGCGCGGGGCTGGTCATCGGCGCCGGCAACGTGTTCCGCGAGCACGTGACGATCCACCGCGCCACCGGTGAGGCCCCTACCACCATCGGCAACGGCAACTACTTCATGGCCGGTTCGCACGTCGGCCACGACTGCTCGGTCGCGGACCACTGCATGTTTGCCAACGGCGCGTTGATCGCCGGGCACTGCGAGATCGCGTCGCGGGTGATCATGGGCGGCAACGCCGTGCTGCACCAGTTCTGTCGTATTGGGCGGCTGTCGATGATCTCCGGCGTAGGCGGGGTGACCCTGGACTTGCCGCCGTTCTGCATCGTCTACCGGCCCCGCCGCGTCGGATCGCTGAACCTGGTGGGTCTGCGTCGCGCCGGATATCGCGACAGCATCCAGTCGCTTCGGCAAGCCTTCAAGCTGTATTTCAAGTCCAGGCATGCGCCGTCCGCGGCCTTGGACAAGATCGAGTCCCTCGCCGGGGAAGACCCACTGACCCGGGAGTTCATCGATTTCATCCGCCAGAGCAAGCGCGGGGTCACGCGGTATGCATCATCCCGCGGCGACGAGGAACTCGACGACGCGTAATGCGGTAAACTGGATGCGGCGTGCCGTTGAAGCATGAGGACACGGATGTCCATGGAATTATGCGTTCTTGGCAGTGGGTCCAGCGGCAACAGCAGCGTGGTGCGTGTCGGGGACCGTGCGCTGCTGATCGATGCGGGCTTCGGCCCGCGGGCGACCGCCAAGCGGCTGGCCGGAACCGGCGTCGGCGTCAATGACGTGCGTGCGATCGCGCTGACCCACCTCGATCGGGACCACTTCGCGCCGACGTGGTTCAATGTGATACGCGACCGGGGCATACACCTGTATGTGGCGGAGCGACACCTGGCGCTGCTCTACCAGGCGCTGCGCCGTCAGGGCGGCGAGGGTCACGTCCTGCATCGGCTGGGGCTGCTGCATGCGTTCAACGGCAAGGCCGTGGACATGATGCCCGGCGGCGGCGTCGCCGCCGAGTTGCGCCCCGTGCACCTCGCCCACGACCGGACGGGTACCGTGGGGTACGTGCTGCGCACCGCCCGCCATCACCTGGGATACGCCACGGACCTCGGCCGCGTGACCGACGCGCTGCTCGAAGCGCTGACCGACGTGGATATCCTCGCGATCGAGAGCAATTACGATCGCCATCTCGAGTTGGCGTCGGATCGGCCGGCCATGCTCAAGCGACGCATCATGTCCGGCAAGGGCCACCTCTCCAATGACGAGGCGTTCGACGCGGTCTGCCATGTTTTCGCGCATTCGCATCGGCCGCCCGCGCATGTGCTGCTGCTGCACCTGTCGCGGCAGTGCAACTGCCCGGGACGCGTGCGCCGGCTGTACGAACGGCGACCGGATATCGCCGAGCGGTTGTCCCTGAGCGTACAACAAGGTCGCGGGGAATGGCTGGGGGTGGATCGCCGCGGCGGCGAGCAGATGGCCATGTTCGGCTGATCACGGGCGCGTGGACTGCGGCGCGGTCGCATCGGCCGCGTGCAACTGCGTGCGGCAGAGCACGCGATACGCGTCGCTGGCCTTAATCAGTTGGTCGTGCTTGCCCGTCGAAGCCACCCGGCCGTCTTCCATGACGACGATCAGATCGGCGCCGACGACGGTGCTCAGGCGATGTGCGATGACGAAGGTCGTCCGTTGTGCCATGAACCCGGCGAGCGCCGCGTTGATCTTGGCCTCGGATTCCGAGTCGATCTGGCTGGTCGCTTCGTCAAGGATGAGGATGGCCGGGTTGCGGAGGATGGCGCGCGCGATGGCGATGCGCTGCCGCTGGCCGCCGCTGAGCCGAGAGCCCCATTCACCGATCGGCGAATCATACCCCTCGGGCAGCGTGTCGATGAACTCGTGGGCGTGCGCCCCGCGAGCCGCTTCGATGACCTGCGCACGCGTCACGTGACGGCGGCCGTACGCGATGTTGTCGGCGATCGTGCCCTCGAACAGGACAGTCTGCTGGGTCACGATCGCGATCTGCCCGCGCACGGACCGCAACGAACACCCGGCGATATCCGTGCCGTCGATGAGCACGCGGCCCTCGGTCGGTTCGTACAACCGCGGCAGCAGGTTGACCAGGGTGCTCTTGCCTGAGCCGTTGCCGCCGACGATGGCACAGACGGTGCCCTGCTGGACCTGAAGGTTTACGTCGGCGATGGCCGGACGTCCGGCCGTGGGGTAGGTGAAACTCACATCCTCGAAGGTCACGCTGCGGGCGTGCCGCGGCAGGCGCCCCAGCCCACCGGCGTCGGTCGCGCTCGGGCGCGTCGGCTCCACAGGCATGCACAGCACCTCGTCCACCCGCTCGGCCGCCGCCGCGGCGCCTTGCAGCTCGTTGTTCAGGTTGGCCAGCGGTTTGAAGGAGTTGCCGGCCATGCCCAGGGCGATGAGCACCTGCACGAGCGTCTTGGGCTCCGCCGGGGTGGGCGCCCGATACAGGTACCATGCCGCGACCAGCGCTACGGCCATCACCCCCGCCATCGCGATCAACTCGATGACCGGCGACGTCAGCGCCCTCGCCGTACGCGCCGACATCTCCTCCCGCAGCACCGCGTGGTTGATGCGATGAAAGCGGCGGCGCTCGTAGCCTTCCGCCTGGTGGGCCTTGACCACCGGCAGGCTCTGCATCGCCTCCGACAGGGCCCCGATCATGTGCCCGAATTGTCGATTGGCCCGCTTGGCGGCTCGGCGGATGATCTTGCCGAACTTGCGGATCGTCACGCCGATAATCGGTGCGCCCACGAGGAACAGCGCCGTCATACGCCAGTCGACGATCAGCGCCGTGACCAGGAAGACCGAGCCCATGAGCGCGTCGCGGACCGCCTTGCTGGTGACCGCCGTCAAGCCCCGGGTCAGTTGGCCGGTGTCGCGGACGACGCGGCTGAGGTTGTCCGAGGTCGAATCGACAGACGCCGTGGCCATCGGCAGATTGACCAACCGCTCGAACACCTTCTTTCGGATGTAGGTCACGGTGCGCAGCGCGGCGGTGATGGCGAAGTACTGATGCATGAACCGCCCGCACGAACCCATCACCGCCAGGACCAGGATCATGCCGAGGATGCTCGCAAAGCCGAGGAATCGGTCAGCCGGCAGCAGGTCCGCGAGGTGACTGAAGTCGCCGACGTATCGGACGAGCCCCTCGGCCTGCAAGGTCTGGCGGACGATCTGTTGGGCCGTGGTATCGCCGTTGAACAACTGCTCGATGAGCCACATCAGCGCGCCAAGCCCGGCGAAGGCGCACAGCGCGTCGAACACCGCGCCGACACCCGCGAGCGCGAGCAAGCGCTTGTATCGCAGCATCTGTCTCGCAAAATGCCAGAACTTGTTCATGGGCGGCTGGGGGCGTGCGCGATCGCGGTCGTGGAGGCGGATCGGCTATTCGGACTTGCGGAAGACGGCAACGATGTTCTCCACAGGCACGACGAACAGGCGATTGTCGCCCTCGAAGTCCACGGGGATCGCTTCCTTGGGGTTGAACAGCACCTTGTCGTACTGCTTGATGGGGTAATCGTCGTCGTTGTCGATCATGGCGCTGATCGCGACGACGCGGCCGGTCAAGGTGGGGATCTCGATCTTGTCCGGCAGGTGGATGCCGCTCTTGGTCTGCTTGCGGTCTTCATCCTTGCGGATCAGCACGCGCAATCCGATCGGCTCGACCGTCTCCAGCATACCCGGCTTGGCATCGGCGTTCGCGTTCTTGCCGTCACGTTTGGCCATGGCGAAAGAGCCCTTCTGCGTTAAACTGTACATATTAATGATACCTGAACTTTCTGGCCACGGCCGCGCCGCGGCGTGGGCCTCAACCCCTCGGAGTCAAGCAACGATGGACCTGGCGCCGTTCATTCGCGATGTGCCGGACTACCCCAAGCCCGGCGTCACGTTCAAGGACATCACCCCACTGCTCCGCGACCCCGGCGCGCTGGCCATGGCCGTCGAGATGATCGCCAATCCCTTCCGAGGCAAGCAGGTCGACGTCGTCGTGGGCACCGAGAGCCGCGGGTTCATCTTCGGCACCGCCGTGGCCCAGAGTCTCGCCGCCGGATTCGTGCCGATCCGCAAGCCCGGCAAGCTCCCCCGGCCGGTCCATCGGATGGAATACCAGCTTGAATACGGTCAGGATGTGATCGAGATTCACCAGGACGCCATCACCGCCGGCCAACGCGTGCTCATTGTGGACGACGTGCTGGCCACGGGCGGGACGATGAGGGCGTCGCTCGACCTGGTTGATCAGTTGAACGCCGTCATCGTCGGTGTCACGGTGTTGATCGAGTTGACCTTCCTGCACGGCCGGGACCGCATCAAGCCCTACGACAACCTTCACAGCGTCGTGCGGTACTGACGGGTGGGCCGGGGCGGATCGGGATGCGCCGCGGCCCGATGGGCCGGGTATATTGTTGCATGACGATCGGTCGTACGCCGCCGGGCCTGCCATGGGGGAGATCCGCATGGCCAACCTGATCACGCTGACGCGACTGGTGCTGCTGTTCGGGCTGGTGGGATGGATGCTCCACGCCCCGGCGCCATGGCAGTGGGCGGGCCCGCCGCTGCTGCTGCTCATCATCATCTCTGACGGGCTGGACGGTTGGATCGCGCGGCGGCGCGGCGAAACGTCGCGCGAAGGCGGGGTCCTCGACATCATGGCCGACCGCATCGTCGAGAACGTCATGTGGATCGTGCTGGTCTTCGTGGAGCTGGCGCCGCTGTGGGCGGCGGTGGTGTTCGTCTCACGCGGGATCATCGTGGACACCATTCGCTATTCGAGCCCGGCGACACGCGACAGTGTCTTCGGCACGACGCGATCGGCGTGGGCCCGACGCATCGTCGCTGGACGGTTCATGCGCGCGACTTATGGCACGGCAAAAGCGGTGACCTTTGCGTGGCTACTGGTCATGTACGCGATGCGCGAGAATGACCTGGCCGCATGGCAAACCTGGACGGCGGCTTTGCACGGGACGGCGGCCGTGCTGATCTGGTTGACGGTTGGCTTGTGCGTGTTGCGCGGGCTGCCCGTTGTGATCGAATGGCTGATCGGCCGGTGGGATGTGCTGACCGGCAACGGGCGCCGGCGCACCCAGACCGCCGACCCCGGCGAGCCGACCTGACTGAGCGGGGACCGTCGAGCCGATTTCAGATCGCCCGAGCCCGCGACTACAATGGCCGCCATGAGCATTCGCGCCGCCATCGTCGGACCGACGGGATACACCGCGCTGTGGCTGATCCGTTTGCTGGCACGTCACCCGTCGGTGAAGTTGACTTACCTTGCGAGCCATCGTGAGCAGTTGCCGCACATCGTCGAGGAGTTCCCGCAGTTGCTGGGGGTTTGCGACCTGGCGTGCCGCCCCATCGATGCGGCGGCGATCGCGAGGGAGGCCGAGGTGGTCTTCTGCTGCCTGCCGCATGTCTCGGCGATGACGTACGTGCCGGCGCTCCTCGACGCGGGGCTCCGGGTGATCGATCTGTCGGCCGACTATCGCCTGAACAGCCCCGAGCTCTACGAGCGGGTCTATCAACACCGCCACGCCGACCCGGATCGGCTCGCGCAGGCTGCGTACGGGCTGCCGGAGATCAACGCCGATCGCATCGCGGCGGCCCGGCTCGTGGCCAACCCCGGTTGCTACCCGACGGCGGCGGCGCTGGGGATCGGACCCCTGCTGCCTCGCAACGTCGTGAAATCCCGCGACATCATCATCCACGCGGCCTCGGGCGTCACCGGTGCCGGCCGCAGCCTCAAGCCCAACCTCCACTTCGCCGAGGCCAACGAGGCGTACGTGCCCTACAACGTCGGCGTGCACCGGCACGAGCCGGAGATCGAGCAGACCCTGACCGCGCTCAAGGGAGAGCCGGTCGACGTGCTGTTCGCGCCACACCTGCTGCCGATCGACTGCGGCATCCTCGAGACGATTTACCTGGCGCCGATGGACGACGAGGTCACAGAGGACGACATCTACGAGGTGTTCGAGGGGGCATATGCCGACGAGCCGTTCATCCGCGTGCGGACGACCATGCCCAACGTCAAGCATGTCCGCGGGACCAACTACTGCGACATCGCCGCCAAGGTAGTCGGCGGTCGCGTCATTGTCTTCAGCGCCATCGACAACATGGTCAAGGGTGCCAGCGGCCAAGCGATCCAGAACATGAACATCATGTTCGGGCTCGATGAGACGGCCGGCCTGGTTTAGCCGCGCGCCATCGATGCGTCGCGCATACCGCCACCGTGGGTGTCGCCGGCAACGTTCACGCCTTCAAGGCGGCGAGCATCTCGATTTCCACGGGGGCGTTGAGCGGCAGCCCCGCCGCGCCGGTGGTGGCGCGAGCATGCCGGCCGGCCTCATCGAGAATCCCCGCCAGCAGATCGCTCGCCCCATTGGCGACGTCGGCCATCCGCTCATACCCACCGGCCGTATTGATGAACACGCCGATTCGCACAACGCGAGCCAGTCGCGACCAGTCGCCGCCGACGTGGTCATTCACGACGGCCAGGCAGTTGAGCACGCACCGCTGAGCGCATTGCCGGGCCTCTTCGGGGCTGACTTCGTCGGGGACGCGACCGGCGTGGATCAGTCGCCCCTCCAGCATGGGTAGTTGGCCGCTGACGTAGAGCAGATCACCGGCGAGTTGTGCTGGGACGTACGAAGCAATCGGCTGGGGCGCCGGAGGCAGGGTGAGGCCAAGATCGCTCAGCCGGGCATGGATGTCCATGTGCGGTCTCCGCTGTGCTTGTCGGTCAGTCTCGGGCGGACGCGGACGCGGCTCGGCTCATCGCCTCGTCGACCGCATCGGTCACATCGCTGACGCTGTAGGCATCGGATCGAAAGACCTCGTTGCCCTGCGAATCGTAGATGATCAGCAGCGGGATCGTGCGGCTGCCAACCTCGGTGAGCAACTGCTGGGCCGGTTCGTACCTGGTAATGTCCACCTTGATCGGTGCGACGTTCGGGCGATTGAGCCGGCTGGCGACGGCCTCGCGGTTGAGCACGGCCCGCTCGAGGGTGTGGCAGTTCAGGCACCACGCTGCGGTGAAGTCCAGGACGACCACATCGGCGCTGCGTGCCTCGGCAAGCCGCTCGGGCGTGTAGTAGATCCAGTCGATCGGCCCGGGCCGCGTCAGCGACCACGCCGTCGCCGCACCCGCCACGACAAACACCGCGCCCAGGGCGAGCAGGAACACGCGCACGCCTCCGGCCGAGGCGATCTGGATCGAGCGCCAGGCCAGCCACAGCCCGGCGAGCCCGATGAACAGGCCCACCGGATACCAGTACGCGTCGCTCGGCGGGTCGGGTGGTGAACTGATGGCCCCGGTGATGCCGGTCCCGATGAAGTAGGCGGCGGCCGCCAGCATAAACAGTCCCATGACCTGCTTGACCAGTTCGCTGGCCGGGCCGGTCCGCGGGACACGATCGACCAGTTGGGGAAACGCCGCGAGCACGAGGTACGGCAAGGCCATGCCCGCCCCGATCGCGGCGAAGGTGTTGAGGATGGTCGCCGGGTCTTCGGTGACGGCCCACGCCGCGGCCGTGCCCATGAACGGCGCCGTGCAGGGCGTCGCCAGCACCGCGGTCATGATGCCGAACCCGAACGCCCCGTGAACCGTTTCCTGCGACGGGTTGATGCGATAGACCCACTGCGGCAGGTTCGTGGCAAAAGCACCCCACATGCCCAGTCCCATCAGCGCGATGACCGCGCCAACACCGATCGTGAACCACGAGTGCTTGAACAGCTCGTTGATCGAGTCAAAGCCGGCAATGAAGGCGATGGCCGCCCCGATCGCGGTCCAGAAGGCCACCACGCCCAGCGACATGACGACCCCGAGCACGAGGGACCCACCCCGGTTGGACGCGGCTCGGCTCAGCCCCATGATCTTGATCGGGATCATGGGCAGCACGCACGGCGTGAGGTTGAGCAGCAGCCCCCCCGCCGCCGCCACCGCCAGCAGCAACCACGTCACGCTCGGGTCGATGCTGAACTCCAGGCCGAACAGGCGAAACGTGAGCAGCTCCGCGGTGCCGCGGCCGGCGTAGTCGGCAAACACAGACTCATTCCGGGGACTCGTCGCGGTCTCCGGCGCCGCGACACGCAGGATCATCGACAGCTCCGTCGTCTGGGGCAACAGGCACGTCGTGTCGTCGCAGGCTTGCCAGTGCACCTTCGCGGTGATCTCGTAGTCGCCAGGCTCGACGTCCTCGTCCATCGACAGCTTGATGAAGATCGTCGACTCACCGATGAAGAAGTCAAACATCTGCGGCCCGTTCCCGGCGTCGTACTCGGCAGGCTTGGGCACGGGCCACTGGATGTCGCCGTACCGGACGCCGGGCGGCAGGTTGGCCAGCTCGACCGTCGTGGGACTCTGCCAGTCGTACTTCTTCTGCTGGGTCTGCACGTGCCAGCCGTCGGCGATGTCCATCTGTATCGCCAGGGCAAACTGGTCGCCGGGGTGTACGGCGTCGGCGGCCCAGGCCGTCTCAAACCGGACCTTGGGCTGGTCGGCGTCCGCCGACCCGGTGGTCGCGTTGGTCGACGGGTCGGGCATGGGCAGCGAAAACTGAGCGTGCGCGGCCACGGAAAGGGCAAATACGGCAAATCCTGATAGCAGCAACCAGCGCGACATAGGTCTACGGCTCCTTTATGGGACCGCATTCTAGCCGGGAGCGAAAGGTCAAGGCCCACCGGCCTGCTGTCCGATAAGGGCTACAGATGGCCGATGTCCTCGACCAGAACGAAGTCGATGCGCTGTTGGATGCCGTCAACAGCGAGGATGTCGCCGGCGGTGACGGGGCGGAGGGCGATGGCGGGTCGACGGTTCAGATCTTTGGCGACGCCGCCCGGTCGCGCCGCGGCAACGTGGAGATCAAGCCCTACGACTTCAAGCGTCCCGAGCGTGTCAGCAAAGACCAGATGCGGGCGCTGGAGACGCTGCACGACAGCTTCGGCCGCAACTTCGGCGCCTCGCTGAGCGGGTTCCTCCGCACCATCGTCGAAGTCAAGGTCGCCCGCATCGAGCAACTGACCTACGGCGAGTTCATCCACTCGCTGCCCAACCCGACGAGCTTCAACCTGCTCAACTGCAAGGCGCTCGACGGCCAGATGTGCCTGGAGATCAGCCCGCTGATCATCTACCCGATCATCGACCGGCTGATGGGCGGATCCAACGCCGAGTTGTTCATCCCCCAGAGGCCTTTGACCGTCATCGAGCAGCGGCTGGTGAGCAAGATCACCGACCGGGCGATGTCGGCGCTGAGCGAGGCCTGGCAGGGCGTCTTCCCGTGCGAGTTCGAGTTGGAACAGACCGAGTCCAACCCGCAGTTCATCCAGATCGTCCCGCCGAACGAGGTCGTCGTGGTTATCGGTTTCGAGCTGAAGATGGGCGGGCGCGCGGGCACGATGTCGCTCTGCATCCCCTTCACCATCATCGAGCCGATCATCGACAAGCTCGCCTCGCAGTCGTGGCACGCCTACAGCCGCGGCCGCAGCGATGACGGGTTGCGCGACCGGCTGAGCGGCAAGCTCCGCCGCGCCGCCGTCGAAACCGCCGCCGTCCTCGCCGAAACCACGATCACGGTCGAGGACCTGATGAACATGGCCCCGGGCGACATCATCACCACCGACAAGCTCGCGACGCAGCCGGTGGTCTTCGCGGTCGAGGGCCGGAAGAAGTTCCTGGCCAACCTCGGCCAGTTCAAGGGCAAGCGCGCCCTGAAGATCAACCGCGCGGTCACCCCCAAGGACCGGGTGTGACCTTCGATCACAATCGACGCACCGGGAACAGGGCGATGCTGCACCAGGCGTTGCCCAGGCGATCGTTGAGCGCGAACCCGCGCTGAGTCGGCGTGGCGATCGGGTAACCGCGCTGGCCTACGCGCTGTTGCCAGGCGTGCAGGTCGTGCTCGGCGATCTCCGCCGTCGCGTTGAACAGCACCAGCATCAGGCCGCTGTGGTACAACCACCGATCCGACGCCATCTTCTTGATGTCGCGTGAGACCGGCTGCAGCAACTCGGCGGCGTATCGTGGGAAGGGGCCCTCGGTGGTGTGTTGGGCGACGGTCTTGATCTCCAGCCAGAACGCCGCTTCGAGCGGGACCGCGTCGGCCGGCTCAAACAACGTCGTCTCGGCGTCCGGGTCGACCAGCGGGCGACCGTCGGGCGTCAGGACAACATCGCAACGTCGGCCTTCGGTCTTGCGGCGGCTCAGCCGATCCGAGGGGTACCGCTGCTCCGGCCAGACCCCCCACCCCTGCTCCCGCAGGCCTGCCTGGATCAGCGGGTGAAGCTGCAACTCCTCCATCGCATCGATCGAGTACACCGCCTGCTCGATATCGTCGGCTTCCGCCCGGGCCCGCAGGTGAGCCGCAACCGCTTCAACGATCGACGCCGTATCCCATCCCATAAGACACGATTGTACGACCAACCATCCGCCGCGGTGAGGGACACGTACCTCGGATTTCGGTAAGCTGAAAGCTATGGAACTCGGCTTCATCTATCACGACAAGTTCCTTGAGCACAAGACCGCCGGCGACCATCCCGAGCGCGTGGGGCGGCTGGTCGCGATCCTCGACAAGCTGAAGGCGACCGGTCAACTGGAGTCGACGAAGCGGCTGGAGTTTGGGCCGGCCACCCCAGCGGATATCGCTTCGCTGCATGACGCGGATTACATCGAGCGGGTGCGTGCTTCCTGCGAGCGTGGAGTCGCCTACATGGATTCCATGGACACGCCGATCTGCGGGGCGAGCTACGAGGCGGCGGCGCTGGCCGTGGGCGGTGTGCGGGCGGCTTGCGACGCCGTGATGGCCGGCGAAGTCGGCCGGGCCTTCTGCGCCGTCCGTCCGCCCGGCCACCATGCCGAGTATGCTCACGCGATGGGGTTCTGTCTGTTCAACAACGTCGCGTTGGCGGCTGAGCATCTGCTGCGGCGGCACGGCGTGGAACGCGTCGCCATCGTCGACTTCGACGTTCACCACTGCAACGGCACACAACACACCTTTTACGACCGAAGCGACGTCCTCGTCGCCAGCATGCACGAGCACCCCCGCTTCCAGTTCCCCGGCACTGGCTTCGAACACGAGACCGGCTCGGGCGACGGCTGCGGCACCACCGTCAATTGCCCCCTGCTGCCCGGTGCCGGCGATGATGCGGTACGCGAGGCGTTTGAAGGCGACATCCTGCCCGCCATCGACCGCTTCTCCCCACAGTTCCTGCTCATCAGCGCCGGCTTCGACGCCCATGCCCACGACCCGCTGGGCGGCCTGCATGTGAGTGATGCCGGGTTCGTGTGGATGGCCGAGCGGCTACGTGAGGCGGCCCTGCAGCATTGTGACGGCCGGATCATCAGCGTCCTCGAGGGCGGGTACGACCTCGATACACTCGCTCGGGCCGTGAGCGACCACGTCGGCGCCCTGGCGGCTAACATGTCCTGATGGGCCGCAGCGACCGCAAACAGACCGAGTCATCATGGTACGGCGATGGCCTGCGTTTCACGTGCACGCAGTGCGGCAACTGCTGCACGGGCCCCCCGGGCGCCGTCTGGTTCACCGAGGAGGAACTGGAGGCGATGGCCGCGCACGCAGGCGTGTCGGCGTCACAGTTCCTCGACCTCTATACACAACGTATTGGTCAGCGCGATTCCCTCGCTGAACACAAGACCAAGTACGGCTACGATTGCATCTTCCTGCAACGCGATGACTCGGGTCGGGCGCTGTGCTCGATCTATCCGGTGCGGCCACGGCAGTGTCGCACTTGGCCTTTCTGGCCGGAGAACCTGGCGTCGCGCGAGGAGTACGAACGGGCTTCGCAGCGATGCCCGGGGATGGCCCGCGGGCTGGAAGGGCATGGCCAGTTCTACCCCGTCGAGCACATCCGCATTCAACGGGACAACAGTGGAAGCTGACGCCGCACGCCGATGGCAGGCATGGTGGCGCGATGCCGGGCGTCCCGAGGTGCACGCCGCCCTCGCCCAGTTCTATGCCACGATCGATGCCGACGTGGCGTCGCGAAACCCGGCCTGCGAGTTAAGCGGGCGGTGCTGCCGCTTCGACCAATACGGGCACCGGTTGTACGTGACGAGCCTGGAGATCGCCTGGATGCTGCGTCAGTTCGGCGGGCCGGCGGCGGACCGGTTGCAAGAGGCCACGCTGCCCGCCAACGAGGGATGCCCGTTCCAGGTCGGCAAGCTATGCAGCGTTCATGCGCTGCGGCCGCTGGGGTGCCGGCTGTACTTCTGTGATCCGTCTGCGGCGGGCTGGCTCAACACGGTGCATGAGCAATACCTCGGCGTGCTGCGCGGCATTCACGACAACCACGGCATCGCCTACCACTACCAGGAATGGCGGGCCGGGCTGAGCGAGGCACGCGAGCTGTTGCGGCGCTGAACGCAGGCAGGGACCGCGGTCAACTCAGCCGCTTGACGATAACGATCGTCATGTCGTCGAGCTGGGGGGCGCCGGCGGCGTGACCCTTGACCGCCGCGCGGATCGTCTCGATCAATTGTGCCGCCGTGGCCTTCGGGTTCATCCGCACGACCTGCTCGACACCGCCTTCGGCGAACTGCCGGTTCTCGTTGTCGGCGTACTCGTAGATGCCGTCCGAGCAGAGGGCGAGGATGTCGCCCGGGGCAAGGTGGATCGGCGCGGGCCTCTCAAGGGGAGGGTCGGCCATGATGCCCAGCGGGAACATCGACGCATCGAGCCAGGTGAACTCATCGGTCGCGGCGTGGTAGTGCATGAGCGGGCCCTGCCCGCCGGCGTGATAGTCGACGCGATGGGATTGCGGATCGACCAGACCGATGAAAGCGGTGACGAAGCGATTGGCGGGCAGGTCGTCAACCAATTGGTTGTTGATGTGGAGCACGACTTCGTCGAGGCTGGCCTTGAGCCGCAGGCCCGTGCGGACCATCGCACGAACCTGGGTGACGCTCAGCGCCGGGCCGATCCCGTGCCCCGTGGCGTCGCCGAGCAGGATGCACACCCGCCCGTCCTCGAGGCCGGCCGCGTCGTAAACATCGCCGCCGGTCTCATCCGCGGGATCGGACCACCCGGCCATGTCGTATCCCTCGAGCGTCGGCATGGTTGCCGGCAGGACCCGCGTCTGAATGTCCCGCGCCAGCGCCAGGTCACGCTCCAGCTTCTCCTTGATCAGGTGCTCCTCCCAGAGCAGCGCCCGCTGCAACACGACCGCGCACTGGGCGGCCAGCGCCATCGCCAACTGCTCGTCCCGCTCGTCGAACGGGCAGTCGCCGGTCTTGTTGAGCAACTGCAGCACGCCCACCAGCGCATCGTCGTACCCGACCAGCGGCACGGTCAGGAGGCAGCGCGTCCGGTAGCCGGTCTTGCGATCGACGTCGGCGTTGAAACGCTCGTCGTTGTAGCAGTCCGGGACATTGACGATGCGGCGCAACTGGGCGGTCTCTCCGGCGATCCCCTTGTTGGCAGGGAAGCGGATCTCCTGCGTGCCCGTCGCGACCGTCGAATACAACTCGTCCGTCTGCTTGTCGTAGAGAAATACGGTCCCCCGGTCGGCGTGCAGCAAGTGGCGACCGGCGTCGATGACCTGCGAGAGCAACTCATTCAGGTCCGCGGGCGCACCGATCTGGCGAGTCACTTCAAGAATACGCCAAAGTACATGATCTTCCGCTTGGCTGAGACGACTCAACGCCTGTACCCCTGCATTGCAGTGAGCAGTCCGCGGGCCCGACAGTCGCCTCAGTATCCGCGACCGGACCATACAGGTCAATGGTGCTGCGCCAAATGGTTCACCCCCCATCCGCGGTGTGCCCTATGCCCCAGCGCACGGGCGGGCGACAGAATGGTGCCGGCCAATCAGGACTCGGCGAACAGCGCCTCGACGAACTTGTGCGGGTCGAAGGGCTCAACGTCTTCGGGCGTCTCGCCGACGCCGATGAACTTGACCGGGATGTCGACCTGTTCGCGGATCGCGACGACGATGCCGCCGCGGGCCGTGCCGTCGAGCTTCGCCAGGAACAGGCCCGAGACGTCGATGGCCTGCTTGAAGAGCTTGGCCTGCTGGATGGCGTTCTGGCCGGTGGTGGCGTCGAGCACGAGGATGACTTCATGCGGCGCGCCGGGGATCTTCTTGCCGCACACGTCGCGGATCTTGGTCAACTGCCGCATCAGGTGTTCCTGCGTGTGCAGGCGGCCGGCGGTGTCGACCAGCAGGACGTCCACCCCCCGGGCCAGCGCCGCCTCGCAAGCGTCGAAGGCCACGGCCGCGGGGTCACCGCCCTGCTTGCCCTTGACTACCTGCACGCCCAGCCGCTCGGACCAGATCTCCAATTGCTCCACGGCCGCGGCGCGGAAGGTGTCGCACGCCGCAAGGATCACGCTCCGTCCCTCGTCGGTCATGGCCTTGGCCATCTTCGCGATGCTCGTGGTCTTGCCCGCCCCGTTGATGCCGGCGATCAGGATGACGGTCGGGCCCGACTCGGCGAGGTGCAGTTGTCGATCCGACTCCGGCCAGTAGTCGGCCATGTGTTGCTTGAGGTACGCCATCACCTCGTCGCCGGTCTTGATCCGTCGAGCGCGGTAGGCGTCGCGCAGGCCGCCAATCAACCGGGTGCTGGTGCGCACACCGATGTCCGACTCGATCAACCGACGTTCGAGGTCTTCGAGCAGTTGTTCGTCGAGGTCGCGGCCGAGCAGCATCGACCGCAGGCCGCCGACGAAAGCGTCGCGCGTTCGGGAAAGGCCTTTGCGAACCTGGCCGAATGCAGACCGAAATAGACCCATCGCATGAAGCTCTATGTGCGTAAGTAGAGGTAGGAACGCTATGGGCGCGGCGTCACGGATTCAGGGCGTCGTCGAGCCGGGGATCGCTCGCTGGCGGCGAGTCCGATTCGTCGGCCGGCGCCGCCCGATCGATCCGCCGCATCATCTTGTCGAGCACCCCGTTGATGAACGCCGGGCTGCGCTCGGTGCTGTACCGCTTGGCCAGTTCGACCGCCTCGTTGATCGCCGCGCGAGCGGGCGTGCGTCCGGAGACCATCTCGTACCACGCCAGGCGGAGGATCGCCCGATCCACCGCGGGCTGCCGCAACGTCGGCCACGCCGGCGCTAATTCGCTGGCGTGCCGATCCGCTTCCAGCCGCGCGGCCCACGCCTCGCGGGCCATCTGCATCGCCTCGGACCGCTCCGCATCGGTCATGGCGACGTCGGGGTTGACCACGTCCACCGCGTCCTGTTCGTCGCAGCGGGCGTCGAACTGGTAGAGCGCCTGCAAGGCTAACTCGCGGATATCACGTCGGCTGGCCATGGTTCGTTCGGGGCAGTGGTCCGCGGGGCTGTCAGATCTTACTCATGAGGCCCGCCATCTCGATGGCGGCGAGCGCGGCCTTCGCGCCGGCGTTGCCCATCTTGGTGCCGGCACGCTCGATCGCCTGCTCAATGTTGTCACAGGTCAACACGCCGAAGATGATCGGCACGCCCGTCTCTGAGGCGGCGCGGCTGATCGCGCTGGTCGCCCCGTTCACCACGCAGTCGTAGTGCACGGTCGCGCCCTTGATCACGCAGCCCAGGCACACCACCGCCTCGTAGTCGCCGCTCGCGGCCAGCCGCTTGGCGACCACCCCCAGCTCGAAGCTGCCCGGGACCCAGGCCACGGTCAACTCGTCGGTGTTGCCGCCGTGGCGGCGGACGGTATCGACCGCGCCCTCGAGCAGCTTGCCGGTGATGAAGTCGTTGAAGCGGCTGACGACGATCGCCAGCTTGCGATCGGTCGCGACCAGTTCGCCTTCGATGATTCTGGGCATGGCGGGCAGTTCCTCTGGGCCGGGGCGAGCAGCGGAGTATAAAGCAGCGGGTGCTCGACGATCAATCCAGCCCGCTCATCCACTCGAGGATGCCTTGGCAGAACGCCGGCAGGTCCGGCGGCCGCCGGGCGGTCACGTGGTTGCGGTCGATGACGACCGGCTCGTCCACCCAGATCGCCCCGGCGTTCACCAGGTCGTCCTTGATCCCGGGGGTGCTGGTGACGCGGAAGCCTTTGACAATCCCGGCACTGATGGGGATCCAGCCGGCATGGCAGATGTGAGCCACCAGTTTGCCGTGCTCGTGGAACGCTCGGGTCAGTTCCAGCACCTTGGCGTCGCGGCGGAGCTTGTCCGGCGCGAAGCCGCCGGGGATGATCAGGCCGTCGAAGTCCCCCTCCTCGACCGAGTCGATCGTGACGTCGGCCTGGCAGGGATAACCATGCTTGCCGGCGTAGGTGTGGCCCGTCCTGGGCCCGGCCACGACCACCTCCGCACCGGCTTCGATCATGCGGAGCTTGGGGTACCACAGCTCGAGGTCCTCGTAGACCTCGTCGACGAACATCAGGAAGCGTTTTCCATCAAGGCTGGCCATGAGACATCTCCTGTGGCGGAGTATAGGCCAAGCCGATGTTTCAGGCAGCGTGATTCCGAGGCGGTTGGATCGGAGCGACTGTGGGCGGAGGTGCTTCGGGCATCCGCTGCTCCAGGGCGACGATGCGCTTCTCGAACTCATCGAGCCGGTGGAGGATGCGGTGATGGGCGTGCACGGCGTCGGCGGAATCGCGATGCGGGCGGGAGGTGGTCAGCTTCGCGCCCCGCTCGAGGCGGCGATCGGCGTCGCCCGCCACCGCCCGCAACCGCTCGACGCACAGCTTCGACTCGGCCAGCAGCGCTCGCCATTGGGCGCTGATGTCCGCGGCAAGCTGCTCTTCAGCTTCCACGTCCGCGCGCCACGGCTGGTTGTCGCAAGTGCTCATCGATGCTTCCCCGCTGCGTCGGGTCGTCCTGAAGGGGTATCGGTCTGACGCGGCGGGGACTTGATGCGCGCGGTTACAGCTTCACTTCGTAGCTGTCCTGCCACGTGATGATGTCGTTTCGCAGGTCGATCAGCTGGAAGGTCAGCAGGTAGTACGCCGACCCGCCCCGCCGCAGGTCGTACGCGGAGCCGCTCAAGGCATAATCCGGCAGTTGCCGGGCCGACCGCTCAACGGGGTATCCTTCGCGCTGCTTGATCTGCTCGGCGGTGCCCCGTGTTTCCACAAAGACCAGGTGCTTACGGACCGCCGACTGGTTCAGCATCGCCCTCAGGCGAGCGAGGAAGACCTCGTAGTCCTGGCTCGGCATCGACGTCTTATTGTCGATCGCGTCCATGACAATCGTGACGTTGCCTTCGGCGTTACGGATCGCCTGGACCTGCGCGATCGAGGCGACCATCTCGTCCGTCGCCGCGGCGAGGTCGGCCGCACCGAGATTCGAATCCTCCCCGACCCGGCGCTCGATGCGCTGCTGTTTCTCGACGCCCTGGTTCTCGGGGCCGCATCCGATGAACAGGCCGCATGTGGCTGCCGTCAGGGCACAGTACGCTGCAAGCTTCATGGCATGACTCCAGTGTGTTGTGGGGCTCAACAAGCCGCTACGGCCGGGCCCACCGCAGTTGTACCTCGTAATCGACCGCTTGCTCGCTCGACGCCTGGGCTTCGATGAACTGGCGCACGCGGGGCTCAAGTCGCATGAATCGCCAGGTCATCTGCGGCTCGATGGGTCGGCCCTGTACATCGAACCAGATCACGCGATGCTCGATCGACAATCCGGCGTCCGACGCGGCGCGGACCGGCTGCGTCAAGCGCAGAAGCCCCGCTTCGGTCTGCGACACCGTTGCGGGATTCAGTCGCACCTTGTCGGCAAGGCTCAGCGAACTGATGCTGACATTGGGATAGCTGCTGACTTTGTCCGGCTTGGCCTCGATCGGGCCCTTGGAGCACGCGGTCAGCGTCGCCACGAGCGCCAAGGCTGCGATGGTCATGGATTTGCGTAGCATGATGTCGACGTCTCCGTGAGTAAGCTAATCGATTGTACCCGGTTGGGTGGCCTGGGGTTCACTCGTCTGCGACGATTGCAGCGCGCTCTTCAGTGCTTCGGACCTCGGCGCGTAGGGTGGGTGGCGGGTTCGCGTGACGTACTGATAACCGTAGCTGCCCGGCTGGGGCGTCCACCAGACGCGCCCGCCAAGCGTGATGTGGCGATGGAATTCGCTCCGGGCTTCGGCGGCGTCGCTCAGCGTCGGCGGTCCGGGTTCGAACACCAGCCCCTCGGCTTGCGCCAGGCCCACGACGCGGGGGTTTGTCGGGTGGGAAAGGTCCCGGCCGCCGAGGATGTAAGGCACGCCGTTCGGTTCCCCTTGCGAGGCCTTCACCGGGTACAGCGGCTGTTCGGGCCAGTCGGGCATACCGCGGTAGTTGCTGTCGTGCGCCCGCAGGTAATAGGTGCGTGGTCGGCCGGGCTCGCCGCCGCGGAGGTCGTGCCACGTGCAATCCGACTTGTCGATGTGATCGAACGCCAGGCCGACATCGTGCATCCCCGGCCCCAGCGTCAGCGGGACCACGAAGACACACCGCGGCAGGGCCGCCACATGACGGGTATCGGCCGTCGCTGAGCCCTGCAGCAGCAGGCCCGCCACCAGCGCCCCCCCGCCGGCGATGGCGGCCTTGTCGCTGCCCGCGGCGGCGCCGCCGATCAGCGCTGCCGTCCCCGCCGTGGACAAACCGCGGCCGATCAGGCTCTTGGCCTTCCTCGCCGATTCCAGCGACCACCAGCTCGGATTCTGGCTCAGCCTCCAGAGGTCCACGGCCGGCGGCGCCCCCTTCACGACGGGCGGGCCGTCATCGACCGATACGGTGACGGTCGGCTCGGGCAGGCTCGTCCCATCCGGCACAAACACCACCAACTGGTCGTTAGCGCCGGCGGAGACCTTCCGCGGGCCGCGCCCGGCATCGATCAGCAACAGCGTGTCATGATCGCTTGACGCGATCGCATCGACCACGCCTTGCAACCGCGGCTGGAGCTCGACCACGCGCCGCAGCGGACCCCGGGCGGCGGCGGTGTTGCCGGTCGCCATGTTCGCCACGCCCAAAACAAGGTAGCCCAGCGTGAACTGTGACTCGATCACCTCGAAGGATTCCACGTCGTTGGCGTCCTGGAAGTCGCGAAGGGCGAACAGCGCATTGCTGATCGCGGCACGGGTGTTCTCGTAATCGCCTCGCACCGCCGCCACCGCCGACAGGTAGTAGTGCGCCATGGCCTGCTCGTATGGCTCACCGGTCCACACGAGCACACCTTCATCGAGCACGGTGGCGGCGATGGTCCGGTCACGCTGGTTCACCCCGCCGCTGACCAGGTACTCGTACGCGGAGACGAGGGCGCGCTCGGCTTCATCCAGTTCACCCCACGCCAGCGATGCCATCCCCAGCCGCATGTTGTTCAGCACCACGTCCTTACTGGTCCGATCGGCGGCGCGGGGGCGGATGAGTTGGCGGGCGTCGGTGTAGTTGTGGGCGTAGTAGAGATAAGGGAACTCGGACTCCGGCGTGGCGACGGTCCGGGTCGAGCAGCCGCCGGCTGCGGCGATGGCACCCGCCAACAGCACCACCCCGGCGAGCCATTCAATCGAATTTCGTCCGCTCCACGACATACTTGACCTCGTAGCGGTCTTCCCAGATTACCTGGTCGTTGCGCAGGTCTGTCAGTTGATACGCACAGACGTAGGTGTCACTGCGGATATTGCGGTCGGCGATGGTGAGGCTGCTGAACGTTGCGGTCAGGGCGTGGGTCGGCGTCGCACGCGTGCCGCCCCGTTCGGCCGGCTCCCGTCCCGCGGGCAGCACCCATCGGATGTTGCGCTGCGCCAGCGCATTACTGCGGGCCAACGCCGCACGAAGCCTCGCCACAAACGCCCACCGCTCGCCTTCCGGCAGATAGTCATTGGTCCTGTTGATGACGCGATAGATGGTGACGACCCAGGGCTCGGCATCGGCCGATCGCGCGGCGATCTCGGGCTGGTTGACCAGCGACGCGGCCATCTGGTCCGTCATCGCTACGAGGTCTACCGCCCCGAGCCGCGTGGTATTGACCTGTGGCGGGGAGCAGCCCGTCATCGCCGTCAGCACCGCCAAACACAGCATCACCCGGACCATGTGCGCCATCCTTTCGCACGATCAGTTTACGCCTCGACCCATCCGGCGAACACCGCGGCGATGTTCAGTGCATTAAACGCCGCATGTACAAGCATCGACGTCCAGATCGACCCGGTGCGCTCATAGACGTAGCCCAGCCCCAGCGACAGGACGAACAAGCCGGGGATCGCGATCGGCTCCACGCCAAGGTGTATCGCGGTGAACAGGACCGAGGCGATCGCGATGACCAACCAGCGGTGGTTCACGCCGGTACAGTGACGCAGCCCCGTCTGGAGCAGGCCACGAAAGATGATCTCCTCGATGATCGGGGCGAGCACCACGGCGGACACGGCGAACGCCAGGATGATGCCCGGGTCTGGCGATTCGTGCATCGCCCGCAGGAGCTGGTGGCCGATCGGGTCGGGCACATGGCCGAACTGCTTGGAGATGTAGGCGGCAAGACTGAGCGTGAGCAAGGTCGCGGGCACCAGGAACAGCGTCACCGCCAGCGTCTGGCCGAGCGCGGGCGCGACCGGCGAGGCGAATCCCCAGGCCCGGACGCCGCCCTCGACCCCCAGCCTCGCTCGCACGATGGTGTACACCACGGCGGGAAGCATGCCCGCCTGCGCGGCGAGGCCGCGAACCAGCATCGCCCCGGGCGCATCGCCCATGCCGACGACGGTCGAGGCGAGGTAAGCCCCGACCCCCGAGCCGACGAACCAAAGGCCCACGCCGACCAGCAGGTCAGCAGGGACGAGCGTGCCCGATCGAGGCGGGGCGGCGTCAAAGGCGTGCGGCGTGAATACGCCGCGACGCCACTGCCAGATCAACAGCGGCGTCACGTACACCGCGAGCACCATGATGGAGACCAATTCCGGATCACTCACTGAGCCGCCTTCCGTTGAGCGGGTTCGGGTCGGACCCTACACTACGTCCGCCGTGGCGAACATACTCAACGACATCGTGGCAAACAAACGCGAGGAGGTGAAGGCGGCGCGCGCCAGCCGACCGATCGAGCGGTTGCGCGACGACGCCGCCGCCTCGCCCAAGCCCCGCAATTTCTTCGCCGCCGTCACCCGCAAGTCCGACCGCACGAACGTCATCGCCGAGATCAAGCGAGCCAGCCCCTCAGCCGGGCTCATCAGGGAGGATTTCGATCCCGTCGCCATTGCCGAAGCGTACGCCCGGGCCGGGGCGGCGGCGATCAGTTGCCTCACCGATGCCCACTACTTCCAGGGCTCGCTCGATTACATCCGGCAGATCAAGGCCGCCATCAGCCTGCCGGTCCTCCGCAAGGACTTCATTGTCGATCGCTACCAGCTATACGAATCGCGCGTCGGGGGTGCCGACGCCGTCCTGCTCATCGCCGAATGCCTCACCGAAGGCGAGCTCGTTGACCTGCTCATCCTCGCCACGCAACTGCAGCTCACCGTCCTGCTCGAGGTCCACGACGTGGAATCATTGTTGCGCGTGCGCCCGCATATCGGCTTCCCGCACTCGGGCTACTGCCTGCTCGGCATCAACAACCGGAACCTGCGGACCATGCAGACCGACCTGCAGCACACCCTCCGCCTCGTGGACATGGTCGAGGACCGCAAGATCCTGGTCAGCGAGTCGGGCATCCGCACCGCCGAAGACCTCCAACGCCTCAAGGACGCCGGCGTCCGTGCCGTCCTCGTCGGCGAACACCTCATGAAGCAGCCCGACGTCGAAGCCGCGCTCCGTGAACTGCTCGGCAATTAATCTCACCCGATGCGTTTGCGGGTCATGGCGCGGCGGATGTCCTTATCGGCTTCCTTGCGCTTCATCGACTCGCGTTTGTCGGCGCGTCGCTTGCCCTGCGCCACGGCGAGCTCGACCTTCGCAATGCCACGGTTGCTGAAGTACAGCGTCAGCGGGACCATGGTGACCCCGCCCGCGCTGGTCAGCCCGGCCAGCCGCTCGATCTCCCTGCGATGGGCGAGCAGCTTGCGTGGTCGCTTGGGCTCGTGCGCCGTCACCGGTGCATTCACGTACGCCGAGACGTCCATGTCGTAGAGCCACAGCTCCCCGCTGCGCGGCTCCACGCGGGCGAACGCCTCGCCGATCGAAGCCCGACCGTTGCGGATCGACTTGACCTCGCTGCCCTGCAGCGCGATGCCGACCTCCATCGTTTCGAGGATGTGGTAATCGTGCCTCGCCTTGCGGTTGGTGATGCGCGGGTTCAGGTTGGTCTTGCTCTTCGCCATATCAGAAGCCCGCGCTGGAGCCGCCGGGCGCCGAGAAGCACGGTCCAGCTCTACGCCCCAAGGTACTCACTCGGCGCCGCCGTGTCTCTGCATGGGCTATTTTCCCACGCAGAAGCTGGCGAACACCTTCCCAATCACGTCGTCCGGGGTCATCTGTCCGCCCAGCGCCGCCAGTGCATTGATCGCCTCACGCATCAGCAACGCCACCAGTTCCGGCTGCGACAGCGCTGATGCTGAGACCTCCGCGGCGATCAGCCGACGCGAAGCACCGATCGCCTCGGCCGCATCGGCGATGGCCCGTTGATGCCGCGACTGCAGCGCCATCGCTTCACCGCCCACGGCCACCGCTCGCCCAGCCAGGCGGCCTGCGATCAGTGCCCTCAACCGATCCAACCCCTCGCCGGTCACGGCGCTGACGCAGACCTCGGCGTCAGGATCAGCCGCTTGGGCGTCTGACTTGGCCGCCACGTGCAGCGTGGGCGTGTCGCCGGTCGACCTCACGGTCGGCCCCAGTTGCAGCACCAGTTCCGCACGCTCGATCGCATCCCGCGCCCGGGACTGCATCGCCCGATCCAGACCCCCCGCCGGCGCGTCCAGGCCCGCCATGTCGACCAGCAACACCTCGACCGGCCCACGGTCGGTGTCCAGCGTGAGCGGTTCAGTCAGAACGTCTCGCGTTGTGCCAGCGACCGCCGACGCCAAAGCACGTTCGCGGCCCAGCAACGCGTTGAACAGCGTGCTCTTACCGGCGTTCGGCGGACCGGCGAGCACCACCCACGGCAACGCATCCAGTTGCGACCAGGGGCGGCACCGTTGACCGAGTTGCGCGATCTCGCGCTCGATCCCGGCCAGCCCCGCGTCGAGGTCCGCCGGGCTGATCGGCACCACGTCGTCCTGGTCAACGAAATCGATGCCCGCTTCAACCAGCGCCAAGAGCTGCGTGAGACGCTCCACCAGTTGCTCGGACCATTGCCCCAACCGCCCGCGCCGCAGCATCTTCGCCGCACGCAACTGCCCGTCACTCAAGGCGCCGACCGTGGCGGCGATGCCCTCGGCCCGAGACAGGTCGATCTTGCCGTTCAGGAACGCCCGACGCGTGAACTCGCCCGCCTCGGCCAGCCGCACGTCATGCCCGGCCAGCACGCCCTGCAAGACACGATCCAGCAACGCCGGGTTGCCCGGCAACTGCACCTCCAGCATGTCCTCGCCGGTGTAGGATGCCGGGCCTTCGTAGAAGATGGTCAACGCCGGGATCGAGGCGTGCTCGGCCAATACGAGGCGGCCTTGCTGCATCGCGCGTGCCCGCGGTTCGCAACCAAAACGCTCCGATGCGAGCCTTGCGACCGAGGGCCCGGACAACCGGATCATCCCACGCAGGCTCCGGCCCGGCGGCGAGGCCACGGCCACGATCGTCCACCGTTCCATGGCTACCGCTTGCGGCGTCGCCGGGACTGCTGATGCTTCGACCCGCCGCCGCCTTCCAGTCGCTGTCGCTGCTGATCCACTTGCGCTCGCTTGGCCTCCGCGGCCTTGCGCATGCGATCCATGAACCCGCCCTTCTTCGGCTCCTTCGCCTGGGTGATCGGCTGGCCTTCGGCTTCCTGCTGCTGGATGTGCTTGCGGACGAGGTAGCTGTCGAGGATCCCGCTGCCCGTCGACGCCAGGATGTACAGCGTCAGGCCAGCCGGCGCGTTGTACAGGAACAGCGGGAACAGCAGCGTCATGAACTTCATCATCTTCTGCTGCTGTGCCGCCTGCTCGGAGATCTGCCCTTCGGTCGGCGGGCGCATGAACTTCTGCTGGATCAGGAACACGACCGCCATCAACACCGGGATGACGTTCAGCGAGACGATCTCCATGTCCACCAGCGGCACGGTGAACTGCACGCTCTCGGGGAGCATGATGAAACGGTCCGGCGATGACAGGTCGCGGAGGAACGACCAGTCCAGGCCCAGCGATGCGCCGAGCTTGTGGAATATGTCGTAGAACGCCGGCTCGTGTCGAAGCTCGATCGCAAAGAACAGCATCGCGTACAAGGCGATCCAGATCGGCATCTGCAGGAACATGGGCAGGCAGCCCATCCCCATCGCCGCGGGGTTGACCCCCTTGTCCTTGTACAGCTTCATCATCTCCTGGTTGAGCTTCTGCTGGTTGTCCTTGTGCTTGCGCTTCAGCCGCTCCATCTCCGGCTGCAGCGTCTGCATCTGCTTGCCGAACTTCATCATGTTGATCTGGGACCGTTTGGTGATCGGGTGCAGCAGCGCCCGCACGACGATGACCAGCACGATGATCGCCAGGCCCCAGTCCATCAGCCCCGAGTGCAACAGCTTCAGGAAGGCCAGCAGCCCGTGGCTCAGCCAACTGAACGTCAGGAACGAGCAGCACCCGCCGATGTTGTAGATGATCAGCTTGTCCAGGCCCAGCGACGAGTACAGCGGCGAACCCTCGATCAGGTCCGGGTCCTTGGGGCCGGCGAACAGCGCCAGGTCCAGGTCGCGCTCGCCCCCCGGCGCCAGCGTGAACTTGCCCGTGTGCATGAGCAGCACGAGCGGCGGGTCTTCGCCCCCGCGGACCGCCTGGTGCTGGACGAAGGGAAACGTCTGATCGAGCTGCGGCACCCGCGGCGCCGCGTTGGGGTCATTCGGCGTCCCCACCGCCGGCCGGTGCAACGCCGTCATGAAGTAGCGGTTGGTCATCGCCGCGTACGCCAGTTCGATCCGCTCCTCGACCGGCTTGTCCAGCGCCGGCCACAGGTCGCGCGAGTCGGCGTCCAGCAGTTCCCGGCGTGCCCGCTGCATGCCCGCGATGTAGACCCGCCGGCTGGGATCGTATTCCGGCCGGAAATACCCCAGCACCGCCGTCCGGCGATCGCCCATGTAACCGCCCTCTACCGGCAGGTCGCCCTGCCCGTATTGCACGTACTCGATCGACACGGGCCGACCCGTTTGGTTGACGATCCGCTGGTCCAGCCGCAGGTCATATGAATTGGGATCAAGCGTGTACGTGCGGCGCAGCGTGACGACGGCGTTCGGGTCGCCGGCGTTGGCGTCGGCAAGCATCAGCTCGAAGCCCGCCTGCCCGCCGTTGGCTCGGGCGTCCGGGTTGGTCGTCACCTTCCACCGCGCATAACGCAGGTCGATGATTTGACCGTTGATGGTAATCAGGTTCGCACCCAACGGGTAAACGTAGGTCGGCTTGCCGGCGGCCCCCGCGCCGCTGGGCAACTGCCTCTCCAGTTCATACGGCACGTGTTCGCCAACCACCTCGGAGTAACGCGAGAGCTTGAGGCTCTTGATGCCCGCGTTCCACGGCGTGAAGCGGACCTGCATCATGAATCGATTGTCGGCGTCGGCAGTGCTGCCGATGGTCGGCACGGGCTGCGGGTCCGTCGGCACGACCACGAAACCCGCACCATCGGTCGACTCGACCGCCGGCCGCGTCGCAGGCGGCAACGGGGCGGGTTCGGCCAGCGCCGCGGCGCGGGGTTGCTGCTGCGTCGCCGGCGGTGCATCGCCCGCGGCCACATCGGGCGCGGGGCTTGGCCGATTCGGCTCGGAGACGGCAACAGGCGGCGTGTTCCCATCGTTCGCGTCTGCCGTCGACGTCGGCGCGGCATCTTCCGGTGTGCCGGGGCCGCCCACGATGACAAGGATGACAAAGCCGGCGGCGATGCCGATCGCCAATGCTGTAATGAAAGCGCGTTTCACGCTGGAACACCTCGGTCCAGTGAGCTTGGGGGAAAGCGGTCAGTATAAAGGCGTCCGCCGCCGCGGGCTAGCGCCGCCGGGGTCGATCACCGGCCGTCCAGCAGCCGCTGGCCGAAGAAGTCGTTGATCTCCGGTATCGCGCTGATCTTCTCGACCACCGCGTTGATGTCGTATTCCAGGCGGACGAATTCCATCTGGTCCTCGTGCAGGATGCCGTAGGCCGCCCGCGGGTCGCGGTCTCGCGGCTGGCCCACCGACCCGACGTTGATCACCACCTTCTCCCACTGGTTGAACTTGTAGGTGTGGTTGAACTCGTCGGGCGGGTAGAAGTCCGGCTCGTCGGTGAACAGGCCCTGCACGTGCGTGTGGCCCACGAGGCAGGCCCGCTGCACGCGGTCGAATATCTGCTGGATCTTGGTGGGTGCCGTCACGACGTCATCGGCGAAGATGTACTCGTTGATCGGCCGCCGCGGCGAGCCGTGCACGCACAGCGTGCCGTTGAACGACTGCCGCACCTTCAACGCGCCCAGGAAATCCCACCGCCGCGCCCGCCGTTCGGCGTCGGGCTCGGCCTCCAACTGCTGCCGGGTCCAGAACGCCGCCGATTCGGCGCCCGCATTGAAGTTGGTCGGCTCATACAGCACCGCGAAGTCATGGTTGCCCATCAGCGACCATACGCACCGCTCGGCCACCTCGTCCAGCACCACGCACGGGTCCGGGCCGTAGCCGATGATGTCGCCGAGGCAGATGATCTGATCGATCTGCCGGCGGTCAATATCTGCCAGCACCGTCCGCAGGGCGTCGGCGTTGCCGTGGATATCCGAGATGACGGCGATGGGATACTGTTGCGCCATGGTCATTCGCGCCGGTTCACGCGCGAACGGCGATGTTAGATGCGGCCCGGAAACCCGTCAAGGCAAGCCCCATGCCGCGCGGCGCACCCCGTTCATCCGTTGACGTAGATCGTTTCCCCGGGCGTGAACGCGCGGTCGCCGGTGATGCAGTCGCGGATGAGTTGGGCCACCTGGTCGGGCTCCAGCGCCTTGTCGGCGGGCACCTGCTTCTCGGTGAACATGCCGCGGAGCATGGGCGTTTCCACGGCGCCGGGACCGATGCAGACCGCCCCGACCCCGATCTTCTTGCCCTCCTGCGCCGTCATGTGGGTGAACATGTTCACCGCGGCCTTGACCGTGGCGTAGACGCCGAACCCCGGGAATGGGTCCTTCGCCGCCATCGAGGAGACGTTGACGATCATGCCCGACTTCTGCTGGGTGAACACCGGCCACACCGCCCGGGTCGCTGCGTAGACCGATGTGAGGTTGACGTCCACCATCTGCCGCCATTCCTCGACCTCGGTCTGGGCGATGGGCTTGAGCAGGGCCTTGCCGGCGATGTTCGCCAGGGCGTCGATGCGGCCCCACTGCTCGGCGACCTGCCCGACGGCCTGGTCGATCGCCGCCGGATCGGCCACGTCGCAGGGCAGCGGCCAAGCGCTGGGCCCGATGTCCGCTGCAAGTTCCTTGAGTTTGTCCTCCGAGCGGGCGAGCAGGACGGTGCGAAAGTCGGCCTCGGCGAGGCGGATGGCGGTTGCCCGGCCGATCCCGCTCGACGCGCCGGTGACGATAGCGGTCTTCTGGTCAGTCATCCCAGCAGTCTACTGGCGAACTCCGAGTCAGAATGCCTGGCCGGCGAGTACGCCTGGATTGGTGCGCAAAAAAACAGCACCGTGCCGTGAAGCAGCGGTGCTGGTGGGAAGAGAGAGAGAGCTAAGCGGTATACAGTCGCGTCTTCCCTGCTGGCGTTTCTCTCTCTCTCGCCGCGACTGATATTCTCATTTCGAACGTTCACAAATATAACCCGATTCCGGCCGAATGCAACCCATAAACACAGAAATAATCCGACCGAGGCCCTTATCAGCCCGCCAGGGGCCGCAGGCCCACATAACTCCGGCTACATCGGCTTTTTACCGACCGTCTCGTCGTAGACCGCCAGGAGCTTCTGCTTGTCGAAGATCAGCTCCTGCCGACTCATGCCGACGATGTCATATTCGGGGGTCAGCTCGATGGCATCGACCGGGCACGCCTCCTCGCACATACCGCAGTAGATGCACCGCAGCTCATCGATGTCGAACTTGACCGGGTACTTCTCGCGGTCGTCCCAGGGGCTCTCGGCACCCTCGATATGGATGCAATTGGCCGGGCAGGCGGTGGCACACATGAAGCAGGCGACGCATTTGACACGATCCTGCTCGTCGCGGTTGAGCCGATGCACACCGCGGTAGTTGCCCAGGTACATGCCGCCTTCGAGCACGTCGTAGTCCTCGCGGCGTTCCTCGGGGTACTGCATCGTCTTGAGGTAGCGGGTGCGGTTGCCGCGGACGGTGCCCAGCACATGCTTCATGGTTGTGCCCAGGCCCTTGAACACCTCGGGCAGGTAGGACTGCTGGGCCGGGGTGAGCCGGGGCGATTCGATGACGGTGATGTCGCTGTCGTCGATCATGGCAGAGGCTCCGATAGGCAGCTTGGCATTGTTGTGAAGGCGGGGTTGGCAGTCAACATCGCGCTTTGGCCGGATGGGGCGGCTGCCGACAGTTCCCCGCCGGGCTCGTGAGCGGGCGGGCTCGTGAACAGATCGGCAAGTCGGCGGTCGATCGTGTCCGGGCGGAAGCGTGGCCGGCCGCGTCTGGCGCCGCGGCAAGGGCGAAACGACCTGCTGCTGCGCCGCCTGGTGTCGCGTGTCCGGGTGGGGCACCCCCCCCGCGGGCCGCGGTATCGGTAAGGGTCGCTGGGGCGGGCAGTTGCGTCGCGGCCGCGGCACGAAGACGCCATTTCCAGGGGTTTGCGGGGATGTCCGGGGGTGTCCGGGGGTGTCCGGGCGGTCAGAGGGTGTCCGGGCCCGCCGGCGTTGGTTGGGGGCAGAACAGCCCGGTCGACATAGGGCAGGATGATGGCTTTCATGACGCGCCTCTATTAGAGGGGCTGCCGACCCGGGCACGCGCATGCGGGCGTCGCCGGGGGTGCGGCGGAAAGCGTTAACCTGTTCAGGGTCAGGTCGGTAAAACTTTTTGCCCGGCCTGGAGATTTCGCCGGATCGGCGGTCGCGCCGGTGCGCGCTCGGCCACGGGACGGCATCCCGCAGCCAATCGCCCGCAACGGATCATCCAGGGGTCGGTTGTGCGGCTGCCTGCCCCAGGCGGGTTGAACGCCTCGCGTCCCCCATCACCCGGGGCACTTCGCTTCCTGCCTGACCGGCAAATTGATTTCTGGCGAGCCGGAGTCAGGGGCCCGTGCACTGCGAAGCATCGCCTTGCGGCGCAGCACGAGTTGGCGGGGCGGGGTCAGCAAGTCCAGTACCCGCCTCGAAGCATACCCTACACGATGCGCCTATCAAAGCACTCCTCGTCCGTTCCATCCGGAACGATGGGCCACCCATCTGTGTCCACAATTCGCCTCAACCATGCTTCGAACGATTCGTCAGTTCCCCATCCATCATTGCCTGCGCGTGCTTCACAAAGGTCCTTATCATCAATGCCCGCCTCGGCGTATACCACATCCCATGCACTTACCAAGTGTCGGAGGGCGAAGTAGTTTCCATCGTCCAGATCGCAGAACCGAACGATTCGCGGGCTCGTCACCTCGTCCGTGAATCGGTCAATGGTCTGCCGTAACTCCGAAAGATTCAGAAGGCGGTAAGGATAGAGCATACGGATCATGCCGCCGTTCCATCGCTGATAAAACTCACGAAAGTCGTCAGGCAACTTGATGTCGTATTGTTGCTCAAGAGCCTCGATTGCGCCCGGCGTCGCATCAGCCAACGCTGGAGCGAGCACAGCCACGGTGTTGCCGTCGTTCTGTTCAGACAATTGGATGCGCTTCCCGCCCGAATCAAAGTCCATGAGGTAATCGTGAGGCCCACCGGCCAAGCGATAGGTTCGGGGGTTCTGCATTAGATCGTAAATGAAGTCATATCGCGACATGGTGAACACCGACGCAAGGTGCAGCATGCAGGGCTTGGCGGTCCGGTCTTCGGCCGTGAGCTCCCATCGGCCCGAACTCATGCCCGAGGGCAGCCGAACGGGTGCGGGGGTTTACACACCGAGTAGTTGCACGGCCATCTCAACAGCGCAACACCGGATGCGCCAAGCCCGTCACATGATCCGCGCTGATGATCCCGATGATCCCAGCGCGAACCATGCATTTGCTCAATCCGTTTCATCTGATTGCTCGTCGCTCTGCCCCAACAGCCGCATGATGTCATCGGGTTCGAAGTGGACGTCGCCGCCCTTCTGCTTGATGGCGCTGATGGCTTTGGCGACGCG
>CAYWKS010000002.1:167992-186496 GCA_964458935.1 uncultured Planctomycetaceae bacterium
CGAAGTGGACGTCGCCGCCCTTCTGCTTGATGGCGCTGATGGCTTTGGCGACGCGCTCGAGAGCTTCGGCGCGTTTGAGCGCTGCCTCGGCGCGTGTCCTCTCGGCGTTGGCTTTGCGTTCGTCGGCTTCGGCCTCGGCCCGGCGTTCGTCGATCGCGGCTTGCCTGCGCGTGGCATCGGCGACGGCATACTTCTCGGCCGCCTCGGCGACCGTCTTCTCCGCCTCGGCGGCGCGGATGTCGTTATCCGTCTCGACGCGGCGGATGCCCTCGCGAAGCGCCCACTCGGCGGTCTCGGGCGTACGGCCCTGTAGCCACGCCCAGAACCGGCCCCACATGCTGATCGTCGCCTTCGCCTGTGGCTCGACCAGTTGCTCGGGGACGTCCGACGGCGCGACGCCCTTGCGCACGATGCGCGATTCGGCCACTTCGTCGGAGTGGTCGGGAAGCAACCGGCTCATCGCAGCGCCTCTGTCGGCTCGAAGACCTCCGACTCCGGGCTGATCTCGAGACCGAAGCCGCCGTGTGCGCGGTGGAGGTCGGATAGCGCTGCGAAGAGTTCGGCGATGTCGTCTGCGTCGGCGTCGCCGGGGTCGATGTAGACGGAAACGCGATCGCCGCCGGGCTGCCGGCCTGCCGGGGTGACGTGCGTGCCTGTTTCGCGTTGCTCCGTGGCCCGGCCTGTCACCGGGTCGACGTCCGGCCAGCCATCGGGCGCGCCCTCGGGCCACATCGGGCCGAACACCTCCTGCGCAACCGGCGTGTCATCGTCCCACCGCTCGTCAGCCGCGCGGCGACGGATTGACTCGAAGTCGGAGCGAATGGCACGAGCGACGGCGTCGGAATTGGCGAATCCGGCGGCGATGGCGGCGGCTTCGCCGGCGGCGTGGACGGCGGCGTGGGCGGCGGCGGCGGCGCGGGCGCCGTGGACGGCGGCGGCGGCGCGGGCGGCGAGGACGGCGGCGCGGGCGGCGTGGCCGGCGGCGTCGACGTAGTGGTCATCGACGTAGGCGTCGACGCGGGCGGCGACGGCGCGGGCGGCGTGGGCGGCGCGGGCGGCGGCATTCGCTGCGATCGCAATCGCAGTGTCAATCGCTTCGAGGTCACCTGAAAGCGCGACGGGCCTGGCGTGAAGATACAGCGGCCGGACGCGCCCGGCGCAGCGCGCTGCGAACGCAACGCGCGCCCAGCGCGGCAATTGCTTGAGTTCTGCTGTTGACGGAATCGCTGTATCGCCTTGATCGCTCATGACCGCTCCGGAAGCCGACGGAACCTGTCATTACACGATAGCCGCACACGCCCCCGCCGAACAGTCCAATCTTCTAACTGCAGACCCAGCACGCCCCCGGGCCCCGGCACGTCGGACGGCGTGTCGTTGGGGGCATGTGGCGTGACCTGCGGGTCTTGGTGGGTGGGGGTGCATGCTGCTAGACTGTTAGTGGAGGGTTAGCCGCTCCGGAGGTCACGTGACCACTGCATGCCGCGCCAACGTGAGCCTGAGCACGGTGTTGAAGCCCGACAGCTTCGATGGTGGCGGTGTGGGCGAACCGCCGCGAGCCATGATCTTCGACTTCGGCGACACGCTGGTGCGTTTTGCGCACATCGACAAGCGGGCGCTGTTTGAGCAGGCGGCGTGGCGGACGTACCGGATGTGGGCGGAGCGTCAGTCGCGGATGCCGGGGTTCCGGCGGTATTACCTGCACCAGGCGTTCGCGATGCGGTGGGCGTTTGCGAAGACGATGGTGTTGCGGCGGGAACTGGATGCGCTGGGTTATCTGCAACGGGCGTGTCGGAAGCTGTGGCTGCAGGCGCCGCGGGAGTTTTTCGACGAGCTGATGTGGCAGTGGTACCGGCCGCTGGTCGACCGGGCGGAGGTGGAGCCGGACGCGGAGGCGACCCTGGATCGTCTGCGGGCGAGCGGGTGCCGCCTGGGGCTCATATCGAACACTTTCTTGCCGGGCTTTGTGATGGACCGTCACCTGGAGAAACTGGGCTTGAAGTCGTACTTCCCTGTACGGGTGTACTCGAGCGAGGTGCGGTATCGCAAGCCGGACGTGCGGATCTTCCAGGCGGCGCTGCTGGAGCTGGGCGTGTCGGCGGAGCAGGCGATCTATGTGGGTGACACGTTCGAGCAGGACGTGGTGGGGGCGCGGCGAGCGGGGATGCGTGCGGTGTGGAAGCCGATCGACGGGGTGAACGGCCACCGGCATCAGCGTGAGGCGGCGGTGATCGAGCGTCTGGGTGAGTTGGCGCCGGCGTAGGGTGTGTGATCGAGCGGCGGTCCGGGGGTGTGAGCTGCGCGCGTCAACAGGCGGCTCGACCGGGTTGCGATCGAACCGCCTGTATCGATGGCGCGGCGCCGTCCGCCGGTGGTGCCGGCGTGCCCTGCATGCCTGTACCAGCCGCCCGCGTTCGCGTGGCAGCAGGGCTGCGGCGCCGATGTCGCAAGGCGTGGGTGACCGCAGCGCGGGTCCGGCGTCGGGTGAGCCGGCCCGGGGCGATCACGGCGTTGTCCTCGCAAGCCCGGTCAAACCGTCCGACAGACCCGGCGCGGCCTCGCCTGGCGGCGAGGCTGGGGGTCCGTGGCTTGGAGCGTCTCTCTGTTCCCAGGGGGATGCCGGCGGTCTGCCGACAGCGGCGAAGCACCCGGATACAGACAAGGGGCGTGCCAAGACCGGGCGTCGCGCCGGGGGAGGATTATTAGTGCGCTATGGGCAAGGTCTTACGCGATCGCGGCGGGCGACGGGCGTTTGTGCGGGTTGTAGCGATCGTAGGGGCCGGTGGTGTGGGGCGGACATGCCGGGGCGTTGGACGTTGCGCCGGGCCCTCGCGGCAACGGCCTGAGTCAGGCGGCGATCGCCGGTCGCATCAGCTTGCGCAGCACGGCCAGGAGGGTCGCGGGCGGGTCGAGGTAATTGGCCGGCGGGCGGTAGTACACCGTGCCCGGGGCGTCGTCGGTCGGGGCATCGACCAGCCGCACGCTCCCCGGCGCTTCAGCGAGCTGCTCGTAGACGGCCCGGACGTGCCTCGTTCGGAAGATCAGGTCCTGCTCCTGTCGGAACAGCGTCTGCACGCCCAGGGCGGTCAGGCCGGCCTTGATCTCGGCCAGCGCGAGCATGGTCTGAGCCGGCTCGGGCAGCGGCCCGTAGGCATCGGTCAGGGCTTTCTGCACGTCGGCCAGCTCATCGCGGCTGGTCGCGCGGTTGATGCGGCGGTAGGCCTCCATGCGATGCTTGTCGGAGGGGATGTAGTTGCGTGGGAGGTGGCCGGCGACGCCCAGCTCCAGGTGGGCGTGCGAGGTGGTCGGCGGGGTCTGGTTCTTGAGCACGGCGGTCTGCTCGGCGAGCAACTGGCAGTACATCTGGTACCCGACCGTGGCGATGTGGCCGGACTGCTCGGGCCCGAGGATGTTGCCGACGCCGCGGATCTCCATGTCGCGCATGGCGATCTTGAACCCCGCGCCGAGCATGGCGAACTGCTCGATCGCCCGCAGCCGCTTGAGCGCCACCTCGCTGAGCGTCCGCGTCTCGGGCAGCAGGAGGTAGCAGTAGGCGCGGTGCTTGTACCGCCCCACCCGCCCGCGGAGCTGGTGCAGCTCGGCCAGGCCGAACCGGTCGGCGTCGGCGATGAACATCGTGTTCGCCGCGGGGATGTCGATGCCGGATTCGATGATGGTGGTGCTGACCAGCACGTCGGCGTCGCCCCGGACGAACCGCAGCATCACGTCCTCCAGCTCACGGGGCTTCATCTGGCCGTGGCCCACGATGAACCGCGCCTCGGGGACGAGTGCCCGCAGGTCGTTGGCCAGGTCGTGGATGTTGTGCACGCGATTGTGGACGAAGAAGCACTGGCCGCCCCGGTTGAGCTCGCGGAGGATCGCCCGCCGCACCCGCTCCCGTTCGAACGGCACGACCTCGGTGACGATGGCGCGGCGGTCGGCCGGGGGCGTCGACAGCGAGCTGATGTCACGCAGGCCCAGCAGCGACATGTGCAGCGTCCGCGGGATGGGCGTGGCCGACATCGTCAGCACCTCCACGGTCACACGGAACCGCATCAGCCTGTTCTTGTGTTCCACGCCGAATCGCTGCTCCTCGTCGACGATCACCAGGCCCAGCTCCTTGAATCGCACGTCCTCCGACAGCAGGCGGTGCGTGCCGATGAGCACGTCGACGCGACCGTCGGCGGCGGCCTCGATGATCCGCCGGGCCTCGGCGTCGCTCTTGAAGCGGCTGATGCTCTCGATCCGTACGGGGTAGTCGGCCATCCGCTCGCCGAAGGTCCGCTCGTGCTGCTCGCAGAGCACGGTGGTCGGGCAGAGCACGGCGACCTGCCGCCCGCCTTCGACGGCCTTGAACGCGGCCCGCATCGCCACCTCGGTCTTGCCGAAGCCCACGTCCCCGCAGATCAGCCGGTCCATGGGCTGCGGCGTGGTCATGTCTCGCTTGACTTCGGCGATCGCCGCGAGCTGATCGTCCGTCTCCTCGTAGGGGAACTCCTCCTCGAAACGCGTCATCCACGGCGTGTCGTCCTCGTAGCGGACCCCGGGCATGGACGCCCGCGCCGCCTGCACCCGCAACAGCTCCGCGGCGAGGTCCTTGACGGCCTCGGCCACCTGCTCCTTCTGCTTCTTCCATCGCTTGCCGCCCAGCTTGCTCAGCGGCGGCCGGCCCGAGAACCCGCCGATGTACTTGCCCACCCGGTCGATCTGGCTCGCGGGCACGTGCAGCAGCGCCTTGTCGGCGAACTCGAGCGTGAGGTACTCCTCCGCCGCGTCCTGCTTGTGCATCGTCCGCAGGCCCCGGAACACCGCCACGCCGTGGTCGGCGTGAACCACGTAGTCGCCGACGTCCAGGTCGAAGAACGTCTCGGCCCCGGTCGGGGTCAGCCCGGGCACGCGCCGCAGCCGCCGCCGCGTCGCATAGCGGTGGAACAGCTCGTGGTGGGGCACGAGCGCGACGGCGGGTGCCTGATCGCCGCCACCGGATTGCCAGATCAACCCGCGGAACAGGTAGCCGACCTCGAGCGTGATGCGGTCGGCGGCGTCGGGCGCGTGTTCGAGGATCAGCTCGCCGAGGCGGTCGAGCTCGGCCTGCTTCTGGCAGAGCACGACCACGCGATGCGGCGGCTGGGTCCGGTCGCCGCTCGCCATCGCCCCGAGCTCTCTGACGGCCTCGTCGGCCTTCTCGCTGAACGGTTCGAGCTTGGCCGCGGGCAGATGCAGTTCGCCGCCCTCGCGGGTCGCGCCGAACTGGTTGACCTGGGCGGCGGCGAAGCGGTCAAGGGCCTTGAACACCGTCGGCGGCGCATAGATGCCCCGCGCGTCGGTCAGCCGCTCGTAATAGCCGCGGCCCTGCTCGGCGACCTCGAGCGTCTCGGCGACCAGGACGATCGTCTGCTCCGGCAGCAGCGACCACAGCGCGGTGGTCTGGTCGTCGGACTGGATCGTGTCGGTATCGGCGTTCATCAGCCGCGCCGTTTCGAGGTTGCGCAGGCTGGCCATCGAGTCCAGGTCGATCTGGCTGATCGCGTCGAGCTGGTCGCCGAAGAAGTCCAGCCGCACCGGCGGGCTGTTGCCGGGGCTGAACACGTCGACGATCCCGCCGCGGACGGCGAACTGGCCCGGCTGCTCGATGACCTCGACGCGGTCGTAACCGCCGGCGGCGAGCCAGTCGATCAGCGCCCCGGGGCTCAGGTCGTCGCCGGGCTGGATGCTGCGGACCGCCGCCGCCAGCGCCCCGCTGCGGGGCACGGCCTGCATCAGCGCTTGGATCGGCGCCACCAGGACATCGGGCGCCCCGCCGGCGGCGAGCCGGCTCACCACCGCCAGCCGGTCCGCCAGCAGCTCCACCGCCACGTTCGTCTCACCGGGCATCACCTCCAGCGCGGGGAACGCGAGCGTCTCGACCCCCTCGAACAGCCCGATGTCCTCCACCGCCTCGTCGGCGTCGTCGAGATGGGCGAGCACGAGCAGCACCGGTCGGCCCGTCCGCCGCGCCACCGCCCCGGCGACCAGGTGCACGCTCGACCCCCAGGCGCCCGCGGCCAGCAGGCGCCGGCCCGGTTCCAGCCGATTGATCAACGCCCCGATCGCCGGGTCGTCGGTCAGGTTGTCACGCCAGTCCTTCATCGGGGTCGTTGGTCCACGCCGCGCGCACGCGCCAGCCCGGGCGAAGCCGTTTCGCCGGTCATGCACGTTCCCGGCGGGCCGCGCCCGCCCGCCTCCTGACGAAGCCGGTCCACCGGGAACCGGCGACGGCCAACCGGAAACTACTCGTGTTGTCCCGCGCTGCGATCGATGCGAACGGCCATCGGCGTCAGCCGGGGGATCGGAACATCGTACTCGACTTCGCCGGCCTGGTCGGTGGTCGGCAGCGGCGTGCCGTGGTCCGCGACGTCTTCGAGCACGCGGACCATGGCGATCTCGTCGCAAGCCTCGTGCTTCGGGCAGCGGATACATTCGCCCCAGACCTTCAGGGGCAGCTCGCGGCGATCGACCACGTGGAAATCGCACCGCTCGAAGAAGGCCCGCTCGTAGGTCAGGGCGAACACGCGGCGGATGCCCAGCGCCCGCGCCTGCTCGACGCAAGCCTCGACCAGCCGCCGCCCCAGGCCGTGTCCCCGCGCGTCGCCGCGGACGGCGAGCGAATACACCTCGGCGAGGTTGGCCCACATGATCCGCAGGCCCGCCACGCCGGCGACCCGCCCGCCCGACGCGGCGACATGAAAATCACGCAGGTGGTCGTACGTCTCGGCCAGGGACCGGTGGATCATCAGCCCGCGCTCGGCGTACTCGTTGATCGTCGCGACCATCTCGGGCACGTCCGGCACGGTGGCGATGCGGATTGTCGGGGGCTCGTGCGTCATGGCCTACTTGTCCGTCTCACCCCGGGCGGCGAACACCTTGTCGGCGTGGGCGACCAGTGGCATCAACGGCCCGTGCGTGAAGAGGTAGATCGGGTTCATGGTCTTGGTGCCGACCGCGACATTGGTCGCGCCGGCCTGGGCGTAGCGGTCGATGTCGCCGGGGCCGGTGATCCCGCCGCCGCCGATGATGGTCAGCTCGTCGGCCGCGGGGCCGGCGAGCGCGCGGACCGCGCGGATGCACTGCAGCGACAGGGGCAGCAGGGGCTTGCCGCTCAGCCCCCCCGCCGGGACCGGCAGCGTGTTGCAGCAATGGAACGCCCGCACGCCGGCCTCCATCGCCTTCTCGAAGAGCAGCGTGTAATTGATCGGCGGCGTCTTCACGATGCACGGCAGGCCCGTTGCCACCGCGTCGGCGAACAGGCCGGCCGGCCAATCGATCTGGCCGACATTGGGGCAGCTCATGTTCAGCTCCACAGCCAGCGGCCGCGGGGACAGCGCCGCCGCCGCGTCCAGCAGCTTCCGCCAGTCTTCGGCCGTGAAGCCGTGGATCGAGAGGACCTTGCCGGCCGGATCGACGCGGCCCCGGGCGACGGCCGTCGTGAGGTGATCGATGCCGGGGTTGCGCAGGCCGATGCGGTTGACCCACGCCCGCAACCGGGGGTAGTAGCGGACGGTCTTGACGATGCGCCAGGCGCGGCCGGGCCGGGCCGCGGCGGTGAACGTGCCCAGCGTCGCCGTCGCGCCGGCGGGTTGGATATAGTTGCCGAACGGGGCACTGATCACCAGGGGCCTCAGCCGCGGCGGCGGGTCGTTCGCGGCGGACGGACGCGGCGTGCCGTCGGTTTGCGGGGTCGGGGCTTGCGTCATGCTCATCAGTATAGAATCATCGGCCGCCATGACTCACGAACCCCAACCGCTGACCGACGCCGAGCGGGATCATTTCGACCGCCTGTTACAGACCGTGCTGAGCGCCCTGCCCGAGCACATCAGCCGGATGCTGGGCGAGGTGCCGCTCGTCGTCGAGGACTACCCGTCGGACGAGGTGATGGCATCATTTGACATGGCCTTTCGCGATGAGCTGTGCGGGCTTCACGACGGCGTGCCGCTGACCGAGCGGAGCGTGGAGGACTCGGGCCAGGTCCCCGACCACATCCTGCTCTACCGCGAGGGCGTGATCGCCAACGCCGCCGACGATACCGGCGAGGTCCACGACCCCGAGCTGCTGCGGCAGATCCGAATCACGGTCCTGCACGAGCTCGGCCATCACTTCGGGCTCGACGAAGACGACCTGGCCGCGATCGGGTACGCGTAGCGGTCGAGCGGTTCATTCGCCGGGCGGCACCGGCCGCAGCACGAAAGCGAAGTCCATCGGCTCCACCGGCACCTGGTGTTCGGGCAGGCGGTGCTTGGGCATGTTCGCCACGCCCGCGTGGCGGTAGTCCAGGTGCAGGTGGACGCGGTCGGTCTTCAGCGGCAGTTGATCGACGTGCGTCGCTTCATGAATCGTCTGTTCGTCGTAGGGGATCGCGGTGAACTCGAAATGCGGCCGCTGCGGCGACAGCATGGTCGCGTGAAAGCCGCGGCCCTCGGCGTCACGCAGGCTCATCCACCGAATCCCGCAGCGATTGCCGTACGCCTGCGGTTGGATGTAGTGCTCTTCACCTTCGCCGACCCGCTTGTCGTACACGCCGACCGGCGCGCCGATGGCGCGGTCGACGTAGTTCTCGTGCGGGCCGCGGCCGTGCCATGACGTGTGCACGAAGCGGTCATCGATCTCGAACGCCCAGCCGACGCGGGGCAGGCTCTTCATCTCGAATTCCTCGATCCCGGGCAGCGGCCGGAGCCGGGTGTCGATGACCAGCGAGCCGTCGTCGGTCAGCCCGTAGCGGATCGTCGCGTCGAACAGGTCGCGGTCATCGCCGCGGACGACGCCTTCGACGCGCAGCCCGCCATCATCCGCCACGGTGTTCTTGACCGCGAGTTGCGCGTCGGGCAGGCCCGCGTGGTCCCACTTGTCGGCGTACGCTCTGGCGGTTCGGCCCCACTTCTGGATGTCGTTGTCGATGTCGGCGCGCCAGAACGACAACCGCGTCGGCGCCTTGAGCAGTTCCCGGCCGGCGATGGTCCACGAGGTCAGCCGCCCGTCATCGATACGGATCGCCACGTCGCCGGCGCGGCTCACGCCGTCTTCGAAACGAGCCAGCCGCTCGGGCGCCGCGCCGGCGGGCTCGGCATCCCGCAGCAAGACCTGCTCGAACGCCACGAGGTGGTCCATCGGGATGCCCGGCACGCTCTGGCGCCGGTTGAACTGGAACGTGATGATCGCCTCATCATCCACGGCCGGCAGGTCCAGCGCGATCGGCTGGGTGGACAGGGGCTCGGCCGTCAGCATCGGCAGCTTGCCCCGGCCGACGACGCGGCCCCGTTCCTCGACGACCCACGACCCGACGAAGTCGGACAGCGGCGTGAAGCGATGACGGTTGACGATCTCGAACCGCCCCGCGGCCGCGTCGACCGCGCGCACGGCGATCGTCTGATACACCCGCTTGACCTGCCACAGCTTCGCGGAGCTGGACCGGTCCGGTGGGATGACGCCGTTGATGCAGAAGCTGCCCGAGTAGGTCTTGCCGCAGCGGGCGCCGTAGTCCCAGAAGGTGCGGCCGCCTTCGGTCATCCGCCAGCCCTGGTCGATCCAGTCCCAGATGTACCCGCCCTGGAGCCTGGGGTGGTCGGGGTCGCGGAACACGTCCCAGATCTGGGCGAGCTGGCCCCCGGCGTTGCCCATCAGGTGCGTCATCTCCTTGGCCAGGCCCGGGCGATCGATCCGGTGCGCCATCTTGCGGTAATGCGCCGGGCCGTCGTAGTTCAGATCGCCCCCCACATCGGTCGGCGGCCCGTCGCCGCGGCTGTGGCCATCGTTGTAGATCGGTCGGCTCGCGTCGCGCCGCTTGGTCCAGTCATACATGACCTGGATGTTGGGCCCGTTGAAGAACTCGTTGCCCAGCGACCAGAGGATCACCGAGGGATGATTCTTGTCGCGCTCGACGATGCCCTGCATCCGCATCAGGTGCGACTCCCGCCACTCGGGCAACTGCTCGTGGTGGTTCTGCCAATGGTTCTCCATCCCCGCCTCGTCCATGACGAGGATGCCCAGCTCGTCGCAGATCTCATAGAACCGCGGGTCGCAGGGGTAATGGCTGGTGCGGACGGAGTTGATGTTGTTCCGCTTCATCAGGGTCAGGTCGGCGACCATCTCCTCGCGGCCGATCGCCTGGGCCTTGACCTCGTCCCACTCGTGGCGGTTGACGCCGCGGACCTCGATGGTGCGGCCGTTGAGCTTGAGCTGCGCGTCCTCGATCGTGACGGTGCGGAAACCGGTGTTGCACCCCACCGCCTCCAGCGTCCGGCCGTCCTGCGTCAACTCGATCACCGTGCGGTACAGGTTCGGCGTCTCGTCGGTCCAGAGCCGAGGGGCGTCGATCGTTCGGCCGGCGTTCAACTCGCCCGTCGCGCCATCGGCGATGGCGTCCGCCGCCGCGAAATCGGTCTTCGCTACGACATGGCCGCGGTCGTCGAACAGCGTCGCCTGGATCGCCAGGCCCGGCGCGGTCTGGCCCGACTTGTTGCGCACCGTGGCGGTGATGTCCCAGTGGCCCTCGGCGTCGGCGCGGACGTGGAAGTCCTCGATGTACGCCTGCGGCCGCATGCTCAAGAACACGTCGCGAAACAACCCGCTCAACCTCCAGTGGTCGATGTTCTCGAGGAAGATGCCGTCGCTGCGGCGGTAGACGATGACGGTGATCTGGTTGCCACCGGGCTTGAGGTCCTCGGTCACGTCGAATTCGATGGGCAGGTAGGAGCCCTCGGCGTACCCCAGTTCGGTGCCGTTGACGTAGGCGTGCATCGCGCTGCGCGCCCCGCCGAACCCGAGCACGACGCGGCGGTCGGCCAGGTCCTCGCGCGACAGGTGGACCGTGCGTCGGTAGATGCCCACCTCATCGTTCTCCACACCGATGTCGGAGTTGGCGTAGATCGGCAGGCCGTGGCCGTGTCGCTGCCAGTTGCCCGGCACAGGCAGCGTGCCCCACGCGCTGTCGTCGAAATCGGGCTTCGCCACGCCATCCGGCACGTCGTCCTTGGTCTGGACCATGGCGAAACGCCAGGGGCCGTTAAGCAATTGCACGCGGTCGGATTCGAGGTACCGCGCCCGGCGCGCCGCTTCGACCGACGCGCATGGCGTCGCCGTTGCATGAAATGGCTCACAGCCGATCCGATTGATGGCCGGGTCGTCGTACGGCTCGGCGAACGCCGTCAACGACAGCACCAGGACCACCAGCCAGGGCAGGAGAATCACGGGGCTCATGGGCAACCTCACATCGGGGTGACAAATGCAACACGTCGAGCTGCATGCTGGATGGACACAGGCTACCTGTCGAGATTGCAAGTTACAACGTATGCTGCGGGCTCAGCCGACCGTCGTGCAGCGATGTTGCAGCGGTCCGGCGATGGTGACCGATAAACAGGCAAATGCTGCGCTGGTTCAGACAGATGGGCGCTTGGGCAGACCGATCGGACCTCGGGGGCTGGGCGATGCTGCTCGCGGGAGTCGGGCTGATCGGCCTGGCGTTGCTGACGCCGACGGCGCTGCAGGTCGCGCGGTTGCGCGCGGAGCGCATGGCCGCCGAGGCCGAAGTCGCGCAACTATCCGCACACACAGCCAATTACAGGCGTTTCATCGCCTCGGTCGAGGCGGGTGACCCGGCGCTGATGCAGCGGCTGGCCTGGCACGAACTGCACCTCAAGCCCGCCGGGGCACAGATGGTCGACCTGATCGCCCTGCCGGCCCAAGCGACCGGTCACGGCGCCAGCTACGAGCCCTGGCTCCGGGCCGTCCACGTCGAACCGGCCGCCGCGGCCGCTTCGGCGTCCCCGACCGAATCGAAGTTGGTCCGCTGGGCGACGGGCCGGCGGCGGATGGTCCTGTTCATCGCCGGGGGCGTGCTGGTCGGCCTGGGGCTGCTCAGTTCGCTGCGCGACGCGGACGAGGACTAGGTCCCGCGACAAGCGGGTACACTGGCGGCCATGAACCGGGATGTCCAGACGGCACGGCTGCGGCTGGCGATGGCGGCGGGGCTGGGCCCGCGGCTGACCCGTCGCCTGCAAAGGCATTTCGGCGATCCCATCGCCGCCGCCGACGCCTCGGTCAGTGACCTGCGTGGCGTGGAGGGCATCGGCGCCCGCAAGGCCGACGACATCCGCCGTGCGCTCGACGAAGCCGACGTCGAGGCCGAATGGTCACGCATCGAGGCGCGGGGCGTTCGCCTGCTGGCCTTCGACGATACGGACTACCCCGCGCTGCTCCGACACATCCACGACCCGCCGCCGCTGCTGTACCTGCGCGGCACGGTCGAGCGCGTCGACAGCCTGTCGCTGGCGATCGTCGGGGCGAGGCGTTGCACGGCGTACGGGCAGGAACAGGCCGAGCGATTCGGGGCCGGCTGCGCCCAGGCCGGGCTGACCATCGTCTCCGGGGGAGCGCGGGGGATCGACACCGCGGCGCATCGGGCGGCGTTGCGTGTGAAAGGCCGTACCCTCGCCGTGCTCGGCTGCGGTCTCGATCAGGTGTACCCGCCGGAGAACGCGGCGGTGTTTGATGCGATCGCCGCATCGGGCGCGGTGATCAGTGAACTGCCGATGACCAGCCCGCCGATCGCCGAGCACTTCCCTCGCCGCAACCGGATCATCTCGGGGCTGTCGCTGGGGACGCTGGTCGTGGAGGCGGCGGTGCGGTCGGGTGCGTTGATCACGGCGCGGCTGGCGGCGGAGGAGCACCACCGCGAGTTGATGGCGGTGCCCGGCCGCGCCGACTCGGGCGCCAGCTCCGGCTGCCACCGGATGATCCGCGAAGGCTGGGCGACGCTGGTGACCAACGCCGCCGACGTGCTGGAGTGCCTGGGCGAAGCCGGCCGCCTCCTCCGCGACCACCTGGATTTCGACCCCGACGCCGGTCCGGCCGACGAGCCGCCGGCAAGTTCGCCAGCCGTCGCGGCGGCGACGCTGACCGACACGCAGCGGCAACTGATCGGCGCCCTGAGCGGCGAGCCGTCCGATATCGACGCCTTGGCGCGGACGACGGGGTTGGCGATGAGCACGATCCGATCGCAACTGACGATGCTGGAGTTGCGCGGGATGGTGGAGCGTGTGGCGGGAAATCTCGTCCGGCTCCGTAGATAAAGAATGGCGCGGGGCTTGACGATGTTTCTGCCATGGGGCGGATCTATGCAAACCTTTCAACCATGGGTCGCCCTGAGTGGATGGCCGTCGCACGCTCCGGGGCGGGAACACGCCCATGAATCGCAGCCAGCCCGCCGATCATCCATCGCCGCCCCAGCCGATCGATCCTGCGCTGCGGGCTCAGTGGCTGGACGCGATGTTCAATGCGGTCGATGACGCGGTCCTGCTCACCGACATGGATCGGCGGATCGTCATGGCGAACCCGGCCACGCGGGCGGTGTTCGGGTACGAGCCGGATGAGATGATCGGCCGGCCCACCAGCGTGATCTACGCCGACAGTTCGGAGTACGAGCAGATCGGCCGTTCGCTGCCGGCGATCCGTTCGGCCACCCACGCCCAACGCCTGCGGACCCACTGCGTGCGTGCGGACGGCTCGACCTTCGAGGCCGACCTGACGCTCACGGCGATGCGGGATCGCAACGGGGCGGCGGTCGGGCTGCTGGGGATCGTCCGCGATGTCTCGCAGCAGGTTCAGTCCGAGGCCGAACGCCAGTGCTACACGCAACGGCTGGCGTTGATGAACGGGATCGTGACGGGCCTGCGGATCGGATCGGACCCGGCGCGGGTGATCGGCACGGCGCTGGACAGCCTCATGGCGTTCTTCCCCGACCTGCGGGTCGGTTACGCCGAACTCGACGAGGAAGGCGAGCTGCGCTTCACGCAGACGCGTCACCCCGAGGCGATGCCCGAGACCAAGGGGGTGGCCGTCTCGCTGGCCGAGGCGCCGCGGCTGCTCAAGGACATCCGCACGCGGCACTTGGTGACGATCAACGACGTGGCGGCCGACACGCGCGTCCAGCCGATGGCGCACGTCCTCGAGGGCTACGGGGTGGCGGCGACGCTGATCGCGCCGATCCAGTTGCGCCGCTCGGTCGTCGCTTTCCTGTGCCTCGACAGCCCCGACCCCCGGCAGTGGTCCGAGCACGAGATGCGCACCCTCCGCGAGGTCGGCGATTACCTGGGGATCGCGATCAAGGACGCCGAGGTCGAGGCGGCCCGGCGCCACACCGAGCACGAGCTGCGCGCCCGCGAGCAGCAGTTGCGCCGCCAGGCGTACCACGACGGGTTGACCGGGCTGCCCAACCGGGCGATGTTCCGCCAGCGGCTCAGCCAGGCCATCGAGCGCACCCGCAACGACAGCGCATACCACTTCGCGGTGTTCTTCATCGACTTCGACCGGTTCAAGTTCGTGAACGACTCGCTGGGCCATGACGCCGGCGACGCGCTGCTTCAGGGCGTGACCCAACGGCTCCGCGAGCAGATGCGCGGCTGGTCGACGCGGTTCAGCGTCGGCGACGACCACCTGGCCGCCCGCATCGGCGGCGACGAGTTCCTGATCCTGGTCGACGGGCTGGGCCACGACCGCAGCGCGATCGACGTGGCCGAGTCGCTGCTCGAAGCGCTCGCCCCGCCGCACCAGCTCAACGGCCAGTCCGTTGTCTCCACCGCGAGCATCGGGGTGGTCATCCACGACGGCCGCTACGAGCGCGCCGGGCAGATCATCCGCGACGCCGATATCGCGATGTACCGCGCCAAGGCCGCCGGTCGGTCGCGGTACGCCCTGTTCGACGAGACCATGCGGAGCGAGGTGCTGCAGCGGACGCGGCTGGAACGCGACCTCCGCGACGCCATCGCCGGCCGCCGACTCCGCGTCAACTACCAGCCGATCGTCAACCTCAGCTCGGGGCGGGTCTGCGCCTTCGAGGCGCTGGTCCGTTGGCCTCACCCGGAAATGGGCATGGTCCCGCCCCACCGTTTCCTGCCCCTGGTTGATGAGCTGAATCTCGGATGCGAGCTGGGGCAGTTCGTCATCGACGAAGCCGTTGGAACGCTCGCCGCGCTCCGCCGCGACGCCGGGCCCGACAGCGAGCCAACCGTCATGCACATCAACGCTTTTCAGCGTCAGCTCGTGCGGGGCGACATGGCTGGGCAGGTCGAAGCGGCGCTCCGCAACGCGGGGCTGCCCGCTTCGGCGCTCACCTTCGAGGTCGATGAAGCCACGCTGGTCAACAGCCCCGAGGCCGTGCGCGAGACGCTGGATCGGCTGCACGAGATCGGCGTGCGGCTGACCATGGACCAGTTCGGGTCTGGCTCGCCCTGCCTGGCCCACCTGCACCGCCTGCCGGTCGACGTGTTGAAGATCAGCCCGGCGTTTGTGACCAACCTCGAAGGCCAGCCCCAGTACGCCGCCGTGATCCAGGCGATCATCACGCTGGCCCATTCGCTGGACATGCAGGTGATCGGCGAAGGGGTGGAGTCGGAGAGCCAGCTCGCCCAGCTCCAGGCGCTCGATTGCGACATGGGGCAGGGCTTCTTCCTGTCCGGTCCTCTGAGCGCCGAGCAGACGCGCCGGTGCCTGGACCACTGCGCTTTCGGCTGCCGGTGTCGGTCGGCATGATCGCCGACGCGGCGTGCTAGGCGAGGGCCGCTTCGACGCGCTGCCGCGCCGGGCTCTCGCGATCGCCCGTGGCAAGGTGGCGGTCTTCACCGCCGGCAAAGGCGCGGTTGTAGTACTCGCCGAGCGGCTCGTCGGGATTGCGGTGCTCGGCCCAGTGTTCGAGGATCGGCCGTACGGTCGGTCCCACCTCGTCGATCGGCACGTTGAGGGCGTAGAACTCGGCCATGCGATCGCCGTCCAGCGACCCGCCGAGGAAGATGTCGTAGTGGCCGGGCTTGTGGCCGACCAGCCCGATGTCCGCCGTGTAAGGCCGCGCACAGCCGTTCGGGCAGCCGGTCATCCGGATCGTGACCGGTTCGTCTTCCAGCCCGACCGCTTCGAACTCGCGCTGAAGGGCGCTGAGCACTTTCGGGAAGATGCGTTCGGCCTCGGTCAGCGCCAGCCCGCACGTCGGCAACGCCACGCAGGACATGGCGTACCGCGTCACCGCCGTCAGGTCCTCCACGACCGGCACGTTGAACGTGTCCAGCACCCGCTCTACGCCCTTGATCTGCTTCTCGTCGAGCCCGCCAAACAGCACATTCTGGTTGGGCGTGAGGATGACCTCGGGCCGGAAGCCCTCGACGATCGCCTTGATCGCGGTCTTGTACCGGGCGCGCTCGTAATCCATGACGCGCCCGTTGGGCACGTACAGGCCGTAGAACCACTTGCCCGCCGCCTCGTCCTGGACATGGGCGCCCAGCGAGTCCTGGTGCTTGAGCGGGCCGACCTCGATCGACGGCTTGAGCTCGAACGCGGCGCGCTCGCGGAACTCGGCACGGACCGCCTCGATGCCCTGCTCCTCGACGATGTACTTGAGCCGCGCGTGCTTGCGGTCGGTCCGGTCGCCAAAGTCGCGGTGGATCGTGACGATGACGCGGCAGGCCTCGACGACATGCTCGCGATCGACGAAGCCCAGCGGCGTGCCGAGCCGGGCGTAGGTCTCGGGCTTCTTGTGGGTCATGCCCAGCCCGCCGCCGACGAGGATGTTGCACCCGACCAGCCGACCGTCGCGGACGATCCCGATCAGCCCGACGTCCTGGCTGTGCACGTCGGCGCTGTTGTCTTCCGGCAGCCCGATGCCCGTCTTGAACTTGCGCGGCAGGTAGGTCTCGCCGTAGAGGTCTTCCGCGTCGTCATCCTTCGAGGTGTCGACCTTCTCACCGTTGAGCCAGACCTCATGGTACGCCCGCGTCCGGGGGCACAGCGAATCGCTCAGCTCGCGGGTGATCTGGCGGATCTCCTGGTGGGCCTTGTCGGGAAGCGGCGCCGGCGGCGCCATGATGTTCCGCTCCACGTCGCCGCAGCCGCACAGCGTGCTCAGCAGCACGTCGTTGATGTGCTGCATGGTCGGCTTGAGCTGGCCCTTCAGCACGCCGTGCAACTGGAAGTTCTGTCGCGTCGTCACGCGCAGCGACGCGTTGTACGTGACCTCGTCCGCGAGCTTGTCCATGCCCAGGTACTGCTCGGGCGTGAGCACCCCGCCGGGGACCTTCACGCGGATCATGAAACTCGTCGTCGGGTCGACGCCCGTCACCCGCTTCACCGCCTTCACGTCGCGGTCTTCCTGCTGGTAGATCCCGTGGAACTTCATCACCTGGATGTCGTCATGGTTGAACGAGGTCGCGTCCGACCCCAGCACGTCGCTGATCGTCGACCGCAAGTGGCGGCTCGCCGCCTTGGCCTGCTCGACCTTGCTGGGCTTGTCCTTGTTCGCAAACGGCTTCAATCGCTCAGACATCGTGTTCTTACTCGCTTCGTGATCGCACGACGATTCGTGCCATGTCATCGTAGTCGAAATTCCGTGCTGCGTTCACCGTGCCGACGCCGCGGCAGTAGCAATGATTGATCCGCATCTCGTTCCGTCAGCGCAATTCGCTGCGCCTCTGTGTCTGGGCGGTTGAATCCCTGTCCTCCGTGCCGCGGTGCTTGGACGCCGACCTGGGGCGATGTAACCCGCCGTCACAACGACGAGCTGTCCATCGACTTGATGATGGCCCCGTCCACGTGGATCCCGCACTCGGTCTTGCTCGTGCCGGCCCAGCGGCCGTCACGCCCCTGCTCGCTCGGCTGGGTGCACACCGGCGTGTTGCACCCGATCGAGCCATACCCCTGATCGTACAGCGGGTTGTAGGGCACGTCGTTCGCCTTGATGTAACCCCACAGCGTCGCGTCGTCCAATGACGCCACCGGGTTCACCTTCGCCAGCCCGTTCACATGGTCCCACAACGCCACGGGCACCGCCTTGCGATTCGTGCTGTGGCTCCGTCGCATGCCCGTGATCCACGCCCGCACGCCCGACTCCGCGAAGTATCGCTTCATCGGCTCGACCTTGCGGATATAGCAGCAGGCGCTGATGCCCTCGGCCCCACGCTCGTACAGGTGGCCCCCGTACTCCGCCTGCTGCTGCTCCCATGTCAACTGCGGCGCGACCCGGACCGCGTCGAAGCCGTACTTGTTCTGAATCTTCAACCGCGTCTGGTGGGTCTCATTGAACAACACGCCCGTGTCCAGATAGAACACGTCCACGTCGTGCAGCAAGCCCGCCTCGTGCAGCATGTGGATGATCGCCACCGACTGCATCCCGAACGAGCACGCCAGCGCGATCCGCGGCCGGTACCGCTCGACCGCCCAACGAAGGACCTCCTGCGGCGGGGCGGCTTCCAGCCGCTCGGCGGCCTGTTCGAGCGCACCCTGCTCCGCCGCGGGATCGCTGTGTTTGGCTTTGTCGGCTACGGATTCGACCATGGCTGTCCACCTGTTGGCTCGTTGCACGGCTTTCACACACCCCAGATGGTAGAGCCCTGCCCCCACGCGGACAAGTCAGGCGTTTTCGCCACGCGTGCAACCATAGGCCATTTAATGTAATGATCTTACACGATGTTGACACATGCATATGTGGGCATATAT
>CAYWKS010000003.1:0-171708 GCA_964458935.1 uncultured Planctomycetaceae bacterium
ATATGAGGCCAACAACAAGACTGCACGCCGAACCCCCGAACCCTGATCCCTACCACCCACCCTGTCCCCCGGACATGCACAAGACCGACAACAACCCGTGCAAAGTCAATTCCGCCAGCGGGTTACGCTCATCGAGACACTGTCCGGGGGCAAACCCGGACGGACACGACACAACTCACCCGGCGGCAATCGCTTACAGTCGATTGGCCACCCAGCGGGGTGCCCGGGGCGGACACCGTCCGCCCCCGCTCGCCCCCCCCCGCCCCCCGCCACGGGCAACGGCCGGCGGCCGCCCGCATCCCCTGTTATCATGCCCGCCTTTACCCCGTTGGCGACCGCAAACCCATGCGGCCGCGGAGATGCCCCCATGCTCAAGCGAACCCATCACTGCGGCGAACTGCGACTCGAACACGTCGGCGCCGAGGTCGTGCTCAACGGCTGGGTCAACAACTACCGCGATCACGGCGGCGTGATCTTCATCGACCTCCGCGACCGCGAAGGCGTCACCCAACTCGTCTTCCACCCCGAGAACGCCGACGCCCACGCCGCCGCCGACCGCCTCCGCCACGAGGACGTCGTCGCCGTCCGCGGCCACGTGATCGAGCGCGTCGACGCCGACTCCGGAGACAAGCTCTACAACCCGCGCCTCGACACCGGTCAGATCGAGGTCAACAGCCTGCAGGTCGAGGTGCTGAACAAGGCCGCCACACCCCCGTTCAGCCCCGAAGAGGCCAACAAGGTCGGCGAGGACCGCCGCCTGCGCTATCGCTACATCGACCTGCGCAGGCCCACCATGCAGAACACCCTCCGCACGCGGCACCGCCTGACCAAGACCGTCCGCGATTACTTCGACGACAATGGCTTCTACGAAGTCGAGACGCCGTTCCTGTGCCGCTCGACGCCCGAAGGGGCGCGGGACTTCCTCGTGCCTTCGCGCCTCCAGGCCGGTTCGTTCTACGCCCTGCCGCAAAGCCCGCAGTTATTCAAGCAGATCCTCATGACCGCCTGCGTCGATCGCTACCTCCAGATCGTCCGCTGTTTCCGCGACGAGGACCCCCGCGCCGACCGCCAGGCCGAGTTCACCCAGATCGATCTGGAGATGGCGTTCGTCGAACGCGACGACGTGATCGACATGTGCGAGGGCATGGTCCGGCGCGTCTGGAAGGACCTGTTGGGCGTGGACGTCCCGCCCATCCGCCGCATGACCTACCGCGAGGCCATGGATCGTTACGGGTCCGATCGCCCGGACCTGCGGTTCGGCATGGAGCTGGTCGACGTGACCGACCTCGCGGGGCGGACCGAGTTCAAGGTGTTCAGCGGTGCCGTCGCCGACGGCGGGATCGTCAAGGCGATCCGCGTGCCAGGCGGCGGGTCGATGAGCCGCAAAGACTCCGACGCCCTCGCCGAGTGGGTCAAGCAGTTCGGCGCCGGCGGGCTGCCGGTCGTCCGCGTGCAGGACGGCGAACTGGCGACCGGCGTCGCCAAGTTCCTCGCCCCGATCGCCGACGAGCTCAAGTCACGCCTCGCACTCGACGACGGCGACATGGTCTGCTTCGGCGTCGACGCCCGGCCTGCCCTCGTCCACCGCATCCTCGGCGAGCTGCGGGTCAAGCTGGCCCACGACCTGGGCATGATCCCCGACGGGCGGTGGGAATGGCTCTGGGTCGTCGACTTCCCGCTCGTCGAATACTCCGAGGAAGATAAGCGCTGGTACGCCCTGCACCACCCGTTCACCGCGCCCCGGCCCGAGGACCTGGACAAGCTCGAGACCGACCCGGCCAACGTGCTCAGCGACGCCTATGACCTCGTGCTCAACGGCTCGGAGCTCGGCGGCGGGTCGATCCGTATCCACCGCCCCGACACCCAGCAGCGCGTCTTCACGCTGCTCGGCATCGACGAGGACGCGGCCCGGCAGAAGTTCGGCTTCCTCCTCGACGCGCTGCAGTACGGCGCCCCGCCGCACGGCGGGCTGGCGTTCGGGCTCGACCGCATGGTCATGCACCTGGTCGGCACCTCGAACATCCGCGACGTCATCGCCTTCCCCAAAACCCAGAACGGCGCGGACCTCATGACCGAAGCCCCCGCCCCCGTCGATGACATGCAGCTCCGCGAGCTCAACCTCCGCGTTCAGAGCCACCACTCGCCCAAGCAGGCGGTCTAGCCGATCATCCGTTGATCCGTCACGCCCACCGCGGCCTCGCGGCCCGTGGAGCGACGCGCTGGCGGATCGACGCCTCTCACCCATGTGCGGAATCGCCGGCATCCTGACATTCGACGGCTCGCCGCCCGATGACGCGGCGCTGCATCGCATGCGCGACTGCGTCGCGCACCGCGGGCCCGACGGCGCCGGCCTGATCGTCGACGGCCCGTGCGGGCTGGCGCACACGCGGCTGAGCGTGATCGACCTGTTGTCCGGCGTGCAGCCCATGCGGATCGAGGCGTGCGGCGAGCTGGGGGCCCTGACCCTGGTGTTCAACGGCGAGATCTACAACCACCGCCGGCTGCGGCGGCTGCTGGAGCGGCGCGGCCACACCTTCGCCTCCGACCACTCCGACACCGAGGTGCTCCTGCACGGCTACCGTGAATGGGGCACCGAACTGGCCAAGCACCTCGACGGCATGTTCGCCTTCGCCATCCACGACCCGCGGAACGCCGAGCTGTACCTCTGCCGCGATCGGGTCGGCAAGAAACCGCTCCACGTGCTGCGGGACGGCCGCCAACTGGTCTTCGCCTCGCTCATCAGCGCCGTGGTCGCCGGCTCGCCGCTGCCGGTCGATATCGACCGCGGGGCGCTGGCCGACTACCTGACCTTCGGCTACACGTTTGAGCGTTCCCTGCTCACGGGCGTGGAGGAGGTCCCCGCCGGGCACTGGATGCTGGTCAACGCATCGGGGCGGACGCGGTCGCAGCGCTACTGGCAGCCGGCGCCGCTCAGCCGCACCAGCACGCGGCTGGGTGCGGCCGACGCCGTCGAGGAACTGCTCGCCGAGTCGGTCGCGTCGCGGCTGGAGTCCGATGTGCCGCTGGGCTGCTTCCTGTCCGGCGGGATCGACTCGTCGCTCATCGCGGCGATGGCCCAGAAGCAGCGCGGCGGTGAGCGGCTGACAACCTTCAGCGTCGCCATGCCCGACAACCGCTACGACGAGAGCGCCTTCGCCCGGAAGGTCGTTGAGCACATCGGCTCGGACCATCACGAGCTGGTCGCCGAGGGGGATTTCGCGGCCGACCTGGAACACCTGGTGGCAACGGCCGGCGAGCCCACGGGTGATTCGTCGCTGCTGCCGACGTACTGGCTGAGTCGCGCGGCGCGGCAGCGTGTGACCGTCGCGCTGTCGGGCGACGGCGGCGACGAGTTGTTCGCCGGGTATGACCGCTATCGGGCGCTGCGGCTGCTGCGGCGGCATCGCTGGTGGCTGGGCCGCATCCCCGTGGCATGGCTGCAGACCGCCGACCCCAAGTCGCCGCGCCATCGGGCGGCGCGGCTGGCCAGCGCCGCCCGGCAGCAGACCCCGTCGCGGCAGTACATGGACATGGTGCGGCTGTTCAGCCCGCGGCAGCTCGGGTGGCTGGGCGTGGAAGTCGGGCCCGCCGCCGACGTGCCGCCCCAGTTCCCCGACGAGGTCGACCCGGCCGAGGCCGCGCGGCGCTGGGACCTGCATCACTACCTGCCGTTCGACCTGCTGCGGAAGGTGGATCGGGCATCGATGGCGGTGGCGCTGGAGGTGCGGTGCCCGATGCTGGACCGGCAGGTCGTGGACCTGGCGTCGCACCTGCCGGCGGGCGTGCTCACGCCGGCAGGGCGACTCAAGGGCCTGCTGCGTCAGGTCGCCGCACGCCACCTGCCCCCCGAGATCGTGCACCGGGAGAAGGTCGGTTTCAGCATCCCGCTGGGCGAATGGTTCCGCGGCGACCTGGCGGAGATGCTGCGCGGGCGGCTGCTGCGCGGCGACCACCACCTCGAGTCGCTGGGCTTCGTGCTCGCGCGGGTGGAAAAGATGATGCACGACCATCACGCCCGGCGGGCCGACCACACGCACCGACTGTTCGCCCTGCTGTCGCTGAGCATGTGGCTGGACTGGCTGGCGAGCCGCCGCCGCGGGTGAAAGCCGCCACGGAAAGCGAGTAAACTGCCGACCATGAACGACACCGCCACGGAAAGCCCCCGCGACTTCATCCGCCAGGCGATCGCCGATGACCTCGAGGCCGGCCGATACGACAGACCCGTCGTCACACGCTTCCCGCCGGAGCCCAACGCCTTCCTGCACATCGGTCACGCCAAGGCGATGGGCATCGACTTCCACGTCGCCGAGGAGTTCGGCGGGCGGACCAACCTGCGGTTTGACGACACGAATCCGACGCGTGAAGAGCAGGTCTACATCGACGCGATCAAGGACGATGTCGCATGGCTGGGTTTCGCCTGGTCCAACGAATGCTACGCCAGCGACTACTTCCCGATGCTGTACGACTGGGCGATGGCGATGACCCGGGCGGGGCTGGCCTACGTCGACGACCAGTCCGCCGAGCAGATCCGGGCCAACCGCGGGACGCTGACCACGCCGGGCACGCCGTCGCCCTATCGCGATCGGCCCATCGACCAGAGCGTGACGCTGCTGGAGCGCATGCGTGCCGGCGAGTTCCCCAACGGCTCGCGGGTCTTGCGGGCGAAGATCGACATGGCCGCGCCCAACATCAACCTGCGCGACCCGGTGATGTATCGCATCATGCACCTGCCGCACCCGCGGACGGGCGACGCGTGGTGCATCTATCCTTCGTACGACTGGGCGCACGGCCAGAGCGACTGGATCGAGGGCGTGACCCACTCGCTGTGCTCGCTGGAGTTCGAGGACCATCGGCCGCTGTACGACTGGTTCCTCGATCGGCTGATGGAGATCGGCGTGACCAGCCCGGCGGCGGGCTATCGCCCGCGGCAGATCGAGTTCGCCCGCGGCAACATCACCTACATGGTGACAAGCAAGCGGCGGCTGCTGGAACTGATCGAGCGGGACTACGTGACCGGCTGGGATGACCCGCGGATGCCGACGCTGTGCGGGATGCGGCGGCGGGGCATGCCGCCGGCGGCGATCAAGCGGTTCTGGGCCGAGGCCGGCGTCGCCAAGCGCGTCAACAACATCGAGTACGCCCGGTTTGAAGGCATCGTCCGCGACGAGCTGAACCGCACCGCGGCGCGTCGCATGGCCGTGCTCGACCCGATCCGGCTGGTCATCACCAACTACCCGGAGGACCAGGTCGAACACATGGCGGCGGTGAACAACCCCGAGGACGAGGCGGCCGGCAGGCGCGAGGTGCCCTTCTGCCGCGAGTTGTTCATCGAGCGCGAGGACTTCCTCGAGAACCCGCCGAAGAAGTACTTCCGCCTCGCGCCCGGCAAGGAAGTCCGGTTGCGTTACGCGTACTGGGTGACCTGCACCGAGGTGGTGAAAGACGATGCGGGCCACATCGTGGAGCTGCGCTGCACGTACGACCCGGCGACCCGTGGCGGCGACAACCCGCCGCCCGACGCCGAAGGCAAGGTCCGCAAGGTCAAGGGCACGCTGCACTGGGTCTCGGCCCGGCATGCGATCGACGCGCACGTGCGGCTGTACGAGCACCTGTTCACCGCGGAGAACCCGCTGGATGTCGCCGCGGGCGAGGACTGGCTGAACAACGTCAACCACGATTCGCTGACGACGGTGATGGCCAAGGCCGAGCCGGCCCTCGCCGACGCCGAGGCGGGCCGGACGTTCCAGTTCGAACGGATCGGCTACTTCACGGTGGACCCGGACAGCGCGGCGGGCGAGCCGATCTTCAACCGCACCGTGACCCTCAAGGACACGTGGGCGAAGATGCAGAAGTAGGAGCGGGCGTCGGCGGTCAACCCTCGACGCCGAGGCGGCTGTTGATCTCCTGGCGGACCTGCTGGGCCTGGCTGGCGCGTCCGGCAGTGTCGAGCTGCCGGGCATAAAGCATGCCCACCTGATACCAGTTGCTCTGGGTCGCGAACTGGGCGGCCATGTCCTGCGGCGGCTCGATCTTCCGCCACGTGGTCTGGTAGAGTTCCAAGGCGCGGTCGGCGTAGCCGGCCTCCACGAGCATCTTCTCCGTTCGCTGCAGGGCGTCGAGCACGAAAGGCCCGGCGTTGGGGAAACGCCGCAGCACGTCCTCGTAGCACCGGCCGGCGCGGGTCGGCTCGCCTTGCTTCTCCCAGAGCTGGCCCTGCTCAACCCGGATCTCCGCGGCCAGGTCCTGCCGCCGCTGCATCAGCTTGAACGCCGATTCCCAAAGCCGATGTTGCTCCGCCGGCTCGTCCACCGTGCGGATCATCGGGACCAAAATGTCCATGGTGAAGTCGGGGTACTTCTGGCCGGTCATCTTCTCCAGGGCACCGGCCCAGGCCCGCTTGTGCTCCAGGGTCATCCGGCCGTTCTCCGCCAGACTGCGCACGGCGAACCACGCGTCGATATTGCCCGGGCACAACTCGACCGCATGCCGCAGCACCTCGAGCTGGGCGTCCACGCCGGGCTCGCGCCGCTTGGCAGCCTGCCCGCCATTGGCCTCGCCGGTGAGCGGCAGCGGAGTCCAGCCATCCGGCGACTCGATGAATGCATTGAGCCGCTCGGCGGCGTCGACCAGAGCCATCGAGGCGTGGCGTTGGGCACGCGGCGAACGGATCATCTCGCTGAGGGCGCTGACGAAGCTGTCGGGGATGGTGTTGCGGGTCTGGGGATCGAGGACGATGCCGCGGATGCCCTGGTAACCTTCGTAGCGTCCGGTGCTGAAGTTCCAGGCGGCCTGTCCGCGCCGGGCCTCGAGGAATCCGACCCAGGCATGGCCGACCTCGCCGCTGCGGCCGACGACGTAGGCGGTCGGCACGCCGATCGCCTTGCCCACCGCGCTGGCGAAGTACGCCTGGTCGGCGCAGACCCCGCCATATCGCTTGATGTTGGGCAGGTTGTAGCCGGCCTGCGTCACCCGCTTGGCCGTACCGCTGCGCAGATGCTCATAGTCGTAGCTGATGGTGAAGAACAGCCGGCCCACGCCGCGGTTGCCCGCGTACTGCCCCAGGGCCCAACGCATCTCATCCACCGAACCCGTGGCGTCGACGACCCAGATCAGCAGCTCCGGCGGCATCTTCTTCAGGCCAAACAGCATCCGCCGCTCATGCCGCAAGTAGAACTCCAGCAATTCCACCGGATCGGGGGCGCGAACCGTGTTCTCGTTGATCTGCCGCGACAATGGCTTGTCGTGCACCACACCGATCGCCGCCACCAGCGCGGGCAACTGCTCGCTCGCCTTGGGCTGCGATGCGTGCATACGGTTGAGCAGGTCGTACACCGAAGCCGGCTCGTCCTCCTGCCGCATCAGATACGCGAGCGTCCGACCCAGCGGCTCGTGCTCCCGCAGGATGGCGTAAGTCGCTTTAGCCTGGGCCGGCGGGGCCTTCGCCAACTGGCCAAACAGCCGCCGCGCGTACGCCGCATCCGCATACGCCTTCGTATCGCTCAGCGGCCGATACGCGACCACCTGATCGAACACGCGGTCGCTCGCCTCGGCTGCCGCGGCGAAGTCGCCGTCCGACTGAACCCGTTCATGAATCGACTGCAGACGATCGGCCAGCGGGTCGGGTGCTGGAGCGGACGACTGGCCCCGCGCCTGCGGACATGTCACCGCGAGCAACAGCAGTGCGGCCGCGCCGCAAGACCTGAGCACGCCATGCATCATGCAAACCCCCTGGCTGGAACAACGCGACGGGTCACTGTGCACCGATGGTCAGCGGCACCGGCTGTGGGCGCACCTCGTAGGTCGGCTGGACCGCGATGTTGAGCGGTCGCCGCTGGGCCGGCGGAAGCCCGTCCTCGTCGATGATTCGCTGGATCGCCATGAAGCTCTCCATGAGCGTCTCCGGCCGCGGCGGACAGCCGGGCACGTAGACGTCCACGGGGATGAACTGGTCAACGCCCTGGACCACCGCATAGGTGTCGAAGACGCCTCCTGTTGAGGCACAGGCGCCCATGGAGATGACCCACTTGGGCTCGGTCATCTGCTGGTAGATGCGCTGGAGCACGGGCATCATCTTGATGCTGACTCGGCCGGCGCAGATAAGCAGGTCGCTCTGGCGCGGGCTGAAACTCATCCGCTCCATGCCGAAACGCGACATGTCGTAGCGGCTGGAGGCGGTGGCCATCAGCTCGATGCCGCAGCAGGCCGTCGCAAACGGCATGGGCCACATGCTCGATCGCCGGGACCAGTTCACGACCTTCCGCAACTGCGTGGTGAGAAAATTGTCCGCTGTAAATTCGTAACCCATGAGCACAGAACTCCCGCACTAACGCATCGGCATTCCATCTCCACCATTATAAGGCGACACGGGCAATCCTCCAGCGACACTTCTCCCTTCAGGGTCCGGCGGGCCCCGGCCGCCGCGGGCAACAGGATTAGCGGATCAATTAGTCATATTTATCGTGTTGGCCATTGACACCACGCCACGCCCAGCTATATTGCCTTAGGAAGTTGCAATGGATTCTCAATCGCCGCGTCAGCGGCCGTGCACCTCGGAGTACACCCTGATGACCACGCTCGGCAAACTCAGGCCCAGTCAATCCGGCCGAATCGTCTCCGTGCAAGGTAACGACGCGATTACAGGCCGCCTGCTGGCGTTGGGGCTTCTGCCCGGGGCGAACGTGCGGGTGCTGGGCGTGGCGCCTTTGGGTGATCCGATGATGGTGCAACTGGACGGCTGCCGGATGAGCCTCCGCAAGGTCGAGGCCGAGTCGCTCACCATCGAGCCCGCCTGAGACACCCGCCCAACCGCCTGATATGCGACAACGAGCCCGCTCATGACCACCACCGCCGCCGAAGCCCATGCCGGCCGCAGCGACGCCCAGGCTACCGGCGCGATCGCCTTGGTCGGCAACCCCAACACCGGCAAGAGCACGCTGTTCAACCGCCTGACCGGCGTGCGCCAACGCACCGGCAATTACCCCGGCGTCACCGTCGAGAAGCACGTCGGCCAACTCCGCCTCGGCTCGGCCGACCGCACGCTCATCGACCTGCCCGGCACGTACTCGCTGGCCGCGGCCAGCGCCGACGAGCGGGTCGTCGTGGACGTCTTGTCGGGCCACACGCCCGGCGTTCCGGCGGTGGACCTGGCCGTGTGCGTGGTCGATGCGACGAACCTGGTGCGTCACCTGTTCCTGGCGTCGCAGATCAGCGCCACGGGTGTGCCAATCGTGATCGCCCTGAACATGAGCGACGCCGCCCGCGAGCAGGGCCTGGCCATCGACAGCCGGCTGCTCAGCGAGCGGCTGGGCGTGCCGGTGGTCCCGACCGCCGCCGCCCGGGGCGAGGGCATCGACCAGCTCCGCGAGGCGATGGGCGAGGCCCTGCGGACCCGGCCTCACATGGTCCGCGTGACCTGGCCGCAACCGGTGCAGGACGCCATGGCCTACCTGCGGCAATCGCTGCCGCCGGAGGTGGCCGAAGCCCTCACCGACGCGGAGGTTCAGCGGCTGCTGTTCGACACCGGCTCGGCGGTGGCGGACCGGATCAAGTGGTCGCCCGCACAGCGCGTGCATCATGTCGAACACGCGCGACGGATGCTGCGCGAGCAGGGCCTCGACGCGTGCGCCGTCGAGCCGACCACGCGCTACGGCCACCTGGCGCAGCTCGTGGACGGCGTGCAGCAGCGTGTCGCCGAGCGCAAGGCGACCAACACCGAATCGATCGACGGCATCCTCACCGACCGCGTGGCCGGGCTGGTCGTCTTCGCCGCCATGATGTTCGTGGTCTTCTGGTCGATCTACGCCGCGGCGGCGCCGATGATGGACGGGATCGAGTGGGTCTTCACCGCCGTGGGCGAGTGGGTCGGCCCGATGCTCGCCGGTACGCCCATGCTTCAGTCGATGGTCGTCGACGGCGTGATCGCGGGCGTGGGCGGCGTGGTCGTGTTCCTGCCGCAGATCCTGATCCTGTTCTTCTTCATCTCCCTGCTGGAAGACACCGGCTACATGGCGCGGGCGGCGTACCTCATGGACAAGCTGTTCGCCTGGAGCGGGCTCAACGGGCGCAGCTTCGTGCCCCTGCTGTCCAGCTACGCCTGCGCGATCCCCGGCATCATGGGCGCACGGACCATCGAGAATCCACGGGCGAGGCTGACGACGATCCTGATCGCGCCGCTGATGAGCTGCTCGGCGCGGCTGCCGGTTTACGTGCTGATCATCGGCGCGTTCGTCGAGCCCCGCTACGGCCAGACGGTCGCCGCGGGCACGCTGTTCGGCATGCACATGCTCGGCCTGCTGGTCGCCGGGCCCGTCGCGTTCCTCCTCAACAGGCTCTGGTTCCGCACGCACCGCTCGCCGTTCATCATGGAGATGCCGCCTTACCGCGTCCCGGCGATCCGCGACGTGGCCCAGCGGATGCTCGACCGCGGCATGACCTTCCTCAAGACCGCCGGCACCGTCATCTTCGCCTTCTCCGTGATCATCTGGGCCCTGAGCTATTTCCCGCGGCCCGACGCCGTCGAGCAGCGAGTCACGGCGCAGATGTCGGCCCAGCCGGGCGTCACCGACGCCCAGATCGCCCATGCCGTCGACGCGGCCTACCTCGAGCAGAGTTACCTCGGGCGGATCGGCAAGACCATCCAGCCGATCTTCGCGCCCGCGGGGTTCGACTGGAAGATCACGGTCGGCGTGGTCGGCTCGTTCCCCGCGCGTGAGGTCATCATCTCCACGCTGGGCATCACGTATGCCCTGGGCGGCGACGTGGACGAGGAGGACGCGGGCCTGATCGACACCATGCGGGCGAGCACCTGGCCGGACGGCTCGCCGGTGTTCACCGTGCCCGTGGCGATGGCGATCATGGTGTTCTTCGCGTTGTGCATGCAGTGCGGGGCGACGGTGGCGACGATCGCCCGCGAGTCCAACTGGGGCTGGGCCGTCTTCGCATTCACGTACATGACCGTGCTGGCGTGGGTCGGTGCGGTCGTGACGTACCAGGCGGGCACGGCGCTACTTGGAGCGGCGGCATGAGCTGGGAATGGGCGATTATCGGCCCGGCGATCGCGCTGGCCGGCCTGTACCTCGCCCGCGTCGGCCGTCGGCGGATGCGATCGCTGATCCGCGCCGGTTCCAGCGGCTGCGGCGGGTGCGGCGATGGCGCTGCCCATTCGACCACATCGGTCCGACTGACGCGTGGCGGGCGAAACATTCGTTAGAGTTCGATTGTTTGCTGGCATCCGCGGGGCCGATCGCACACAATACAGTTCAAGCACGTTACAATGGCGGTTTCGCCGGCAGACCAGTGATGGCGTAGGGCACGGTTCTCGCCGGTTCCGCAGCACAACCAATTGAGATGATCGATGACTGACGGACAACACCAAACGGACGTGGATCAGCAGTCCGCCGCAACCCTCGAGAAGGAGATCGCCGAGGCGCTGGGCGAGCAGTCGGTGATGGACCTGGTCGACCAGCCCGACCCGACGGCACCGGCCGACCCGGCGATCGCCCCCGGCGACCACACGATGGCCAAGGGCAAGATCGTGGCGGTCCACGACGAGGACGTGTTCGTGGACCTGGGCGGCAAGAGCCAGGGGATCCTGCCGCTGAACCAGTTTGAGAGCCCGCCGGAGCTGGGCACCGAGATGGACTTCGTGGTTGAGGGGGTGCTCGGCGATGAGGGGCTGATCAAGCTCAGCCGCAAGGGCGCTGTCGAGAAGGCGACCTGGCAGACGCTGCAGCGTGGCATGATCGTCGAGGGGACTGTCAGCGGCTCGAACACAGGCGGGCTCGAGCTCAAGATCGCCGGCCAGCGGGCCTTCATGCCCGCCAGCCACATCGACCTGGTCCGCGTCGAGAAGTTCAACGAGTACCTCGGCCAGAAGATGCAATGCCAGGTCATCGAGCTGGACAAGCGGGCGAAACGGATCATCGTCTCCCGCCGCGCCGTGCTCGCCGAGGAGCAGAAGGCCGCGCGAGAGAAGGTCCTCGAACAGATCCAGGTGGGCGACCAGCGCGAGGGCCAGGTCCGCAACATCCAGCAGTTCGGCGCGTTCGTCGATCTGGGCGGCATTGACGGGCTGGTGCATATCACCGATCTCAGCTACGAGCGGGTGAACAAGGTGGAGGACGTCGTCAAGGTCGGCGACACCGTCCGGGTCAAGGTGCTGAAGATTGAAAACGGCGGGGAGCGGATCAGCCTGGGCATGAAGCAGGTCGGCCCCAACCCGTGGGACGCGGTGGAGCACAAGTACACCCCCGGGGACGTGCTGACGGGCCGGGTCACGCGGCTGATGCACTTCGGCGCGTTCATCGAGGTCGAGCCCGGCGTGGAGGGGCTGGTCCCCATGAGCGAGCTGAGCTGGGACCGGATCGCCAACGCCAGCCAGGTCGTGAAGGCCGGCGACACCGTCAGCGCCAAGGTGCTGGAGGTCAACGCGAAGAAGCACAGGATTTCCCTGAGTCTGAAGCAGATGTCCGAAGACCCGTGGGCGGGCGTTGAGGGCGAGTTCCCCGCCGACAGCGACGTCGAGGGCACGGTGACGCGGATCGCCGAGTTCGGGGCGTTCGTCGAGCTCAAGCCCGGCGTGGACGGGCTGATCCACATCTCCGAGCTGTCGGACAAGCGCGTGGACAGCGTGGAGTCAGCGGTGAAGGTCGGGCAGACGGTGAAGGCGAAGGTGCTGGGCGTCGAGCCGCAGAAGAAGCGGATCAGCCTGTCGATCAAGGCGCTGATCGCCCCGGACCCCGACCGTGCCCCGCGGGGCAAGGCCAGCCGCGACGACATGAAGAAGTACGTCGTCAGCGAATCCAAGAAGGCCAGCAGCGGCGAGAGCCTCGGGGCGTTGATGGACAAGTTCGGCGGCCCCGGCGGCGGGCTCAAGGGCGGCCTGGGCTGAACCGCGCTGCAAGTCGCGCGGCAATGGAGCGTCACGCGCGAGCGGGCCGTTCGCAGGTCGGCGCCATGACCCGGCGTGACCGCTTTATCCTGTAACACGCAGCGACCGGCAAGGCAGCGTTGGCCAGCGCGCGCCCTCAACGGAGTGCGGACAGCGGCTCGACCGCGGTTATCGCACAGCCATTGCGGAAACGACGGGTTGCGGCGCGCCGCGGGGTCGCGTGTCCGCCTACCGCCTGACCCGGGCCGGACACGGATTGTAAGATCATTATTTGCAGCGATTTGAGTTGATTTCGGGAGCGTGTCCGGCCGTGACCGGGCGGACAACGTCGCGGCGGCCGTGGGGCGTTGGGCGGCCGGGCGCGCGGGGCCGTGGCCGCGGCACGAGTCGGGGTCGGGGTCAGGGCGCTGTGATCCAACGGCGTGGTCGGGCATCGGATCGCTCCCGAGGGCGGTGCGGCATGCGGCTGCGGCCGGTGTTGCCCTCTACCCGTGGCCGCAGCCGCGCGAGATTGCGCGCGCGGGCGTCGCGTCAGCGGGTCGATGTGCTGTAACGCATGCCGGGCGAAGGCGATAGATTTTTTTGCGTGGCCCGGGGATCGATCGGTCCGACGGTCGCGCCGGTGCGCGCCGGTCCGGCGCTGGGGTGGTGGCTGCATCCGGTGGCTGGCGCTGGTGGGGCCGGGCTACGTCGCGGCGTCGATCTTCTGGCGGGCGGTCTGTCGGCGGCGGAGTTCGGCGTCGATGAAGCCCTGGAGGTCGCCGTCGAGGACGCGTTGGGGGTTGCCGACCTCGTGGCCGGTCCGGGTGTCCTTGACGCGGTTGTCGTAGATGACGTAGGAGCGGATCTGCGAGCCCCAGCCGGTCTTGAGGTCGCCGTGTTCGGCCTGGCGTTCGGCTTGTCTCTTTTCTTCCTCGATCTGTTCGAGCTTGGCCTGAAGGATGGACAGGGCGATCTTCTTGTTCTGGACCTGGGATTTTTCGTTGGAGCAGACGACGGAGATGCCGGTGGGCTTGTGGACGATGCGGCAGGCGGTGGCGACCTTGTTGACGTTCTGTCCGCCGGGCCCGCTGGAGCGGGCAAAGAATTCGATGTCGCAGTCCTTCTCGCTGACCTCGACGTCGGCTTCGCCGAGTTCGGGTGTGACGTCGACGGTGGCGAAGGAGGTCTGTCGCTTGCCCTGGGCGTTGAAGGGGCTGACGCGAGCGAGGCGGTGCGTGCCGCGCTCGCAGGCCATATATCCGAAGGCGTACGGCCCCTTGACGTGAATCACGACATCGTTGATGCCGGCCTCTTCGCCCATGTGCTTGTCGACCTCCTCGACCTTCCAGCCCTGGGTGTCGAAGTAGCGGAGGTACATGCGGAGGAGCATCTCGGCCCAGTCGTTGGCCTCGGTGCCGCCGTCGCCGGAGAAGATCGAGACGTAGGCGTTGCGGTGGTCGTGCTTGCCGGAGAGCAGGGACTGGAGTTCGAGCTTCTCGTAGCGTTTTTCGAGGTCGGCGACCTGCTGGTCGATCTCGGCGATGGTGTCGTGGTCTTGCTCGGCCTGGGCCATTTCGAGCAGCTCGGCGAGGTCGGCCGCGGACGACTGCAACTCATCGACGGGCTCGACGACGTGCTTGTGCCGCTTGATCTCGGCGATGACCTTCTGCGCGGCGTCCTGGTCGGACCAGAAGTCCGGGGCGTTCATCTTCGGCTCGAGCTGGTCGAGTGTTTCGCGTCGCTGATCGACGTTAAAGAGAGTCGCGGATCGTTACAATCCGCGCCTGCAGGTCTTCGATGGCTTGTGTGAGGTTTTCGTGAATCATGGCGGGGGATTGTAGCGGGAGGTGGGGCTGCTGTCGCGGGCGGGCGCGGCGGGGTAGCATCGCGGCCATGAACGATCGGCCCAACATTCTGTTCGTGTTCGGGGACCAGTGGCGCGGCGACGCCGTGGGCTACGCCGGGAATCCGGACGTGAAGACGCCTCACATCGATGCGCTGGCGGAGCGGTCGCTGCGGATCGACCATTGCGTGTCGGGCACACCGGTGTGCTGCCCCTGGCGTGCATCGATGCTGACGGGCACGTACCCGGACCGGCACGGCGTGTTTCTCAACGACGGTTCGCTGGACCCGGCGGCGCGGACGTTCGGCGAGCACTTCGCCGAGGCCGGGTACGAGACGGCCTGGATCGGCAAGTGGCACGTGGACGGCCGCGGCCGCACCGATCCGATCCCGCGTGAGCGGCGGCACGGGTTTGCACACTGGCGCGCGCTGGAATGCTCACACCAGTACAACGCGTCGGTGTACTACGCGGATGACGACCCGACGCCTCGGCAATGGGACGGCTACGACGCGATCGCGCAGACCGACGAACTGGTCGGGTGGCTGGGGCGGCGGGCGCGGGGGCGGCCGTTCCTGGCGTTCCTGTCGTGGGGCCCGCCGCACAACCCGTATCACACCGCGCCCGAGCGTTACCGGCGCATGTACAACGCGGCGAGCCTGTCGCTGCCGCCGAACGTGCCGGCGGCGGCGCGCGAGCGAGCGGCGGAGGACCTGGCGGGGTACTACGGGCACTGCACGGCGTTGGACGCGTGCATGGGCCGACTGCTGGGGGCGTTGGATGAATACGGGCTGGCCGACGATACCATCGTGGTCTTCACGTCGGACCACGGGGACTTCATCGGGAGCTTTGGGTTGTGGGACAAGAACGGGCCGTGGGAGGGGGCGTTGCGGGTGCCGATGCTGTTGCACGATCCGCGAGCGGCGTGCACGCAGGGTCGGCGGAGCGAGGCGGTCTACAACATGGTGGATCACCTGCCGACGTTGTGCGGGTTGGCGGGGATCGACCCGCCGGCGGGCGTGCAGGGCCGCGACTTGTCGGCGGCGCTGTTGCACGGCGCGACGCCCGAGCCGAACGACGCGCTGTACGCGAACTACTTCGCGTTCGGCAACTGGTATCGCCAGAGCGGCAAGGTGGACCCGCTGTACCGTGCGCGCGAGGCGCGGGGGGTCCGCACGCGAGGGCACATCTACGTGGAGGACCTGGCGGGGCCCTGGTTGCTGTACGACCTCGAGGCCGACCCGCATCAGATGCACAACCGCGTGGATGACGCGGGGCTGGCGGCGGTGCGGCAGCGTCTGGCCGGGCGTCTGCGTGCCAAGCTCGACGAGATCGGCGACGCGTTCCTGCCCGGCGAGGCGTACCTCGAGCGGTTCTACCCGGGCGTGGAGCTGGGGCCGACGCGGGAGCGTCGCGCATAGGCTCAGGCGACGGCGGCGACGGCTTCGCCCAGCCGCTGCACGTTGCTCTCGGTCATGCCGGCGACGTTGATGCGGCCGGAGCGGACCATGTAGACGGCGAACTGGTCCTTGAGTCGATCGACCTGTTCGGGCGTGAGCGGGGTGAGGCTGAACATGCCGCGCTGCCGCTCGATGAAAGGCCAATCCGGCCCGCCGACTTGCTTGAGGGTCTGGGCGAACAGCGACCGCATGCGGTTGATCCGATCGCGCATCGCGGCCAGTTCCTGTTTCCACAGCGCGGTCAGGTCGGCGTCGGAGAGGATGGTGCGGACGATCGCCCCGCCGTGCGCCGGGGGGTTGGAGTAGTTGGCGCGGATGGCCTTCTTGACGTGGCTGAGCACGGCGGCGGCGGTGTCGGCGTCGGCGGCGACGACCGACAGCGAACCCACCCGCTCGTTGTACAGCGAGAAGTTCTTGGAGTAGCTGGTACAGACGAGCATCTCGTCGAGCGTTTCGGCGAGGATGCGCAGGCCCGAGACGTCGGCTTCGAGCCCGTCGCCGAAGCCCTGGTAGGCGAGGTCGACCACGGCGACGAGCCCGCGGTCGGCCAGGACCCGTGCGATCTGGCGCCACTGGTCGTCGGTGGGGTCGGCGCCGCTGGGGTTGTGGCAGCAGCCGTGCAGCAGCACGGCGTCACCCGCGGGGACCTTGCCCAGCGCCGCGAGCATCGCGTCGATGTCGACCTTCAGCGCGTCGGGGTCGAAGTAGGCGTAGGTGTCGAGCTGGACGCCCGCGGCGGCGAAGACCTGCTTGTGGTTGGCCCAGGTCGGGTCGGACAGGTGGAGCGTGATGTCGGGGTGTTGCTGCTTGAGGTAGTCGCCGGCGACGCGGAGGGCGCCGGTCCCGCCGGGCGTCTGCGCGGTGACGACGCGTTGGGCGGCGAGGGCGGGGTGGTTGTCGCCGAACGCCATCTGGCGCACCAGCCGATCGTATTCGGGGTCGCCGTCGATGGGGAGATAGCTCTTCTGAGTTTCGGCGTCGAGGATGCGGCGTTCGGCTTGCTTGACGCACTGGAGCACGGGCGTGGAGCCGTCGGCGTCCTTGTAGACGCCGACGCCGAGGTTGACCTTCTCGGGGCGCGGGTCGGCCTTGAACGCCTCGGTCAGACCGAGGATCGCGTCCGGCGGAGCGGGCTGAACCTTCGCGAAAAGCATGATCGCATCTCCGGGGATGGGCGTGGGGCGGCGCTAGCTTAGCTGGCGGGGGCGGCGTGGCCAACCCCTCGCCGCGCTGTTATAAACACAGCTTCAACGCCGGCCATGAAACGCCTTTTTTCTGCGATGGAGTCTCACGATATGGACCCGATACGCATCGGCCTGATCGGCTGCGGCAACATCTTCGGCTGCCACGCGCGGTACCTGCCCGAGCTCAAGGGCGTGAAGGTCACGGCGATCGCCGACCGCCGCGAGGACCGCCGCGCCCGTGGCGCCGACAAGTGCCCGGACGCCCGGGTGTTCGACGAGGGCGGGGCCCTGCTCGACAGCGGCGAGGTCGACGCGGTGATCATCTGCACCCCCCACTACGACCACCCGGTGCTCGCGGCCGCGGCGATGGAGCGCGGGGTCCACGTGCTCGTCGAGAAGCCCGTGGCCGTCACCGCCAAGGCCGCCCAGCAGATCAACGATCTGCACGCGCGGTACCCGAACATCGTCTACGCGGCGATGTTCAACCAGCGGACGAGCCCGACGCACCAGCGCATCCGGCGGCTGTGCACCGACGGGACGCTCGGGCCGATCCAGCGGGTCAGCTATGTCATCACGACGTGGTTCCGCTCGCAGCACTACTACGACTCGGGCGACTGGCGGGCCACGTGGAGCGGCGAGGGCGGGGGCGTGCTCATCAACCAATGCCCGCACAACCTCGACCTGATGCAGTGGTGGGTCGGCATGCCCAGCCGCGTCACGGCGAAGGTCGGCCTGGGCAAGTATCACCACATCGAGGTCGAGGACGACGTGCTGGCGCTGCTGGAGTACCCCAACGGCGCGGTCGGCACGTTCGCCACGACCACCGGCGAAGCGCCCGGGGTGAGTCGGCTCGAGGTCGTCGGCGACAAGGCGACGCTGATCTACGACGGCGGCGAGACGATCACGCTGTTCGAGAACGCCACGCCCGCGGCCGAGTTCTGCAAGACCACGACCGGCTCGTTCGGCCGGCCCGCCCGGCACAAGCACACCATCGAGGTCGAGGGCCCCTACCCCCAGCACCGCGGCATCACCGAAAACTTCCTGGCGGCGATCCGCGAGGGGGCGGAACTGATCGCGCCCGCCGAGGACGGGGTCCACGGCCTGGAGCTGGGCAACGCGATGCTCATGTCGGGTCTCAAGGGCGAGCCGATCGACATCCCCACGCCCCGCGACGAGTTCGACGCGATGCTCAAGGACCTCGCCGCCAACAGCACGTTCACCAAGACCGCCGGGTCGACCGACGCCGACGTGGACATGGCCAAGTCGTTCTGATCTGGCGGGGGCGGGTCAGCGGGACGTGGGCGTGTCGTCTTCGGGGTCGTCTGCGGCGCGCTGGAGGACCTCGGCGGCCATCCGCTCGCCGAGGTGATCTTCCTCGTCGACGACGGCCTCGGCGCCGGCGAGGATCAACTCGTAGAGGAACACGTGGTACCGCGCCCGCGCGATGATGGGCAGGTTGGCGTTGCACTGCCGCGCGAGATGGATGATCTGCCGCACCGCCGTGATGTCGGGCAGGGTGACCGCGAGGGCGCGGGCGCGTTCGAGATGGATGTGTTCGAGCACGTCGGGCGAGGTGGCGTCGCCGTGCTGGGCGGCCACGCCGTAGCTCTCGGCGAGTTGCAGGTTCCGCGGGTTGATGTCGAGGATGAGCAGCTTCTCGCGGTGGTGCGGCATGAGCTCGGTGACGATGCGTTGGCCGGCCGGGCCGAACCCCACGATCACGATGTGGTCGGAGCAGGGCATGAGGGAGTCGTCGGCCTGGGCGACGTCGGCGGTGGCGGGTTGGCGGCCGCGTCGCAACCGCCGCCGCTCGACCCATCGCGCCGCGACGGGTGCGGCGCGGACCATGTAGGGGGTGACCAGGAGCGTGAGCATGGTGACCGCGACGATCAGCTTGAACACGTCGGTGGAGATCAGGTCGCCGCCGTAGGCGAGGTCGGCGAGGACGAAGCTGAACTCGCCGATCTGCGCGAGGCAGAGCGCCGACGCCAGCGCCATGCCGTGGGGCATGCGGAGCACCCGCATCACCAGGCCGGTGATCAGGGTCTTGCCGACGAGCACCGCGGCGAAGGCGCCGAGCACCCAGTGCCAGTGTCCGGCGGCCCAGCCGGGGTTGAACAGCATGCCGATCGCGGCGAAGAACAGCGTGACCAGCACGGTCTTGAGCGGGCCGACGTCCGAGCGGATCTGCGTGGCGAAGGGCGAGCCGGCGAGCAGCAGCCCGGCGGCGAAGGCGCCGAGCGCCGGCGACAAGCCCAGGGCGTGGGCGATGGCGGTAGCGCCCAGCGCCATGACGATCGCCAGCAGCACGGGCAGCTCGCGGTTGCGGACGAGTTGCTTGAGCACCATGACGCGGGGCATGAGCACGTTGAACAGCAGGTAGAACCCGACGACCATCGCCGCCATGTAGACGACGGCGAGCCCGACGGACTGGGCGGCGGCGAGCAGGCCGCCCTCGCCGCCGCCGGCGAGGATGCTGATCATGAGCACGGCGGGGACGACGGCGATGTCCTGCATGAGCAGGATGCCCACGGCGCCGCGGCCGTGGATGGTGTCGATCTCGGCGCGATCGGCCAGCAGCCGCAGGACGCACGCGGTGCTCGACAGGGCGATCATCATGCCGATGGCGACGGCGGCGGAGACGGACAGGCCCAGAGCCGCGGCGCCCACCGCGAAGATCAGCGTGGTCAGCACGACCTGCAGCGTGCCGCCGAGCAGCGCCACACGGCCCATCCGCCTCAGGCGCGGCAGCGAGAACTCCAGCCCGATCGAGAACAGCAGCAGCGCCACGCCCAGCTCGGCGATCTGCCAGACGTCCTCGGGCTCCTGCACCAGTTGCAGCGCGTTGGGCCCGACGAGCGCGCCGGCCACGAGATACCCGACGATCGCATGTTGGCGCAACCGCTCGGCGATCAGGCCGAACACCAACGCCGCGACCAGCAGGATCACGATCTCGGTCAGCGTATGCCAGGCTTCCATGCGACAGCCGCCAATTTACCACGGCCGCCGCCCCGCCGCGCTCCCCTCCCGGGGCGCGGCGATACGTCGTCATACGGCCGCTCACGGCCCGTCGATCGTGCTCGGCTCGGGGTGTTTGGCCGCCACCCGGGAGGGGAGCGCGGCGGCGTGGTATGCTGGCGGGATGGATGACGCGGGGACATCACTGCGGCCGGTGACGATCGAACGGGGCTACCCGACCAACGCGGCGGGGAGCGTGCTGATCGCGTGTGGCCAGACGCGTGTGCTGTGCACCGCAAGCGTATCGGCGGACGTGCCGCCATTCCTGCTCGACGCCGACGGGACGCCGACCCGCGGGTGGGTGACGGCGGAGTACGCGATGCTGCCGGGTTCGACGCCGGACCGCAAGAAGCGCGGGCCCGACAGCCGCGGCACAGAGATCAAGCGGCTGATCGGCCGCTCGCTCCGCGCCGCGGTGGACCTGGAGCGGATGCCCGGCGTGGCGGTGACCTGCGACTGCGACGTGCTCAAGGCGGACGGTGGCACCCGGACCGCGAGCATCACCGGCGCGTTCGTGGCGCTGGTCGATGCGCTCGCCGTGGCCCACGACCGGGGCATGGTCGCGGCCGAGCCGTTCGGCGGACCCGTCCGCCACCACGTCGCCGCCGTCAGCGTCGGGATCGTCGACGGGGCGATCTCGCTCGACCTCGACTACGCGCGAGACAGCACGGCGGAGGTGGACCTGAACGTGGTCATGGACGAGAACGAAGCGTTCATCGAGGTGCAGGGCACCGCCGAAGGCCGCGCCTTCAGCCGCGACCGCCTCGACGAGATGCTCGACGCGGCGGCCGGCGGCATCCGCCAGCTCATCGCCGCCCAGAAGCGCGCGCTGGGCGCATGAAAAAGGCCTCACCCGCGTGAAGCCTCCCATCGTCCGCGATGAATCGAGCGGCGAGGTCAGTCGAGCATGTCGATCGCCTGGCGACCGGCGTAGCCGTCTTCCATCTCGTGCCAGGCCGCAACCTGCTCTTCGCCGAGACGCCAGCACAGGCAGACCTCGCGGCCCTCGTGCCACGCGGGGAAGTCGACCAGCCCGAGGTCATAATCCTTCAGCTCCACGCCGACGTTCTCCAGCTCCTCCACCAGTTCGTGCAAGCGATGCATGGACCGCTCGTAGTGGCTCTCCAGTTCCCGCACATCCTGGTCGGGCAGCGGGTATTCGAGCTTCTTCTGCGTGGCGGCGGCGTCGCGATAGACCTTCACGACGTCGTCCACGACACGCCGCACGTACGGCAGCGATCGGTTGGCTTCATCGAGGTCGAAATGCTTCGCAGCGACGGGGGCGGGCAGGGACGGCGTGGGTACTGCCATGATCCTCTCCTTCACATGCATTATTCAACGACAATCGAAACAGTCAAACGCTGCGTTACCGTCACGTTAGATGCACGATGCGATCGAGCGTGACACTTGGGATTATCGGTTATCGGGACAACCGGACCGCAATATTCCGCGGCGTATCTATAACTCGCCGAGGCACAGGGACACACAGTGATACGCCGGCGGCCGCGCGATGGATCGCGCCGGGTCTGGATCCCGGCGGGATGGGGCCGGATTCAGACGTTGAACAGGAAATGGGCGACGTCGCCGTCCTGCATGCTGTAGTTCTTGCCCTCGAGGCGGAGCTTGCCGGCGGATTTGATCGCCGCCTCCGAGCCGTGGGCGACGAGGTCCTCGACGTGGTAGACCTCGGCGCGGATGAACCCGCGCTGGATGTCGGTATGGATGACGCCGGCCGCCTCGGGCGCGGTGGCGCCGGCGGGGATGGTCCAGGCGCGGACCTCCTTGGGCCCGGCGGTATAGAAGCTCTGCAGCCCGAGCAGGTCGTACGCCGCGTGGGCGACCGTCGCCAGGGCCGGCTCGGTCATGCCCAGCGACTGGAGCATCTCCTCGCGGTCGGCCTCGTCGAGCTCGATCAGCTCCGACTCGATCTTGGCGCAGACCGGGACGACTGCCCCGCCGTGCTCGGCGGCGTACGCACGGACACGCCCGACGAGCGGGTTCTCGCCGGTCGGGTCGGACTCATCGACGTTGGCGATATAGAGCACGCGCTTGGCGGTGATCAGGCCCAGGCCCTTGGAGCGGGCGGCAAGCGCCCCGTCGGCGTCGAGGCTGCGGATGGGCTTGCCATCCTCCAGCGCGGCCTTGCAGTCCTCCAGCATGCTCACGCGGGCCCGGGCTTCCTTGTCGCCGGTGCGGGCCTGCCGCGCCGCGCGGTCCAGGCTGTTCTCCACGGTCTGAAGATCGGCGAGCATCAGCTCGGTCTCGATCGTCTCGATGTCGCGGATCGGGTCGACCGAGCCGTCCACGTGCGCGATGTCCGGGTCCTCGAAGCACCGGACGACCTGGCAGATCGCGTCGACCTGGCGGATGTGGCTGAGGAACTGGTTGCCCAGTCCCTCGCCCTGGCTGGCGCCCTTGACCAGACCGGCGATATCGACCAGCCGCAGGCTCGCCGGGATGATCTGCTTGGTCTGGATGAACCGGTTGATCGTGTGAAGCCGCGCATCGGGCACGGGCACGATACCGACGTTGGGCTCGATGGTGCAGAACGGGTAGTTGTTGGCGTCGGCCCCGGCGGCGGTCAGCGCGTTGAACAGCGTGCTCTTACCGACGTTGGGCAGTCCGACGATACCGGCTTCCATGGCGGCGCTCCGGGGGCGAAGGTGCGAATGGTATCGGGCCGGCCCGCGGTCGTCGAGCGCGCCCGGCGGCGCGGTCGGGGCGCGGTCATTTCCAGCGGCACGGCGCGGCCAACGCGTCTGCGAGGCGCACGCGATACGCCTCGCGGGGGATCTCGACCACGCCGAATCGCTCAAGGTGCTCGCTCGAAAACTGCACGTCGAACAGCTCGAACCCGCGTGACCGCAGGTGCGCGACGGTCGCGGCGAGCGCGACGCTGGAGGCGTCGGCGCCCTGGTCGGGGGCGTGGAACATCGATTCGCCGAAGAACGCCGCCCCCAGCGCCAGCCCGTACAGCCCGCCGACCAGCCGCGCATCCCGCCAGGTCTCCACGCTGTGGGCCAGGCCCATCGCGTGCAGCCGGCAGAACACCGCACGGATGTCGTCGTTGATCCAGGTCTCAACCTCGCCGCGTGGCCGCGGCGCGGCGCAGCCGTCCACGACCTGGGCGAAGGCGGTATCGACGCGGATGTCGTAGCGGGCCTGGCGAAGGTGGCGTCGCACGGTCCGGGGGCAATGGAAGCCATCGAGCGGCAGGATCGCGCGCGGGTCGGGGCTGAACCAGTAGATCGCCCGGTCGCCGCGGGACCGGGCCATGGGGAACGCCCCTTGCGCGTAGGCGGCGAGGACGAGCTCGGGTGTGAGCGTGCTTTGACCGGCCTGCGGGCGCGTCATGGCCGACCATTGTACGGGGCGGTCAGACCTTGTCGCTGGGCGTCGGCTCGGACTCGACGCGCACGTCCAGGGGCGCGTCGATCTCCTCCAGCACGTGGCGGAGCTTGTCCAGGTCGTCGCGGCGCAGTCGGATGAGCTTGCGGCGCGAGCCGTTGCGCTGCAGGTACAACGTGGCGAACTTGCCCGACTCCACGCCGAGCAGCTTGTCGTCGGCGGACAGGTCGATCGCGCCGTGGGTGTGGAACTTGCAGTAGACCAGCCGCTCGGTGGTGACGACCAGCCCGCCGAGGCCGGCGTCGGCGGTCGAGTAGTCGCTGTCGTTGAAGTAGGCGACGAACTGCTCGTCGCCGACGAAGTCGAACCAGACGGCGATCCGCCCGCGAACGGTCGCGGGGATCCGCTGCCAGGCGGCGCTGTCGTACTTCACGACCTCCTTCTCGAGGTTGAGGTAGTCCTCGCCGCAGATGCCGTTGACCCGGCCCACCCAGTCGAGCGCGTAGCGCATGCAGGGGATGGTGACCTCGCACTGGATGCCGTAGGGGCTGGCGACGGTCTCGGCGTGGACCTGGGCCTTGCCGGCGTCGTCGCGGGAGACGTAGAAGGGCATGGGCTGGTTGAACGGCGCGGCCAGCTCCTGGATCAGGTTCATGTTGCGGATGACCTGGCGGGCATCGTCGTGGCCGCGGACGCGCATCTCATACCGCCCTTCGAGCTCGCTGGGGTCGACGCGTCGGCCGGTGGCCTTGTCGACCCAGGCGAGCGGCCGCGCCGTCAGCTTCGCCGGGTCGGTCTCGCCGGACAGGATGCCCCGCATCGGCAGCGAGGCCCGGAAGGCCACGTTGTCCAGCAGCGGCGCGGCGAAGGCGACCTTCACCCCGAACGCCCCGGCGTCCAGCACGTGCAGCTTGATCTCGTCCGGCGCGTACGCCACGAAGCGGCCGCTCCGCTTGAGCTCGGCCATCTGCTCGGGATCGATGACGTAGGATCCGCGGCTGGCCTTGGCCGGATTCTTGTCGTGATCGGGCGCGGCGGCTTGACCGGCGGCGACCTCGCCGGCCGCCGCAGCCTCAGCCGTGGCGGCACGCTCGGTCGCGGGCGTGCGATCCGACGCGGACTCGGCCGGGGACGCGACCCCCGCGGCCAGTTCCTGCTGCTCCTCGACCTCCTCGTCAGCGTGCAGGTGGTCCAGGTCCAGCCAGCACGCCACCGTCTCATCGAGCATGGTGTTGGGATCGGGCACGCGGAACTGGGTCTTGCACCGCGGGCATCGCGCCGCTCGGCCACCCGCGTCATCGGGCACGTCGAGGCGCACGCCGCATTCCGGACAATGGATCTGCATCGACATCATGTCGCTCCTGTGACTCGAACTCGGCTCTCACGGCTTGCCAGGAGCATGGCTACGTTGACTTGTGCACGCGACAGTGTATCGCGCCGCCCGCCGCGTTTCGAGCCCCCGATCATGTTCCCGCCTCCGCGCCCAGCTCCTCCAGGCCGTACTGCTTGATCTTCTTGTACAGCGTGGTACGGTTGATATCGAGCACGTCGGCGGTCTTCTGCCGGTTCCAGTCGTTGGCCTGGAGGGTGGCGAGGATGATGCGTTTCTCCGGCTCCTTGATGGCTTCGCGGAGGGGCTGGGGTGTCCACTGGGCGGGCAGCCACCCGCGGGGGTTCTTCCGCCGTTCGCGGAAGCCGGGCCGGCCGTCGGGCTGCTGGAAGCGGATCTTATCGGGCAGGACATCGGGCTCGATGACCGGCTTGCGGGTGAGCACCACGGCGCGTTCCACGGCGTTTTCCAGCTCCCGGACGTTGCCGGGCCAACTGTACCGCCGCATCATCTGCCTCACCTGCTCGTCGAACCCGGTGATGAGCTTGCCCGTGTCCTTGCAGAACTTCGCGAGGAAGTGCGCGGCGAGCGGGAGGATATCGCCCTCGCGCTGCCGCAGCGGCGGCAGCTCCACGAACACCACGTGGATGCGGTAGTACAGGTCCTGGCGGAACTGGCCGGCGTCGACCAGCTTCTCCAGGGACTCGTTCGTCGCGAGCACGAACCGCACATCCACCTGGCGGGTCTGCTGCGAGCCGACCGGTTCGAACTGCTTCTCCTGGAGCACGCGGAGCAGCTTGAGCTGGAGCGTCGGCGTGGCGGAGTTGATCTCGTCGAGGAACAGCGTCCCGCCGTCGGCCGCGAGCAGCTTGCCCGGCTTGTCGCTGTCGGCGCCGGTGAAGGCGCCCTTGACGTGGCCGAACAGCTCGCTCTCCAGCAGCGTCTCGGGGATGGACCCGCACGCCATGGTGACGAACGGCCCGGTGGCGCGGCGGCTCTGCTGGTGGATCGCCCGCGCGACCATCGTCTTGCCCGTGCCCGACTCGCCGCCGACCAGCACGGTCGTCGGGCTGTCGGCGACGGCCTCAATCACGTCGTAGACCTTCTGCATGCGGTGGTCGCCGCCGACGAGGTTGCCCGGGCCGTGCCGGTCGGCCAGCTCGCCCTTCAGCGTCGCGTTCTCGCGGAGCAGGACCTGCTGCCGCATCGCCTTGTCGATGGTCGCGGTCAGTTCCTCGTCGACGATGGGCTTGGTCAGGTAGTCGAATGCGCCCAGCTTGACCGCCTCGACCGCCGACTCGATCGTGCCGTACCCGGTGATGGCGATGACGACGACATCGTCGAACTGGCGGCGGACCTCCTTGAGCAGTTGCGTGCCGCTCATCCGCGGCAGGTTCATGTCGGCGACGACCAGGTGGTACGGCTGCGCCGCGTCACGCAACACCGCCAGCGCCTCGGCGGCGTCGGCGGCGGTCGCCGTCTCGTGGCCCTGCTGGTCGAGGTATTCGGCCAGGGAATCGGCGACGATCGGGTCGTCGTCGACCACCAGGATGCGGGCGGCCTGGGTCGGGGTCGATTCGCTCATGCTCTCTCACTCGCCGTTGCGATCGGCAATCGCACCACCAGCATCGCGCCGCGATCGGCCCGGTCGTTGTCTTCGAGTCGGATCGTCCCGCCCATCGCCCGGACCAGGTCGCGGCTGATCGCCAGGCCCAGGCCCTGGCCCGCGATCTTCGTCGAGACGCCCGGCGGGACCAGGCCGTCGCGGTCGCGGCTCAGCGCCGGCTCCACGCCCGGGCCGTCGTCGCTGATCCGAAGCTCCACGTCCCCGCCGCACCGCTCGGCCATGAGCACGACCTCGCCGTCACGCTCGATCGCCTCGACGGCGTTGCGCAGCGCATTGAGCAGGACCGGCTGAAGCACGGGCAGGCACAGGTCCGCGACCGCCGGGTCGATCTCGGTGGCCAGGCGAATGTCCTGGGCGTCGGCGACGGGCTTCATGACGCCCACCGCGTGATCGATGATCCGCTCGAGGGTCAGGTCGTCGCCGTGGCCCGCGAGTCGGGTCATGCCCTGGCCCACGCGCCAGCCGTTGATCAGCGCCGCCATCTGCTTCAGGGCCAACTCGCTCGTGCGCAGCCTTTCGAGCACGTCCGGGTCGGCTTCGCCGTTGGCCTGCTCGACCCGCCGCAGGGCCAGGCCCACGTTCCGCAGCGACCCGTCGAGCAGGTTGGCCAGTTCGTGCACCAGTCGATTGGAATCGCCCACGCCGGTGCACGCGGGGGAGGCCGGTGACCCGGTCAGGCGCAGCGGGGGCGGCCCGTCGTCGGACGGCACGTTGCCTTGGTTCGACATCATGCCGCTTGCATCGACCGATTCGCACTGCGGGTTAAGCGGGATGTTGCATCAAATCAACGCGGCGGGAGCGGGCGGAGGGGGACGCGGCCCAGCGGCGTCGCTACGTGTGGCGTGCCGCATGGATGCCGATAACGGCGGTGGGGACCTTACGCCAGCCCCAGCGCCTCGGCATCGCGGCCGGTGAGGTGCACCGCCTCGCCCTCGGCGTCGGTGTATCGGCCGACCGTGCCGTCCCGCTTCCACGACCGGTCGCACCGCGGCTCGGCGGTCAGGTCCTCCACGCCGATCGTCTCCTCCCCGTTCTCGTCGAACTTGAATCTGAATCGGCTCACACCGCACAGGTCGGCCATCTCCGGCTCGAAGGGTTTGAGGCGGGCGTACGCCTCGGCGGGCACGGCGACCTCGACGCCCGCGTCCAGCGGGTTGTCCAGCCCTCGCTGGCTGCGCGCATCCTCCAACACCTTCAAGGCCCGGTCGCGCAACGCCATCACCTCGTCCCAGGCCGGATCGATCCGGCGATCGTCCGCCGACGGCAACGCACGCAGATGCACGCAATCGTCGGCGTCCATGTCCGCGCCCCGCAGCGCCAGCCACGCCTCGTCGGCCGTGTGCACGAGGATCGGCGCGATCAGCCGGATCAACGCGTCGGCGATGTCGTGCAGGACGGTCTGGGTGCGACGGCGACGGTCGCTGTCCGCTGCGTCGCAGTACAGCCGATCCTTCACCGCCGCCAGGTACACCGCGCTCATCGTGTCGTTGCAGAAGTTGAAGATCGCTTCGCCGGCCCGGCGGAACTCGTACGCGTCGTAGGCGCGACGCACCGTGGCGACCAAGTCGTTGAGGCGGCCGGCCGCCCACGCATCGACCGAGCGGGCATCGCCCTCGCCCAGCTCGCGGCGGTCCTGCCCGTTGTCGAAGTCGCCGAGGTTGCCCAGCAGGAACCGGATCGTGTTGCGGACCTTGCGATACTCCTCGCCGGCGAGCCGGAAGAATTCCCAGTCGACCTTGATGTCGTTGGCGTAGCTCAGGCCGGCCACCCACCAGCGGCAGATGTCCGCCCCGTGCTCTTTCATGAGGTCTTCGACGTTGATGGCGTTGCCGCCGGACTTGCTCATCTTCTCGCCGCGGGCGTCGACCATGAACCCGTGCGTGAGCAGGGCGCGGAAGCTGGGCTGGCCGGTCGCGCCCAGGCTGGTCAGCAGCGCCTTCTGGAACCAGCCGCGGTGCTGGTCGGAGCCTTCGAGGTACAGGTCAGCCGGGTAGCCGATCTCTCGGTCTGGGGCCTGGAGCACGGGCCGCCACGACGAGCCGGACTCGAACCACACGTCGAAGATGTCGCTGCCCTTCTCCCAGTCGTCGGGGTTGTCCACGCCGGGACAGCCCCGCAGCAGGTCGCGCGCCGGGGCGACGAACCACACGTCGCTGCCTTTGTCCCGGAAGATCGATGCGACGTGCCGCACGCTCTCGGCGGTCAGCAGCGCCTTGCCGCTGTACTTGTGCGTGAACACGGGGATCGGCAGACCCCACGACCGCTGGCGGCTGATGCACCAGTCGGGCGCGTTCTCGAGCATCCCCCGCATCCGGTTGCGGCCCCATTCGGGGATGAACTTCACGTCCGTCGCCGTCGCGGCCAGGGCGCGATCGCGCAAGGATGCGGGCGACTTCGTCGCTCCCGCTGAGCCGAAGGGGTGGTCCATGTACACGAACCACTGCTCCGTAGCGCGAAAGATCACCGGCGTCTTGGAGCGCCAGTCGTGGGGGTAGCTGTGCGTGAACTGATGCGCGTGGAACAGGTGGCCCGACTGACGCAGATGTTCGACAACGAGTTCGTTGGCCTCCCACACGCTCTTGCCGCGCAGCCACTCGGGAACGGTGTCATCGAACGTCCCATCGGCCTGCACGGGGCAGTAGATGTCCAGTCCCTCTCGCAAGCCGGTCTGATAGTCCTCCACGCCGTGCCCCGGCGCGGTGTGGACCAGGCCCGTGCCGTCTTCGAGCGTGACGTAATCGGCAGTGACGACTTGACGCTCTACTTGCTCATCCATGAACGGATGTGCGTACTCCAGATGCATCAAGTCGTGCCCACGGAAGATGGCGAGGGGAGTCCTTTCCGTGATGCCCGCCTTAGCCAAGACGGATTCGGCAAGATCGACTGCCATTACAACAGAACGTCTGTCTGTCTCGTATATGCCATACTCAGCAGTTGCACTAATAGCAACCGCCATGTTCGCGGGTAGTGTCCACGGAGTAGTTGTCCAGATGAGCAAGTCTGACCCGCTCAGGGCTCTAAATGCATCATCTACTTTTCCTTTGCATGGATGATCCACCCCGTAAGCACCGCCGGCGCCGAATAGCGGGAAGCGCACATACACACTCGTGTCTTCGCGGTCGTAGTACTCCAGCTCGGCCTCGGCCAGGGCGGTCTGGTTGGCGATCGACCAGTGCACGGGCTTGAGCGCGCGGTAGACGAGCTTCTGCTCGACAAGATCGGCGAAGACCTCGATCACACCCGCTTCGTAGGCCGGGTCCATCGTGATGTAAGGGTCCTCGTAGTCGGCAAGCGTGCCCAGGCGCTGCATCTGCTTCGCCTGCGTCTTGACGAACTTTTCGGCGTAGGCCTGGCACTTGCGGCGGATCTTCACCGCGTCCATGTCCTTCGCCGCGTCGCCCAGCTCTTTCATGACGCGGTGCTCGATCGGCAGGCCGTGGCAGTCCCAGCCGGGCACGAAATCGACGTCGTGGCCGGCCATCAGGCGCGTCCGCACCACCAGATCCTTGAGCACCTTGTTGAGCAGGTGGCCGATGTGGATGTCGCCGTTGGCGTACGGCGGACCGTCGTGGAAGACGAACGGGCCGGCCGGATGGTCGGCCTCGCGCAGCTTCCGGTACAGGTCGAGCGCGGCCCAGCGCTGCTGGAACTGCGGCTCGCGCTGGACGAGGTTCGCCTTCATCGAGAACGATGTGTTCGGCCGATTGATCGGGAACTTTTTCTTCTTCGGCTTGTCGGTCTGTTGGCCGCTCATGTCCGGCGGGCTCCTGCGTTCACGTGCATACTCTACCGCAACTCAGGCCGAGGCCACACGTCGGCCGGCCTGTTCGAGCAGTTGCGCCAGCGACAGGTCCGCCAGCGATCCGATGCGCAGCGCCGCGGCCGACAGGTCCAGCGGCGCGGTCATCGCCGTGGGCACGGCCACGCCGACCATCCCCGCCGCTTTCGCCGCGAGCAGGCCGTTCGGTGAATCCTCCAGCACGACGCAGCGGGCCGGATCGACGCCCATCCGCCTCGCCGTTTCCAGGAACGGATCGGGGTCGGGCTTGTGGCGTTCGGTGTCCTCGTTCGTCACGACCACGCCGAAATGCTCCCGCAGCCCCAGCCGCCGCAGGTGCCCCTCGACCCAGAACCGCCTGGAACCCGACGCCACCGCCAGCTTCAGGCCCAGCCCCGGCGCGTCGGCGAGGTACCGCTCCACGCCGGGGCGGATCGGCTCGGCGGCGATCGCCTCGCCCGCCAGCGCGTCCTTGCGGTCGCGCAAGGCCTGGCGATCCAGCGGCTCGCCCGTCCACCGCTCCAGTTGCCCGTAGAAGTCGTAGGTGTCGGGCCCGCGGCCCAGGCACGCGACCCAGTGGTCGATCGGCAGGTCGTGGCCGTGCTCGGCGTAGATCGTCCGCCATGCCCGATACTGGGGCATCTCCGTGTCGATGACCAGGCCGTCGAAATCGAAAATCAGCGCTTCAAACACGGCGGGCTCCACGGGGCATCCGGGCGGGCTGGCATGATAACGCGATCGCGGGCCGGCATGCACCGACGCCGGCGGTATTCCGCCCCGGCCTGTCATGCTGCTCGTGGGGTTGCGGCGGGGAGCGACCCGGCGCTACGCGCCGCGCAACAGGCGGATCGCCTCGGCCCGATCCGGCGCGCTGAACAGGTAGCTGGCCGCCACGATCGTATCGCAGCCCGCGGCGCGGACCTGCTCGGCGGTGTCGGCGTTGATCCCCCCGTCCATCTCCAGCCGCTGATCCTCGCGGAGCGCCAGCTTGATCGCCCGCGTCTTGTCGAGCACGTCGGCCATGAACTTCTGGCCGCTGAAGCCCGGGTGCACGCTCATGACCAGCACCATGTCCACCAGGTCGCGGACCGGATCGACCGCGTCCGCCGGTGTCGGGGGGTTGATCGCGACGCCCACGCCGCACCCGGCCCCGCGGATCGTCTCAACCAGGCCCCGCGCCGCCGGCTCGTCGCCCATGACCTCGGCGTGAAAGGTCAGGCAGTTGGCGCCGGCGTCGGCGAAAGGCCTCACGAACTTGCCCGGGTCCTCGACCATCAGGTGCACGTCGAGGTACGCGTGCGGGAACCGCTTGCGGAGCGACAGGCAGATCGCCGGGCCCATCGTAAGGTTCGGCACGAAGTGCCCGTCCATCACGTCCACGTGGATCGCGTCGGCGCCCGCGTCGAGCACGCCGGCGACCTCGTCGCCGAGCCGCGCGAAATCCGCCGACAGGATCGACGGCAGCACGAGCGGCAGGCGCGGCGGATGCGTGAGCAGGTCGGTGTTCATGGCGGCCATCACTTGTCGTCGAGCAGTTCGACGGCCTGGAACTTCTTGCCTTCGAGCATTTCCAGGCTTGCGCCGCCGCCGGTCGAGACGTGGCTGACCTGGTCGGCGAAGCCGAGCTGCTGGATGGCCGCGGCCGAGTCGCCGCCGCCGATGATGCTCGTGCAGCCCGCGTCGGCGATGGCCTGGGCGACCGCCTTGGTGCCGGCGTCGAACGGGGGCATCTCGAACACGCCCATCGGCCCGTTCCAGACGACGGTCTTCGCGTCGGCGACCTTCTGCTTGAACAGCTCGATGGTCTTGGGGCCGATGTCCAGGCCCTGCCAGCCGTCGGGGATGTCGGTCTCGATGACCTGCTTCTCGCAGGACGCGTCGAACTGGTCGCCGCAGTGGGTGTCGACGGGCAGGATCAGCTTGTCGCCGCCCTTGGCGAGCAGGTCCCTGGCCAGGTCGACCTTGTCGGCCTCGACGAGCGAGTCGCCGACGCCGCGGCCGCGGGCGAGGCTGAACGTGTACGCCATCGCCCCGCCGATCAGCACCGCGTCGCAGACGCCCAGCAGGTTGTCGATCACGTTGATCTTGTCCGAGACCTTGGCCCCGCCGAGGATCGCCACGAACGGCCGCCGGGGGTTCGCGATCGCGTCGGTGAGGTAGGCGATCTCCTTCTCGACGAGGAAGCCGGAGACCACGGGCTTGCCGTCCTCCTTCATGTGACGGGGCACGGCGACCATGGAGGCGTGCGCGCGGTGGCACGTGCCGAACGCGTCGTTGCAATAGGCGTCGGCGAAGGCGGCGAGCTTGGCGGCGAAGTCGGCGTCGCCCTTCTTCTCCGCGTCGTCGAAGCGGAGGTTCTCGAGCACGACCACGCCGCCGGGCACCAGCGACGCGACGTTCTTCTCCGCGTCGTCGCCGACGGTGTCGGCGGCGAAGGCGACGGTCTTGCCCGCGCCCAGCAGTTCGCCGAGCTTGTCGGCCGCGGGCTTGAGGCTGTACCGGGCCTCGGGCGCGCCCTTGGGGCGGCCGAGGTGGCTCATCAGGATCAGCGAACCGCCCCGATCGAGCACGCTGTTGATCGAGGGCAGCGCCATGCGGATGCGGCGGTCGTCGGTGACGTTGCCCGCGTCGTCGAGCGGGACGTTGAAGTCCACGCGCATGATGACCTTCTTGCCCTGGACGTCGATGTCAGCGATGGTCTTCTTGGCCATGGTCTTTCGAGCTCCATTGTGTCGGCCGCGACGGGCGGGGCGCGTCGGGCCGGGGGTGCGGGACGCTCAATGTAAGGACGGCCGCGCCCCCGGGCAACCGCCGGCCGGCAACCGGTTAGAATGACCCGGATGATCCACAGGCGAACGGGACTGGCGGTGTGGTGCGCGGCGTTGGCGTGCGGGCTGGCCGGCGGGTGCGCCGAGCAGACCTACGACGACCCGCTGGCGGCGATGCAGGACGCGACGCTGTCGCCGACGCGGCGGCTGGAGGCCGCTCGCCAGGCCGAACAGCAACTCGCCGACAGCGACGGCTACCGGCTGCTGCTGGAGCGGCTGGTGTGGGAGCGCGGCAACCCCAGGCCGCTCCGCATGCACGCCATCGACGCCCTGGTCCGCCTCGACCCCGGGCGGGCCCACGACCATTTCCGGTACGCCCTGGTGCTGATGAACGACTGGGAGGCGATCCAGCGCGTGCTGGACATCATCGTGGCACGCGGCTGGGCGGACCTGACACCGGCGATCGTGCGGAACTACGCTCGGCCGGCCTGGGCGCTGAATGACGCGGATCGGCCCGAGCGCGCGGCGCTGCGGGCGATGCACCCCGGCCGCGACGTCCGGCAGATCGTCTTCGACGTGTTCAACGGGCAGATGGCCGCGGAGGTGCGCGAGCGGGCGGCGGCGTGGCAACTGCTCAACCGTCTGGTCGAGGATCGGTCGGCGCTGCTGGCGATGCTCGACTGGGCCGAGCCGGACACGCCCCTCGTGGCCGACCTCCAGGCGGCGGGGCGCGACCTGCATATCGTCGCCGACTCGATGGAGACGATCACGTGGGTGCAGATGCTGCGGACCGGGCCGTACGCCGAATTCTGGCGCGCCGCCGCATCCGCCGTGGGCGGGCTCGACAGCGATCAGCGGCGCGGGTTGTGCCTGCGGCACCTCGCGACGCTCGTCTGGATGGACGCGCGCAGCGATCAGGCGCTGCGCATGACCCGCGAAGAATTGCTCCGATCGATCGGTCAGCAGCTCGCCGATGCCGACCATTACCTCAAGAGCACCACGCACGACGGCCAGGCACCCGACCACCCCCAGCGGCTGTACGACTGGCGCGACGAGCTGCCCTGGGGCGACCTGGCGGTCATCCGCGAAATCCTGCGGGCGATGGCCGATCGCCGGGTGGTCCACGCATGGTTCACTCAGGCTCACGCGGACCACGAAGACGCCAGCACCGAGTACGGCGGGCTGCTGGCCTGGGAGCCCGACGGCGAACCGATCGCCCGGCCGTACGACCCGATGATGCGGCACCACGATCGCAAGTACGTCTCGCCCAAGCGACTGATCGTGGACGCTTACACGGGCCTGGCGCACTACCATTTCCACGCGCAGTCGCTGACCAACGCGTCGTACGCCGGCCCGGGCCGCGGCGACCTCGAGCGGATCGGGGACCGCCAGCGATTGAACGGCCTGGTGCTCACGCCGGTCGCGCCCGACAGGCTCAACGTCGACTTCTACCGGTCGGGGCGCGTGGTCGTCGACCTGGGCACGATCCGCCGCTGACTGATCCGGAGGCGCAGGCCCTCGCCCCGCCGAACACCATGCAACTGTACGTGCTGTTGATCATCATGGGCCTGCTGGTGGGCCAGAGCCCCGAGCTCTCGCCGCGGCCGGAGTTGGGCGCGGGGCCGATGCTCTGGGCGTGTGGGGGACCGTTCGCGCTGCTCGCGGCGCTGGCGTGGGGGGCGTGCCGGGCTGTGCGTCGCGGCATGACGCGGCGACCGGAGCGTGCGACGCGACTGCTCCTCCGGCTTCAGGCGACGTTGAACATCATGCGCTGGGCGGCGATCGGCGCCTTCTTCTCGGCGCTGTTCGGGTTGGGCTTGCTCACCTGGCTCAAAGAAGCGCTGGGCCGGGTGATCATCGTCCCCGAGCTGATCGCGATGGGCCTGCCGCTGGGTGTGGTGGTCGTGATGTGGTGGGCGTATTACCCGATCGAGCAACGGCTGCGCGAGGCGACGCTGATCCGGCGGCTCGACCAAGGCGAGCCGCTCTTCCCCGTGGGCACCCGGGCGAGCTACGTGATCGATCAGCTCCGCCACCAGGTGCTGGTTGTGCTCGCTCCGATGCTGCTGATCCTGTTATGGGTGCAGTTCGTGGGGCTGGCCGCCGATCGATGGCCGGCGATCGCGCGGTACGAAGCACCGCTCATGGCGGCCGGCGGGCTGGGCGTCTTCGCCATCGCGCCGCTGGTCATCCGCATGGTCTGGCGGACCTCGCCGATGCCCGACGGGCCGCTGCGCGAGCGGCTGGTCGACCTGTGCCGACGCCACGGCGTCCGGGTCCGCGAGCTTCTGCTGTGGCACACGCACGGCGGGCAGATCAACGGCGCGGTCATGGGCCTGATCGGCCCGCTGCGGTACATCCTCCTGACCGACGGCCTCGTCGAACAGATGGACGACCGCAAGGTCGAGGCGGTCATGGCGCATGAGCTCGGCCACGTCCGGCGCAAGCACATGCCGTGGATGGCGGTCTGCGCCCTGGGCACGCTCGGCGCGATGTTCCTGCTGCTCGAGCTCGCCGCGGCGGCGATCGACGTGTACCTCGGCTGGGACGGGTTGCACGAGGCCGTCGTCACCGTCGGACTCGGGGCCCCCTCGGCCGCGTCAGGGGCGGTCGCCGGCGCGGCGATGCTCGCGACGCTTGCCGCCTGGGCCGCGGTGTTCGGGTACATATCCCGGCGCTTCGAGCGACAGGCCGATACCTTCGCCGTCCAGCACTTGGCGGCGAAATACCCCGAGGCTCGGGCCGCGGACGAGCCGCCCGGGGACGAGCCGACGCGGATCGGCCCGCGCGCCGCGGCGGACATGGCCGATGCCCTCGAAGCCGTCTGCCGCCTCAACCACGTGCCCACCTCTCGGCCGAGCTGGCGGCACGGGTCCATCGACTGGCGGATCGACTACCTCCGCTCCCTGGTCGGCCAGCGCGTCGACCAATGCCCGATCGATCGCCACGTGCGGCGGTTGTGCTGGGCCGGCGGCGCGATGTTCCTGCTCACCCTCGCCATCGAGTTCGCCGCGATGCTGTGATCGCGTTATGCATGATGCGGCATGCGACCCCAGTGATGTGCAAGGCGACAAGCCCGACCGCGCACCAACGGCGCCGACTCCGATGGCCCACCTCATCGCTTCACCGTCTCTGTGGTTCCATTCACGAGGACGACCGACCAGAGGCAGAACCGCAGAGACAGTGAGGTGCAGACCACGACTGTTGATCGGGGCGCTGGCACAGCTCTGCATTGACCATCCCATGACGCGGGGGCCACGGGGCTTGCTCACCGCCTCGGCAGTGCGATCGGCGACTTCCTATAATCGGCCCATGCGGTTCACGAAGATGCACGGCGCCGGCAACGACTACGTCTACGTCAACTGCTTCGACCAAGCAGTGAACGACCCGGCCGCCGTTGCGCCGCGGATCAGCGATCGGCACTTCGGCGTGGGCGCCGACGGGCTGATCCTCGTCGAACCGCCGGGCAACGGCGTGGACGCGCATGTTCGCATGCGGATATTCAACGCCGACGGGTCCGAGGCGGAGATGTGCGGCAACGGCATCCGCTGCGTGGCCAAGCTCGCGCACGACCGCGGGCTCACCGACGCCAGGCCGATGCGCGTCCAGACCGCCGCGGGCGTGCTGAGCATCGACTACCAGCTCGACGAGCGGGGCGAGGTCATGACCGCCACGGTCGACATGGGCGAGCCGATCATCGAGCCCGAGCGCGTGCCGGTGAACGTCGCCAAGATCCAGCCGGGTGAGAAGGAGCACGTGTATCGCGTGCCGCTGGCCGGGTATGAGGGCCGCGACAGCCTGCCGGCGACGTTCGTCTCGATGGGCAACCCCCACGCGGTGGTGTTCGTCGATCGCGTGGACGGCCAGACCCGGGAGCGGCAACTCGAATGGGGCCGGTTCATGGAACGGCACAGCGCCTTTCCCAACCGCATGAACGTCCATTTCGTGCAGGTGCTCAGCCCGCAGGAAGTCAACGTGCTGCACTGGGAGCGCGGCAGCGGCGCAACGCTCGCCTGCGGGACCGGCGCGTGCGCCGTCGCCGTCGCCGGCGCGATGACCGGACGAACCGCGCGACTGCTCACCGCGCACCTGCCCGGCGGCGACCTCACGCTCGAATGGCGCGAGCTGGACAACCGCGTCTACATGACCGGCCCGGCCGTCGAAGTCTTCTGCGGTGACTGGCGCGGCTGAGCACCGCCCCAGGCTCAGCGCACCAAGCGCTCCCACCATCGCACGTAGTCATTCAGCAGTTCCGCTCCGGGCAGCTCCGCCTCATGCCACCACTCGAGCGGCCGGTAGACGGCTTGAATACCGTCCCGGACCCACCCGCGATGACTGCCCGCCGCCTCGAACACCAAGATCGCGGGGCCGATGCTCAGCACGTACAGCACCAGGAGCAACAGCACGGTGGCCGCCGCGATGACGATCCGCGTCGCCCAAGTGCTGCGACGGGTGTCCGGGACAGTCTCGTGATCGGGCATGAGGCCCCCTTTCTTGTGGCGCCCCGCCGGGCCATCCGCCATCAGTGAACGCCAGTCGTCTTCACTTCTGCCGCAACGCAAGGATCAGTTCGACCTTGCCGACGTGCTCGTCCAGTTGCCGGGCGATCTCGCCGGAATCGTTGCCCTCGTCGGCGAGCCGATAGACGTCGCACGTGAGCGGGTCGGCCGGACCGGCATCGGGGGAGTCGCTGCCGTTGTTCGCCGGTGTCGAAGCCGGGTCCGCGGCTTCGCGAGGCGGTTGATGCACGCGGCCATTCAACTGTTCGATGCGCTTGTCGGCCTCTTGGATCAGCCGTTCGAGCTTGGCGCTCTTGTTGTCGAGTTGGGCGCTGAAGCGGCGGGTCAGCTCTTCGAGCTCGACCATCATGGTGCGCAGGTCGTTGCGCATGCCGCCCATCTGCTTGTCGCGCTCCAGCCGTTCACGCGGCGCGATCGGGGCGGCGCCCGAGTCGCGGCGACGCCGGACGTTGATGAAGATGATGGTGCCCAACAGCGCCAAGCCCAGGAGCATGAGCGTCATGGGCATGGGGTCCAGCGACAGCGCGAGCAGGTTCATGGCCGGCCCTCCCGGGCGCACCGGCACCAGGCCGCCATCCCCGCCGCGATCACCTCGCGGACCGGCACGCCGCTCGCCTCGGCCAGCGCCGCGGCATCGGCGAACTCGACCTTCGCCGTGACGTCGCGCCCGTTGGCCGAGCCGACCTTGATCCGCACCTCGCCGTGCTCGGTGGCCACGGTCTCATGCCGGCGGTCGAGCTCGAGCCGGTCCCACGTGCGATACCTCACACCCAACGAACCGGTCAGCTCGATCAGGCGACGGGTCAACGGCTCGCGGTCCCCCGGCCGGCAGAGCAGCGACAGGCACACGCCCGGCCGGCCCTTCTTCATCGCGATGGGCGTTGTCCACGCGTCCAGCGCCCCGGCGGCGAGCACCGCGTCGACCGCCGCGCCCACCACCTCGCCTGACACGTCGTCGAGGTTGACGGCGATCTCAACGACCTGTGCGGCTGGGTGAGCGTCGGCCATCCGTGGAAGTTCGCCAGGTCAGGGGATTGATAAGATAGCAACCGTGGACACGCCCCCTATTCTAATCCGCCGCCATGATTTCGTTAAGCGTCTGGAAGACGGCTTGCACCGGTGCGGCGTGGCGGCGGGCGATCGGCTGGTCGTCGCGGTCAGCGGCGGGGCCGACTCGGTCGCCCTGCTCACCGGCCTGGTTGGCCTGGCGTCGCTGGACAAGTGGGCGCTGGACCTGCACGTGGGGCACGTTCATCACCATCTCCGCGATGCGGCCGACGACGAAGCCGCTTGCGTCGCCTCGCTCGCCGAAGCGTCGGGCCTGCCCCTTCATCACCGGGACATCTACCCGGCGGACCAGCCGGGCAACCTTGAATCCAATGCGCGTCGGATGCGCTACGCCGCCCTCGCGGACGTGGCGGCGGGCATCGACGCCGAGGCGGTCGCCACGGCCCACCACGCCGACGATCAACTGGAGACGATGCTCATGCGGCTGGTCCGCGGGGCGTCCCCTGGGGGGCTGGCGGGGATCGCCGAGCGGACGCAACTGGTGGGCGCGACGGTCGTCCGGCCGATGCTGGGCGTGGATCACCACGCGGCGGTGGCGTTCTGTGAGGAGGCGGGCCAGGCCTGGCACGAGGACGCGACCAACGCCGACGTGTCACGGTGGCGGGCGAGGCTGCGGGTCGAGGTGCTGCCGGTGTTGCGGTCGATGAAGCCCGACGCGGCGATCAAGGCGTCCGACGCCGCCCGGCGGCTGCGGCGGGTCGATCGCGTGACCCGGTCGTGGACGCGGCGGCTGCTCGCCCGTCATGCCCGGCGGGACGAGAGCGGCTGGCGGATCGATCGCGCCGCCGCGCGGCGGCTGAAGGCCGAACTGCTGAGGTGGCTCGTCCGCGCGGCAGCGCTGCACGCCGGCTGCCCGGCCGACCGACTCAACGACCCGACCCTGGAGCGGATCGTCGCCGCCGCCCGCGACGACAACGGTGAGACGCGACGCTTCGAGCTCTCAGGCGGCGTTGGCGTCGAGGTCGCACCCGATGCGATCCGACTGTCGCCCTCGCCATGAAAGCCGCCCCACAGCTTGCTATGATCGCGCATGATGAAGATCAACGTGAACGGAGAACCCCGGGAACTGCCCGAGGGCACGACCGTCGCCGACCTGTTGCGCGAGTTGGACCTCGCCGACAAGCCCGTCGCGGTCGAGGTCAACCGTGAGGTCGTCGCCAAGCGGATGCACGCCGAGCACACGCTCACCGATGGCGACGCGATCGAGATGGTCACGCTCGTCGGCGGCGGGTGAGCCGTTCGCGGACCCCGGTGGTTGCATGGGGCATGCGATCAGCAAGGCAAGCAGTCGGCATGCGGCACCCGGTTCAGCACATGCACATGAGCACTATGGCCAACGCAATGGACACACCACTGATCCTCGGCGGCAAGCGATTCGCCTCGCGGCTGATCGTGGGCACGGGCAAGTACCCGACGTATGAGCTGATGCAGGAAGCACTCGACGCCAGCGGCGCCGAGGTCGTCACGGTCGCCGTGCGGCGCGAGCGGCTGGTCGATGACCAGGGCCGCAGCCTCCTCGAGTTCATCGACACGTCGCGGTACACGATCCTGCCGAACACGGCCGGGTGCTTCAACGCCGATGATGCGGTGCGCGTGGCCCGGCTCGGCCGCGAGCTCCTCGACCAGCTCGACAACCCCGGCAAGGACTGGGTCAAGCTCGAAGTGCTGGGCGACCGCAAGACGCTGCTGCCCGATCCGCAGGGCACGCTCGAAGCGACGAAGCAGCTCGTCGCCGATGGATTTCAGGTCCTCTGCTACACCAGCGACGATCCGGTCATGGCCGCACGGATCAAGGACGCCGGCGCGACCAGCGTCATGCCCGCCGGCTCGCCGATCGGCTCGGGCCAGGGCGTGCTCAACCCCAACAACATCCGCATCACCCTCGAACTCCTCAAGGAACAGGACCCCGACTACCCGGTCATTGTCGATGCGGGCGTAGGTACGGCCAGCGATGTGACCATCGCCATGGAACTCGGCGCCGACGGCGTGCTGCTGAACACCGGCATCGCCCATGCGACCGACTGCGTGAAGATGGCGCACGCGATGCGTCACGCCTGCGCCGCCGGCCGCCTCGCCGCGCTGGCCGGCCGCATCGACAAGAAACTCTACGCCACCGCGTCCAGCCCCTGGACCGGCGTGATCAGTTATATTCCAGGGGAATAATCGTACACCATCGACCGAGGGACAGAAGATGACATTCCGGCTACTGCAATACGCGACGCTCAGCGTCTGCTTACTGTTCAACGGCTGCGGCGAAGAGGCCTCCATCCCGCACCCCGGTGATCCGGAAGTCCGCGAGCACCTGCTTGGGATCATCGACCGGATGAACCGGGCGGGCTACGACCTTGACAAGGCGACCCTTGACTCCCTCCGGTTGCCCGAGATCGTCTATGCACGCCGAAAGCAGGCGCAACTGCTTGGAAGGGATCCGGACAGCAAGCCATCGCCTGAAATGGTCAAATGGATTCGCAGCCAGGGGCCGATGTTCTCGGGCGACGCCCCGATCAGCGTGGATATGCACGCCAACTGGGTGCGCCTGGAGCAGAAAGTTGCCGATGACGATGGCGATGGTGTGAAGTGGCATATCGCGTACTTTCTGCATCGCGACAAGCGGTGGTGGTGCGTGGAACGCGCGATCAGCGGCTCCGCGCCGCAAGCGGGGCCCGTGTCCGTCGCGTTCGCCGATGCCATGAGCTACTGGCCCGATCACATCGAAGATTACTTCTTCCTGCCCGAGGTCGAACTCGTGGGGGAATGGGCGGGCCCGGAATCGAACGGCAGGCGGCCGCTGTCACTCTCGGTCGCGAACCGAAGCGACCAGACGATTTCGTCTCATGCCATGCGGCGTTGGTTCACCAGTATCAATTGCGTCGTCGGCGACATGACGTACTCGGTTGGCAATACGGAGCCGACAGCATTTGGGCCGCTGAAGCCCGGACAAAGCAGAAACCTGGGCGTCCATGCTGTTCGAGTATCCAATGAATCGGAAGACCGGCTCATCATGTATGTCAACCAGTACGCCGTGACTATTCATGGTGACCAATAGCATCCGATCGGCGCCGGCCCTGACCCAACGAACAGCCCCGCCGGGGAGGTCCGACGGGGCTGCGGAGACGGTCTTGGACGGTGCGATGAACGTTGGAGTATCTCACCGCGTGTCCGACGACCCAAATTGAACGACGTCGTGGCCGGCTATACGCCCGACGCGACGCCGGGGTTCAGTGCCGGTGATCAATACTCCATCGAGATGCCGAACACGCCGTACACCTCGACGTCGGAATCTTCACCGATGACGCCGAACTGATTGGGACCGCTGATCTCCTGGGTGCTGTCACCGAGGACGATGGCGTGGACGCCGGCATAGGCGGACCACGACCCGAACTCCTGCGGCATGAAGCTCAGCGGCGTGGAGACCTCGGCGCCGAAGTCGACGAAGCCGAAGGCCTCATCATCGCCGGTGCCATCCTCGTAGTAGTCGTCGAGGCTGAACCCGAGGGTGACGGGGATGGTCAGGTCGACGGGCATGTCCTCGGAGGGGAGGATGGTGAAGCCGGGGGCAACGCCGAACTCCAGGTAGGTGCCGAGCTCGCCGCCGGGGCCGAGCGCGTCCGACCCGCCGCCGGTCTCACGGACGACCATGATGTAAGGCGCGAACCCGGTCCAGCCCTCCATGGGCTCGCCCCAGAGACCGCTGTCGTCGAAGCTGAGGGTGATGTCGATTTCCTCGGCGAAGATATCGCCGAATGCGGGCCCGAGCAGCGAGACGTAGGCAACATCGAGGGCGAAGCCGGCGGGCAGCGCGAAGCTGGCGCCGACGTACCAGTCGGTTTCGAAGAAGCCGGTCTGGTCACCCTCGTTGGTGCCGTCGGGCGGGGTGGTGGTGTCGGCGATGAAGCTGTTGCTGTGGATGGAGTTCCACACGCCGCCGTAGAGGTCCAGCCAGTCCATGCCCACGGGGGCCATGTTCAGGCCGACCTCGATGTAGGGCTGGGCGATGAAGCCCTGGTTCTCCTGGGCGATGCCGCGGAACCAGTACTGACTGACGAAGTCGACGCCACCGGCGAGGCTGACGGCCCCGGTGTTGACGGGCGCATCTTCCTGGGCGCGAGCCGTCGAGAAAGTGCTGAGGGTCAGCGCCGCAGCGAACACCGCTGCGAGGCCGATACGGCCGAGCCGTGCGTCCCCATTTCGTCCATGAGTCATGATGAGTCTCCTTGCAAACGGTTTGCGAAACCGAACACTGATACTTGATCCTGCGGCACCTCACCGCATGATCGACTGAACTGATCGGCAAACGCCGTACCACATCCGAAGTACCGATCAATGAAGAGGCTTATCGGCCCCCGCGTAACGGAGAATTCACTTTTTGCCGGACCATTTTGCCTTACTTCAGGCTTGGCAAGAATGATGGTTGGGAAGGCAGGAGGCCGCGATTTGCCCAATAAGCGGGCACGCCCGTCAACTCGGCCGCAGACCCCGCGAAAACTCCTGCACGCGCATCGAATGCTGCTTGCGCACCGAGTCCAGCGTCAGCCGGGGGATGCGGTACTGAGGCTTGTCCTCCGGTACGTTCGCGCAGTGCTCCTGCAGCACGGCGTAGACAAACTTGAACGCGTCGCGCGGCTGCTGCATCTGGTCCAGCGCATCGATGACATCCCGCTCGGTCACGTCCTCTTCGAACAGGTCGCTGAGTTGGATCGGCTCCACATCGGGCGGCTGGCAGGCCTGAAGCCGGCGTGAGCACAAGTCGTACAGCAGCGTCCCCGACCAGTTCAGCCGGTCGATCAGGTGCTGCTTATCGAGGCGGGCCTGCTGAAAAAACGGGCTCTCTTCCTTGGACAGCAGGTGGCGCAGCTCGATCGGCAACAGCAGCTTCACCCCCACGCCGTCCTGTTGCAGGAACTTGTTGTTGAACAGGGGCCAGATCAGTTTCTGCATCCGCTTGGGATCACCGGCGACGAAGGACGGCTCATCGATCCGGTCGACCAGCACGATGATCGACGCATAGCCGAACTCCTGCAAGACGCCGAGCAGGCGGCCGATCAACTGGTAGCGGCTGTCGGCGTCGCCGGGCTCGGGCAGGGGCTGGCCGGCCAGTTCCGCCGCGGGCATCTGGCCCAGCGCGGTGCTGAGCTGGCCGGTGGTCCGCTCGACCGCGTACATATCGCGGCGTACCCGTCGCGCGAGCGTCCACAGCCGCAACGAACGCCACCCCGTCACGCCCGCCAGGGCCAGGCCCGCCGCTGCGACCACGCCACTGACCAGCATCATGACCAGACCGTCCGAGCTGCCGATCCAGTGGCTGATCGCCAGGCCCGCGGCCACGAGGATCATCGCCACGCCCAGCCAGGCGCCCAGGCGGTTCCACGCGATCACGCCCAGCCGCAGCATCCGTCGAAGCCGTACCCACCGCGCGGCGATATTGCCATGCACCGGCTGGTCGTACAGCGCGGCGAGTTCGGCGAGATCGATCCGTTTCTGCCGCGGCATCCGCCGTGCGGTCTTGGCCGGCTTGCCGCGTGTCGGCGCGGTTGCCTCATTGAGCAGCACGTCCATCAGCCGGGTCGTCGCCAGCGACAGGATCGCGTCCATGTGGTCGGCGAGGCGGACCTTCGTGAGCAGCCGATCCACGTCGCGGCCGGTGCCGTGCGCGTGAGCCAGGCGATCGAGGAACGGATTCAGGTCGTCGTACCGCACGACCCAAGCGAGCCGCTCGGTCCGCTCGGCGTTGTACCGCTCGATCCGCCGCTCGATCATCAGCCGCAGGGCGGTCTTGCCGCTGCCCTTCTCGCCGAAGACGACCGCCGCCCGGGGCCGGTCGGGCTGACCCAGCACCTTGTCGAAGTCCGGGTGGCTGGTGCCCTGGTCGAGCAGGCGCAGGAATACCGGATCGTCCCGCGCCTCCTCGGCGCTGAACGGGTTCTCGCGGATCGACCATTTCTCCAGCAGGGTCTGTATCTGCATACGCGGCTCGCGGCATGCATTAGACCGCACAACCCCGCGCACGGCAACACCAATGGCCGGCCCGCAATACCTGCAGCCCCGCAACAATCATGGCACACCCGCGTACACACCGATAGCATGTTCATCATGACCACACTGCCCCATGCCCTCGGAACGGTCGCCCTGACGCTCGCCGCCGCGGTCGGCGCGTGCGCCCAGGCGGCCGACCCCAACGGCGTGACGACCACACGGGTGGTGCGTTGCGGCGAGGCGAGTGCCGACGCCGTTGCGCTGCTCGACCAGCTCGAAGCGCGTGGCCGCGCCATCAACGCGTACGAGGCCCGCGTGGTCTACAACCGGGAGCAGGGCCTGCTCGCCGACACCCAGACGCGCCTGGGCGGGGTGATCTACCAGGCCGCCGACCCCAACGCCGACCGGCCGGCTCGGTTCGCCATCCGTTTCCAGACCTTGCTGGTGGACGGGGCGCTGCGCGAGCGACCACGCGCCTACGTGTTCGACGGGACCTGGCTGGCCGAGATCCACGCGGATGCGAAGCAGTTCATCCGCCGGCAGATCACCGCCCCCGGGAAGAGGTACGAGCCCTGGAAGATCGGCGAGGGACCGTTCCCGCTGCCGCTCGGCCAGAAGCGCCGCGAGGTGCTCGAGCTCTACCACGCGAAGCTCATCCCGCCGACCGACGACGACGCGAACGGGACAAGGCACCTGCAACTCGAGCCGCGCCATCCCGAACGGGCGACGAACGACCTGACGCGCATCGATCTGTGGTATGACCAGGCGTCGCTGCTGCCCGTGAAGATCGTCACACAGGATGACGCGCAGAACACCACGACCGTGCGGTTGACCGACGCCAAGGTGAACGAGCTGTCGGATAAGCAACTCGACGGTGCTTTTGACACGACCCCGCCGTCCGCACCGGGCTGGCAGATCGAAGTCGTCCCTCATGGTGATGGCGAGCGCGGCGATGGGCCGGGTTCCTCGCGCTGATCAGCCTATACAATGGCCGCGCCGGGCGATTAGCTCAGTTGGCTAGAGCACCGCCGTTACATGGCGGGGGTCACTGGTTCGAGTCCAGTATCGCCCATTGCACCTGACCCCGCGTTCACCCGGCACGGAGTTCGGGCTACACTGGTAGCCATGTCCGAGAACAGCGACGCACTCCATGCCCAGATCCTCATCGTCGACGACGAGCCCGGCCACGCCGACGTCATGGCCGAAGCGCTCCAGCGGCTCGGCCACGTCTGCACGATCGTTCATGACCGGCCCAGCGCTGAGGACGAGCTGCGGCACGGCGCGTTCGACGTGGTGGTCACGGACCTGGTCATGGACGCCGAGGACGACGGCCTGAAGGTCCTGGCCTTCGCCCGTGACACCCAGTCCAACACCGAGACCATCATGGTCACCGCGCACGGCGACGTGCCGACCGCCAAGCAGGCGATCAAGGGCGGGGCTTACGACTTCATTGAGAAGCCCATCGACCTGGACGTGTTCCGCAACCTGGTCAACCGCGCGGCGCAGACCGTGCTGCTTCGCAACCAGAACACCGTGCTGCGGCAGGAGGTCGACGAGAAGTTCGGCATCGAGGGCATCGTCGGCCAGTCCGCCGCCATCCACCGCGTGCTGACCACGATCCACCAGGTCGCCCCGACCGACATCCCCGTGCTGGTGACCGGCGAGTCGGGCACGGGCAAGGAACTGGTCGCCCGCGCCGTGCACAACAACTCCAAGCGTGTGAAGAAGCCGTTCAAGCCCATCAACTGCGCCGGGCTGACCGCGTCGATCCTGGAGAGCGAGCTGTTCGGCCACGTCCGCGGGGCGTTCACCGGCGCCGACCGCGAGCGCGAGGGCGTCTTCGAGTACGCCGACGGCGGGACGCTGTTTCTCGACGAGATCGGCGACATGCCCCTGGAGATGCAGGCCAAGCTCCTGCGGGTGCTCGAGTCGGGCGAGATCGTTCGCGTGGGGTCCAACGAGCCCAAGACCGTCAACGTGCGGTTTATCAGCGCTACCAATCACGACCTAGACCAGCTCGTCAAGGACGGGCGTTTCCGTGAGGACCTGATGTTCCGGATCAAGGGCGTGCAGGTCCACCTGCCCCCGCTGCGCGAGCGGCGCGAGGACATCCCGCTGTTGATTCGCCACTACATCCACCACTTCGCCGCCCGCATGGACCACCCGGTCGCCGACGTTGACGACGAGGCGATGATCGCCTTGACGCAGCACGACTGGCCCGGCAACGTCCGCCAGCTCATGAACGCCGTCCAGAACATGGTCATCGTGGCGACCGGCGAGCACATCATGCTCCACGACGTGCCGGTCGAGGTCCGCACCGCCGCCGGGGTCGACGGCGAGGCGGCCGGCGGCGCCGCTTCCGGCGGCGGGCTGGCCGGTATGAGCCTCGAACAGATCGAGAAGCAGGCCATCCGCAATACGCTCCGCATGACCGGCGGAAACCGCGAGCAGGCGGCCAAGATGCTCGGCATCGGCGAACGCACCCTGTATCGCAAGCTCAAGGAATACGGACTGAAATGAACCACCGAGACACAGGGGCGCCGAGAAGAAACGGCGAGTGCTCCGGGGACGGCTCCGCGTGGCAGGTCCTCTGTGTCTCAACGCTTCTGTGGTGAGAATATGGATCAACCGTTTCGCATCGGGCATGGCTTTGACCTGCACCGCCTCGAACCCGGCCGGGCCATGGTCATCGGTGGGGTACACATCGAGCACGACCGCGGGCCCGCCGGGCACAGCGACGGCGACGTGGTCTACCACGCGGTCACCGACGCCATCCTCGGCGCGCTCGCCCGACCGGACATCGGCCAGCTCTTCCCGGACAACGACCCCAAGTGGCAGGGCGCGGCCTCGGACGTGTTCGTCGCCGAGGCCGACCGCCTCATGCGCGAGGCCGGCTACGTGATCGGCAACGTTGACGTCACCGTGATCTGCCAGAAGCCGAAGATCGGCCCGCACAAGGACACGATCCGCCGCAACCTCGCGTACCTGCTCGGCTGCGATGTCGAGCAGGTCAACGTCAAGGGCAAGACGCACGAAAAGGTCGACGCCGTCGGCGAGGAGCGCGCCATCGCGTGCCACGTCGTCGCGCTGCTGGCAGGCAAGCCCTGAGGCGTGCCGGCATCAGCCGGCGTGCCCCCGCGGAGCATCGGACATGGCCAAGACCAAACCACAAACCATGGACTTCACCGGCGATGAGCGGGTCGTTGCTCTGCACGGCAAGGAGCCGCTGCTGATCGACGGCGCCCAGCGCAAGCTCGGCGAGGCGCTGGCATCGGCCAAGGGCGTCGAGGTCGACGTGATCCGCTTCGACGGGTCGCAGGCGGCGCTGACGCTGGCGGAGGTGCTCGACGAGCTGCGCAGCTTCGGGCTGATGATGCAGCACAAGCTGGTCGTTGTCGCCGACGCCGACAAGTTCGTCACCGATCATCGCGAGGCGCTGGAGCGTTACGCCGAGAGTCCGGCCGAACAGGCGACGCTCGTGCTCAAGCCCGGCAAGTGGAACAAGGCTTGGCGGCTGCACAAGGCGATCACGAAGGTCGGCCGGGTCGTCGAGTGCAGCGCCACGCCCGGGGGCGTCAAGCAGTGGGTCAGGAACCGCGCCAAGCAGGAGCACGGTTGCGACATCGCGCCCGCGGCGGCCGACCTGCTCATCGAACGGATCGGCCACAACCTCGGCCGGCTCGACGGCGAACTCGGCAAGCTCGCCGCGGGCCGCGGCGATGACCGGAAGATCGAACCCGGGGATGTCGACGCAGTGGTCGGCCACGCCAGCGATGAGGAGTACGGCTGGTCGGCGATGCAGGACGCGATGGTCACCGGCGACGGGCAGGCCATGCTGGAGAAGCTCGTCGAGTTGAACGAGCTGGCCGGGGCGCACGAGGTGATGCTGATGCGGTCGGCTTCGGACCTGGCATCGAAGCTGGCGCACGCGGCGTTGATGCTGGCGGCCGGCCGGCGCGACGGCGAGGTCTGCAAGCACCTACGCATCTTTCCGCAGTGGAAGCAAGGGCCGTTCATGCAGGCCGCCCGGAAGCTCGGCCCGAGTCGGGCCGCCGCCCTGCTCGACGCGGCGGTCGAGCTCGACGCCCGCGGCAAGAGCGGCTACGGCGAGGCCCGCCGCAACCTCGAACGCTTTTGCGTTTTGTTCCGCCGCCAGCTCGGGTAAACTCAGGCTGCCGCGGCGACGTGATCACGACCGCTCGGCCGCACGGCAAGGACGCCGAAACCCGCGATGCAGGAGGCATCCATGATCCGTCATCCCTCACCTTCCCCCCTTCGATGCACGCTGGCGCTGCTGATCGCCCTGGCTGTGACGCCGGCCTGCAACGACGCCACGCAGACCAACAACGACACCAGCGCCGCGCCGCCCCCGGCCACGCCCAAGTCCGCGCCCGACGCATCCGATCCGGTGGGCCAGCTCGCCCAGCAGACCCGGCAGTATGCCCAGCAGCGCACCACCGACGCGCCCAACGCCGCCAAGGCCAATGCCGCCGACGTCGAATGGCTCTCCCCCTCCGACGACGCACGCCCGGCGAACCCCCGCCGGGCGCCTCAGCCGAATCGGACCATCAGCTACGAGCCGCCGGTTGATCCCAAGCCACAGCCTGACCGCGCCGCGACCGCCCCGCGGCCTTCACCGAAGCCGACGCCACCCGATCCGCCGCAGCCGCAGCACGAGCCGCAGACTTCCGAGCAGCTCGTCGGCGCGCTGGCGCAGCGGTTGCATGAGGGCGTGGGCGACGATCCATCGCTGCGGCCGTGGCTGGCGCGGGCGGCGCTGGCGGTGGTCGATCCCCGCCACAGTCTGACCGAGGCCGAGCTGGCGTCACTCGGCGACGCCGATCGCCAGCTGGTGCTCGCCTATCAGCGGACCTTTACCGAGATGGGGCAGACGCTTGGCAAGGGCCGCCGCGATGATCGCCGCAAGCTGCAGGACCTGGCCGAGCAGCTCGCCGACCAGATCGACGCCGCCCAGTCCATGCGGATCCGCAACCTCAAGTTGTGCAAGAGCGTCAACGGCTACGGCGTGTACAAGACCTTCGGCCGCAACATCTTCCTCGCCGGCCGGGCCCAGTCGTTGATCGTGTACGCCGAGCTCGACCACGTGCGAACCCGGACGACCGACAGCGGGATGAAGGTTGCCCGGCTCACGCAGGAGATCGTGGTGTACAACCAGACGGACGGCCTGCCGGTGTGGCGGCAGCGGCCCGTCGAGATCGTCGACCAGTCGGTCAACCGCCGCCGCGACTTCTTCGTCGTGCAGATGATCAAGCTGTCCGATCGCCTGACGGTCGGCAAGTATCTCCTGAAGGTCTCGATCACCGACGAGGTGGGCCAGACCATGGACGAGGCGACCACGCCCATCGAGATCGTCGCGGACCCGAAGCTGCTGCTGGAGGCCGAGGCGGCCGAGGATGACCGCTAGCAGCCGATGCGAGAGGGTTCTATGATGGCAGCCATGCAGGTGGTCGCCGACGCCAGCAAAGTCAGCCGACTCATCGACGCCCTGGCCGACCAGGTCTCTCAAGGCATGGGCGGTGACGAGCCGTGGGCGATCGTGGGCGTCCGCCGGCGCGGCGACGTGCTGGCCCAGCGTCTGGCCGCCCGGCTCGAGCCGGCCCACAGCGGGGCGCTGGACATCAGCCTCTATCGCGACGATTTGTCCGAGCTCGGGCCCCAGCCGATCGTCCGTACCACGGAGTTGAACTTCGACGTGGACGGGTCGCGGATCGTGCTCGTTGACGATGTGCTGATGAGCGGCCGCAGCGTCCGGGCGGCGCTGCAGTCGCTGATCGATTTCGGTCGGCCGCGGTGCATCCGGCTCGCGGTCCTCGTCGACCGCGGCGGCCGCGAGTTGCCGATCTGCCCCGACTTCGTGGCCGAGCGCATCGACGCCGGGCTCGACCAGCACGTGTGCGTCGAGCTCACGCCAACCGACGACGCCGACCGCATCGTCATCCTCGACCAGCCGGCGACCACCGGCTGAGAAGGAGACCGCCGCCTTGGCCCAGTCCGCCGCCGAGTACGTCTGGCCGCACCGACACCTGCTGGCGCTGGAGGAGCTCACCGCCGAGGACCTGCGATTCCTGCTCCAGACAGCCCGAGGCTTCGAGTCGGTCTCGACGCGCAGCGTCAAGAAGGTTCCCGCGCTCCGGGGGAAGGTCGTCGTCAACCTGTTCTTCGAGCCGTCCACCCGCACCAAGAGCAGCTTCTACCTCGCGGCCAGCCGCCTGAGCGCCGACACGATGGACTTCTCCGCGGCCGGGTCGAGCCTGAGCAAGGGCGAGACGCTGGCCGACACCGCGCGGAACATCGAAGCCATGGGCGTCGATATCATCGTCGTCCGGCACAACCGCTCCGGCGCCGCCCACCACGTCGCCCGAAGCGTGAACTGCTCCGTGGTCAACGCCGGCGACGGCCAGCACGAACACCCCACGCAGGGCCTGCTGGATATCTACACGATCGGCAGCCGGCTCGGCCGCGAAGACTTCGACCTGACCGGACTCGACGTGGCCATCGTCGGCGACATCGCCCACAGCCGTGTCGCTCGCTCCAACGCGCACGGCCTGATCAAGCTCGGCGCCACCGTCCATCTCGTCGGCCCGCCGACGCTCCTGCCCGGCGGGTTCGCCGAGCTCGGATGCCACCTGCACCACAGCCTCGACGACGTGCTCGAACAGGTCGACGTGATCAACATGCTCCGCGTCCAGTTCGAGCGGCTGACCAGCCCCGCCTTCCCCTCCACACGCGAGTACACCAAGTTGTACGGGCTGACCACCGAGCGGCTGGCCCGCATGCGGGACAACATCCTGGTCATGCACCCCGGCCCGATCAACCGCGGACTCGAGATCGAATCCGCCGTCGCCGACGGACCCAGTTCCGCCATCCTCCACCAGGTCACCAACGGCCTGGCCGTCCGCATGGCCGCCCTCTTCCTCGTGCATGGAGCGGCGGTGCCGTGACGACCCGTGCCCTGGCCATCGTGATCTCCGGGCCGTCCGGCGTCGGCAAGTCGAGCATCGCTCACGCACTGGCACACAAGCTCGACGCCGTGTTCAGCGTGTCCATGACGACGCGCGACAAGACCGCCCAGGACCGCGAGGGCGTGGACTATCATTTCGTCGATGAGCCGGCCTTCCGCAAGGCGATCGACGACGACCGGCTGCTCGAATGGGCCGACGTGTTCGGCAACCTGTACGGCACGCCGCGGCAACCCGTGGAGCAGCAGCTCGCCGTCGGCCGCGATGTGATCCTCGAAATCGACGTCGCCGGCGGCAGGCAGGTCAAGGCCGCCATGCCCGAGGCCCTGGCGATCTTCATCGACCCGCCGAGCGAGCTGACGCTGCTGGAACGGCTTCGCAAGCGCGGCCGCGACGATGAGCCGACCATCCAGCGACGATTCGGCGAAGCCAAGCGCGAGATGGCCGATGCACGCAACTGCGGCGTTTACGATCACTTCGTCGTCAATGACAACCTGGACAAGGCGATCGAGCAGGCGTTGTCGCTTGTCGAGCGGCGCAGGACCCCGACATGACCGGTGCCCGTCCGCAGATGACACGGTTCGGCCGCCTGCTGATCATCGTCGGCACGGGCATTGTTGCGGGCACATTGAGCCTGGCCGCGCTGGTCGCGCTGTCGTGGCACGACATGAGCAAGTGGTTCGATTACGACATGACGGATGTCGAGCTCGTCGGCGTCCAGCCCTCGCTGACGCGCGGTTTCTGGGTCAAGTACCGCCGTGACTGCGGCACGGGGTACGTGGATCATCACTATTGGGTTGCCTGGCCGTGGCGCGGCATTTACGTTGGGAATGAACCGTCATGGCGCATTCATCCACACGCACGTTCAGCCGCGACGCCGTGAGGCGGGTCGATCAGCTCGCCGTCGAGCGGTTCGGCGTGCCGAGCATCGTGCTGATGGAGAACGCGGCACGACAGGTCGCTGACGTCGCCCAGCGCATGGTCGCCGATCGCCCGTCGCCGCGTGTGGTCGTGCTGTGCGGCGGCGGGAACAATGGCGGAGACGGCTTGGCGGCCGTGCGGCACCTTCACATCCGGCGAGTGCACGCGATGGGCGTCCTGCTCAAGCCCCGCGATGCATACACCGGCGACGCGAAGACCAACCTCGCGATCTGCCAGGCCATGGAGCTGACCCTGGTCGACGCGGCCGATGAGCCGCTTGAAACCCTGCGCAACCTCGAGCCCTGTGACCTGCTCATCGACGGCCTGCTCGGCACGGGCCTGACCAGCGAGGTGCGCGGGCCGGCGCGCGACGTGATCGGCTGGATCAACACCCAGCCGGCGCCCGTGCTCGCGGTTGACATCCCCTCGGGCCTGGAATGTGATACGGGCAAGCCGCTCGGGCTCTCGGCCCGTGCCGACGTCACCGTGACGTTTGTCGGGATGAAGGTCGGCTTCACGCAACCGGGCGCGTCGAAGTTCACCGGGAAGGTCATCGTCGCCGACATCGGCGTGCCGGTCGACTTCGTCTGCCCAGGCGGCGAGGGGTAACCCCAGAGCGTATGAGAATCATCACGCGTAAGAGTGTGTATCGACTGCTCGCACTGGCCGTAGCGGTGGTGTTGCCGGGCGTGATAGGCTACCGCATAATGCTTTCAATGCCCGGCGAGAGCTACAGCGGCGTGGCCCCGGCGCTCGACGCGCGGCAGCAGCGCATCGCCAGACAGTTGCGGGCCGACGTGGACAGGCTGGTCATGACTATCGGCCAGCGCAACCTGGCACATCCCACCCGCCTCAAGCAAGCCGCCGAATACGTCACGCAACGGCTTGCCGACCTTGGCTGTCGCGTCACGACGCAGTCGTACGACGTGGGGGAGCACCGCTGCCATAATCTTGTGGTTGAGGCGATTGGGCGGGATGATCCGAACCAGATCGTGGTCATCGGCGCGCACTATGACTCGGTACACGGTTCGCGGGGCGCCGACGATAACGCTTCAGGCGTGGCGGTGTTGTTGACGCTTGCTGAAGCGTTCGCCAACGCTCAGCCGGGCAGGACGTTGCGCTTCGTGGCTTTTGTGAATGAGGAGCCGCCCCATTTCCAGACTGACGCCATGGGCAGCCTGGTTTACGCCAGAGCATGCGCGCAGCGCCGCGAGAAGATATTCGCCATGATCGCGCTCGATGGCGTGGGCTACTTCGACGATGACCCCAACTCGCAACACTACCCCCCGCCGTTCAACATGTTCTACCCCAACACAGGCAATTTCATCGGATTCGTCAGTCGCGTGGCCGACCGCGACCTGGTGCGGCGATGCGTCGGCGTCTTCCGCGAGTACGCGACGCTGGCCAGCGAAGGCGGCGTCGGGCCGCAGTTCATCGCCGGCGTGGGCTGGTCGGATCACGGGTCGTTCTGGCAGTGCGGCTATCCCGCGATCCTCGTCACGGATTCGCTGCCATTCCGCAATCCGCATTATCATGGCGCGAGCGATCTGCCGAGGACGCTGGACTACCGCCGGATGACCTACCTGGCCGACGGCCTGACGGCGGTCGTGTCTGACCTGGCAGCATGCGAGAGGCCTTTGCCATGAGCGACGCGCACCGCGACAAGGGGATTCGCGGGGACCTGGCGAAGCTGTACGACGTGTTCGTCGACTGGCCGGGGCGGCTGTCGCGGGAGATTCCGGGCCTGACGCGGCGGCTGCACGAGGCGGGCGCCGGGCGTGTGCTCGACGTGGGCTGCGGGACCGGGCGGCACGTGCAGGCTCTCCGGCAGCACGGATTCGACACCGACGGCGCCGACGTGTCGGATGACATGCTCACCGCGGCGGCCGCGCTGCTCGACGGCTCATCGGGGCTGCATCGCTGGCGGCTGGGCGACGACCCGCCGGCATCCCTCAAGGCCGCCGCCCCGTTCGACGCCATCGTGTGCCTGGGCAACGTCTGGCCCGCCATCACCACCGACGCGCAGGTGCAGGCGGCGTGCCGGAGCATGCTCGACCTGCTCCAACCCGGTGGGATCGTGGTCCTCGGGCTCAAGGCGGTCGCCTGCCGCCGCGACGCGGGCGATCCGTACATGCCGTTGCTCAAGCGGACGCACGAAGGCCGACCGATCTTCTTCATCCGCGCCGTCGACTTCGACGTGCCGGGCGGCGCGGCGGAGGGGACGCTCTGCGACCTGCACATGATCGTCGTGCGCGGGGGCGGCGATGAACCGGCCGAACACGTCACCAGCGACCTGCACGAGGTTCGCCGGGTGCGGGCGTGGTCCCCGGCGGAGCTGGAGCTCGCGTTCAACCTCGCCGGCTTCCAGGCCGTGCACGTCAGCGCCGCCATCGGCGACACGACGGATCGGCCGACCGGCGAGGACGTGTTCGTGCACGCCCGCCGACCGTGACGCTCAGCCGCACACCGCCTCCAACCAGGCGTCGGCCATGAGGCGATGGCCGGCCATCGTCGGGTGCACGCCGTCGTGTAGCCAGTATTCCGCCGGCGCCGCGGCCGCGGCGTCGTCGAAGACCCGCTGGAAGTCGACGCGGCGGGCGCCAAACGCCTCGCACAGTTCCCCGACGACCTGCCGGCGCTGGTTGATCTCGGGCAGCCACGCCTCGCTCACATCCCCGCACAACAACACGAACGGATCGCACAGCACCAGCTTCACGTCAGGCAGTGCCGCCCGCGCGTCTTCGAGGAGGCGGCGATAGACCGCGGCGTACCGGTCAACGGGCACGCGGCGATCGTCGCCATGCTGGATGCCGTGCCACGTGTCGTTGACGCCGATCAAGATGCTGAGCAGGTTCGGCTTGAGGTCGAGGCAGTCGCGGGTCCAGCGTTCAGCGAGGTGAGTGACCTGGTTGCCGCTGACGCCGCGGTTGTAGAAGGCGAGGTGATCGTGGGGCCGAGCCCGCAGCATCCCAGCCGCCACGTGGAAGGCGTACGACCCGCCCATCGCGTGTGGGTCATTGGGCGCGGTGCGGGACCGGTCGCGGTCGCCGTCGGTGATCGAGTCACCTTGAAACACGATGAGATCGTTGGCTGCGATCATGTTGTGCTCGTCACGGGCAGCGAGGGCAAGGGCGTTATGAGGCGGGTTTGATGCACCGTCAAGGCGTAGTCTATCGGCCGAGGAACCGGGCGCAGGCGGCCCGCGCCGCCGCCGCGTCGTCAACGCCGTGGGCGATCGCCCGGCCGTCGGCGAAGACGCTCAGGCGAATGGTGCGGCCCTGGAAGGGCAGGCGGGCCCGCACCAGGAACGGGGTGGCGGTCACCTCGCCCAGCGGCGCGAGGCGGTCGGCCAGCGCCGTCAGGTCCGTCTGCGAGCCGGCCGGTGCGGTGATCTGCACGGCGTCGCGGCCGCACAGGGTGACGGCGGCCTGATCGTCGGCTGCGTGGAGGTAATCGAAGCGCCGCACGCCGCAGCACGGGCACTGCGGATCGCGGGCCGCGGCGACCGACGCCGCGAGGTACGTGTTCGCCCAGGCGTCGATCGACCGCATCCGCCGCTCGATCCGGTCGAACCGCCCCAGCAGGACCTTGATCGCCTCGATCGCCTGGTGAGAGGCGACGACGCCGGCCAGGGGCCCGAGCACGCCGATGGTGTCGCAGGTGGGCCCGGCGTGCGAGGGCGTCTGGCCGAGGAGGCATCGCAGGCAAGGCCCCGCGTGGCCATCGCGCTCCCACGCGGCGTCGCCCGAGTCGGTCCGCGGCAGCACGGTCATCAGCGTCCCGGCCGTGCCGACCGCCCCGCCGTACACGAACGGCACGCCCCGCTCGACCGCCAGGTCGTTCAGCAGCAGCCGCGTCGGGAAGTTGTCGGTGCCGTCGACGATCACGTCGCAGCCGTCGGCGAGCTGCGTGGCGTTGGCCGCGGTGAAGTCGGCGACGTGGGCGTCGACGCGGACGCCGCTGTTGATGCGTGCCAGCGCCCGGCGAGCGGCCTCGGCCTTGGGCATCAACTCCCGCGCGTCCGCTTCGCTGTACAGGACCTGGCGGTGCAGGTTGGTCCACTCGACCACGTCGCGATCCACGAGGGTGAGCGAGCCGACGCCGGCCCGCGCCAGGGCATCGGCGATCACCGAGCCCAGCGCGCCGCAGCCGACCAGCAGCACGCGTGCGTCGAGCAGTCGTCGCTGCCCCGCCTCGCCGACGTCGGGCAGGAGCATCTGGCGTTGGTAGCGATCCAGGCCGTCCATGACTGGCCGATGATACGCCGGTCGATCACTTCTTGTCGCTCGGCGGGTCCTCGCCCATGATGTAGGCGCGGGCCTTGCTGAAGGCGTCCGAGGGCAACTTCGCCTGTTCGGTCTTGACGGCGTAGGTGCCGTTGTCCTTCTGCTCGATCTTGGTGTACGTCCCGGGTCGTCCGCCGGTCAGCGCCTTCAACCGCCGGATCAGTTCGGTGCGGACGGCCGGCGAGACGCTCTGGTCGTCCTTGATGGCGCGGCAGGCGTCGACGACGTTGCCGCGCAGCTTGCTGACCTTGTCGGTGGTCGCGAGCATGTGCAATTCGAGGGCCTTGATCGAGGCGAAGGCGTTCATGGCGTTGGCCGGCGGCATCCGCTCGATGATCAGGTTCTGATAGGCCATCGCCGGGTTGTTGTACGCCGCGAGCTGGTCCTGCTGCCGGTAGTACTCGGCGATCAGTTTGTCGAGCGCCTGTTTCTCGGCGCCCTTGGGCTCGCGGCCGGAGTAGCGGCTGATCTGGCTGACGAGGCGGCGATCGATCTGGCCCATCTGCAGCAACTGGGGCATGGCCTCGATCACGCGGATCTGCTTGCTGGGATGCAGGGTCGACAGGATCGGCTCGTAGCTGATCAACTGCCACTTGATGTAGGCGTCGACGACCGGGTTGCGGTCCAGCCGCTTCGACAGGGCCTTGATCACCTCGTCCCCGGGGACCTCCAGCCCGCTGGTCTGGGCGAAGTCGGACGCCTGGCGGGGGAACGCCGCCTCGGGCTTGAGGGCGGCGCGGGCCTCATCGCCCAGCGTCTGGACCGCCTGGTCGAGGGGCGGCCGCTGGTCGGACGTCTCGTCGGCGCGGGCGCCGACGCCCATCGACAGCAGGATGAACAGGCTGACCAGTCCCCAGATCGTACGAATGCTCATGCGGGCCTCACTTTCCGATCACGCCACCTTCATCCTACAGACGTCGGCGCCCCGGCGGAATGTTCAAGCCTCGATCCGATATCGAGGCGGTGCGGTGATCGCGTCGGTTCGGCCTGACCGCGGTCGGGCACTTACCACGCGAAGTGGGCGAAAGCCTTGTTGGCATCGGCCATTCGGTGCGTCTGGTCGCGGGTGTTCATGGCCTTGCCCTCGCCGTTGTAGGCGTCGAACAGCTCACGGGCGAGCCGATGGGTCATGGGCTTGCCCTTCTCCGCGCGGGCGGCGGTGATGAGCCAGCGGAACGCCAGCGATTGCTGCCGCCGGCGGTTGACCTGCATCGGCACCTGGTAGTTGGCGCCGCCGACGCGCTTGGAGCGGACCTCTACGCGGGGCTTGATGTTGTCGATGGCCTGGCGGAAGACCTCGATGGCGTTGGGCTCGCCCTTGGTCCGCTCCTCGATCAGGTCCATCGCGCCGTAGACGACGCGCTGGGCGACGGACTTCTTGCCGTCGCGCATGATGCAGTTGATGAATCGCGAGAGGACCATGTCGTTGTAGCGGGGGTCGCCGCGCAACTGGTCTTCGGCTTTGGTGATGCGTCCGGCCATGGGTGTCTCCTTCGGCTCGTCTGTCCTGCGGCTGAGCTCAGGACTTTTCGTTCACCGCCGGCCAAGGCCAAGGCGCCGGCGATTACTTGCCAATGATGTCGATTTCCAGTTTCCGACCCGGGGTATCCAGCACCCCGATGGCCCGTGGCCTGGGGCGCGGGTTACTTGCCGCCCTTGGCGCCATACTTACTGCGGGACTGCTTGCGTCCGTCCACGCCGAGGGTGTCGAGCGACCCGCGGACGATGTGGTAGCGAACGCCGGGCAGGTCGCGGACACGACCGCCTCGGACGAGGACGATCGAGTGTTCCTGGAGGTTGTGGCCCTCGCCGCCGATGTAGGCGGTGATCTCGTTGCCGTTGGAGAGTCGCACACGGGCGACCTTCCGCAGCGCGGAGTTGGGCTTCTTGGGCGTGACGGTTCGGACGTTGAGGCAGACGCCGCGGCGCTGCGGGCAGGCCTCCAGGTCACGGACCTTGCTCTTGCGGTGCTGCTGCTTCCGCGGTTTACGAACCAGTTGGTTAATCGTGGGCATGGCTAAGCCTTCTTCGTCAAATCGAGCCGAGCAGTGTAACTTCCGCCACACACAAGATCAAGCATCGCGTCTGGTCAGCGGACCGACCGATCGCAAGAGTCCGTGCGGACGGTTCGGTGAACGGCCCTGTCGGCGGGGAAACGGCGAAACGACGGGCCGGTGCGCCACGGCGGGTCGCGTGTCCGCCCCCGGGGGGTCCCGCGCGTCCGGCGCGAGACAAATCCTTGTCATGGCGTGGTTTGTCGTGTGAGCCGGTGCGGCGATGGCCGTGTCCGGCCGGACACGCAGGCGCGGCGGCAGCGAACCGGCGAGGTGCTTGGTGTGTATGACCGATGACCGGTCCGCCGGCCGTTTGCGGATGTGCCCGGGGGTCCGGGGGGTCGCGTGGCCGGGCGGCGCGGGATGTGCCAGGGTGATTCGCGGCATGACTGCGGTTCATCTATAAACGGGCGGGGCAGCGCGGCTTTGCGCACGGAGGCGTCGCGGATAGACTGGCAGGAAAGCATAAGGCCTTACAGGGCTTGCGGATGAAAAAATCTCGACTTGTTTGCGGCCGGGCCGAATTTTGTGCCCGGCACGTGCGCGCCGTAGGGTTGAGCCTGAACGGCGGCGACATGCGTCCTCTTGCGAGCGGCATTGACGATCCGCGAGCCGGGGACGATCGATCGATGCGTGTCGACGGTGAATCGATGTCCTAATCACTTCGAAGGAATGCAACGGATGAATGCGAGACTACTGATCGGGATGCTGGCGGTGCTGGCGGCGACGAGTGCGATGCGTGCGTCGGGCGGGGAGTACGAAGGCATCGACTGCAACGAGGATTTTTTCGAGCCACCGTACGAGTTCTACAGCATCGGCGGGGTCGAGCCGGCGGATGTCGAGCTGATCATGAGCATGACCGAGCAGCAGGTGCTGGCGGCGATGCCGGACCAGGTGCCGCGGATCCACACGGGCTGCCCCGATTGCCACGCGCACAAGGACGAGCGGAACTGGATGGACCACGGCGAGCGTGGCCAGCTCCGCCACATCTGGTACTGGGATTACAACCCGCTGGAGCCGGACAAGATCACGTGCAAGCTCTGCGGGGAGAGCTACCCGGGCAACAAGAAGTACCCGCAGAAGACGACGCAGACGTTCCAGACGCCTCTGGGCGAGAAGATCGAGGTGCGTTCGTACTTCGACCCGGGCAAGAAGGACAAGTCGGCCGGGAAGAAGCCCAAGCATTACTACATGGACGGGGCGCTGGACACGGCGCAGTGGTACTGGATGCGGCAACAGATGCTGGACCTGGCGCGGCTGTACATGAAGACGGGCGAAGAGAAGTACGCCGAGCGTTCGCTGTTGATCTTCAACGCTTACTGCGAGGTGTTCCCGGATTTCCTGATGGCAACGGGTTACGGTCGAGATTACTCGACCCCGCGCAGTGACGGGTCGTGGTCGCGTGAGTCGACGCGGTCGCACCGCCGCGGCAGCGGAGACGGGGACTGGCGACACATGGACCCGACGCTGGAGATGCTCGAAGACAGCGAGGCGTTGAAGAACTCGGCGAAGCGGTTCGGGATGGACCTGCGGAAGAAGCACCAGCAGAACGTCAAGGCGTTCATCCACAACAAGTGGCGGTGCCCGCCGGAGCGGATCGGCAAGCAGCCCGAGCCGAAGAAATCGGCGGATGACTGGAGCATGGAGGTCGGCCAGCAGAGCGCCCCGGGGATCTCTCCGGACGACCGGCGCAACCGCAACATCCCCAAGATCCGCCATCGCATTCGCAACTGGGAGCTGTTCCCTTACCTGACGTACGCGGTGGACGGGGGGTACTTCGAGGGGCTGGGCTACGCCAGCATCCAGTACCTGGACAACATGAGCATGCTGGACCTGAACGGCTACACCGACCCGGCGGACTACGAGGTCCCGGCGGGCGAGAAGCGGTACAAGAACTATCACTACCCGCGTGGGCCATTCGAGACGTTTCATCGACGGATGTACTCGCTGCCGGAGCGTCTGCGGATGCCCGACGGCTACCAGGTGACGGGCAACGACATGGGCCGGGGCTACACCAGCTCGACGTTCTTCACGCGCGACCCGCGAGAGAGCAGCGAGCACCTGAACCTGCCGGGGATGAAGCACGTGATGCTGGGCGACGGCCGCGGCGATGAGCAGGTGCAACTGCACGTCGGTTTCGGGCACGCCACGCACCACAGCCACGCGGACACGCCGGCGATCCAGCTCTGGGCGCACGGCCGGTACCTGCTGGACGACATCACGTATCCGAAGCACGCGCTGCGTGCGGCGTATTCGAGCCTGCTGGTGCACAACGCGGTCGTCGCCGACGGCGAGAGCCACGCGGCGCGGCTGACCGACGGCGACGTGACGCTGTATCAGCCCAACCTGCCGGGCCTGGCGGCGGTGAAGGTCGACGCGCGGCGGCGGTACGTCGGCGCGATGGACACCGACGCGCGGACGCTGATGCTGGTCACGACCGACACGGCCCACCCGTACGTGATCGACCTCTACCAGGTCACCGGCGGGCGGACCAAGGACTACATGCTGCGGGCGCCCACGCGGTTCGACTTCGATGTGAAGTACAACATCCCGCTCGAGGCGAAGATGCCCAAGAGCAAGTCGATGAAGGACATCAAGCCGTTCCGCCACTACCAGGTCTTCACGGGCGTGAAGGAAGGCGACGCGAGCGACGGGTTCATGCTCACGTATGACATCAAGGACCCCGAAGACGGCGTGGCGGCGGGGCTGCGGCACCACTTCGCCGGCGGCGAGAACATGACCGCGTATTCGACGGGCCTGCCGCAGAACTCCGAGGCGCACGGCCGCACGCCGTGGCACGAGTGCAAGCAGTGGCCGCAGTTGGTGCTGCGTCACGAGGGCGAGGACTCGGTGTTTGTCGCGGTGCACGAGCCCTACAAGGGCGCCCCGCAGATCACGCGGGTCGAGTTCGCCAAGCCGTACGAGCCCGGCGACAAGTTCGTGGCGTTGAAGATTCACCTCAAGGACCGGGTGGACCGGGCGATCATCGCGCTGGGCGACGAGCCGGTCGACGCCGCGTTCGATGGCATGAAGATGAACGGGCGCATCGGGTTCGTCGCGGGCACGGGCGACAAGGCCGACGCGTACCTGATCGGCGGCAAGCACCTGAGCGACCGCCTGACGGGCGTGGAGCTGGGCCAGCCCGAGCCCCTGTACGAGGGCCGCATCACGGCCAGCTTCCGCAAGTGGGACGGCGACGACTTCGACGGCTTCGTGCTGGAGGGCGGGGAGCTGCCGGCGGCCGGCGACGCGTTGGAAGGCGAATGGGTCTTCATCAGCAACCACGGCGAGCTGCGCGAGGTGCCGGACCTGGTGGGCATCGGCCGGGAGCCGTTCGACACGCACCACCGTAACGACACCTACGACTCGCCGAAGAAGCAGAAGCAGAAGGAGTTCTTCTTCAACGAGTCGGGCATCGGCGTCTGCGCCGAGATCGAGAAGGTCGTCGTCCGCAAGGATGGCACGACGTATCTGTACACGAAGCAGGACCACGGCATCGAGGCGCGCAACGGCTACTGCCGTGAGTTCTTCCGGCCGCAACGGGAGGTGTTCGGCGCCCCGACGACCTTCCGGATCATCACCGACGCGTCGACGCAGGGCCGGCCGTCCGTCCGCCCGGCCGGCGGCGCGTACATGGACCCGGTGACCGTGCAACTGGCCACGCCCGCCGACGGCGGCAAGGTCGAGTACGCGTTCATCCCGCACGACCGGGACGTGCCCGTCGGCAGCGAGCGCTGGCAGACCGGCGAGTCGGTGAAGCTCAGCGAAACCGGTGAGCTGCGGGTTCGTTCGGTGTCGCCGCGTGGGATCCGGACGCCGTTCGCCGACGTGTACGAGTTCAGCTTCAAGGATTCGGCGGCGGAGGTGAAGGTCGCGGACCTCGAGCCGGGGCTGATGCGGCAGACCTACGTGCTCGAGATGGCCGACCAGGCGACGTATGACAGGCTCAAGGCCGCGGGCGAGCTCGACCTGCCGGGCCGGAACCTGAACCGGCCGTTCAGCGGCATGTTCGACATGATCTACCCGGACGCCAAGCCGTTCGTGGGCGAGTACCTGAACAAGGTGGAGTCGGTGCAGGAGCCGCAGATGCGCGACTTCGTGCAGCAGTACGCGTTCAACGGCGGGTACTACGGCCGGCTGCAGTTCAACGGCTACATCGAAGCGCCGCGGGACGGGGTGTACACGCTGCACTACCGCCCGGACCACGACGGCTACCTCAAGCTCAACGGCCGCCTGCTGTGTGACTACGACGGCAACATCGGCGAGCCGGTGGCGCGCGTCTTCAAGGTCGCGCTGGAGAAGGGCCTGCACGAGCTGGAGTTCGACTACCAGGTCAAGCGTGCGAACTTCGATCGCTGGTACTCGTTCGCCGAGTTCGAGTGGGAAGGCCCGGGTATGTCGCGGCGGCCGCTGTGTGCCTCGAAGCTGTACCACGACCCGGCGCTGCTGGCCGAGCGGGCCGGGCACACCCGGCCGCTGCAGGACATCGAGGTGCCGCGCAACATCGAGTACGCCGGCCGCCAGCTCTGGGACAGCCGCGAGGAGGCGTTGAAGACCTCGCGCGAACGTCGCTACATCAACGACGACGAGAGCTACAAGGGCAAGGTGCGGCAGAACTGACCGCCCGACGACCTCGACCCTGCCCGCACGCGCGATCGGGTTGAGCCGGCCCGCCCCCCGCCGCCGGTCCGCCGCCAGCCGTCGACACGGCGGGCGGACCGGCTCGGGCATCACGGCTCGACGGAGATGTCCGAGGAATGCCGGTCGGCGTTCACGTGATCGATGTCGCCGGGGACCGCGCTGAAATCGTTGTCGACGATGTCGATGTCGCGGCCGGATCGAATCTCAATGGTGCTGATCGGTGTTTCATCCGTTGCCGGGGCCTGAAACACGTTGCCGGTCACGCGCGCGTTGGCGGTGTTGCCCAGGAAGATCGCGTGGTCGCGCCAATCGGACCAGGTGTTGCGATGGATATACAGGTCCGAATACACCTGAATCCGGTCAACGGGAGTCCCCTGGTTGTTGCCGGGAGCGTGCCGCGAGTAGACCGTTTCGATGCCGGGCTCGTCGGCGGTGATCAGCGGGGCCGGTTCGGTAAAGGCATAGTCCTTGAAGACGTTGTCGAATATGACAACGCCGCCATCGCCGGGGCTGAAGAACTTCGCTCTTGCAGTGGTCCCGAGCATTCGGATCGGATTCCTGCTGTGACCCTGTAGCCTGTTGCCGTAGACCTGCCCGTTTCGACCGATGCGAACGGCACCGCGATTATGCCTGAAGACGTTGTCCCTGATGACGAAACCGCTGTATAGCGCCAGGTTGTTGACGCAGGTCCCGGACGCGTCATTGCCGTTGAACAGCACGACATCGGCGATCGCCTTGTTGAGCGTGATCGTATCCACGAGCGAACGGTCGACGCGGGCCTTGCCATAATCCACCACGACGGCTTCATCGAAGACCTCGCCGGTCGCACCGTTGATGAAACGGATGGCATCGCCCGCGCGGAAGGCCGAGGAAGGCACCCCGGCCGTCGACCCGTTGCCCTTGTACTTCACGAGGCGGAGCTGATTGGGCGCGGGTTGCGCGGTCACCACGAAACCCTTGGTCACCTGGTTGATCACATCGTCGCTGCCGCCCCAGACCTTGTTGCCTTCCATCCAGATGCCGGTACGGGTCTCGGTCAGCACGAAGTCGCCGTTCAGCGAATTCCACAACCCCCGCCGCATCGTGATCTCGCAATTCAGGATGTTCCACAGGTCGTTGTTGCTGCCGGCGAAGAACTGCCCCGGGAACATGTCGGCCTTGATCCCGCTCACCGTGATGTTGTGCGTGTGAATCCCGCGGATACACCGCTTCCACCGGGCCAGCGCGACATAGTGATCGCCCACCTGAAGCGTATCGGTGTCGGTCTTCAACCGGATCCGAATCCTGTTGCCACCCAGGCTCTCAATGGAACGGTGACGGTAATGGGGCATGCGGCCGTTCTTGATTCTCCCGTAGTCGCCGTGATCCGGCTTCTCCCACTCGCCCGCGGGGTCCTGGATCGGATATCCCCACTCCTGTGCCGCCGGATTGTTGAAGAACGTCTTGCCACCGAAGCGATAGACCTCGTCCAGGGGATTGAGGCTGTTCGCATCGAGCGCGAGGTCGATCTGCATCTTGGCGTCGTCCTTCGCCGTGATGACGCCCTGGACAAACGGGTACGGATAACAGGTGACGTTGAAGTTTTCGACGATGATGTTGCTGCAACTGTCCAGGAGCAGCATGCTCTGCGTCAGGTTGCGGAGGATCAGGGTGGCGCCGTTGCCGTTGATGTAAACGTTGTCGCGATCTTTCAGGTGCAGCACGTCACCCTCGAACGCCGCCGGGTCGCCGATGCGGTATTCGCCCGGCGCGAAGCGGATCTCGACCACCTTGTCCTTCAACGCCGCCGAGTTCATCACGTCATCGAACGCGCGCTGGATCGCCGGGGCGTCATCGCCGCCACCCGGTGCGGGCACACGGACGATCGCATCAACGGGCAGTGCGCGAAGCGGTTCTCGGCGGGGAATCATCGACACCCGCAGATCGTCGATGAGATGCCCGGCCGTCTCCGTGCTCCCGGATGACTGCACGGTGAGATAGCGAAGCGAGGACTGGTCACAGACGAAGGCGGCGAGGTCGGCGCTGATCACCTGCTCCTCGGCGAACCATATCCTGACGGTGTTGCGTTCGACATTGAACTGCATCTTCACCGGCACCGCGCCGCCCTCATAAGAGACGCGGCGTGATGCGAAAAGGTTGGCGTCGCCTTCGCCGGCAAACAGGCGCAGCCTGCCGTCGCCGGTGAGTTGCAGCCACGGCCCGCTCTTCGCGTTCAGCAGATCGTGCACACCAGCGGTGAAGCCCACGCCCAGCCAGGCCGGGTTGCGCGGCGGGCTCTTGTACATGAACTCGACGGTGATCGTCGCCTGCCCGCCCTGCCGCGGGACCTGCACGCTGGCGCAGGCGGCATCCGCGTCGGCTTTGAGCCAGCCGTCGGGCGTCACCGTCAGCCCGTGGCCCGAGCCGGGGGTCTGCCAGCCCAGTCCGACAATATCGCGCTCCGGCGCGCTGTGGGTAACGGGGCGCAAACCGCCCTCGAAGTCATCCTGAAAGACCGTCAAGGCCGCGTCGGCCGCTTGCGTGCGCGGCAGGGGAAAGGTCAAAGCGATCAGCAGCATCGCTGCCAGCAGCCGCCGAACCGTGTGGTCGACTCGATCTGGTGACGCGAAGGATCGTGCGAAGTTTTTCATGCCCATGCCTCTCACGACGATGCTTGAAGGTGCATGCCGCCGCCGGTACACCGCGGCGCCGGCCTCGGCCAACTCATGTCGGCCGCCCGATCATGCCACCGTCTCTACCATGCCGAACGGGACGCTGACAAGCAAATTCATGGGCGTGTCGGTCAGAAGGCCATTCTCGCGGCGGGCGTGCGGCTTGCAGATCGTGGTGCGGCTGAGCCTGAAGTGTCGGGCCGGGTCGGCGGTGTTGGTTCGGTCATCGGCGGCGATAGACGAGCCAGACGCCCAAGCCCGCGACGACCAGACCCAGCAGATCGGTGAATGTGACGGTGTCGCCGAAGGCGAGCCAGGCCATCAGCATCGTCACCGGCGGGCTCAAGTAGAACAGGCTGGCGACGCGGGTCGCCTGCTGTCGGGTCAGCAGTCGCCACATCGCCCAGTAGGCGCCCAGCGACACGGCGAGGATCAGCCAGGCCATGGTGGCGATGAACGGCGGCGTCCAGCGTGTGGCGAATCCTTCGCCCCACCACGCGGGCAGCAGCATGGCCAGGGTGGTGGCGACGCTCTGGATCAGGAGCGTGGCGTCGAGGGGCAATGGCGCGCGGGCGAGCCGGCGGTTCCAGCGGCGCTGCAGCAGGCTCGCGACGGTGATCCCGACCACCGAGCCGAAGGGCAGCAGGTAGCCGGCGGCCGGGGTCTGCTCGTCGAGGGAGAGTCTGGCGCCGACGGCGATGGCCACACCGCAGAAGCCCAGGATCAGGCCCAGCCACTGTCGGCTGTGGGTCCGCTCGCCAACGACCAGTCCGGACAAGGCGCCGGTCAGCAGGGGCTGGAGCGCGGTGACCAGCGCGATGATGCCCACGGGCACGTCCATGTCGATGGCCACCAGCACGCAACCCAGCCAGACCCCATGGGCGAGCACACCGACGAGCGCGGTGCGGCCGACCGTGCTCCAATCGGGCCAGACCCATCGGCCGGTGGCCAGCATCCCCAGCGCCAGGAGGCCGCTGAGCGCGGCGTACCGCCAGAACAGCAAGGTCCACGGGCCGGTATAGGGCAGGCCATACTCCGCCCCGATGAACCCGGAGTTCCACAGCAGCACGAAGAGCAGTTCGAGGCCGAGCACGCCGCCGATGAGGCTCTTCCGTCGCATGAAGCTCTTGTTCCAGTTCATCGCGGACAGCGGCGTCAGCCGCGCCGAGCGGGCCGGCCCTCACGACCTGCCGGCCGTGTCTTGTCATGGGCGCATTCTAACGGGCGGGTTTATGCCGGGGCATCGGGGCGCGGTCACGGGCGGCTGATGACGTAGATCGCGTCGGTGGCGCGGAGGTTGGGCAGGACGTGCAACTCCCGTTCGGAGGTGTAGTCCATCGCGATGCGGCGGTCGATGGTGACGCCCTCGCTGTGGCACCAGTCCTCGAAGTCCTTCATGGACAGGTGGTGGAGGTTGGGCGTGTCGGACCAGCGGTACGGCAGGTTGCGGCTGACGGGCACGCGCCCGAACCACGCCATCACGTGGCGGTTCTGCCAGTACCCGAAGTTGGGGAAGGTCACGATGCACCGCCGACCGATCCGCAGCAACTCCTCGAGCACGACCGTGGGTCGGCGGACGAGCTGGAGGGTGCGGCTGAGCAGCACGACGTCGAACGCCTTGTCGGGGATGAAGGTCAGGGGATTGTCGAGGTCGGCCTGGACGGCGTGGACACCGTTGGCGGCGGCTTCGACGACCCGGTGCGGGTCGAGGTCGAGGCCCTGGACGCGCTGGGCGCCGCGGGCGCGCAGGTGGGAGAGGAACATCCCGTCGCCGCAGCCGAGGTCCAGCACCGACTCGCCGGGGTCGACCAGGGTGTCGATGCGTTCGAGGTCGAGCCGCCGCTTCTCGTCTTCGGCGATGTCGCCGGTGGCCATGCGGTCGAGCTGGGTGCGGCCGCCGACGGCCTCGACGTGGAGCCGCTCGAGGAACGCCCGGACCGCCGCGTGCTGCAGCGGGTTGTCCAGGAGGAACGCGTCGTGGCCGTAGACCGAGGGGATGTTGATATAAGAGCAGGGCCGCCCCGCGTCGACCAGCGCCGAGACGATCCGCAAGGACTCGGCGGCGGTGAACAGCCAGTCGTCGGAGAAGGTGACGAGCATCATGTGGGCGCGGCATTGCGCGAGGGCCTGCTCGACGCCGCCGCGGCCGTAGCCCAGGTCGAACAGGTCCATCGCCCGCGTCAGGTAGAGGTAGCTGTTGGCGTCGAACCGGTCGACGAACTGGCTGGACTTGTAGTCGAGGTAGGTCTCGACGCTGAACTGGCTGGCCAGGTCGTAGCGGAGCTCGCCGCCGTGGCGGAGGGTGCGGCCGAACTTCTCCCGCATCTTCTCATCGGACAGGAAGGTGATGTGCCCGAGCATGCGTGCGATGGCCAACCCGACGCGGGGCTTGGCGTCGTGTTCGAGGTAGCGGCCGTCGTGGAAGTGCGGGTCGGTGCGGATGGCGTGGCGGCCGACGGTGTTGAACGCCAGCGCCTGGGGGCCGAGCGACGAGGTGGTCGCGATCGGGATCGCCCCGAAGATGCGTTCGGGATAGCGGACGGCCCATTCGAGGACCTGCATCCCGCCCATCGACCCGCCGATCACGCACAGCAGGCGCTCGATGCCCAGGTGGTCCAGCAGCCGCCGCTGCACCTCGACCATGTCGCCGATCGTGATGACCGGGAAGTCCGGGCCCCACGGCTTGGCGGTGTCGGGGTTGAGGGACATCGGCCCGGTCGTCCCGCGGCAACTGCCCAGGAGGTTGGAGCAGATCACGAAGTAGCGTGTGGTGTCGACGGCCTTGCCGGGGCCGACGTACTGGTCCCACCACCCCGGCTTGACCGCCGGGTCGTCGGGGTTCTGGCCGGGGCGGTAGCCGGCGACGTGGGCGTCGCCGGTCCAGGCGTGACAGATCATCACGGCGTTGGACCCGGCCGCGTCCAGCTCGCCGAGCGTCTCGTAGGCGACATCGACGTAGGGCAGGACGCTGCCCTCGGCCAGTTGCAGGGGCTGGTCGAGCCGCACGGTCTGGGGCTCGATGAAGCCCACCGAACCGTAAGGCGGAGCCGGCGGAGATGGAACGCTTGCCTCGCTCACGATGCCCGTATCGTTGCCGCGGCGAGGCCATGAAGCAAGGGCCGACCTATCGGACGGTGCGATCGGCCCGGGTCACAGGGGCGGGCAATCGTCGTCGTGTTCGTCGCCGGGCTCGTCGGTCTGGGCTTCGAGCATGCGCCGCAGGTAGGCGTTCTCCCGCCGCGTCGCCTCCAGGTCAAACATCAGGTACTTGATCGACAGCCGCAGGTAGTCCAGCGACTCCTGCAGGTCGGTCACGGTCTTGCGCAACTGCTTGTGACGGGATTGCGTCTGGGCCGCGAGCTGTTCGAGCTTCTCGCGTTCGGCCTTGGGCAGAGTGGAAATCTCGCCCATCAGCTCGGCCAATTTGGACTGAAATGTGGTCTCATCCATCCGTCTGGTCTCCACGCCGGTAGGGTTGGCATTCGGGACGGGTATGGGAACAAGACCCCTGCCAACCGCCGGCACTACTATCCAACCTCACGGAGTAAGCCCCGTCAAATCAATCGGTTAACTGAAGTTTTGCATCGGCCGCCCGCGTGCGGCGGCCCGCAGTCGGCCGTGGCGCATGTGGTGCTCAGGCAACATACCCGCCCCGGCCGGGTCGCCCCGGATCAACACCGCCCCGCCGCTCACTCCGGCGCCGGCAGTGTCAGTTGATCCCGGCTGAGCCCGGTCGCCTCGGCCACCAGGTCCACCCACGCCTCGACGTTGAGCCGGAACTCGGCGGTGCGGCCCTGGGCCACGCCGCTGACAAAAGGCTCGCGGAGCCTGGGCGCCGTCGCGGCGCTGAACGCCGGGTCGAACACGCCCATGCCCCACTGCAGCGTCAGGTTGATCGCATCGACCAGCTCGGTGCAGATCGGCTGCTGGGCGGGCGCGATGCCATCGGCCGACGCGTCGGCGATGAGCTTGAGGTATCGCGTGGCCACGCGGACAAAGAGCTTGATCTGCTCGCGGGAGGCGCGGCCCTGGATCTGCGCTTCGAGCATCGTCCGGTACAGGCGGCTGATCCCCGTCCGCTCGGCGCGCAGGCCCTCGGACAGGCCGTCGGACGCGTACACCTCCAGCCGCGCTTCCATCGCCTCCATCAGCGCGGTGCGCGACGCGGGGCTGTTGATCTGGGCCATCATCATGTACATCTGCTCGCGGACGTCGCCGGAGCCCACCTGGCCGACGACCCGGATGGCGCCCTGGAGCAATTGGTCTTGCTGTTGTTCGGTGAGCACCGGCCGGTCGTCGAGCGTCTGTCGGACCATCTGCTCGGCGGCCTTGAAGGCCCAGTAGCGGACGGCGACGGACTGATCGGTCATGGCGTCGGTGACCATGTCGATGGCGTGGCCGCCGAACAGCGAGCCGGCGACGATCGTCGTGCTCAGCCGCGCCAGGGCGTTGTCGCGTTGCATGGCCGGCTCGATGGCCGTCGCCGCGATCGCCGAGTACTGGTCCTTGGCCACGGACGTGGCGCCGGGCGACTGGAGCGGCTCGATCAGCTTCTGTCGGGCCTGGGTGATGTCGGCGGTCGCCGCGGCGTTGCGAAGCTGGTTGGCGAACTGGTCGATGTATTGCCGCGCCCGCTCGCGCTCGGAGGCGCTCCATTGTCGATCCGCGGACATGATGCGGGTGGCGAGCGTCGGGCCGGCCGACTGGGCCCATGCCCCCGCCGCCGTCGCACCCACCACCACCAACGCCAGCCAACTCATGCCTCGGGCGCCCAAATGCATTGTTATTGCCTCCATCGGGAGTGAACGGGCCATCGCTCCGTGCCGCGGGACCCGCCGGAATTCCAACACGGGTCACGCCGCATCATCGCACCAATACGCGGCTGCTGCAAACCCTCAGCCCGGTTCACGGATGCCCCGGCCCCGGTTCCACCGACATGTTGTCGATCAGGCGGATGGGCCCGACCTTGCCCGCCACCAGGCACACCGCGCCCACGCCCGCGGGATTTACCACGTCGAGTTCCGCCAGCGTCTGGGGGTGACGCACCACCGCGTACTCGACCGTCACGTCGTACGCCGCCAGCGCCTGCGCCATGGCCCGCTCCACGGTTTCCGGCTCGACCTCGCCGTCCTCGATCAACCGCACGCCCTCGCGGACGGCGCGGCTCAGCCCCAGCGCGTGCGCCCGGTGGTCGGCGTCGAGGTAGACGTTGCGGCTGGACATGGCCAACCCGTCCGCCTCGCGCACCGTCGGGCACGCCACGATCTCGGTCGGGATGCACAGGCCCCGCGTCATCGCCTCGATCACCTTGAGCTGCTGGTAGTCCTTGCGGCCGAAGCAGGCGTAGTCGGCCTGGATCACGTGGAACAGCTTCGCGACGACGCGGCAGACGCCGACGAAGTGACCCGGGCGGCGCGCCCCCTCCAGGATCGTCGTCAGCGCCGGCACGTCGATTGTCGTCGTCAGCTCCTGCGGGGGATAGACCTCGTCGACCGGGGGGTTGAAGACCAGGTCCACGCCCTCGGCCTCGCACAACGCCAGATCACGCTCCAGCGGGCGGGGGTACCGTTCCAGGTCCTCGTGCGGGCCGAACTGCGCCGGGTTGACGAAGATCGAGACCGCGACGTGGTCGGCCAGCTCCCGCGCCCGGCGAATCAGGGCGAGGTGGCCTTCGTGCAGCGCGCCCATGGTCGGCACAAAGGCGAGTCGGCCGAGCTCACGCCGGCCGTCGCGGGTCCGGGCGATCGTGTGGTGCACCATCATGATGTCGGTTCAAAGGCGAGGGGTTGGGCGAGCAGTCCCCGGTACAACTCCAGCATCCGCCCGACGAAGCCGCTGGCGCTGTAGTGCTCGCCGACGTACTGCTGGGCGTGGATGCCGAGCTGGCGCAGGGTCTCGGGCTGTTCCACCAGCGAGCGAAACGTCGCGGACCACGCCGGGGCGGTCGAGCGGTCGAGCAGGTGGGCCGTGCGGCCGTGGTGCAGGTATTCGGCGATCGGATCGGCCGGCCCGATGACCGGTCGGCCGGCGGCCATGGCGTTGAGCACGAGCGTGCGGACGACGCCCAGCGGCTGGGGGGTGAGCACGGCGTCGCACTGCACGAGCAGGTTCTGGCTGCTGGAGTCGGGGCTGACGAGCACGACCCGGTCGAGCAGGCCCAGCCGCATCGCCGCGCTCCACAACGCCCGCCCGTCGCCGTCGACCGTGTAGATGAACAACTGCAACTGCGGCAGGTCGCCCGCGACGGCGGCCATCCCCTCCAGCAGCGCGGTGGCGGCGGGGTCGGCCTGGCCGGAACTGATCATCACGCAGCACAGCGCCTGGGCGGGGTCGCCCAGCGGCGGGGCGACCGATCGCGCCGCGCGGATCACACCGGGCCGGACCAGCCGCACACGCTCCTCGCTGCCGGCGAGCCGGCCCGCCGCGTCCTCCAGCGGCTGGGTCGCGCAGGTCACCGCCGCGGATGAGCCGCCCGACTGCACCGAACCCGCCGCCGACAGCGCCGCCTGAAGCTGGGTCTGGCTCCAGCAACTGACGACCAGCGCCGCGCCGGCGGCCCGGGCGAGCACCCCCGCCGCCGACGCGTGCTCGCCGTCGACAGCGTGGACGATGTCCGGCTCGCGCGACTTGAGCGCCGGGCCCAGCCGCCGCAGCCGCCACGCCGTCGCCATCGGCCAACGCGACTCGCGGTAGTCCAACTGCTCCCGCACCAGCGGCAGGTCCGCCGCCAGCCCCCCGGTCGGCAGCACCGGCACGGCGCGGACCGTCTCGTCGGCCAGCCCCACCACGAGATGACGCAGCAACTGCGCTTCATGTCGCAGCCATCGCCGACCTGCCAACAGGGCAACCTTCATGCAACCAAGCTTATCACGACCCCGGACCGGTCTCACGTCCCTGAGAACACAACGCCCCACCCGAGCCTCGCGAGGCTACCCGCGCGCGGGCCGTTCAGATGAAACCCCGCTTGAGCGAACCGGCCTTGAGGCACTTGCGCTTCGAGCCGTAGCCCGGCTTCACGCCCTTGTTCGCCTTGCGATTGCGCCAGTGCAGCTTCGCTCGCTTGCTTCGACGTCCGGCCATCACACACCTCGCATTCTTTGAAAAGACCGCGAAGTGTAACGCCCGACCGCACGACGGACAAGCGGCCTGCCGGGCGCGCTGACGGGCGGTTGCCGCGTCCAGAAGCGCGTGATCCGGGCTGGAGACCGGCCCGTTCGGCCCGCTGCGCCACTGGCTGCGGGGGGCGTTGTGGCGTACAATGAGCAATTCGACTTTGCCCCTGTTTTGCAGGGGCGAGCCGCCTTTTCGATGCCTCACGGAGACACCCGCCGCTCATGGACGAACAGACCCCCACCCCGGCCTCGAATCCCCCCACGCCCGCGGCCTACGACGAGGCCTCCATCAAGGTCCTCGAGGGCCTCGACCACGTCCGCAAGCGACCGGCCATGTACATCGGCGGGACCGACGCCCGCGGCCTGCACCACCTGGTCTGGGAGGTCGTCGACAACTCCATCGACGAAGCCCTGGCCGGCTACTGCGACGAGATCCGCGTTACCATCAACGAGGACGAGTCGATCACCGTCGTCGACAACGGCCGCGGCATCCCCGTGGGCGCCTTCAAGCACGACAACCCCCGGCTGGACGGCAAGCCCACGCTCGAGATCGTGCTCAGCGTCCTCAACGCCGGCGGCAAATTCGACTCCAACAGCTACAAGGTCGCCGGCGGGCTGCACGGCGTGGGCGTCAGTTGCGTCAACGCCCTGAGCGCCTGGCTCGAGGCGGAGGTGGCACGCAACGGCAAGCTCCACCACATCGCCTTCGAGCGCGGCGGGGTCGTCCGACCCCTCGAGATCATCGGCAACTCCGAGCGCACCGGCACGAAGATCACCTGGCGGCCCGACGAAGACATCTTCGGCGAGTTCAGTCATTCGTTCGACACCATCGCCGGGCGGCTCAAGGAGCGGGCCTACCTCAACCCCGGCATCCGCATCCACGTCGCCGACAAGCGACCCGACGGCAAGAGCGAGACCTACCAGTTCGAGGACGGCATCGCCCAGATGGTCCGCGACCTCAACGAAGGAAAGAACGCCCTTCACGACGTGATCAGCGTCAAGACCGAGTCGCAAGACGGCCGGCTGGTCTGCGAGATGGCCATGCAGTACGTCGACGCCTACCACGAGGTCTGGCACTGCTTCGCCAACAACATCAACAACCCCGACGGCGGGACGCACCTGTCGGGCTTCAAGACCGCGCTGACCCGCACGCTCAACTACTACGCCAAGCAGGCGGGCGTGCTCAAGGGCAACGGCCCGGCCCCGTCGGGCGACGACTGGCGCGAGGGCCTGGTCTTCGTCGTCTCGGTCAAGATCCCCGATCCCCAGTTCCAGTCGCAGAACAAGACCAAGCTGCTCAACCCCGAGGTCGAGGGCATGGTCTCGGGCGCGCTCGGAGACGCGCTGAGCAGTTGGTGCGAGGAGAACCCCGCCCAGGCCAAGCGGATCTGCGGCAAGGCCGTCATGGCCGCCGAGGCCCGCGAGGCGGCGCGCAAGGCACGCGAACTGACCCGCCGAAAGGGCGCGCTGGACTCCGGCGGCCTCCCGGGCAAGCTCGCCGACTGCGCCAGCAAACAGATCGAACGCTCCGAGCTGTACCTCGTCGAGGGCGACTCGGCGGGCGGGTCGGCCAAGGGCGGCCGCGACCGCGACTTCCAGGCCATCCTTCCGCTCAAGGGCAAGATCCTCAACGTCGAGAAGGCCCGCATCGACCGCATGCTCGCCCACGACGAGATCCGCACCATCATCCAGGCGCTGCGGTGCGGCATCGGCGACGATGAGATGGACCTCGACAAGCTCCGCTACGGCAAGATCATCATCATGACCGACGCCGACGTGGACGGCTCACACATCCGCACGCTGCTGCTGACGTTCTTCTTCCGCCACATGCAGCCGCTGATCCGCGCCGGCCGCGTCTTCATCGCCCAGCCCCCGCTCTATTACGTCAGCCGCGGCAAGAAGGGCGAGTACGTCCTCAACGAACGCCGCATGAGAAACGTGCTGACCAGCCTCGGCCTCGACGGCACGGAGCTGATCATCCGCGACGACAACGCGCAGGAGGTCCGCCGGCTGGCCGGCGACGAGCTGCGCCGGGCGATCGACCAGCTCGACGAGCTCGACGAGCTGGTCGCGATCGTGGAGCGGCGGGGCATCCCGTTCATGGACTTCCTCGCGCTCCGCGCCCGGGACCCCGAAGGCCGCGGCCGGCTGCCCCGCATCCGCATCCAGCTCGGCGGCGAGGACCTGTTCTTCTGGTCCGAGGAGCAGGAGCAGCATGTCATGGCCGAACGCGGGCTGGCGATCGATCAGCTCGCCGACGAGGAGCAGGACGCCGCCCCCGCCGCACCGGACGTCCGCGTCACCCGCAAGGAGCTGCACGAGGTCCGCGAGCTGGAGAAGCTGTTCCCCCGGCTCGAAGCGTTGGGCCTGCCCATCGATGACTACGCCCTCGTCCAGGAGGAAGCCGTCACCGGCGAGAAGCTGCCGACCCGCTACGCCCTCTGGACCGCGACCAGCAACGAGGCCGGCGGCAAGCTGATGGACGTGGCCAACATCGCCGGCGTGCTGCACGGCGTCCATGAGATCGGCCGCCAGGGCATGGAGATCAAGCGGTACAAGGGCCTGGGCGAGATGGATGCCGAGGAGCTGTGGGCCACGACGATGAACCCGGAGCACCGCACGCTGCTGAAGGTCACGTGGGACGCCGCCAGCGAGGCTGAGCAGCTGTTCAGCATCCTCATGGGCGAGAACGTCGACCAACGCCGCAAGTTCATCGAGGACCACGCCCTGGAAGTGAAGAACCTGGACGTGTGAGTCCCGCGGCCCCTGCCCCCGCCGGCCGGCCTCCCCCGCCTTCCCACCGGGTCCGGGCACCGCTCGGTTGCCGCCGGGCCCGATCCATCCCAGACCGGCGAGCCTTGCGCACCGCCGGGCGGGCGGACGTCCGAAACAGGTTATCCACTTCACGTGCAGCGGTGGATAACCTGTCCCTCCAGGCGGTGGGCAAAGCGTTTGTTATTCTTTCATTATGCTGTCAAATAATGGCTTACAAACAAGACGCCATGTGGATTGGCCGATATACTCTGGTGTTCACTTCGACCGGTTGTGTCCCCGCCGGCCGACGCGAGGACTGGAGGTCCACGATGGTTTCTGTGGTGGTTGCCATTGTGCTGGTGGGTCTGCCCGTCGCAGCGCTGCTGCTGGCGGATATCCTGCTGGGCCAGATCTTCTGGCAGACGATCCGCCGACCCATGGCCCGGCGTGAACGCCGCCTCGACAGCCCCACCTATCCCGACAGCAGCGGCCCGAGCTTGCTGTAGCCCCGCACGCCCTGCCCATGCAAGACACGGGCGGAAGCCCGTGGACGCGCCTGCGCAGGAACGCGCGTCGGCGCGAGATGCGCTTGCGCCCTACGAGCTACACGCCCGCGGCTTACAGGTGGGAGACGGTACCGTTTGTGCTTCACGGGATGGCTTGGCCTACAATCGCGCTGTGCCGCGACCGACACCCGACACAACCCTGGAGGCAGACCCGCCGGTGCAGACCGTGGCGCTGGTGTCGCTGGGCTGCGCGAAGAACCTGATCGACTCCGAGCGGATGCTCGGGCTGCTGGCGACCGACGGGCTGATCCCGACGGGTGACGAGTCCGAGGCCGACGCGCTGATCGTGAACACCTGCGGGTTCCTCGAGGCGAGCAAGGACGAGTCGCTGGAGGTGATCCGCGAGGCCGCCGAGCGCAAGCGGCAGGGCCGGCTCAAGCGGCTGGTCGTGGCCGGCTGCCTGGTCCAGCGGCACCGCGCGAAGATGCTTGAGTGGTGCCCGCAGATCGACGCGATGATCGGCGTGTTCGACCGCGAGCGGATCGTCGACGCGGTGCGCGGCAACACCGCGAGTCAGAACGACCTGGGCCTGGAACTACCAGTCTATTCGAGCATCGCCGCCAGCGCGGTCATGCGCAAGCAGCGTGACAGGATCGACGCGGCCGGGTACTTCGAGTCCGACGCGGCGCGGCTGCGGCTCACGCCCCGCCACTGGGCGTACCTGCGGATCAGCGAGGGCTGCAACCAGAACTGCGCCTTCTGCACGATCCCCTCGATCCGCGGGAAGATGCGGTCCAAGGCCCCCGACGCGCTGCTCGCCGAAGCCCGCGAACTGATCGATGACGGGGCGTTCGAATTGAACCTGATCGGCCAGGACACCACCAGCTACGGCGACGACATGGGCTACGGCGCGGGGCTGGCCGGCATCCTGCGGCAACTCAACGGCACGGTGGTCGGGCCGACCGGGCGCGGGCAGGGCTGGCTGCGGCTCATGTACGCCTACCCGTCGTGCTTCACCGACGAGATGATCGACGCGATCGCCGATCTGCCGGCGGTGCTGAAGTACATCGACATGCCGCTGCAGCACATCAACGATCGCGTGCTGGACGCGATGCGGCGGAAGACCTCACGATCGTTGATCGAGCGGCTGCTCGAGAAGCTGCGGGCCCGCGTGCCGGGGATCGCGATCCGCACGACGTTCATCAGCGGCTTCCCCGGCGAGACCGACGCCGAGCACGCGGAGCTGGTCGACTTCGTCCGCGACTTCGGGTTCGACGCGATGGGCGTGTTCCCGTATTCGCCGGAGCCGGGCACGCCCGCCGGCCGGCTGCACGCCGACCATGCCGTTCCCGACGAGGTGATCGACGCGCGGATCGAGCAGTTGATGCTGACGCAGCAGGACGTGGTGTTCGCGCGCAACGATGCGTTGGCGGATCAGGCCGCGGTATTCGACGTGCTCGTGGACGACCGCGCCCGCGACGTGGAGCATGCGACATGGAACATCGCGCACGTCGGCCGCACGTATCAGCAGGCGCCGGAGATCGACGCGGTGACGTACATCGCGACGGACGCGGCGTTCAGCCCCGGCGAGGTCGTGCGTTGCAAGGTCGTCGGCAGCGCCGACTACGACCTCATCGCGACGCCGATCGCCCCGGGTTGACCGGCTGCCCTTCGGCGCGCATCTTTTCGAGCCAGTCGTGGATGCGGTCGTGCTTGAGCATGAGGTAGAACAGGCGGCCGACGGAGAACTGGTTGCCGGCGCGGCGGCCGGCGGCGTCGCCGATGCCGAAGTAGATGTCGGCGCGGCCGGCGGCGCGGATCGCCCCGCCGGTGTCCTGGTCGGCCATGAGCTGCACCCACGCGGTGCGCGGCCCGCCGGCGTGCACATTCGGCACCACCGCCACCACCGGGCACGCCCGCGGGAAGACCTGCTTGTCCGTCGCCAGCGACCGCTCGGGCGTCACGCGGAACCCCAGCGATCCCGCGGGCCAGTTCCCCCCGTCGTACGTGCGGAAGAAGATGAACCGCTCGTTCATGCGGATGTACCGCTCAAGCTCATCGGGCTTGTCGTCGAAGTAGCCCTGGATCGCCGGCAGTGAGACCTGCTCCGGCTCGAGCACGCCCTGCTCCATGAGCGTCTGGCCGAGCCCGGTGTATTCGCGGCCGTTGCTGCCGGCGTAACCGACGAGCATGCTCGACCCGTCGACGAGGTCGATCTTCGCCGAGCCGTTCACCTGGATCACGTACTGGTCGAGGCGGGTCGGCAGCCAGACGATCTCCGTGCCCTCCAGTTCACCGGAGTCTTCGAGCTCGGCGCGGGCGGGGTAGGGCTCGTGGCCGGCGCCGGTCTTGCGGCCGAGCACCTTGCCGGTCAGCGGCTCGATGGCCAGGTCATCGGGCCTGGCGTACAGCGGGTAGCGGTACGCGGCGGTGCGTTCGCGGCTGCCGCGGAAGATCGGCGTGTAATAGCCGGTGTACAGCACGCTGCCCATGCCGTCGTACCCGACCGACCGGTAGCAATCGAACTCGGCGCGCACGGCGGCGTGGAAGTCCTGTGAACTGTTGGCGTCGGCGAGGACCTCGCGGAGGGCGTAGGTGCTGGCGTGGGCCCGGCGGAAGTCGATGCCAGCGACGGGGTAGTGGTCGGCGCTGCTGGGGTTGTCGAACCAGGCGACGCTGCGGTCGAGCGCGACGCCCAGCTCGGGGCCCGACGTGGCGTAGGCGTGTTCGAGGTTGGGCCAGTCCGCCGGATCGAGCACCTTTTGCAACGCCAGCTCGCCCGGCCTCAGCGGCCGGTTGTAGTCGGGCTTGGCCTGCTGAGGCTTGGAACAGCCGGCGAGGCCGATCAGCACCGCCACCACACCTGACCAGATGATCCCGCGCATCACGCACTCCCTTGCATCAACGATTGAAGACTGCATCGGCCAGATGGTATCGCGAGCCACAGTGGCGTGCGAAGCCCCGAGCCACTCGCCTCACGTCCATCAGGCTCTGCGCCTCGGTGTCTCTGCGGTCCATCAATCCTTGAACCCGAACTCGCTCCAGCGGCGGGTGACCTGCTGGCGGACCGCGTCGGTCATGTCGATGCGCGGGGGGTAGGGACGAACGGCGTGGCCGTGCGCCGTTTCGTTGGGCCATTTCGTCGTGGCGTCGAAGCCCATCTTGTGGCCGGTGCCCATGCCCGGGGCGGCGTGGTCGAGGATGTCCAGCGGACCGGTCACGACCTCGACGTCGCGGCCGGGGTCGCAGTTGGCGCAGAGGTGGAACATCACCTGCTCGTGGTCGTGCACATCGACGTCTTCATCGACAACGACGAGGAGCTTGGTCCAGGCCATCTGCCCGGCGCCCCAGATCGCGTGCATGACGCGCCGGGCCTGGTAGGCGTACTCCTTGCGGATCTGGATGAACGCACAGTTGTGGAACGCGCCGAACATCGGCAGGTCGTAGTCGACGATATCCGGCACGAGCGTCCGCAGCAGCGGCAGGAAGACCCGCTCGGTCGCCTTGCCCAGGTAGTAGTCCTCCTGCGGCGGCAGGCCGACGATCGTCGTCGGGTAGACCGGATCGCGCTGATGCGTGATCGCGCTGACGGTGAAGACCGGGTACACGTCGGGCAGGCTGTAGAAGCCGGTGTGGTCGCCGAAGGGGCCTTCCAGCACGGCTTCGGGGTCAAGCGCGAAGTCCGCAGCCCGGAAGTCGTGCTGCGAGAAGCCGGCGGGCGGGGCCTGGGTCGAGACCTCGCCTTCGAGGACGAGCTCGGCGTTGGCCGGGACGTGCATGTCGATGGTTCGGCACCGGACCATTTCGATGGCGGCGTCGTTGAGGAACCCGGCGAAGAGCAGCTCGCTGACGCCGGGCGGCAGCGGCGCGGTTGCGCCGTAGGGCAGGACCGACTGCCCGCCGAAGGCGATGGCCAGGGGCATCGGCCTGCCCAGCTTCTTCCAGGCGCGCCAGTGCCGCGCCCCGTCGTGGTGGATGTGCCAGTGCATGGCGGTGCGGTTGCGGTCGAGCAGTTGGGCGCGGTACATGCCGATGTTGCGAGACGGCCGGGGCGTGCCGTCGGGCTTGCCCGCGTCGTCGGGGTGGATGGTGTACATCTGCCCGAGTGTGATGAAGCGTCCCTGGCCGGGGTTGGGCGAGACGTCGGGCCAGCCGACCGCCTCGGGCTGACCATCGAGCGGCCAGCACTTGAGGATGGGCCACTCGAACAGGTCGACCTCGTCGGCGGTCTTGACGACCTGCTGGCACGCGCCGGTGCGAACGGTCTTCGGCCCGAATCCGGCGACCTTCGCCAGCGTCAGGCCCTTGCGGACCTTTTCCATCATGCCGGTGGGCGGCTCGGGCTTGATCAGCTCCTCGACGCGGCGGGCGAGCGCCTCGAACCCGCCTTCGGTGCAACCCAGCGCCATCTCGACGCGGCGATACGAGCCGAAGACGTTGATCGCCAGCGGGTGCGGCGAGCCCTTGACGTTGGTGAACAGCAGCGCCCGGCCGCCCAGCTCATGATGTCGCGGGTCGGTCCGCGCGGCGACCGGCGAGGTCGACGCCGCCGGCGACTTGCTCACCCGGTCGGCGATCTCGGCGACCTCGAGGATCGGGTCGACCTCGGCGTCGATGCGGTGCAACTCGCCGGCGGCGTCCAGCGCGTCCAGGAACGTGCGCAGGGTGGGATAGCTCATGGTGCATGAGCATATCCGCGGCGTTCGCGTCACGCGAAAACAGCGGCCGCATGGACCAGCGACGCGCAGCGTCGCGGCTAGGGGGCGGTGGCGTGTGCCACGATGCGGCGCTCACGCGGTGATCATGTCTTCGAGCGTGCGGTCCCAGTCGTGCAGTTCGCCCGGGGCGAACCAAAGCGCCAATTCGCGCTCGGCGCTCTCGGGCGAGTCCGAGCCGTGCACGAGGTTGGTCTGCTTGCTGAGACCGAAGTCGCCGCGGATGGTGCCGGGGTCGGCGGCCTTGCCGTCGGTGGCGCCGATGACCCGGCGGCAGACGTCGACGGCCTCGGGCCCGCGGACCGCGAACACCAGCACCGGGGTCGCGGTGATGAACCCCAGCAGGTCGGGGAAGAAAGGCTTCTCGACGTGCTCGGCGTAGTGCTTGCGGGCCAGGTCCTCGGTGACCTGGATGAACTTGCAGCCGACGACTTGCAGCCCCTTGGCTTCAAAGCGGCTGAGCACGGTGCCCATCAGGCCGCGCTGCACGCAGTCGGGCTTGAGGATGATCAGGGTGGTCTGCATGAGTCGGTTCCTCGTTTGCGGTGTCGGCGTTGCGATAAAGCCCACGGATCGCCGTCCGTGGGCTTGCGTGGGCATGGCAGTTAAGCGGATCGCGTGCTGGAACGCAAGGCGCGTTGCGATCTCAGCCGTCCGAGGACCTGGACACCGCGGCACCGGAGGCGCCGATGTGGACCTTGGGGGCGGCTTTCAGGGTCTCGCGTGCCTTGCGGGCGATGCCGTCGGCGTCGATGCCGGCTTCGGCGAGCTGTCCGCCGCGGGAGCCCTGCGGGATGAACCGGTCGGGCAGGCCGATCGTGTGGATCTGCCTGGCGTCGAGGCCCGCCCGGTGGGCCGCTTCGAGCACGCAAGTGCCGAACCCGCCGATCGACGCGTGGTCCTCGACGGTGAGGATGGGCACGCCGGCCTTGGCGAGCCGGGTGATCAGCTCGACATCGACAGGCTTGGCGAAGCGTGCGTCGTAGACGCTGGCGCTGATGCCGTCTTCGGCGAGCGTCTCGCGGGCCCGCAGCGCGTCGTTGGCCGGGAACCCGTAGGCGAGGATGGCCAGGTCGCTGCCCTCGGCGAGGCGGTGGGCCTTGCCGAGCACGAACGCCGGGGGCGCGTCGTCGAACGCGGGGGTCGGGACGGTGTCGCGCGGGTAGCGGACGGCGCTGGGCCCGTCATCGTAAGTCCGCAGGAACTCCATCGCCCCGCGGAGCGTGGGCTCGTCCATCGCGGCGGTGAGCACCATGCCCGGGAAGCTCCGCAGGTAGGCGATGTCGAGGAAGCCGTGGTGCACCGCCCCGTCGCCGCCGACGAGCCCGGCCCGGTCCATGCAGAACCGCACGGCCAGGCCCTGCAGCGCGACCTCCTGGAACACCTGGTCGAATGCGCGCTGGAGGAAAGTCGAGTAGATCGTCACGAACGGCCGCAGCCCCGACTTGGCCATGCCGGCCATCATGTCCACGGCGTGCGACTCGGCGATGCCCACGTCGAACGCCCGATCGGGGAACCGGGGGATGACCTCGACCAGGCCCGTGCCGTCGGGCATCCCCGCGGTCACCGCGGTCACCTTGTCGTCGCGCTCCATGACGTCGATCAGCGCGTCGGCGTAGGCGCTGGTGAACGACCGGCCGGAGCTCTTGAGCTCGACGCGGCAGCCGTTGACCACGAAGGGCTTGGGCGAGTGGAAGGTGGTCGGGTCGCCGGCGCTGAAGTCGAATCCCTTGCCCTTGATCGTCTTGGCGTGCAGCAGCACCGGGCGATCGATCTGGCTGACCTCGGTGAGCATCTCCACGAGCGTCGGCAGGTCATGGCCGTCGACCGGGCCCACGCACAGCAGCCCGAAGTGGTCGAACATGTGCTCGGCGGCGATGGCGGCCTTGGTCATCTCGCTCAGGCGGTGGTAGGCCTCTTCGATGATCTCCCCGCCGGGCAGTTGCTTGAACATCTGGTGGGCCCGGGCGCGCAGGTCCTTGTAGGTCTGGCTGACGCGGACGCGGTCGAAGTAGCCGGCCAGCGCGCCCTGCGGGGCGCCGATGGACATGCCGTTGTCGTTGAGCACGATCAGCAGTTGCCGCTTGAGCGTGCCGGCGTTGTTGAGCCCTTCGAGCGAGACGCCGTTGACGATTGATGAGTCGCCGACGAGGGCGACGGCCTTGCGGTCGGCCTGGCCGGCGATCTGGTCGCCCCGGGCCATGCCCACGGCCGTGGAGATGCCCGTGCCCGCGTGGCCGACCGCGAACAGGTCATAGGCGCTTTCCGAGGGTTCGGGGAACCCGGCCATGCCACCCGCCTGGCGGAGCTTGTCCAGCATGGGGTAGCGGCCGGTGAGCAGCTTGTGGGGGTAGCACTGGTGGCCGACGTCGAACAGCAGCCGATCGTGCCCGAAGTCGAACACGTAGTGCAGGGCGAGGGTGAGCTCGACGACGCCGAGGTTGGGCGCGAGGTGCCCGCCGGTGCGGGAGACCTGCTCGCAGATCGCGTGGCGGATCTCCTCGGCGAGCGGGGCCAGTTCCTCAACGCTGAGTTGCTTGAGGTCGGCCGGGCCCCGGAGGGTGGACAGGAGCGGTGTGGTCGGCGTCTGAGGCATCGTCTCGCCTTTCCATTGGCGTGCGGCGCACCGTCACCAGCGACTGATCGCGCGGAGGTATCGGGCGGCGTTGCCCTTCACCACGCGCCGTGCGGTCGCCGGGATGGATGTGCGGCTTGGAGTCATCACTTGGTTCGTACGGCCAGGAAGTCACAAAGATCGTTCAGCGGGGCCGCGGCGTCGCCGAATCGCTCCAGCGCCTGCCGCGCTTCGTTGTGAAGGCGCTGCACCTCCGCCCGGGTCGCGTCGACCCCGCAAAGGCCCGGCCAGGTCAGCTTGTGCTGGTCGGCGTCCTTGCCCGCGGTCTTGCCCAGGTGCTCCGTGCTCTGGGTCACGTCCAACAGGTCATCGACGACCTGGAACATCAGCCCGATCGCCTGGGCGTAGTCGGTCAGCGCCTGGAGCTGGCTCTCGTCGGCCTGGCCACACAGCCCGCCCATCCGGCAGCTCGCCCGCATCAGCGCCGCGGTCTTGTGCTTGTGGATCGTTGTCAGCCGCTGCATCGGCGTCGCCTGGTCATCGAACGCGCCGAGCGTGTCGTAGACCTGCCCGCTGATCATGTCCGTCGTCGCCGACGCCAGCTCGTGACAGATCCGCCCGGCCAACTCGGCGTCGGCGACCTGCGTGAGGATCAGGTCGAACGCGAGGCTGGTCATGGCGTCGCCGGCGAGGATGGCCATCGCCTCGCTGGTCTGGCGGTGCAGCGTGGGCCGGCCCCGCCGCAGGTCGTCATCGTCCATCGCCGGCAGGTCGTCGTGGACGAGGCTGAACGCGTGGATCAATTCGATCGCCGCGGCCGGCGGCAGCGCCTGTTCGATCGACCCGCCGACCGCCTCGCACGAGCGGATCACGAGGATCGGCCGCATCCGCTTGCCCGGCGCGAGCACGGCATAGCTGATCGCCTCGCGCAGGTTGCCGGGGATCGGCCTCGTGTCGAGGTAGCCCTCGAGGTAGGCCTCGACCTGCGCCGCGGGCGCGGTCAGGGCCTGCACGTCGGGTGTGGCTGTGGAGTGGGCGGGCGTGGTCATGCGCGGGTCGGTCCGGTGCCGGAGCTGACGGGGTCCCTGTGACAGCTTGTCGCCATTATAACCTCACTCACACCTGCCGTCAGGCAGGAGCGGCGGCGAATTGGGGTTGAGCATCCGCAGCGCCGCGCCGGCCAGCGCCCTGGCGCCGTCGACCGCGGCGGCCTGCCGCAGCCTCGCTCGCATCGCCCGCCGCCGCTCGTCGTCGTTCATCAAATCCCCCAGCACCGGGCCCAGCGCCCGGGCGTTCGCCGGGGCGTCACGGCGATCGTCGAGCACCACCGCCGCGCCCTTGTCGACGATAGCCTGCACGTTGTGCCGCTGGTGCTGGTCGCGATGGAACGGGTACGGCAGGAAGATCGCGGGTACGGCGTTGGCCTGCGCTTCGGCGGCGCTGCCTGCGCCGGCCCGGCTGATCGCCAGGTCCGCCGCGCCCCACGCCTCGCCCATCCCCGAGCAGAACGCCATGACCTTCGCGGCGACGCCTTGCTCGCGGTAGGCCTGCTCGACGGGCTCGGTGTTGCCCGCCCCGGCGAGGTGCAGCACCTGCCACCCCCGCGCGCCGAAGGGCTCGAAAAACCCGCCGCGGGCCAGTGCCACCATCGCCTCGTTGATCGTCTGCGCGCCCTGGCTGGCGCCCGTGACCAGCAGGACCGGCCGGTCGGGGTCGAGCCCGAGGCGGCGGCGCGACTCGGCGGGGTCGTGCCGGGCGAGCGCGGACTGGCGCAGCGGGAAGCCGATCGGCGTGACCCGGCCGGGCAGGCCGGCCTTGCCGTGCACGCTGTACACCCCGTCGGCGCGGCCGGCCAGCCGCCTGTTCGCCTTGCCGGCGACGGCGTCGAGGTTGACCAGGATCACCGGCAGGTTCAGCCGCTTGGCCGCGACGACCACCGGGCTCGCCGCGTACCCGCCCATGGCGACGACGCAGCCGGCGTCGCGCATCGCCAGATCGCACCGCGCCACGTGGATCGCGTGAAGCTGTCGCGCGGCGAACCGCGGCCAACCCAACGGGTTGCGCCCCAGCCCGATGACTCGCAGCGGTGTGAACGTCCGCCCCGCGCTCCGCAGCAACTCCGCGTCCAGCGGCTTCGTCGAGCAGATGAAATGCACACGCGGCAGGTCCACGCCCAGCGCGTCGGCCTGCTCGGGCAGCCGCTCGGCCACCGCCAGCGACGGCATCAGGTGCCCGCCCGTGCCTCCGCCGGCGAATACGATCGTGGAGCGTGTGCCTGACATGACTGTACGCCCGCTCAGGCTACAACCCCGCTTCACGCATGGGAAGCGCCACGCCGTTGCCGAGCGGTTGCGGGGCGGGTTGATCGGCCTCCAATGCGTTGATCCGGTCGATGGCAATGACCAGCCCCACCGCGGCGGCGCCGATGACCCAGCCGGTCCCGCCGCTGGAGACGAACGGCAGCGCGATCCCCTTGGTCGGCACGACCACGGTGACCACGGCGATGTTCATGACCGCCTGCACGCCGACCGTCAGCATGACCCCGAGGATGAGCAGCCGCCCGAACGCCCAGCGGCAGTGGCCGAGGATGCCGAACATCGACCAGATCGCCGTCGCGAGCAGCGCCACGACCAGCACCGCGCCGGCCAGGCCCAGTTCCTCGCAGATGATCGCGAAGATCCCGTCGGTCACGTCGGCCGGCAGGTAGCCCTGCTTGGCGATGCCGTTGCCCAGGCCCCGGTTGCCCCCGGCGATCGCCGCCATCATCTGCACCGACTGGTAGCCGGTGTTCTGGGCGTCGGCGTAAGGGTCGAGGAAGGTCAGCAGCCGTTGCAGCCGATAGGGCGAGTGGTAGATCATGGCGACGACGCCGGCCGCGGCCACAGGCAGCATGAGGGCCAGTTGCCAGACCCTTGCCCCGCCGGCGATCAGCAGCGCCACCGCCACGACGCCCATCAAGACGGCCGTGCCCAGGTCCTCGATCACGACCAGCCCGCAGACCAGGCCGGTGATCAGCAGCGCCGGGGCGAGCCCGACCGCGAAATGCCGCATCGCCCCGCTCCGCCGGGCACACCACCAGGCCAGCGCCGCGACCAGCGCCCACTTGGCCAGTTCGCTTGGCTGAAAGGTCAGCGTGTACGCCCCGTAGCCGATCTTCAACCATCTCGCCGAGCTGTTGATCACGGCCCCGACCCCGGGCAGCAGCACCAGCGCACAAAGCGCCATCGCCAGCAAGAGCATCCAGAGGATGGGGTTATAAACGCCTCGCACGGTATAAACCCGCCTCAGGTCCAGCCGGCTCGTGATCCACATCACCGCGATGGCCAGCGCGGCGTACAGCGTCGGCCGGCCGAACAACAGCCGCGACGCCAGCGACCCGTCGTCGCCCACGCCCATCGCCGTGGAGTTGACCATGATGACCGCCAACGCCAGCAGCGACAGCACCGACCAGAACAACATCTGTCCCCGCGTGATCATCTGGTGTGTTATCGGCACATGCGACATCGCGGCTGCAACCCGCCCCCGGGCGTGCCCGATGCCGTGGCCACGTACCGGGAACCCGCCGCCGCGAACTGTTACCATCAGGCCATGCTCGACGACGTACTGAAGAAGCTTGACGCCAATGCCGCGTCGCGGCTCGAGCGGCTGTTCGACTACCTGCGGATCGACTCGGTGAGCACGGACCCGGCGTACAGCGGGTCGATCGCCCGGGCGGCGGATCACACCGCCGGGCTGATGCGCGATTGCGGGCTGGAAGCCGCGGTCCTGCCGACCGACAGCCATCCGTGCGTGCTTGGCCGGACGCTCGACGCGCCGGCGGGCGTGCCGCATGTGCTGTTCTACGGCCACTACGACGTCCAGCCGCCCGACCCGCTGGAGCTGTGGACGAGCCCGCCGTTCGACCCGCAGGTCCGCGAGGGCGCGATCTACGCCCGCGGCGCGTCGGACGACAAGGGCCAGGTCGCCTGCTTCCTCGAGGCGGTGCGGGCCTGGCGCGGGGTGCATGGCCGGTTGCCGGTCAACCTGACCGTGCTGATCGAGGGCGACGAAGAATGCGGGTCGGCGGAGCTGGAGCCTTTCATCCGCGCCCGTCGCGACGAGCTCGAAGCCGACGTCGCCGTCGTGAGCGACACGAGCATGTGGGACGACCAGACCCCGGCGATCTGTTACGGGCTGCGGGGGCTGCTGTACTTTGACGTGACGTTGCACGGCCCGGGCCGCGACCTGCACTCGGGCGTCTATGGCGGGACGATCGCCAATCCGCTGAACGAGTTGACGAAGGTGCTCGGGCGGCTGTTCGATGACGATCACCGCGTCACGGTCCCGGGGTTCTACGACGACGTGACCGGCGCAAGCGACGACGAGCTGGCCGAGTGGCAAGCCCTGAACTTCAGTGATCAGCGGTGGGCCGGGTCGATCGGCATGGACGTGACACACGGCGAGTCGGGGTTCGACACGCTTGTCCGCCGCTGGGCGCGGCCGAGTTGCGACATCAACGGCCTGCGCGGCGGGTACGCCGGCGAAGGGGCGAAGACCGTCATCCCCGCGCACGCGGCGGCCAAGATCAGCTTCCGGCTCGCGCCGGCGCAGGACCCGGCGAGGATCGCCGCGGCGTTCGGTGCCTGGCTCGATGAGCGGACGCCGCCGGGTTGTCGCTGGGAGGTGAAGGAGTTCGGCCGGGCGGCGCCGGTGGTCATCGACCGTGGCTCGCCCTACCTCGCGGCGGCGCGGGAGGCGATGGCGGTCGGGTTCGGCAAGCCCCCGGTGCTCATCCGTGAGGGGGCGACGATCCCCGTCGTCGGCACGTTCAAGCAAATGCTCGGGCTGGACACGCTGCTGGTCGGGCTCGGCCGGCACGACGACGCGATCCATTCGCCCAACGAGAAGTTCGAGCTGGCCAGCTTCGAAGCGGGCTGCCGCACCCACGCGGCGCTGCTGCACGCGCTGGGGAACATGCCGCGGGCTTGAGCGGCGGTCGTTGTGCCCGGCACCTAGCTGTCGTGCTGTTGTTGCTGCTGCTGGCGGAGGAGGCGTTCGAGGCGGCGGCGCTCGTACTCGCACCGCTGCTGCATGGCCGCTCGCCGGGTCTCGTGCGCGTGGACCTGGTTGCGTCGATCGACCGCGAGCAGGCGGAGGAACGCCAGCACCGCCAGCGCGCCCATGGCGGCGGGCACGAACCAGATCGATTGGACGACTTGCCATGCCATCGCGAGGTTACTATCGGTCAGGCGAGGCGGCGGGCTTCACCGCAACCCCAGCAGCCGCGCGAGCGGCGCTACCGATAAATCCGGCGCGACCAGTTCATCCCCGACCCCCAGCACCGCGCCCGCCGCGCGATACCCGCTCCGCGCTGCGCCTTCCATCGTCGCCGGCCAGCCGGTCGCCGTCCAATCCCCGGCCAGCGCCAGGTTGGCCACCGCGCCGGCGGCATGCGGCCGGACCGCGTCGATACCCGGCGCGGCGCTGAACGTCGCGCGCTTCTCCCGGATCACCTTCCCCCGGACCCGGTGCTCGTCGGCCAGCCCCGGCAGGTACGCCCGCATCTCGCGCATCGCCATCGAGAGGATGTCCGGCTCGCTCGCACCCACCCAGTCGCGCGCGGCGCTGATCACGCCGTGCAGGTGCTGCCCGGCCTCGCCCGCCCCGCCGTGCACGAACACCCACTGCAGCGGCGAGTCGACGAAGATCATGTGCGGGTGCGGGCACACCACCCGGTCGAACCACAGGTGGATGCCCACGATCGGGCTCACCTCGAATCGGTCGAGCGTCTGCAGCCGGGCGTCGGCGGCAACCAGTTCGGGGCCCGCGATCTTCGCCAGGCGATCGAACGGCAGGGCGCTGACATACGCCGCGGCGTCGAGCCGACCCGCCGTGGTCTGCACGCCGGTGACCCGCTCGCCGTCGAACTCGAGCGCCTGGGCGCCGGTGCCGAACAGCACCCGCCCGCCGCGCTCGGCGAGCACGGACTGGGCGCGGTCGTAGAGCTCGGCCAGGGGGACATCCGGAACACCCATCGCGTACGCTCGTCGATGCGCGCAGAAGCCCTCCTGGAACACCTGCAGCGCCGTGGCGGCGCTCAACCGCTCGGGCGTCTCGTTGCATGCGCTGATCACGACCACCGACCAGTATCGCTCGACGGCTTCGGCGGGCTGCCGCTGCTCGGCCAGCCAGTCGGCGAAGCTGGTCTCATCCAGGCGAGCCCGGCCGGCCCAACCCAGCCGCATCGCGCTGAGCATCGCGCGACGGATCGCCCGGCGGGCGTCGCCGCCCAGCGTGCGGAACCGCCCCATCGCCGGGCCCAGGTGCAGCGGCGCCGGCAACCAGGACGAGCGCAGCACGTCGTGCGCCCCCCGCTTGTCGAAGAAGTGCAGGCGATCGTGCCAGGCGATCCGGTCGCCCACGCCCAGCCGGTCGTACAGGTCGACCAGGTTCGTGCAGCAGCCCAGCAGGACGTGCTGGCAGTTGTCGATCAGCTCGCCGGTCTGGGGGTCGGGGTGGCTGGTGGCGCGGCCGCCGAGGCGTTTGCGGGTCTCGACGAGCGTGACGGGCACGTGGTGCTCGGCGAGGCGGACGGCGGCGGCGATGCCGGCGACGCCGCCGCCGAGCACGACGGCCGAATGTCCCGGGGCCGGGTCGCTCATCCGCGTGCCGCCGCCTTCCACTTGGCCCGCACGGCGATCCACGACTTGGCCGGGGACGCCAGCCTGACCCGCTCGCCTTCGAGCACGCGTTGCGGGCGGTGTTGGACCTTGTCGAGGATGCCGCGATAGATGCGTGTCATCGCCCACAGGCAAGGCCGGCCGTCGGGATGGACCTGCGCATCCAGCGGCGCCGAACGGGCGTAGTAGTCCGCGGCGCGATCGGCCAGCCGTCGCACCCCCTCGACCGCCTCGGGTTGCACGCCGAACTGGAACATCGTCGGGTTCACCTCGTGTATGCCAAGCACCTCGGCGGGGAGGTAGACGCGATCGCGGTCGGCGTCCTCGCGCACGTCGCGGAGGATGTTGGTCAACTGGAACGCGATCCCGCGCCACTCGGCCAGTTGCCGCGTGGGCGCGCCGCCCTCGTAGCCCCACACCGCGATGCAGGTCAGCCCGACGACCGACGCGACCTTGTAACAGTAGTCGTACAACGCCTCGAACGTCTCGTATCGTCGCTTACGCATGTCCAGCAACTGCCCGTCGATCATGTCATGCAGGTATTCGGCGGGGATGTGGTAGTCGCGGACGGTCTGCCGCAGCGCCGGCCAGACGGCGGCGTCGGGCTCGGCGGCATCGCCGGCGATCACGGCGTTGGTCTGCTCGCGGAACGCTTGGAGCCGCGCCACCTTGGTTTCGTCGTCGCCGGCGTCGTCGGCCAGGTCGTCCGCCAGCCGCATCCACGCGTAGATCGCGTACATCGCCGAGCGTTTGGGCTCGGGTGTGAGCTTCATGCCGTAGTAGAAGTTCCGCGCCCGCGTCCGCGCGACCTCACGACAATGCGCCTGGGACTCGGCCAGCGAGACGCTCATGCCGGCCGCCCCTCGGCGGCGCCGGTCACGTCGCCGGTCGGGTCCGGCCGTGGCGCCGGGCGCCGGTCCAGCGCGTGCATGATCAGCCCCTTCGCCATCAGCGCGAGCTTGCTCGCCCGCCCGACCACGGGCCGGCGGTCCAGCGTCGCGCCGCCGATCGCCTCGATCTTCCGCAGCACCGACTCGCCACCCAGCGTGAACAGCCGCACGCTCAGCCGCACATCCCGTCGCACCAGCGGCCAAAGCCGCCGCCCGTCGCGAAACAGCGGCCACGTCCGCCCGACCAGCTCGAGCACCGCCGCGCGATACGCCTGCGCCTGGTCCGGCGACAGGGCGCGTCGCCCGGCGACATGCTCGACCAGGTCGTCGTGGCTCAATCCATGGTCCGCCAGCGTCTCGCCGGGCACATAGATGCGATCGCGTTCGGCGATGTCGCGGCGCACGTCCTGCCAGAAGTTCGCCAGTTGCAGCGCGGTGCACGTGCGGTCGCTCAACCGATGCCGCGGGTCGTCGCGGTGGCCGGCCATGTAGAGCACCAGCCGACCCACGGGGTCGGCGCTCCTCCGGCAGTAATCGACGACCTGCGACCACGTCTGGTAGCGATGCACCGTCTGGTCCTGCTCGAAGGCGCTGATGAGCTTCTCGAACGGGTCGGAAGGGATCTGATGCGTGCGGATCGTCGGGGCCAGCGCGACGAAGACCGGGTGGCGCGGCTCACCGGCGTAACAACACGCCAACTCATCCCGCCACCAGCCGAGCAGCTCCAGCGAGCGGCGGGGGTCGCCGACCTCGTCGCCCAGGTCGTCCGACCACCGACAGAACGCGTACACCGCCGCGAAGTCCTCGCGCAACGCCGCGGGCAGCAGCCGGCTGACCACCGCGAAGTTCTCGTAGTGGCTGGTGGCCAGGTCCAGCGCATACGCCCGGGCGTCCCGCTCGTTGAGCCGTGGGCAGTGGTCCGGGCCGAACCGCTCGAGTTGTTGGATCACGTGGCTGGGCATAACCGATCCGGATCGACGAGTATATCCGCCGCCCCGGGCCGCGGGCGAGCCCGGCGGTCGCGCCGGCCATTGGTCACCGCCGGCGCGGCCGCTATACTGGCATTCGAGCGGTTGTCCCCGCTCAAGGGAGCCATTTCCATGAACATCCTACTGGCCAATCCACGTGGCTTTTGCGCCGGCGTCATCATGGCCATCGACACGGTCGACCAGGCCCTGGACATCGTGGGCGCGCCGATCTACGTCTACCACGAGATCGTGCACAACCGCCACGTCGTCGACCGCTTCGTGAAGCGGGGGGTGACGTTCGTCGACACGATCGACGAGGTGCCCGAGGGCGGGACGGTCGTCTTCAGCGCCCACGGCGTGAGCCCCGAGGTCCGCAACCGCGCCAAGGCGCGCGGCTGCACGATGATCGACGCCACCTGCCCGCTCGTCACCAAGGTGCACATGGAGGCCATCCGCTACGCCCGGCAGGGCTACCGCATCCTGCTCGTGGGCCACGCCGGCCACGACGAGGTCGTCGGCACCGTCGGCGAAGCGCCCAACGCGATCCACATCGTCGAGAGCGCCGACGATGTCGAGCGGCTTCCCTTCGGCCCCGAGACCGAGAAGATCGTCTACCTGACCCAGACCACGCTCTCGATGGACGATGCCAACGTCATCATCGCGGCGATCCGCCAGCACTTCCCGCACGTCAAGAGCCCGCCCAGCGACGACATCTGCTACGCCACCACCAACCGCCAGCACGCCGTCCGCCACCTCGCCCCCGAGGCCGACCTGTGCATCGTCGTCGGGTCCAAGAACTCCTCCAACAGCGTCCGCCTGACCGAGATCGCCGAGAGTTCGGGCTGCCCGGCCCACCTCGTCGACGACGTCAGCGAGATCGACCCGGCCTGGCTCGAAGGCGTCGAGAACCTGCTGCTCACCGCCGGCGCCAGCGCCCCCGAGCACCTCGTCCACGAGATCATCGAGACGCTGGTCAACGAGCACGGCGGCGAGGTCGAAGCCCGCGACGGCGTCCAGGAAGACATGCACTTCGAGCTGCCCCGCTCGCTCCGCGTCCTCCGCGAGAGCGCCGTCTGACCCGTCGCCGCACCCGCCGCCGCAGGGGCAGGCAAGCGCCCGGCGGCGGACGCCCGCACAACGCACGGCCGGGTGCTCGCGGTCATACCGCAGCATCCTTCCCTTGTGCCCGAGCGGTTACACTCGGAACATGCCCACGGAACAGACCCATTTCTTCGACCTGACGCGCGACGACCTGCGGGAGGTTGTTCAGCAGTGGCGCATGCCGGGCTACCGCGCCGACCAGTTGCTCAAGTGGGTTTACGAGCGGCGGGTGACCGACCCCCGACGGATGACCGACCTTTCCAAGGCCGACCGAGACCGCATCGCCGAGCGGCTCGTCTTCGAACGCTGGACGGTCGCGGCGCAGCAGGATGCCAGCGACGGCACGCGGAAGCTGCTGCTGGGATCGGGCAGCGGGCAAACCGAGTGCGTGATGATCCCCGCCGAGTCGCGCGACTCGGGCCGGCCCCGCCGCACCGCCTGCATCAGCTCACAGATCGGCTGCCCGGTCGGGTGCCGGTTCTGTGCCTCGGGGCTGGGCGGTCTCGAAGCCAACCTCACGGCGGGCCAGATCGTCGAGCAGGTGCATCAGCTCAATCGCCTGGCCGACGGGGGCACCGATCGCGCTGACGCGGATGGCCCTCGTCCCGGCGAGGGCCCATCGGCGACGTCGCCCGTCACGAACGTGGTGTTCATGGGCATGGGCGAGCCGCTCGCCAACTTCGCCAACGTCACCCGCGCCATCCGCACCCTGAACGCGCCCTGGGCGTACAACCTGTCGGCGCGTCGCATCACCGTCTCGACCGTTGGCCTGCCGGCCCAGATCCGGCGGCTTGCCGATCAGCTCGACTTGCCCGTCACGCTCGCCATCAGCCTGCACGCACCCAACGATGCGCTGCGACGCGAGCTCATCCCATGGGCCGAGCGCACCCGTGTCGACGACCTCATCGACGCCGGCCGATACTACTTCAGCCAGACCGGCCGCGAGATCACCCTCGAGTACATCCTGCTCCGCGGGGTGAACGACCGGCCCGAACACGCGCGGCAACTGGCGCAGGTGGCCCGCACGCTCCGTTCCAACGTCAACCTCATCCGCTACAACGAGGTGATGGGCATCCGCTACAACCGCCCCGACTCCCGCGCCGTGCACCAGTTCCAGCAGGTCCTGCGGCAAGCGGGCGTCAACGCCCACATCCGCGCCAGCCGCGGCCGCGACATCGCCGCCGCCTGCGGCCAGCTCCGGCACGAATCCGCCGCCGGCGGTCCGTAAACCCCGCGCGGTTCGCTGCCGGGGGCGGTGGCTGCCGTCGGGTTCACCGCGCGTCGTGCCGCCGTCGCAGCACGCGACCTGCGGTTCTTGGGCCATCCGCCGCCCCGCGGCGTGGCGTTCACTGGTATCCCACGGCCAGTTCATCCAGCCGCGCACGGATCAGCTTCTTCAGCCGCTCGGCGACCTGCTGGTAGACCGGGCGGCCTGCGCCGATGGGGTCGTCGATCTGGCCGTCGGGGTCGAGGCGATGCACGCGATCCGCCGCGTCGGGCGCCATGCTCAAGACCGCTTCGAGGTGCGCGTCTGTCATGCAATAGACCGCCTCGGCCTGGCGGATGTGCTCCCGGCTGAGCGGGCGCGACTGGTGGTCGTGCGGCTCGGCGCCCAGCGCCCGCACCGCCGCCATCGCTTCCGGCGTCGCGGGCATGCCCGCGCCCGCGTAGATGCCGGCGCTCATCACGCTCCACTCGGTCCGGCTCAACGCCCCCGGCGCCACGCCCAGGCGATCGGCCAGTTCCTGGCGGGCGATCGACTCGGCCATCGGTGACCGGCACGTGTTGCCCGAGCAGACGAACAGGATCGTCCGTTGCAGCAGCTTGCGGATGTACCGCTCGTCGTAGACGCCTTCGCGAAGCACGTCCACCACGCCGTCCACCCCGACCTTCACCACGGTCGAGGCCTTGGCGTAGCGGCTGCGACCGCCGTCGAGGATCAGGTCCACCTGTTCACCGATGGCCTGCTCCGCGGCCGCCGCCGAATGCGTGGGCATCTGCCCCGGCTGGTTCGCACTGGACGCCACCACCGGTGCCTCGACCGCCCCGAGCAGCCGTGCGGCGACCGGGTCGTCCGGGCAGCGGAGCCCGATGGTGTTCTGGTGATACAGCCGTTCCGCCGCCGCCGCGTCGAGCCCCATCGCCGCCAGCCGCGACGCCATGACGGCGTTGCTGACCTCGGCCACGATGGTGATCGGCCCGGGCATGGTCTTGCGGACCAGCCGCCCGAGCGATGGTTGGGCGTCGAGGTCGACGTAGCGGTCGACGTCGGCGGGCTCGGCGAGATGCACGGAGAACGGCTTGGCGTCGGGCCGCTGCTTCAGCGTGACCAGCCGCGCGTGGCCCGGGGCCGACGTCACCGCCGCCCCCACGCCGTACACCGTCTCCGTGGGGAACACGACCAGCCCGCCGTCGCGCAGCAGCTCGGCGCCGCGCTTCACGGCCTGGTCGCGTCGTTGGGTCGCATCGCATGGCATAACGGCTGCCGGCATGATTCACTCCACACGCACTGTGATGGCTCATCATACGGTCGGCGTATCGACGAGGCTGGTCGTCGCCGCCGCCAGCGTGATCACCGGCCCGGACTCCACGTCCAGCACCAGCCCCTGCGCCGGGTCGATGTCGATCACCCGGCCGGTCAGCGTGCGGCCGTCGGCCTGGACCGTGATCCGCTGCTGGATCAGGCCCGCGCGGCGTCGCCACGCCTCGACGAGCACGCGGTCGTCGACCTCGTTCACCGCCCGCTCCAGCTCGTCCAGCAACACGTCCAGCACACGCAGCCGATCCGTGAAGCACGCCAGCCACGCCAGCGAGGTCACGCGGCGGCGGAGTGTCGGGCCCAGGTGCGCCGGGTCCAGACCCACGTTGAGCCCGATCCCCAGCAGGGCGCACGATGGGCCGACCGTCTCGACGATCGTCCCGGCGAGCTTGCGGCCGTCCACGAAGATGTCGTTGGGCCAGCGGACCTCGGGCGAGCGACCGCTCAACCGCTCGACGGCCTGGGCGATGGCCAGCGACCCGGCGAGCATGAGACGATCGACCGGCTCACCCGGCCGCGCCAGCACCACCGACAGGAGCAACTGCTGGCCGGGTCGGCTCAGCCACGCCCGCCCGAGCCGGCCCCGGCCGGCCGTCTGGTGGTCGGCCACGACGATGTACCCGTCGAAGTCGACGGCGCTGGCCGCCTGCTCCACCAATTGCCGACCGACGTCCTGTGTGCTCGAGGTCTGCCGGTACACGAGCGTTCGCCGGCCGAGCCGATCGGCGTGCCGCCACTCGATGAACTGGCTCCAGCACGCGATCGACGTCGAAGCCAGGCGCAGCCCGTGCTGCGGGTGCCGATCGATCACGCAGCCGGCCTGCGTCAGCCGTTCGACCCGATCGGCCGCCGCCCGCGCGTCCACGCCGGTCCGCCGCGCCAGCACCGGCATCGTCATCGCAGCGTCCGCGCTCAGCAGCTCCGCGAGCACATCCAGCGCCGACTGATCGATCACAGACCCGCTCATGCCCCGCATCATATCACGCCTGAACCGGGCCTTGGCTTCGACGCACGCCTAACATGCGATCGGGCAGGTCCGGGACGTCAGTGCCGACCCATGAAGCAGTTGATTGCCCCCAACTCGGCCAGCGCGGACACGCGACGCGTGATCGACGCCATCGCCCGGCGCGAGTTCGCCAACGACCGCCACTTCGATCGACACGGGCATCACAACTCGTTGCGGCTGCCCGACGAGGCGTGCGACTACTTCTACGCCATGCCGGGTGAGCAGCGTGAGCCGGCGGCGGTGTTTGGGCGGGTCCGCTGGGGCGGGCAGGTCGTGGTGGTCTCCCGCAACGAGGACGAGGTCCACCGGCTGGCGCAGGTCTATCGGCCGTCGCGGGGCTACGTGCTGGAGCGCGGGCCGCGCTCCGTGCGGATCGGCCCGCTGCGCGGGCTGCTGCCGTTCACCGCCGAGCGGTGGCATTACCTGGTCGCCCGCAAGACGCACCTGGTCGCACCCGGCGGGATCAGCCCACGCTTCACGTTCCACGTCGAGCTGGTCCGCCCGCCCGGGCTGCGGCGATACGTGGTGCTCAAGCAGGTGCCCAGCTACGGCTCGGTGATGGTCCGCCTCAAGGAGCGCTTCCCCGACACGCCCGAGTCGTCCCTGGCCAACCGTGCCGGCAAGCTGGTCGAGCGGATCTTCCCGCTATTCCTGACGCGGGAGGCGGCGTTCCTGCAACTGCTCCAGCGGGACCTGCCGGAGGACCTGCGCCACCGCGTGCCTCACCTGCTGGGCGTGGAGCGGGGCCGGGACGGCCTGGCCCGCAAGATCTCCATGAACTGGCTGCGGCTGACCACCGAGCCGATCGACCAGCTCCGCTTCGCCCTCCAGGCCACCCGGCTGGTCGACGCCCTGCACGAGACGGTCGGGCTGATCCACCTGGACCTGCGGATGGACAACATCGTCATCACCGATCGCGGCGTGGGGTTCGTGGATTTCGGGTCGGCCGTCCGGGTGGACGAGGACCTCTCGGAGAGCCCGATGCTCGACGCGCTGTTCGGTGAGATGATGTCGACCAGCCAGATCCAGCGGCTGCTCGGGCACATGAAAGCGTCGGGCAAGGTGACCAGCGAGCCGCTCCGCCGTGGGCACCAGAAGCTGGACAAGGCGGCGGACCTGTTCTACCTCGCCATGCAGATCGCCCGGCCCCACGCGACGCCCGAGCTGGCGCCGCTGATCACGTGGGACCCCGAAAGCCGCGTGGCGCGTCGGATCGCGCGGCTGACGGCGCGGGTGCTGCGCCCGGCGGACCCCGAGCGGCCCGAGCACACCTGCGCGGCCGATATCCTGGAGGACCTGCGGCGGATCGAGGCGGGCCTGCCCACCGAGCGGGCCGCGCCGACCCTGGGCTGACCTTCCCGTCGGGCGATCTTGCGGTACACTCTGGGGCGAACCCGAAACCCAGCCACGGGGGCAATCATGCCTGCGCAAGCCAGTCGCCACACGCCGCATTCCGTCACGTTCCACGCTTATCCGAAGCTGCTGTTCACCTGGCCGCTGCTGGTCGCCGGGCCGGCGCTGTACCTGCTGGCGGGCGCCGGGGTCGGCGACGAACTGCTGGGCTGGGTCTACATGTTCATCCTGCTGGTGGTGCTGTTGACGGTGAGCGTGGACATCGAGCGGAACCACGGGTTCGTCTGGCTGGTGATCTTCGGGTTGTTCTTCTTCCTAGGCCGCTGGCTGACCGACGCGTACGACATCCCGGTTTTCTCGACGATCTACGACTGGCTGGGCAACCTGCATGCCAAGTACGCGCCGGGGTTCGGGCTGGCGTTGTCGATCCTGCTGGCCGTGCCTTACGCGGTGATGCTGCTGTGGGTGCGGATCCAGAACAAGTGGCGGATCACGCACAACGAGTTCGAGCATTATTCGTGGGGCCGCGCCGACGACTCGCTGGCCCGCGGGGCCAAGCGGGTGCGTTCGACGTACCCGGACCTGCTGGAGCTGCTTCTGTGCGGCGCGGGGACGCTGATCGTGTACTCGGCGACGGGCCGCAGCGAGCTGCGGCGGATCCACAACGTGCCGATGCTCCCGCTGCTCCGCCGCAGGATCAACCGGATCCTCGAGACCACCAGCGTCACGGAGACCAACGCGATCGCCGAGGAGGAAGTGCAGACCGAGCGGGAGGAGGACCTCGGGGGCGGGCAGGGCGCGGGCGACGCCTGGTCGAGTGACAAGCTGTAGGCACGCCACGGGCCCGGGCTCATGCCGCCCGGCGTGTCGGTCGATAGTTCCTCAGAGTCCCGCCGGCACTAGGAGCACGACCGCGATGTCGCCGCCACTGAAGATCGTAGCGCACTACAACGACGGTCGCGTGCTGCACGGCACGACGAGCAACTTCTGGCCGCGCCACCCGGTGTTTCACCTGCACAACGGCTCGGCCGAGCCGACCGCCGTGATCCTCGATGAGCTCAAGGCGGTCTTCGTGGTCAAGGCGTTCACGGGCAACAGCGGCGTCGGCGAGCTGTCCGACGAGCCGTCCACGCACAGCATCGGCGGCAAGGCGATCGGGGTGGAGTTCAAGGACGGCGAGGTCATCTACGGCTCGGTGATGGAGCTCGACCGCGGAGGCATCGGGTTCTTCCTGTTCCCGTTCGACCCGTCGTCGAACAACCTGCGGGTGTTCGTGATCAACAAGTCGGTTCGGCGGGTGACGGCGTCCTGACGGTGGAGCGCGGGATTCGCGCCGGCGCCGGGTCGCGGTATCATCCGGCCATGCAATTCCACTACGCCGAATCCGAGGGCGACATCCTCATCGTCGCGGCCGACGGCGGGCTCAACAGCCAGACCAGCGAGCAGTTCGTCACGCAGATCGAGGCGCTGATCGACGGGGGCCTGCGGCGGATCGTCGTGGACTGCGAGCACTTGACGTACATCAACAGCTACGGCCTGGCGGTGCTGGTTCGGCTGCACAAGCAGATGGCCCGCCACGGCGGCGACGTCAAGGTCGCCAACGTGCACCACGCGCTGATGCCGCTGCTGCGGGTGACGCGGCTGGCGGACCTGTTCGACATCCACGCCGACGTCAGCCGCGCCAAACTCGCGTTCCGGCCGCGGCCATGAGCATCGCATCGGCGCCGGTCAGGCCCGCTGGGCGATGGCGACCGCCTCGGCGGTGAGCTGGGTGATCCGGTCGAACTGCTTGCCGGCGATCAGGTCGCTCTTAACCATCCACGACCCGCCGCAGGCGAGCACGTTGGGCATCGCCAGGTAATCGGCGAGGTTGTCGGGGCCGACGCCGCCGGTCGGGATGAACTTGATCATGCCGTACGGCGCGCCGATCGCCTTCACCGCCTTCGCCCCGCCGTACACGTTGGCGGGGAAGAACTTGAGCACGTCGAGCCCGAAGCTCATGGCCAGGTCGACGTCGGTCGGGGTGGCGACGCCGGGGGTGATCGGTACGCCGTTGTCCACCGCCCACCGGACGACCGGGGGGTTGGTCCCGGGTGCGACGAGGAAGGTCGCGCCGCAGTCGACGGCCTGCTTGGCCTGGTCGACGTTGAGGACCGTCCCGGCGCCGACGCGCATGTCGCCGCGGTCGGCCATCGCGCGGATCGCGTCGGGCGCCGCGGCGGTGCGGAACGTCACCTCGGCGCAGGCCAGCCCGCCGGCGACCAGGGCCTCGGCGAGCGGTTCGGCGTCGGCGGCGTCCTGGATCGCCACCACGGGGATGAGCTTCATCTGCCCCAGTTGCGTGAGCACAGCGTTCATCGGCGGTCGTATCCTTTCCGGTCAGAGGCGGGTCATGGTCAGCCCGCCATCGAGTGTGAGGACTTGTCCGGGCGCGTACCGCAGGTCGCCTCGGGCGAGCGCGGCGCAGGCCCGGCCGATGTCGTCGGGCGTGCCCCACCGCTTCTCGACGACCATGTCGGTCTCGGTCAGCAGCTTGTCGTACTTGTTCTTGACCGCGGCGGTCATGTCGGTCTCGATGATGCCGGGTCGGACCTCGAAGACGTCGATGCCGAACTCGGCGAGGCGGGCGGCCCAGAGCTGCGTCGCCATCGCCACGCCGGCCTTGGAGAGGCAGTAGTCGCCGCGGTTGACGCTGACGACGGTCGCGCTGATCGAGCCGATGTTGATGATCTTCGGCGCGTAATCCACGACGGTGTCGCGGAGGGCGATCATCCACTTGGCCGCGGCCTGGGTGAGGAAGTACGGGCCCTTGAGGTTGATGTCGATCAGGCGGTCGAAGCTCTCGGCGTCGGCGTTGAGGATGTCGGTGCGGGTGTTGGGCGCGACGCCGGCGTTATTGACCAGCACGTCGAGGCGGCCGGTGTGCTCGCGGAGGATGTCGATCATGCGGGCGCGGTGGTCGGGATCGGCGACGTCGGCGCGGAGGTACATGGCCGTGCCGCCCTGGGCCTCGATGGCTTCGAGCGCGTCGAGGACCTGTTCCTCGGGCCGGCGGCCGTTGATGGCGACGTCGAACCCGATGCGGGCGAGGTGGCGTGCGATGCCCAGGCCGATGCCGCGGCTGCCGCCGGTGACCAGGGCGAGGGGTTTGTCGTTCATGGTTTCGGACCTTTATGAGTCTGGATTCAGCGGTGTGGCGCGGGCGAGCGGCCGGGCCGGCGGGAAGCGGATTGTACCGACATCGTCGGCCCGCGCCGACGCGTGGGTGCGCGTGGCGGGGGCGCGTGTCCGCCCCACGCCCTCCCGCGGCTGGAAACGGCGCGCAAAGCACTGTCAGAAATACACTTGTGTTTCGACGCGGCACGTGTCCGCCCTTGGCCGGGCGGACCGGGTCGACCGGCTGCTGTGCCCGGAATCGACTTTGGCCGACCCGTTGCGGTCGCCGTCGCGCACCGCGGCGTCGCTTGGCCGGGCCGGGGTGACCGGCGAGGACGGCTGGGTCGTGGCGGTGGCATGCGGCGGCTCCCTACCCAGGGGCGGCGCGGCGCGTCGGGGCGCACGAACCCGCCGTTTCGGGGCGGACGGGCGCGCCGGGCCAACCGCCGGGTGCGACGCGGCGGTGCGCGGTCGCTCCGTGGCGCTGCGACGCCGGCGCGGGGTTATCATGTAGCCTGTGAAATGTTCAGCAAGATACGGTTGCACGGCCCTGCTGCTGGTGGCGGCGTGGTCCGGCTGGGGCTGCCAGTCGGCGTTTGAGCGGTACTACGTCCCGGCCAGCGTCGAGGCGCGGTTTGCGCCGATCGATCCACAGCGCGTGCGGGTGATCGAGTCGGCGGAGCAGCCGGCGGGGGCGGTGCGGCAGGACCTGTACCCGGAGGCGGTGCTGGTCGGGACGGCGAGTTTCATCGGGTCGCATCCGACGCGGGGCGACCTGCGGAAGTTCGCCGCACAGATCGGCGCGGACCTGGCGATCTGGTCAGCCCGGTACCTCGACACCATCGTGTACACCGACTACGACCAGGTGAACCGCAACGACAAGACCACGATCGTCACCGGCAAGGGCCAGGACAAGACCGTGACGACCGTGGAGACCGACCGCATCGACGTGATCCCACGCACGATCACCGTGGACCAGTTCCACCACGAGGTGCTGTACCTTCGGCGGCGGTGACCCGGAGCCGGCGCGGGCGAGCATGTCGGCTGAAGCCGACACGCCTCTTGGGGCGGGAGGGGCCGTGCTCAGCGTGCGCAACTGTAGAAGGTCGGGTACGGACCGCGGGCGGCCATGCGGTGGATGAGGTGGGCGAGTTCGAGCAGGTGGTAGTCGCCCCACATGCACGACTCGTCGCAGGGGACCTTGCGTCCACGGGGGATGTTGTCCCAGTTGTTGGGCCGATGGTAGACGCTGTGCAGGAGGATGCCCTGGTGGTGCCGGGGTGTGGCGACGTAGGGATCGTGGAGGAGTGTCTCGGCGATGGTGAGACCGGCGGCGAGGTAGTCGTCGGCGCGGGCGCGGCCCTTGTCGGCGAGGTAGCTGGCGAAGCGGAGCAGGCCCTGGGCGGTGATGGCGGCGGCGGAGGCGTCGACCGGCTCATAGTCGTTGTAGGGCTCGGCGGGCCGATCCTGCCAGTTGCCCAGTTCGGCCATGCCCGGCGCCCCGTCGTCCCAATAGGGCACGCCGTCGGTGGCGGCCTGGTCGGCGATGTAATGGTCGCAGCAGGCGGCGCAGGTCTTCTCGTAGACCTTGACGACGGCGGACTTGTTCAGCCCGCAGGCGCGGCGGACCTCGGCGGCGTCGAGGGTGGCGAGGTGTTCGAGCTGCTCGGCGTAGCCGAGGATCGACCACGACAGGCCGCGTGTCCACGTGCTGAACGGCGAGTAGCCCTGCTGGGTGGAGCGGCAGCGAAACGCGCCGTCGGCGCGGTTGAAGATGCCCTCATGGGCGGTGCGGCCGGCGACGTCGTAGGTGTGGCGGGTTTGGCCGTGGAAGACGATATACTTGCTGGTGGTCAGGGCGTGGCGGATGGATCGGCCGAGCAGGTTGTGCAGGCGGTCGCCCTCGCCCTGGAGCACGTGGCCGAGGTCGTGGGCGAGATTCAGGATGCGGAGCGTCCGCATGGTGTCGATGAACAGCGAGTGGGGGCCGTTGAACGAGGTGACGAAGCCCAGGTCGATTTCGGCGGCGTTCTTGTCGAGGTCGGTGTAGGCCTGGACGGGCAGGTCAGCCCATCGCGCCGCCTGGATCGCGCCCGAGGCGGCGATCAGGTCGCGGTATGTCTGCTCCTCCCAGGGGTCGTAGGGCAGGCGTTTCTCGGCCATCAGCCTCAGCAGGTTGCCGTAGGTCGAGAGGTTGTTGAACGCGTGGTCGTGGACGCCGACGTGGGTGACGTGGCGGAGCATGTGGTCGAGGGTGCGTCGCTTGCCGAGCTGGATGAGCCGGTCGTCGTCGAGGACGTCGCCGGCGAGCAGGAGGCAGCCGAACTGGAAGCCCTGGGTCCACTCGGTCCATCCGCGGGTGGTGTAGCGGCCGTTGACGGTGAAGACCGGCGACCCGGAGGCGGGGTCCCACGCGCGGTCGAGCGCGCGGGCGGTGCGGGCGGCGAGCTTGAACAGCCGCTCGATCGGGTCGGCCAGGTCGGCCGGGCGCAGCGTGTGGTCGATGTGGAGCATGGTGTTGGGGTCTTGCGGGGTGCGGTGGGTTTCCTGCGGGCCAGAGAGTTTGGCAGGTTCGGCGTCGGGATGCAAAGCCGGCGGAGGGCGGGGGCGTTGATCGGGTCCGCGGCGGGGCTTAAGATTCTGTCTCGCATGGACAAACATACGATCTTCAGCGCGACGGTCGAGCATTACCTCCAGCCCATCCATCATTACATGGAGGACCCGGGCGTGACGGAGGTGATGATCAATCACGCCGACGAGATCTACATCGAAAAAGACGGCCAGATGATCCGCACGAACACGCGGTTCGCCGACCAGGAAGCGTACGAGGCGGCGGTGAACAACATCCTTCAGTACACCGGCCGGTCGCTGTTCGACCCGGACGCGCTGATCGACGCGCGGCTGCCGGACGGGTCGCGGGTGCACGTGGTCAAGGAGCCGTGCGCGCGGCACGGGATCGCGGTGTCGATCCGCAAGTTCTCCAAGAGCATGCTGGACATGGACTGGCTGGTGGAGCTGGGCGCGCTCAGCGAGCAGGCGCGGCAGTACCTGCGGATCGCCGTGCTCGCCGAGCGGAACATCCTGGTGTGCGGCGGGACGAGCACGGGCAAGACCAGCCTGCTGAACGCGCTGTCGGCCTACATCCCGCAGTTCAGCCGCATCGTCGTGATCGAGGATTCGGCCGAGCTGCAGTTGCAGCAGGACCACGTGCTGAGCCTGGAGACCAAGCCCCCGGACCGGTACGGCCGGGGCGCGGTGGGGATCCGCGAGTTGTTCCGCTCGTCGCTGCGGCTCCGGCCGGACCGGATCATCATCGGCGAGGTCCGCGGCGGCGAGGCGCTGGACATGATCCAGGCGATGACGTCCGGCCAGGGCGGGTCGATGGGCACGCTCCACGCCAATCACCCCTCCGACGCGCTCAACCGCCTGGAGACGATGGCGCTGATGAGCAAGGTCGACCTGCCGCTGCACGCGCTGCGGGCCCAGGTCTCCAGCGCCATCGACGTGGTGGTCCAGATGAACCGTTTTGTCGGGGGCCGACGGATGGTCAGTGAGATCACGGAAGTCGACCCGATCGGGGACAACGAGCGTTACCAGATGCGGGATATTTTCGCCATGGAGGCCATTCGCGGCGAAGAAGGCGAGAAATCCATGCAATTGAAGTGGCTGGGTGAGCGTTCATCCATCACCGGCCAGTTCAAGGAAGGCCAGGAAGACTTGATTACGGACCTGACACGGCCGATCTTCAGCTAGCGTCTTGATACATAGACACTTGGAGGCCCGCGGACCGGTGAAACGCCTGCGAAGCATTCTGGAGCGGCTTGGGTCCGAACCGGCGATCGCCGAGCAGATCGGCGCGACCACGCTGGAGTACACGCTGTTGCTGGCGGCGATCGCCGTGCCGAGCTACTGGATCAGCCGGGCGGCGATGGACGCGCTGGTCGGCCACTACCAGTTGATGACCACGCTCAATGGTTTACCGTTTCCCTGAGGGGCTGGGCCGCCCCGACGGACGCGACGGAAAGGAAGCGAACCCCATGAAGACTCTTTGGAACGTGCTGAAGTCCGCCCACCGCGAGGAGAAGGGCGCCGAAGGCCTGGAGAAGCTGCTGATCGTGGCGGCGATCGTGCTGCCGCTGCTGGGCCTGCTGATCTACTTCCGCGACTACATCAACGAGTGGGTCGGCGAAGAGACCGAGTCGATGCGCGGCGATGCGGACTCGTTCGAAGACCCCGACTTCTGATCAGGGCGCGTCGGCGAATGTCGCGGTTGCGCCCCCACCGATGACGGGATCGTCATGAGTGACTGGATCAGCTTCGGCCTGCTGTCGGTGGTGCTCGTCGCGGCGGCGGTGTGCGACTGGCGAACGGGTCTGATCCCCAACGCCCTGACGTACCCGGCGATGCTGGGCGGGCTGGCGCTGGCGGCGGTGATCGGGCTGATCGGTCCGGGCGTCGCGGACGGCGGCTGGCCCGCGGCGTGGGGCGGGCTCCAGCGGTCGGGCGCGGCGATGATGGCGGGGCTGATCGGCCTGGGCCTGGTCCGCCTCGCCGGCGGCATGGGCTGGGGCGACGTGAAGCTCATGGGCACCGTAGGAGCCATCTCGGCCGACTGGCGCTGCGTGCTGGCCGCCGCCGTCTACGCCTTCCTCATCGCCGGGGCGTTCGCGATCGTGCTCATGATCCGCCACGGGCTGGTCAAGCGGACGTTCGCGCGGCTGTTCGGGGCGGCGCTGCTCGCCGGGGGCAAGGTCAAGCCCGAGTTCCCCGAGGACAGCCCGCGGGTGCCGTTCGGCGTGGCGCTGGCCGCCGGGGCGATCCTCGCCGCGGCGGAGCTGCTGCTGGGCCTGGACACGCCTTGGAAACCCCACTGGTCGCTGCGCGTCTAACATGGAGCATGCGATGGCCGGTACCCAAGCGCTAAGCCATCCCGAAACCTTCTGGGCCGCCTACCTGACCAGCGACCTGACACTGTTCTGCGCCGCGGTGGCGGCGGGTTGCGTGGCGATGCTGGCGATCGGGCTGCGCGCGCTGCGCCGGGCGCACGCGGGTCGGCCGCCGGCCGACCGGGCCGGGCAGCGCGGCACGGCGACGATCGAGTTCGCGCTGGTCGCGCCGATCCTGCTGTTTCTGATGCTGCTGCTGGCGCAGACGGCGATGCTGATGAGCGGGAACCTGTTCGTGCACTACGCCGCCTTCGCCGCCAATCGCAGCGCCGTCGTGCAGATCCCCCGCGACCTGCCGACCGAGCCGGCCAACGCGTACTACCACGAGTTCGGCGGGGTGAAGCACGACGCGATCTGGCGCGCCGCGGTCTACGCGCTGGCCCCGGTCGGCAGCCGCGCCGGCGGCAGCGGCCAGGACGTCGACACCGACCTGTACGTCGAGGGGCTGACCGCGCTGTACGAGGGGTACGGCCGAACGCCGCCGGCGTGGATCGAACGGATCGCCGCCGACCGCCTCGCCTACGCGGCCGACACGACCGAGATGACCGTCCGCAAGGTTCGCGTGTTGCAGGACCACACGGTGGAGTACGAGGAGATCGGGCTGGGCGAGTCGGCGACGTTCAGCACGCACGAGACGATCTCGGTCCGGGTCCGGCACGAGCTGGCGCTGGGCGTGCCTTACGTGAGCAGCCTCTACCGCGACGGGGAGAACGACGGCGGTGATTACCGCACGCTGGTCGCACACTATATGCTGAGCAACGAGGGCATGCGGGACGCGTTGCCGCCGCAGCCGACCATCCAGCGCACCACGCCCTGACCGGGGCGGGGCGCGCCCCGCAGACGAGACCCGAGGACCTATGAGTTTCGACGCCGCGAACACGATCCAACCCGCGCTCAACCCCGGCGACCAGTTGGGGTACTTCGACGTGCAGAGCCCGCTGGCCGCCGGCGGCATGAGCCTGGTCTGGAAGGGATACGACCGGATGCTCGACCGGCACGTGGCGATCAAGCAGGTCGCCGGCGCCGCCGAGGCCGACGAGGAGGTCCGCCAGCGTTTCAACAACGAGGCCGAGCTGCAGAAGCGTGTCTCGTCCGGGCACAAGAACATCGTCGACGTGGTGGACATGGTCGACGACCCGCGGGGGCTGTTCATCGTGACCGAGTACGTGGACGGCTCATCGCTGGACCACGTGCTGGGGAAGCTGGACGGGCCGATGGACCCCAAGCAGGCGCTGGGGATCATGCAGCAGGTGGCGTTGGGGCTGAGCGCGATCCACGAGGCGGGTGTGCTGCACCGCGACCTCAAGCCGTCGAACATCCTGCTGCCGCGCGAGGGCGGTGTGAAGATCTGCGACTTCGGGCTCGCCGCGCTCCAGGTCGAACAGGACGCGTTGACCGTCGGCACGGCGCGGTACATGGCGCCGGAGCTGTTCACCGGCGAGCAGGCCGACGCCCGGGCCGACCTGTACTCGCTGGGGATGATCTCGTACGAGATGTTCGCGGGGCGGCCGGCGTACGAGCAGACGTTCAAGACGGTGATGCGTGACCAGCGGAACCAGGCGCTGCGGTGGATGAAGTGGCACACCAACGCGCGGCTGACCGCGCCGCCGCTGACGAAGCTCAACGAGAGCCTGCCGCCGGACCTGAGCGGCATCGTCGAGCGGCTGATGGCGAAGAACGCGTCTCAGCGGATCGCCTCGGCGCAGCAGTTGCTGGAGGTGATCAAGCGGACGTTCGCCGGGGGCCAGCGGGCCGCGCCGTCGGCGGCGGCGCCGCCGTTGGCCGAGCCGGCCGCGCAGGCGACCGCCGACCCGACCGCCCCGCTGCCCAAGCGAAGCCGCCTGCCGCTGATCCTCGGCGGGGTCCTGCTGGCGCAGGCGATCCTCATCGGCGGGGTGTGGGGCTACTTCGAGTGGCGCGCCTCGGAGCAACAGCAGCAGGTCCGCAGCGAAGCGGTCGACAAGTACGAACGGGCGCGACAGCTTTACAGCGAGCAGCAGGACTACCGCCAGGCCGCCCAACTGTTCAACGAACTGGCGTCGGCGTGGCCCGACGACCCGGCTTTGGGCGCGCCCGCCAAGGCGCGGGCGATGATCTGCGAGGCGCGGCTGCTCATGGCCGAGGGCGAGCGGGTCACCGCCGGGTACCGGTTCAGCGAGGCCGAACAGCTCTACAGCGACGCGCTGGCCAAGCTGAGCGGCGCGCTCGACACCGCCGGCAACCTGCACGATCACGTCGCGGAGATCCGCAACGAGGTCGAGTTCCGGCGGGCCTTTGTGGACGTGGCGGCCAAAGTGGTGGAGCTGATCGACAGCGGCCAGTACAGCCAGGCCCGCAATCGGATCGGCGTCTTCCGCCAGAAGGCCCAGCCCGTCGACATGGAGGAGCAGATCCTCGACCGGCTGGCGGCGCGGATCGAGGACCAGTCCACGCAAGCGCAGATCGACCGGATCCTCGCCGAGGCCGATCGCTTCGCCGGGCAGGGTCGACTCAACGAGGCGTTGGGGAAAGTGCGCGAAGGCTTGCAGCAGTACAGCAGCAGCGCCCGGCTGACCGAGCGCGAGGCGGAGCTGACCGGCCGGATCAACTACGACGACCTGCTCGGCCGGGCGCAGGCGGCCGAAGACCGGGGCGACTACGCCGCGGCGATTAACCTTTACCGGCAGGCGAACGACCTCAAGCCGTCCGACGATCTGCGGGACCGCGTGAGCGAGTTGCGGCGTCGGCGAGCGTACCAGAGCGGCCGCGATGCCGAACTGGGCGGCGACTTCGTGACCGCCGAGGAGCAGTACCTCGACGCCCTGCCGCTGCCCGAGGCGAAGCAGTCGCTGCAGCGGCTGGGCAAGGTGGTCACCAAGAAGGCGCTGGTCGAGGCGGCGGACGCGGCCGCGGCCGCCGGCGACGACGCCCGCGCCCGCCAGCTCTACCAGCAGGTCCTCGACGAGATGGGCCCCGACGCCGCCGTCCAGCGCAAGCTCAACGACGTGACCGTGCGGATGGAGACCGAGCAGGCCCGCGCGGCGCTGGACGCCGGCGACCTCGACGCCGCCCGCAAGCACCTCGACAACGCCCTGGCGATCGACCCGGCCCACCCCGAGGCCAACCGGCTCGCCGAAGACCTGCGGGTCTACCAGGAGTACCGCGACCAGCTCAAGGTCGGCGACGCGGCCCGCGGCAAGTCGGACTTCGGCCAGGCGATCGAGGCGTACCTGCAGGCCCGCCAGACCCTCCGCGGCACCGGGATCGACACCACGGAGATCGAGAAGCGGCTCGAGGACGCCGAGTACGACAGTTGGATCGCCAAGGCCCGGGCCGCCATCGAGGCCCGCCAGTGGAAGCTCGCCCGCGCCCACCTCAAGTCCGCCGAGAACGTCCGTCGCCAGGCCACCGAGTTGATCCAGCGCCTGCGAGAGGAGATCAACCAGAATGATCCGGAAAGCGACAGCTAACGATCCGCTGCACCGGCGTGCGGGGCGGCGTCGGGGCGTGGTCATCATCATCGCGCTGCTGGGCGTGATCCTGCTGACCGGCGTGGTCATGTTCGTGCTCAACGTCACCGACCAGGTCAACCGCCGGGTCGAGACCCAGAACGCCGCCGACTCGACCGTCACCGCCGGGGCGACGTGGGTCGCGCGGACCTTCAACGCCGTGGCCCGCAACAACATCACCATCAGCCGCTACATCGCGCTGGTCAACGTGCTCGACGCCCTGCCGCAGGCGGTCCGCTTCACCCGCATCGAGCAGGTCGCGATCCGCGACGCGCTGGAGGCACAGCTCGAACGCGGCGTGAGCAACGAAGGCCCGGCCGTCCTGACCGACGAGGTCCAGCGCATGCTCGAGGACTTCCTCGACGAGCTGAACGAAGAGCTGGACCAGATCATCCCCGTCGACGACCTGCTCGAGGGGTTCGACATGGAGGCGATCACGCACTACGGCGGGGGCGACGGCCGGCTGTGGCAGGCCATGACCGCGATGGACGAGGTCAGCCAGGCGTACATGGAGTCGATGCCCGGGATGGCGCAGCAACTGGCGCGCACGGTCGGCCACCGCTCCGGCGGCGAGCGGTACCGCGGCGAGGTCTTCGTGGTCCCGGCCGAGCCGACCGTCCCGTGGCGGCGCGGCACGTTCGCCGACTTCCGCCACCCGGTCCGGTACGGCACGCTGCCCGACCACGTGGACGACCCCCAGACCAACCGCGGGCCCTACGACACGCTGTTCGGGTGGCATGGGATCCAGTGGCGGTGGGTCGGCGGGTACTGGTCGCCGGGGTCGGCGGACACCGCCTCGGGGGGGACGGGCAACGTGGGCCTGGGCCTGGGCGCGGGCACGGGCAGCGGGGGCAGTTGGGTCGGCGCCTCCCGCGAGGTCTCGGGGTATTACACCTGGGGCACGCAAGGCCACCTGCTGCGGCGCGTCGACAGCTTCGTCGACAGCCACCTCCGCAACACCCGGCTCGATCAGTGGGTCAGCGGGCTGGCCAACACCAAGCGCGATTACCTGTGGCCCGGCGACTCGGACCCGAACACCGACGACGAGATCGACCCGATCATCACCGAACTGGACACGTTCATCGAGCCCGACTGGGTCATCGGGTTCGACGAGGCGACGGCGATCGGGGACGCCGACCCCGACCGGATCGAGGAGACGGCGTTCATCGCCGTGGAGATCAAGAGCCGCTACCCGATCAGCCACCCGGCGTTCATGAGCGAAGGCTCGTGGTCGGCGGTCGAGGACACGCAGCGGAGCCGGCCGCTTCGGCAGCCCCGGGTCATCCGCCGGTCCGGTTGGGTCGACCCCCGCCGGTGGAACCCGGCGAACGACCCCAACTCCAACGTCGTCAAGGTCATCGACCACGGCTGGCGCGACCTTTGGAACGGCGCCGACCAGCCGTCCTACACGGTGTGGTTCGACAACGACATCGGGATCGACCGCGTGGTCGACGCCAACGGCAACCGCGTGCCCCAGCCGGTCTACCGGATCGACCACTTCTACTTCGTGGGGGTGAACGTCGGCGAGGTGGAGCAAGTGACCAACCCGTACGAGGGCTTCGACGCCGGGGCCGACGACGCGCCCGCGCCGATCGACTTCGACCACACGCAGGTGCTCGACACGCCCGAGGCGCGGTGGCGGTACCTGACGTTCCTGGGCGCGGCGCGGCGGTCCGAGCAGCCGCAGGCCATGGAGCAGCAATTCAAGGCGAACAGCCCCTTCGGGTCGCAGCTCGGGCTCGCCCAGGCCAAGGTCTTCAACAACCATTCGTGGGACCTGTGGACGCCGATGTGGCACGCGCAGCTCGTGCCGCTCGCCGCGGACTACGGGCGTTGGGTGGAGCACCTGGACGAGGCGTCGTCGGCGGACGTGGAGGGCGTGGACCCCGACGACTTCGCCAACCTGCGTGAGTTCGTGGAGCACAGCACGGTCCTGGGCGAGTTGACGCTGCAACACTGAAAGGCACACCGATGAACCGCCGCCACGCCATCGCGATCGCCGCCGGGCCCGGCCGCCTCGCTTCGCCGCACCGCCGGCGGGGCGCGGTGATGATGGAGAGCGTGCTGATCCTGCCGCTGCTGCTGCTGATCCTGTCGCTGATCTTCTACATCGGGTTCCTGTCGGTGCGGGTCCAGCGGGACACGGTGCTGCCCCGGTACGAGGTGTGGCGGGAGGTGTACCACGCGTCGGGCCCGGGTTCAGACCGGCTCTCGCGGAACCTCGCGCTGAACAACGCCTTCTTCGAGGGCGAGGCCGACTCGCTGCTCATGCTCGACGAGTACTACGAGGCGGGGTACGAGCGGCACGGCCGGATGATGCCCGACGTGTACGACGAGCACCTGTTCGCCGCGGCGGGCGACATCTCCGCCGAGGCGCAGGAACTGGCGGAGACGCAGGTGTACTGGCCCGATTACCCCGACCTGCACCACACCCGCTGGGGCAATGCCTACGAAGACGGCTACCGCGTCCGTTACACCATGGACATCCCGCTCTGGGAGCAGCTCGACGGGCCGATCGTCCGCCGGCACATGCGGATCACGCACGAGTGGCTGCACTCCAACAGCACGACGGCGGGCCCGGACACGTGGCGCGGCGGGTCGACCGGGGATCACCATCTCCGCGCCGCCCGCGACATCTACCTCGAAGACCTCGACCTGCCCCTCGACGACATGGACGGCGATCAGATCGAGGAATACAACAACGACTTCTCCAACGACCCGACGCAGGTGCCCGACGGTTCGGTGCTCGCGGGCATGATCCGCCGCCTGTACCTCGATGAAGCCGGCTACAGCGGTCCGATCGTGTACGACGAGCGGTAATGACCGGGCGCACCCGACGACTGCAACGGGCGGCGACGCTGCTGCTGGCCGCGGTGGCGCTGGCGATGCTGGTGATGCTGATCCGCCAGGTGCGTCGCCACGCCGCGCCGGGTGAACCGCCGACGGGCCCGGCGCGTACAATCCCCCAGACGCTGATCGCCGAGGACGAGGGCGGCCCGCTGGGCCTGCCGGACGTGGCTGCCCCCAGCGCCATCGCCGGGGCCGAGCCGCTGTCGTCGGAGCCGGCCGGACTCGCCCCGCCGCCGTCGGGCGAGCGGCTGATCGGCTACCAGCGCCGCGTCGACGGCCGCGCCGAGCAGGTGGCGGTGTGGCGCGTGGATTCGCCGGTGGCGGCGGTCGCGGAACACTACGCGCGAGAAGCGGGGGCGCGCGGCTACGAGCCGCTACGCGACGTGCGCGGCGGCGATGAGTCGATCCGTCACCGCCTGTATGTCTCGGGCGACCGGTTGCTCGGCGTGCGGGTGCATCGGGCGGGCGATACGACTCGCGTCGTCATCCAGTTGCGGTACACTAGGGGCGACGCGGTCGACGGTCGCGCGTCCCATCCACCAGGGAGGCCACGTTCCCCATGAGCCAGTTTTCAAGCGGAACCACGACACCCCCACCGGGCGCCGCGCCGAGCCAGAAACCCAACATCCCGCTGATCCTCGTCGCGCTGGGCCTGGGGCTGGTCGCGGTGATCGCCAACACCGCGTACATCCACAACATCCGCTCCGAGAAGGAAGCCAACAAGTTCACGATCTACCTGCTGCAACGGTCCTTCGCGCCGGGCGACGAGTTGGAGCGCGAGGACCTCAAGCCCGTGGAGATGTACGAAGAGGCCCGCCCCCACTACGTCGAGGCGTTGAAGGCGCTGACCAAAGACGAGGTGCAGACGCAGATCGGCCAGCGGTTCAAGCGGTACGCCAACCAGAACCAGTTCCTCACCTACGACCTGTTCACCGACCAGCCGGGCATCGGCGACGGCTCGGCGACGCCGCGCGAGGGCATGGTCTGGCGGGAGCTGCCGGTGGACGACGACACCACCGTTTCGCTGATCGTGCCCAACAGCACGGTCGACATCCAGGCGTACCTCGACCCGCCGTCGGGCAAGCCCCAGACCTACCTGATCCTGGAGCGGGTGCGGGTGGTCGCGGTGGGCGGTCAGACCAGCGCCTCGCGCAAGAAGCGGAACTTCAGCAAGGTGACCGTCGAGGTCGAGCCCGTGGAGGCGAACCTGCTTTCGACGATCCTGCGTTACTCCCCGGACGAGGAGTACGAGTTGGTGTTGCGGAACCCCAACGACCTGACGCCGCGGCTGCCCGACGCCGCCGACTCGATCAACCCGCGGGTGCTGGAGTTGCTGAACCTGTCGCCGACCGGGTCGTGACGCCGCCCACACGGAGCGCCGCCTGAAGCATCATGGAAATCTGGCTCTTCGACCAAGCTGCCAACACGCGCCAGACGCTGGACGTGCGGGACGAGACGATCACGATCGGCCGCGATCCGGGCTGCCAGATCACGCTGACCGGCCCGTTCGTCGCGCGCAAGCACGCCCGCATCTTCCGCAAGGGCAACCAGATGTTCGTCGAGAACCTCTCGCGGTCCTCGCTGCGCGTGGCCAACCGCGACGTCGCCCCGGGCCAGCCCGCCCGCATGGACTTCGGCGATGAGCTGCAGGTCGCCCAGTACGCCCTGGCCCTGATCCGGCCCGACGGCAAGACCACCGCCGGCGACGACCGCCACGAGCTGCAACGCCGGCTCATCGCCTTCGAGCAGGAGGTCCACGCCGAGCTGATCAACCGGATGAACCTCCGCGTCACCGGGCACATCAACAAGAACGACCCGACCTACATCCAGCAGATCGTCGTCCACCTCAACGAGATCCTCGACGCCCGCGCCGCCCAGCTCGACGAGGCGCTCATCCGCCACATGGTCCACATGCACCTGCACCGGCTGGTCACGGCCGAGGTCGTCCGCCAGTGCACCGGCAAGGTCCAGACCGAGTACCGCACCGGCGAGCAGCAGACCGACGCGTCGCGCGAGCGGGCGATCAGCGAGCTGGTCCAGGGCACCGTGGACATGATGCCCCTGCTGTTTGATTCGACCAGCGTGCAGGACGACCTCGCCGTCGCCGAGGACGCGTTCGACGACCTGTTCGAGCAGCAGATCGGCACGATGTCCGCGGGGTTGCGCAACTACATCGTGCGGCAACTGGTCAGCAAGGACCTGCTGGACATCATGCTCGGGCTCGGCCCGCTGCAGGACCTGATCGAGATGGCCAACGTCTCGGAGATCATGGTCGTGGGCAAGGACCGGATCTACGTGGAGAAGAACGGCGTCATCCAGGCGACGACCCGGCAGTTCTTCTCCGACGAGGTGCTGATGAGCGTGATCGAGCGAATCCTCGTGCCGATCGGCCGCCGCGTGGACCAGTCCAACCCGCTGGTCGATGCGCGGCTGCCCGACGGGTCACGCGTGAACATCATCATCCCACCGCTCAGCCTCGCCGGGCCCTGCGTGACGATCCGCAAGTTCGCGTGGATCCCGTTCACCGTCGACGACCTGATCGAGCGGGGCACGCTCAGCTCGCAGTGCGCCGAGTTCCTCCAGGGCTGCGTCGAGGGCCGCAAGAACATCATGGTCTCCGGCGGCACCGGGTCGGGCAAGACCACGCTGCTGAACACGCTGTCGGCATACGTCCGGCCGACCGAGCGGATCGTGACGATCGAGGAGTCGGCGGAGTTGAAGCTGCCGCAGCCTCACGTGGTCGCGCTGGAGGGCCGGCCCGCCAACGTCGAAGGCCGCGGCGCCTACACCATCCGCGAGCTCGTCCGCAACGCGCTGCGGATGAGGCCCGACCGCATCATCGTCGGCGAGGTCCGCGGCGCCGAGGCCCTCGACATGCTCCAGGCCATGAACACCGGCCACGACGGGTCGCTGAGCACCATCCACGCCAACACCCCGCTGGACATGGTCGCCCGCCTCGAGACCCTCGTGCTCATGGCCGTCGACATGCCCGTCCGCGCCATCCGCGAGCAGATCGTCGGCGCCCTTGACGTGATCGTCCAGCTCCAGCGGTTCGCCAGCGGCCAGCGCCGCGTCACCCACATCTCCGAGGTCCTCGAGATCGACCAGGAGACCCACGCGATCCGGCTCGAAGACGTGTTCGTCCTCCGCGACGCCGACCAGCCCCGCCTCCGCCACACCGGCTACATCCCGACCTTCGCCCAGGATATGATCAAGAAGGACCTGATCGACGTGAAGATGTTCCTCTAGGCGACCGCCCATGCCCACGCAAGACCTCCTCCAACTCCTGCTGGTCGCGCTGACCACGTTCGCCGCGGCCTTCGTGGCGGTGCGGTACGGCGGGCCGCAGGCGCTGATCCTGCTCCGCCGGCAGGAGCGCCGCCTCGACCGCGTGCTCAACCAGCAACTGCTGATGAACGTGCAGCCGCGGCTGGCGATGGCGGCGATCGGGTTGGGCGTGCTCGTGGTCGGGCTGTTCTGCGCGGCGGTGGGCGGGAGCTGGTTCTGGTTCGTCATCGGCGCCGGCGTCGCGCTGTTCGTGCCCACGCTCGTGATCAACCACCTCGAACAGAAGCGCCGACGCCGACTCGAGGAGCAACTGGTCGACGCCGTCGTTTCGCTCGCCGCCGGCGCCCGCGCCGGGCTCAACCTCGTCCAGTCGATGCAACTGATGGTCCGCAACTCGACCGGCCCGCTCAAGCAGGAGTTCGAGCACCTGCTCCGCGAGTACGACCTGGGCATCGACCTGCACCAGGCCATGCACAACGCCGCCGAACGCATCGGGTCCAGCCACTACCGGCTGCTGTTCACCGCGATCCAGGCCCACCGTGAGCGGGGCGGCAACATCGCCGAGTCGCTCGACCGCATCGCCGACGCCATCCGCGAGATCCAGCGGCTCGAAGGCAAGCTCCAGACCCTCACCGCCCAGGGGCGAAGCCAGGCCTCCATGATGGCCGGCATGGCCCTGGTCGTGCTCGGCATCGGTTACCTGATCGCCCCCAACGAGACCGCCAAGGTCATCGCGGACGAGGTCGGCCGGGTCATCCTCCTCGCCGCCGCCGTCCTCATCGCCGCCGGGTTCCTGTGGATCCGCAAGATCATGAGCGTGGACATCTGACCATGGACGACGCCGCGCTCATCTGGCAGATCGCCGTCTCCGCCGCGATGTTCGTCTCGGTCGCGATGATCGTGTACACGCTGTTCGGGATCCGGCTTCAACCCGAGCCGCCCGTGAATCGCCGCATCGCCCTGGCGCTGGGCGTCGGGCAACGCAACACCGTCTTCGAGACCGCCGGCATCCGCCAGTTCATGCTCGCGTGCTTGCTGCTCGCCCGGCGGTTCCCGCTGTTCCGCGAACGCATCCGCCAGGACCTCGAAGCCTCGGGCAACCCCAACGGCTACACCGTCGAGGAGTACGTGGCGCTGTGCCTGGCGACGGGCCTGATCATGGCCGTGGTCGGCTTCTTCGCGGCCGGCCTGTTCGGCGCGCTGGGCGTGGTCGTGCTGCTGGGCGCGCCGCTGGTCGGGTTCTACGTGCCGCTGTGGTCCCTGCACGACCAGGCCACCCGCCGCACCGCGCGGATCGCCAAGCGGCTGCCCTACACGCTCGACCTGATCGCGCTGCTCATGGAAGCGGGCGCGACCTTCCCCGAGGCGATCGAGACCGTCATCAAGGACAAGCCCGACGAGGAGTTCAACCAGGAGCTGAAACTCGTCCGCGCCGAGATCGACTTCGGCGCGACCCGCGCCGCGGCGCTGAGTAACATGGCGATGCGGATCCCGCTCGATTCGCTGCGGGGGGTCGTCGGGGCGATCAACCAGTCCGAGGCGCTGGGCACGCCCCTGAGCACGATCCTCAAGAGCCAGGCGGCCATGCTCCGCCACCTCCGCTCGGTCCGGGCCGAGGAGATGGCGGCCAAGGCGTCGCTGAAGATCCTCGTGCCGAGCCTGCTGATCCTCGCCGCGGTCGTGCTCGTGGTCTTCTCGCCGATCATCCTGCACCTGATCAATGGCGGGGGCATGGGCGTGGGCCGCTGAGGCCGACTTGGCCGCGACCGCCGCCTCGCCTTACACTGAATCCAATGAATCCGATCCAGATTCGATTGCTGTGCGGCGCCGCCGCCGGGCGCACCCGCCGGTTCGAGCAGCCGGAGCTGAGCTTCGGCCGCAGCGCCGACAACCATGTCGTCGTCCAGGCGTCGCACGCCTCGCGGCATCACGGCCGGCTCCGCTGGACCGGCGAGGCTTGGGTTGTCGAGAACGCCAGCCCCAACGGCACCAGCGTCAACCACCGCAACACCGGCAACAAGCCCGTCACGCTCAAGAGCGGCGACGTCATCAGCGTCGGCAATGAGAAGCTGTTCGACGTGCGGATCGAGCCGGCGCCCGACGGACCGGCGGCCGACGCGGCCCCGACGCCCCCGACCGAGCAGCCGCAGCCCGACGCCTTCGCCCCGCCCCCCGACCAGGCCGCCCGCACCCGGCAGAACTTCGGGCTATGGTTCGGCATCATCGGGTGCCTCGTCGGCGTGATCCTGCTGATGTTCGCGTTCGTCAAGCCGCTCAGCACCGGCGACCAGTCATCCGGCCCGCGGACAGCCGGGGAACTGACCACCGAGCAGATCCGGACCGAGATCACCCAGCCGGTCGACGCGCCCCGGCAGATGCGCGAGGCCGAGAGCCACCTCAAGCAAGCCCGCCGCGAGTACCAGCGCTCCATCACCCAGCCCGACAGCGATGCGCTCTACCAGGCCTACCGCAACTACAAGCTCGCCTACGCCAAATCCGACGGCGAGTTGCTGCAGGAAGGCCTGACCTTCCGCGAATTCAAGCGATGTGAACAGGAACTGGTCGACAGGGTCATCGAGCTGTACCAGACCGGGTACAACCAGCTCGGCGCCGGCCAATGGAACCAGGCCGCCCGCACCTTCCGCCGGCTCACCGAAGTCTACCGCGACACGCAGAGCCGCATCTTCAGGAACGTGACCGCCCAGCTCCGCATCGCCCAGACCCGCGCCCGCCGATGACCGCCGCCCCCGCTCAATGGCCTCGGTGGGACTCGAACCCACACGGCCCTTGCGGGCCAGGGGATTTTAAGTCCCCTGCGTCTGCCAGTTCCGCCACGAGGCCGCGGCGCGATTATAGCTGATGTCCGCTGCTTCTTGTCCTGATCGGACATATCCGTTGGGGTGTTGTGCGCCGCGATGCGCCAAACGAAGCGCCGGACACGCGGGGCATGCTCGCCACGGCCGCGTTCCAGCGGAGGAGCCTTCGGAGGGGTATGGCCGCCCCCCCATCCACCCTGCCACGCGTGGCCTATACTGGCCTGCGGGGGTTGTTTCGAGCTACTTGGGACGCGGTCGATGACATTGATGGATCGTACGGGCAGAAGCATTGCCTACCTGCGGCTCTCGTTGACTCCCGCGTGCCAGATGCGCTGCACCTACTGCCGTCCGGCGTGGCTGGCGAACGAACAGGACCGCGGGGCACTGACCGCCCGCGAGCTGACGGCGATGGTGGCACACCTGATTCGTCACCACAGCCTGAAGAAAGTACGCCTCACCGGAGGCGATCCAACCGCGCATCCGGAACTCTTGAACATCATCCGCGGCATCGCGTCGATTGGCGGGCTCGACGAGTTGGCCATGACAACGAACGGGCTGTCGCTGGCCCACCGGGCGCGCGACTATGCCCGGGCGGGCGTGGGCCGCGTCAACGTGAGCCTGGACTCGCTGGACCGGGCGTGCTTCGAGCGGATGACCGGTGTGGACGGGCTGGACCGTGTGCTGGCGGGCATCGACGCGGCGCTGGACGCGGGGCTGGCGCCCTTGCGGCTCAACACGGTGGTGCTCCGCGGCGACAACGATCGGGACCTGCCCGATCTCGTCGCGTTTGCCGCGGACAAGGGCGTTGAGATCCGTTTCATTGAGCTGATGCCGATGGGGCCGCTGGCGGAACGCTGGGCGGAACGCTACGTGCCCGAATCGCGGATGCGATCGGTCCTGGGTGAGACCGTGTCGGATTGGCGACCGCTGGAGCCGGGTCCGTCGTCGGCCCGAAGCTACGACGCGACGCTGAGCGATGGCCGGCGTGTGACGATCGGGTTCATCACGCCGATGAGCTGCAACTTCTGCGGCGCGTGCAATCGCCTTCGGATCACTTCCCGTGGCGAGCTGTACCCTTGCCTGATGGATCGGCATGCCGGTTCGTTGATGCCGGCGTTCCGCCCGCGCTTCGATGCCGCGCGCTTCGATGCATTGCTCGCCCGCGGTTTGGCCGCCAAGAAGGACGAACACCCCCACGACGGCTTTGCCGTGATGACGACGATCGGAGGCTGACCTTGCCCGCGGACGATACCAGCGAGCGATTGCCGAAGACCTACAAGCGATTTGTGGACAAGTTCCCCGTGCTGGGTGAGTGCCATGAACGGATCGCGACGGCGGTGGCCGACGCCGGCCCGCTGGATGCAAAACAGTGCGCGCTGGTCAAGATCGGCATCTGCGTCGGGGCGGGACTCGAGTCGGCGTTGCGGAGCCACGTGCGCCGGGCGATGCAGGCGGGAGCGACCGAAGCGGAGGTCGAGCAGGCCATCCTTCTGGGGATGAACACCTGCGGCTTCCCGTCAACGGTTGCGGCGTGGAGTTGGGCGCAGGTGCAGTTCGAACGCGAGCGCAATGAGCGGGAGGACGAATGATGCGGGTGAAGGTGTTGCTCTTCGGGCCGCAGGCGGCGATGGCCAAGGCAAGCTCGATCGATGTAATGGTCGCCGACCGCGCGGCCACGTGTGACACGGTCAAGGCCGCACTCGCCGAGGCATCGCCGTTGCTCCGCGAATCGATCGACGCTTCAAGGTTGGCGGTGAACCACGCGTTTGTGTCGGGGGACCACAAGATCACCGAAGCCGATGAGGTGGCGTTGATCGGGCTGGTGTCGGGCGGATGAGCGTTCAAGTGCACATCGTGGATGGCCCGGTCGAGACGGCTGCCTCGGCGCCCCCCGCCGGCGCCGGTGCGGTGGTGCGTTTCGAGGGCGTGGTCCGCGGCATGGAGGAAGATCGCGCGATCGTGGCCCTTGACTACGAGGCGTACGAGCCGATGGCGTCCGCAAGGCTGAGCGGGTTGGCGACGACGGCGGTGCAGCGCTTCGGGCTGGTCGCCGCTTGTGTCGAGCACAGTCGTGGGCGGGTCCCGGTCGGCGCATGCTCGTTTCGATTGACGATCTACTCGGCTCATCGCAAGGAGGGACTCGCGGCGGCGGACTGGTTTATCGATGCGATGAAATCGGACGTTGCGATCTGGAAGCAGCCGGTGTTCCTGGAGCAGGAGGCCGAACGCGCGTGACGATGACCGCGAAGCCCTTTGCGTTCAATGCCGGTGCCCCGGCGATCGCCGCGTGGCTGGCGGCGCTGTCGCACGTCGACACGCAGACCGTTGGCCTGCGCGATGCGCCGGGCCGCGTGCTCGCTGAGCGTGTCGCGACGGACCGGCCGAGCCCCGCGTGCGATGTCAGCGCGATGGACGGCTACGCGGTCCGGTCGCGTGACCTGGCGGGTGGCTCGCTCCCGATCGCCGGCGAGGTGGCCACCGGCCAGCATCCGCCGGCGCTCACCGCGGGCGCGACCCTCCGCCTCTTCACCGGCGGCGCCGTGCCCGACGGTGCCGACGCGGTCATCCCCCGTGAGCAGGTTGACGAGGGCGACGATGCGATCGGGCTGCCGGCTGACCTGGACGTCAGTCCGGGCCAACACATACGGCGGTGCGGCGAGAACGCGCCGGCGGGCCAGCCGTTCGCGGAACCCGGACGCCGTATCGACAGCGGCCTGATCGCGGCCATGGCGGCGGTGGGTGCCCGGCACGTCAGCGTCTATCGACCCGTGCGGTGCGCGGCGATCGTAACCGGCAACGAGCTGTCGACCGCCGGCGAGGTCACGCCGTGGCAGGTACGCGACAGCAACGGCCCCGCCTTGGAATCCCTGTTCGGCCGGCTGCCTTGGATTGAGTGGCAAGGCGTCAGACAGGTCGGCGATTCGCGGGCGCAACTGCAACAGGCGATTGCCGCTGCGCTGGCGTCCGCCGATTCACTCATCCTGACGGGTGGGGTGTCCATGGGTGACCACGACTGCGTCCCGGACCTCCTCGCAGCGATGGACGTGCGGATCGTATTCCACCGGCTGCCGATCCGCCCCGGCAAGCCCGTGCTCGGCGGCGTGGCCGAGGGCGGCCGCATGGTGCTCGGGCTGCCGGGCAACCCCGTGTCGGTCCTGGCGACGGCGCGACGATTCGCGGTCGCCGCGCTGCGCCACGTCGCGGGACTGAAGGCGGCCGAACAGGTCCACACCGCGCGACTGACGAACGCGGGTGACAAGACGCTTGGCCTCGAATGGTCGCGACTGGTGCGCCGGGTCGGGCCCGACGCAGTGCAGCTTATTGAATCGCGCGGCTCGGGCGACGTGATCTCGGCGGCCGGCAGCGACGGGTTCGTGGTGCTGCCCGCCGGGTCCGGCGGCGTCGGGCCCTGGCCTTTTTACCCCTGGGAGGTGCATGGTGACTGAGGACAGCACGCGACTGTCGCACCTCGATGAGTCGGGGCACGCGCACATGGTCGACGTCGGCGAGAAGCCGATCACGCGCCGCGTCGCCGTGGCCGAAGCGCTCGTTCGCGCCTCGGCGGAGCTGCTCGAAGCCGTGCGCTCGAACGCCGTAGCCAAGGGCAACGTCATCGAAGTCGCGCGGCTGGCGGGGATCCAGGCCGCCAAACGTACCGACGAGTTGATCCCGCTGTGTCACGCGCTGCCCCTCGACTGTGCCGAGGTCGGCATCGACGTGGGCGAGGAAGGCTTGACGATCCGCGCCGAAGTCTCGACGACCTGGAAGACCGGGGTGGAGATGGAAGCGCTCACCGCTGTGACCATCGCGGCCCTGACTGTCATCGACATGGGCAAAGCCGTGGACCGGGCGATGGTGATCGACAACGTGCGTTTGATCAGCAAGACCGGCGGCCGGAGCGGCGATCACGAGGCGTTATGAGCATGCGGGTAGCCATCTTGACCGTCAGCGACCGGTGCTCGTGCGGCGCAACGGAGGACACCTCCGGCCCGGCGCTGGCGGCGCTGGTTCGCCAGCGGCTCGGGGCGCATGTCGTGGCGACGGCCTGCGTGCCGGACGATCGCCGGGGCATCGCCGATCGGCTCACGGCGTGGGCGAAGACGTCCGAGGCGCCGGACCTGATCCTGACGACCGGCGGGACGGGCCTGGCCCCGCGCGACGTCACCCCCGAGGCGACGCTGGATGTCCTCGAGCGACGCCACAGCGGCTTGATGGAGCTGATGCGGCTGCGGTGCTACGAGATCACGCCGCGCACGTTTCTCTCCCGGGGCGAGGCGGGGACGATTGGCCGCTCGCTGATCGTCAACCTCCCGGGCTCGCCACGGGGGGCGAGCGAATGTCTCGAGGCGATCGCCGACGTGCTGCCGCATGCGATCGAGACGCTGCGCGGCGAAGTGCAGGACGACGGCCGCCCCGATGCGGTTGCCGAATCGGGCAAGGTCATCGATCATGGCGACTGATCGGAGCGAACCATGTCCAAGGCACACGCGTGGCCGGCGTACATCCTGGCTGGGGGCAAGAGCAGCCGCTTTCAAGGTGACAAGGCGAGGGCGGAACTGCGTGGCAAGTCGCTGATTGACCACGTGATCGACGCGGTCAAGCCGGTTGCGTCGCGCGTGGTCCTGGTGATCGACCGCGCGCACCGATACGCGGACCTGGGGCTGCCGACCGTGATCGATCAACGGCCGGGCGCCGGTCCCCTCGCCGGGCTTCAGGCGGCGCTGATCGACGCCCGCGCGCACGATGATCGCTGGCTGTGGCTGCTTTCCTGCGACCTGGTCGGGCTGAATCCGGCGTGGTTGACGGCGATCCATGAGGCCAGCGATGAGGGCCGCGACGCCATCGCGTTCCGCGACGATCGTTGGCAGCCGATGGTCGCCGGCTACCGGGTCGACCTGCTGGAGCTGGTGACCGAGCGGCTCGACTCGGACGACCGTTCGATGCAGGCGTTGTTCAAGGCCGCGCGAAGCCGCGCCCTGCCGTTGCCAACCGACTGGCCGCGCTCGCCGCAGATCAACACCCGACAGCAACTGCGCGACGCGGGCGGTTAGGGATTCACCTTCGCGGCATGGGCGACGGGGAACCGGTCGACGTAGTCCAGCGGGCAAGCGGGATCGAAGCTCAAGCCATCGAAGAACCGATCGGCACCCATCTCGATCGGCGTGGTCGCGTCGGCCAGCGTCCACGACGCATCGTGGATGCCTTCCCACTTGGTATCGATCGTGGGGTAGGCCAGGCCCAGGTCATCGCAGGCGACACGGTAGACGTCCGGGCGGTACACGGCGTCGGCGATCGCGTGCATGTCGATGCTACGATCGATCTGTCCCCAACGGATCATCTGCGTCTGCAGCCAGACGGCGTGGGACCGCCACGGGAATGTCGCCGCATATCGGTGAAAGACGTTGAAGTCCGGCAGGATCGCCTCGACCCCGTCGGGCACGTAGGCGTACCGCCCGAGCAGGGGGCGCTCGACGATGTCCAGAGGCACATTGACGTACGCGGGGCTGCCAACGAGGCGGGCGGCCTCGGCGCGGTTCTCCGGTCCGTCGAGCCACACCGCCGCTTCGATCAGCGCCTTGATGACCGCCGCGTGGGTCCGCGGGTGTTGTTCGGCCCAGTCACGCGTGACGCCGAATACCTTCTCCGGCCCATTGTTCCAGATCTCGTAGCTGGTGATGACGGTGCGGCCGACGCCGCAAGCAATGGCGTGCTGATTCCACGGCTCGCCCACGCAATATCCGGCGATCTCCCCGTTGCTGAGCTGCTCGACCATCTGCGGAGGGGGAACGATCGCGAGGTTGACGTCGCGATCCGGTTGAATTCCCGCCTGCGCCATCCAGTAGAGCAACTGGTACTGGTGAGAGGATACGGGAAAGACGCTGGCGAAAGTCATGGGCGGCCGTCCGGCGACTCGGTCGGCATCGATCACCGCCTTGAGCGCTCGCGCGGTCACGGGGCGTTGGGCCATCGAGCCGGGGTCGGCCTGGCACATGCGGTCGTACAACTCGGCGGAGACGGTGATCGCGTTGCCGTTGAGGTCGAGACTCATCGCCGCGATCATCGGGCAGGGCATGCCGCTGAAGCCGAGGGTCGAGGCGATGGGCATGCCGGCGAGCATCTGTGCGCCGTCGAGCACGCCGAACGCCACCTTATCGCGGATCGCCGCCCACGACGCCTCCACGCAGACCGTCACGTCGAGCCCGTGCCGGGCGAACAGGCCGCGCTCCTGCGCGACGGCGATCGGCGCGCAGTCGGTCAGCGGGATGATGCCGATGTCGATCCGCGGCTTTTCCAGCGGCGGCCTGGATGCTGCGGCGGTGCCGGCAATCATGGCTGTGCCTCCGCATCGTTCCGCGAGAAGAGTTCGGCCATGTCGATCACGTCATGGGCGACATCAACCATCTTCCGCTTGCGGTTCATGGCAAGCTTCCGAAGCATGGCGTACGCCTCGTCCTCGCTGATGTGACGTTGCTTCATCAATAGCCCCTTGGCCTTCTCGATGGTCTTGCGCTCGGCGAGCGATGACTGGGCATCGTCGCGCTCCTTCTCTAGCCGTTGGTACTTCTTGAAAGTTGCGATGGCGACGTCGATCACCGAGCTGACGCTGGCGGAGGTCAGCCCGTCGACCACGTAGGCCGACACGCCCGCGTGGACCGCCTGTTCAATCACACGCCGGTCCTGCTGGCGGGTGAACATCACCACGGGCCGGGGTGAGCGGCGGTTCATCAGCCCGATGTGCTCGAGCGCATCGCGGCTCGGATCGTCGATGTCGAGCAGCACGACGTCGGGCTGAACGTCCTGAACGCCATCCGGCAGGAACGACACGTCCCCGGTCGACTCGACGACCTTGAACCCATGATCGCGGAGCGATGAAGCGAGCAGGCGCCTCCGCTGCGGATACTCGTCGACGATCATGATGGTGAGGGGTTTGCCCTCCATGGGCACCGTCTTGGCTGTGGGTCAACTTCTCCATGTGGTACCCAGCAAGATCGATGCCGACGGGGCGTCACCCGCTGCCGGTCAGAACTTGATGTCCGTCTGGATGGTCAGGCGAAGCCGATCGGCCGGCGCGGTGCCGTTGTCGCCATTGCCGTCGAGGTAGGCCAGCTTCGCCGTGATGGACATCCACTGGGTGAGGGCTTTCGTGGCCACGCCGTCGATCTCGTAGCCAAGCGAGTCACCGCCCGAGTGCTCCCAGAACATGTGACCGATAACCTTGGCGTTGATGTCCCACGGCAGTTTGGCGGCCACGTACGGATACAGGTCCTGGATGCCGGTGGCGGGGGTGGCGAGGAAGGCATCGGCGAAGCCCTGGAACTTGTGCCCGGTGGCGAGGGGTGTCTGGAAGCCGTACAGCCCGCGGTCGCTGCCGAGCGTCTCGAAGCCAACGCCCAGCGTGGCCCGCCATGGCTTGTACGTCACGCCACCGTCCACAAGGTAGTACTGGGCCTCGAAGGCATGCGAAGCGCCCGCCTCGAACTGATGCGCGAACGAACCCGCGTACTTCAGCGCAAAATCCTCGCCGAGGTCCGCCCGGCCCGCGAAGCGGATGCCGACCGTGTTGCCCTCCGCGACCGGGGCGTCGTCAGTGAAATCGAGCAGGTAGCCAAACACCGTGACCTTTCCCGCCTCCAATCCGTCATACCAGGCGTTGATCAGGTGCGAATCCGAGTCCCAGTCCCGGTCGTTGGAAAGGATGCGATTGATCCGCCAGAGATAAGCGTAGGTGATACCGAAGTTCTCGAACGGCGAGCCCTCCTCGCCCCGATAGCCAACGAGCCCGGCGTCAAAAGTCTGCTCGTCCTGTCGCCAGCCGACATTGCCGACAAACCGTGCATCGTCAAAGATGATCCGCTGACGTCCACCGATCACGGTCGCGCCATACTTCTCGTACTTGCCAAACAGTTGGTTCAGCTCCACGCCCCGCGGGTCGGCGATGACAGACCGGGTTGCCCGCCCGTTCAACAGGGAGTTGTAGGCGTCGTTGTCCACGGTCGCCGTGCCCTCGACTTCGCCATACGCGCTGATGCCGTGCAGGGGCTTGGTGCCGTAGCCCAGGCGAAGGCGGGCGGTGCCGGCGTGGCCCACCTGCAGGCCGGTGATATCGGCGTACTCGTACCGTGCCCTCAGATTGAAATGGACCTTCCCGTCGAACAGCGCCTCGGTCAGCGATTCCGTGGGCGGGGCGGTCTCCCGATCCGCGTCGAGCGAGCCGGCGACGGCTTCGTCGCCATTCATCGCGAACGACGCGAGTTCGGCCAGCGTGAAGCCCTTCGTATCGCCGCCGGCCCCTGCGGCGACCGCGTCGCCAGCGAACAGGCAAGTGATGGCGAGCGCGACGAACAAGCGGATGCCTTTGCTCGGTAGTCTCATAACAATACTCCTGACCATCGCGGGATGGTGCTGAGACCGCGCGGCCGGACCGCGCGATCATCGGGTAAGAGGTAGCTGAAGCGTGGAAGCGAGCGGCGACGTCGTTGTCCCACTCGAGAAAAGGCGGGTCGACTCGAACACGACAGGCTGTTGCCCGACGGGCGGTCACCCGAATGAGGAACACTGCAACCGGATAGGGAGTTCGCAAGCGGCGTGCCAATACGCCAGAACCGGGCCGGCGGGCGTACATGCATTCCATAAACGCCACGATAACGCGCGACGCGGTGTGCGTGCCAATTCAGCATTTCAACTCGACGTCCCGCATCATCGCTCAAAGTGTGGGCGATCACGGCCGCCCGCTTCATCGACCGGGAGATGGTATGAGCTTTGCTCTACTCCACACCGGCGTTTGTAACGAGACAAACGTCGGTCGGCCTCGCCGGCTTCCCTCCCCCGCGGTCAACGGCGACCGTTTCCCCCATCACTGCAACCCGTCGGGCGACGTATGCCCACCGTGCGGTCGGCCTGATCGCCGCCTCTCCATCGAGGCGCATGGTTCGATCGCTGCACAAGACGCTCGCGCTCTGCTCGCGGCCCAGCCGCGTGGCGAAGGAGTTTCTCATGTTCCCTACACGCAGTGTTGTCATCCCCACCGTGGCTGCGGTCTTGCTCATCGTGGCCACACTCATCGGTTCCGCCCCCGCGGCGGATACGCCGTCCGGCGAGAAGGTCCTGCTCAACCTCGAAAAGACCGAATTGAAGTTCGGCTTCATCAAGCTGACGGACTGCGCCCCGATCGTCATCGCCAAGGAGAAGGGCTTCTTCGAAGCCGAAGGTCTCCAGGTCAAGGTGATCGCCCAGCCGAACTGGAAGACGCTGCTCGACAACGTCATCAACGGCAACCTGGACGGCGCCCACATGCTCTCGGGCCAGCCCATCGCCGCGACGATCGGCTTCGGCACCCAGGCGCACGTGATCACCGCCTACACCATGGACCTCAACGGCAATGGCATCACCGTCTCCAACTCGATCTGGGAACAGATGCGTTACAACGACTTCGATCTGGATCGTGCGCAGCCGGAACACCCGATCACGGCGGATGCCCTCAAGCCCATCGTCCTCGACAAGCTGGCCTCGGGTGAGAAGCTGCAGATGGGGATGGTGTTCCCCGTCTCAACGCACAACTACGAACTGCGCTACTGGCTCGCGGCGTCCGGCATCCACCCGGGGATGTACACGAAGACGGACATCGGCGGGCGCACCGATGCCCAGGTCGAACTGTCGGTCACGCCCCCGCCGATGATGCCCAAGGTCCTCGAGGCCGGCAACATCCAGGGCTACTGCGTCGGCGAGCCATGGAACCAGGCCGCGGTCAAGATGGGCATCGGCGTGCCCGTGACCACCAACTACGACATCTGGAAGAACAACCCCGAGAAGGTGTTCGGCGTGACGCAGCGATGGGCGGAAGAGCATCCGAACACGCACCTCGCCATCATCAAAGCGCTGATCCGCGCGGGCAAGTGGCTCGACGCGACCGACGCCCAGGGCACACTCGTCAATCGCGAAGAGGCCTGCCGCATCCTCTCCCGCTCCGACTACGTCGGCGCCGACTTCGACGTGATCAAGAACTCAATGACCGGCTACTTCTTCTTTCAGAAGACCGACAAGCGGGCCATGCCCGACTTCAACGTCTTCTTCAAGTACCAGTGCACGTACCCCTGGTATTCCGACGGGGTGTGGTTCCTGACGCAGATGCGCCGATGGGGTCAGATCACCGAGCCCAAGCCGGCCAGTTGGTACCACGAGACCGCCAGGAAGGTCTACAAGCCCGCGATCTACGAGAAGGCCGCCGAAATGCTCGTCATCGAGGGATACCTCAAGCGCGAGGAAGTGCCATTCGGCACCGATGGCTTCAAGCCCCCGACGAATGAGTTCATCGACGGCATCACCTACGACGGACGTGCGCCCATCGGATACCTCAACAGCCACACGATCGGCAACAAGGACCCCGAGTCGCTCGCCTCGAAATAGGTCGGCCGCACCCGTGCGCCAGACCGCCATCACCCGCCTGCCCAAGGACGAACTCACAGCATGAAGTACAAACTGATCAAGGCGATCGACACCGCGGGGTTGAGCTTCCTCACGCCGGTCGTGCTCCTGTGCTACGGCGATGAGCCGGCGGTGCAGGTCAAGAAGATCATTCGATTCATCGTGGTGCCCGCCATCGCGATCGCGTTGTTCATCGGACTGTGGTTCGTGATGAGCGACAAGATCAAGACCAAGTCGGGCGAGCTGCCGAACCCCAAGCTGACGACGCAGGCGGCCGACTCGATCTGGGACTTCCACGTGCGCGAGAACGCCAAAGCCGAGGCGTACTTGATGGAAGGCCTGCCCCGGGAGCGGGCGTTGTCTGAAGCGAGCGCGCGGCTGGCGGAAGTCCGGCCGATGGAAGCCCGGGCCCAGGCGAAGGTCGATCAGCTTGAGCAGTCCAGGAAGGATCGGATCGAGGCCGAGGCGGCCGAGCTGCGGCGACGGGTCGAGGCGCTGCGCGAGTCGGCTCGCGCGTCGCGGCGCGCCCGGATCAACCAGCTCAAGGCCGACGCCGCCACGCTTCCCCCCGGCGACCGCGAACGCCGAGAGGCCTACCTGCAGGCCTACCGCGAGCACGAAGCCCAGACCTACGCCGACCGCGATCGCATCAACGCCGTCAAAGACAAGATCGATCAGATCGTCCAGGCCCCCGACCCGGACCTGGAAGCGGCACGAGCCCACTTCACGCTCATCGCCGAGGAACGCCAGTTTCTCGATAACCTCGTGGAGCGATTGTCAGAAAGCAATCGGGCGGTCAAGACCGCGGAAGCCGCCGAACGCCTGGAGGGCATGAAGGCCGAGTTTTTCGGCTCGGCCGACGGCCCCACTACCTTCAGAGCGGCGAGTCAGGTCCTCCGCGCCGAGCCGCGACTCCAATCCGTCGCCGACTCCGAGTACGCCAAGCCCTACACGCTGCCGATGCAGATCATCCGCAGCATCTTCTGCGTGTTCGTCGGCTTTGTCGTTGGGGCCGGCATCGCCATTCCGATCGGCATCCTTTGCGGCCTGAGCAAGACGTTCATGGCCGCCATGACCCCCTTCATCGCCATCTTCAAACCCGTTTCGCCGATCATCTGGGTGATCGTGTTTCTGATCATCGTCGGCGGGTTCATCCCCGACCCCGACAAGCACTGGCTGATGGAACTGCTCTGGGAGATGCCGTTGATCGGGTGGATGAAGATCAATCCGGCGTTCATCGCCTCGGCGCTGACGGTGGCGATGTGCTCGCTCTGGGCGACGCTCGTGAACACGGCGCTGGGCGTGGCGTCGATCGAGAAGGAACACATGGACGTCGCCCGCGTCCTCCGCCTGGGCTTCTGGAGCCGGCTGCACCAGATCGTCATCCCCGCCTCCCTGCCGCTGATCTTCGCGGGGTTGCGGATCTCCCTGGGCATCGGGTGGATGGTGCTCATCGCCGCCGAGCTGCTCGCCTCCAGCGAGGGCATCGGCAAGTTCGTCTGGGACCAGTTCAACAATGGCGCGTCCGATTCTTTCGCCAAGATCATCGTAACCGTCTTCGTGGTCGGATCGATCGGCCTGGTCCTCGACCGCATCATGATCGTCTTCCAGCGTCTGGTCAGCTTCGACGGCGCGCCCACCGCCGTCTGAACGCATCGGAGTCTCACACCCATGCCCTACCTCGAACTGGAAAGCGTGAGCGTCGGCTTCGGCCCGTCATCGGATCGCACCGAGGTGCTCACCGACGTGAATCTCAGCGTCGAGCGCAACGAATTCGTCGCGGTGATCGGGTTCTCAGGGTCCGGCAAGAGCACGCTGATGGCGCTGCTCGCCGGGCTGCTGCCACCGGACCACGGGGCCGTGCGGATGGATGGCCAACCCGTGACCAGCCCCGGGCCCGAACGCGGCATCATGTTCCAGAACTACTCGCTCCTTCCATGGATGAGCGTCTACGGCAACATCGAGCTGGCGGTGAGGCGGGTCTTCCCGGATATGCCCCGGGCCGAGCGTAAGGGCTACATCCAGCACTACATCGACATGGTGAGCCTGACCGGCGCGGAGTGGAAGAAACCCGGCGAGCTGTCGGGCGGCATGCGGCAGCGGCTCTCGCTGGCACGGACGCTGTCGATGAAGCCCGGCGTGCTGCTGCTGGACGAACCCCTGTCCGCGCTCGATGCGCTCACGCGGGCCGTGCTGCAGGACGAGATCATCCGCATCTGGGAGGAAGACCGCCGCACCGTGGTGATGATCACGAATGACGTGGACGAGGCGACGCTGATGGCCGACCGCATCGTCCCCCTCACCCCGGGGCCGAACGCCACCCTCGCCGACGACTTTGTCGTCCCGCTCGAGCGTCCGCGCGATCGGGCGACGCTCAACTTCAACCCCCGGTTCAAGCGGCTGCGCAACGACATCGCCAACTTCATGATGTCGATCAACGCCGAAGCCCGGGAGCTTCGCGTTGAACACAACTATCGCCTGCCCGAACTCACCCCGGTCGACTTCGCGGCCGCGGGTGTGGGATAAGGACCCCAACCCATGCACGAGCACAAGAAGGCAACCCGCCTGGGCGACGACCGTTACCTGGAGATCTTCAACCTCGTCAAGGCGTACCCGAACCGCTACGGCGACGACGTGAAGGTCGTCGACGGGTTCAACCTGCGCGTGGCCCGCGGCGAGGTGATCTCCGTGATCGGCCATTCCGGCTGCGGCAAGAGCACGGTGCTCACGATGGTGGCAGGGCTGAACGCGATCACCTCGGGCGATGTGATCGTCGCCGGCAAGCAGGTTGACGAGGCCGGGCCCGACCGGGCCGTCGTCTTTCAGTCTCCCTGCCTGCTGCCCTGGATGAGCGTCCTGCACAACGTGATGCTCGGCGTGAACCGCTGCTACCCCAAGGCATCGAAGCGCGACCGGACCGACCTGGCCAAGTACTACCTCAACCGTGTCGGGCTGGCCGACGCGATGAAGAAGTATCCCCGCGAGCTGTCCGGCGGGATGCAGCAACGCGTCGGCATCGCCCGCGCGATCGCGCTGCACCCCAAGGTCCTGCTCCTCGACGAACCGTTCGGCCGACTCGATTCGCTGACCCGCATGGAACTGCAGGACGTGGTGCTCGAACTGCTCGACCGGGAACAGATCACCACGATGGTGATCACGCACGACGTGGACGAGGCGATGTACATGTCCGATCGCATCGTCATGATGACGAACGGCCCCGGGGCGAAGGTGGGCTCGATCCTGACGCTGCCGTTCGGCCGCCCGCGCGATCGCGCCCAGACCCTGGCCCACCCAGCCTACTACGAGTTGCGGGCCGAACTGATCCGCTTCCTTGAAGACCAGGATCAGGAGACGTTCGAGCCGTCGGTCGGCGTCGATCACGCCACGGGCCGTTGCGCTGATGATGAAGACGACGAACCGGCCGAGAAGGTTGTTGCCTGCGCATGAGCACCGCTGTTGGGACATCGCGAACGACCCGGCAGGCCGTCTGCCCGTACTGCGGCGTAGGGTGTCGCATTCGCGCGACCGTCGAGGACGGCCGCCTGACGAAGGTCTCGGCCGACAAGAAGGCGGCGCCGAACTTCGGGCTGCTGTGCCAGAAGGGCGCGACCCTCGACGCGCCGGGCATCTGGGAGGAATCGGGGCGGGCGACCCGGCCGATGATCCGCGAGGACCGCCGCATGCCGCTGCGCGAGGTGTCCTGGGAACGTGCGATCGCGTTCGTTGCCGAGCGGGCGGCCACGATCCGCAAGCAGCATGGCGGCGACGCCTTCGCCTTCTACGGGTCGGGGCAGCTCGACACCGAGGCGTCGTACTTGTTCACCAAACTGTTCAAGGGGGCGCTGGGCACAAACAACATGGACACCAACAGCCGGCTGTGCATGAGCAGCGCCGCGGCGGCGTACAAGCTGACCTTCGGCGCTGACGGGCCTTCCGGCTGCTACGACGACATCCGGCACGCTGACCTGTTCTTCGTCATCGGCGCCAACATGGCCGTGAATCACCCCGTGCTCTTCACGATGGTGCGTCAGCAGCTCGAAGCGCGCCCCGACGCCAAGCTCATCGTCGTCGATCCCCGGCGGACGATGACCGCCCGGCCGGCCGACATCCACCTGCCCGTGAAGCCCGGCGGCGACGTGGCGCTGGTCCAGTACATCGCGCGGGCCCTGATCGAGCAGGAAGCGATCGACGAAAGCTTCATCGACGCCAGCACCGAAGGCTTCGAGGCATATCGAGACGGCGTGCTCGCACTGGACCCCGGGGCGCTGCTGGCGGCGGCCGGGCTCTCGCACGAACAGCTCATGCCGGTCATCGACGCGTTCCGACAAGCCGAGCGCCGCCTCAGCTTCTACTGCCAGGGATTGAACCAGAGCAGCAGCGGCACGGACAAGAACATCGCGCTGATCAACCTTCACATGCAGCTCGGCGACATCGGCCGGATTGGCAGCGGGCCTTTCTCGCTCACCGGTCAGCCCAACGCCATGGGCGGCCGGGAAGTCGGCTACCTCTCGCACCAGTTGCCCGGCTACCGCGGCGTGGCGTCGGCCGACGACCGCCTGGAGATGGAGCGGCTCTGGAAGCTTGCGCCGGGCTCGATCGCGAACCGCCCGGGCCTCACGGCGGTGGACATGTTCGATGCGATGGGCGAGGGGAGGATCAAGGGGCTATGGGTCGCCGGGACCAATCCCGCCGTGACGATGCCGGACCTGAACAAGGTGCAGCGGGCGTTCGCCCGGGCGGACCTGATCGTGGTGCAGGACTGCTATCAGCCCACCGAGACAGCCGCATACGCGCACGCGGTCCTGCCGGCGGCGCAGTGGGGCGAGAAGACCGGGACGATGACCAACAGCGAACGCCTGGTCTCGCGGAGCGAGAAGTTCTTCGACCCGCCGGGCCTGGCGATGCCCGACTGGTGGATCGTCTGCCGCATCGCGCAGGCCCTCGGGCTGGCCGGCTTCGACTTCGTGACCCAGGAGCAGGTGTGGGACGAGTTCATCACCACGACGTGCGGCCGCCCGTGTGTGATGACGGGGATCACCAACCGCCGGCTCGCGGCCGGTTCCGTGCACTGGCCCTGCGCTGACGAGGCGGACCCGGGCACGATGCGGCGCTACACCGACGGCCGCTTCCCCACGCCTAGCGGCCGGGCGGTGTTCTTCGACCTGCTCGCCCGCAACGCCGCCGAGGTTCCAGACAGCGATTACAGCCTGATCCTCACGACCGGCCGCGTGGCCGCGCAGTGGCACACCCGCACGCGAACCGGCAAGGTGCCGCAACTCAACGCGCAGGCGGAAGAGCCCTTCGTCGAACTCCATCCCGATGACGCGGCGACGATCGGCATCATGCACGGGCAGAACGTCCGCCTGGTTGGCCGCCGGGGCGAATCGACGCTCCGGGCGGTCGTGACCGAGGACATCCGTCCCGGCACGGTGTTCACGCCATTCCACTGGGGCGATCTGTTCGATTCGGGCGCGTCGGTCAATCGCATAACCAACGATGCGTACGACCCGCGGTCTCAGCAACCGGAGTTGAAATTCTGCGCCGTGCGCTGCGAGCCGATGACCGACACGGTGCGCGACGCCCCCGCCGACACCATGGAGACTAGCCGATGAGCAATGAGCCGATGACCGAAGATCAGCAGAACTACCTTGCGGGTTTTGTGACGGGCGCGGATACCGGGCGGTCGCTTCGCGGGCTGCCGACGTTCGCCGGAGCGTTGAACGAACTCGTCGGCAAGCCCACCGACCTGACGGTGGGCGCGACCGCCGCACCCACCGGACCCGACGCCCTGCATCACGAGGCGTGGCAGTCCGCCGAGGCCGATGGCCGCAAGCTCTGCAAGGAAGAGAAGGCCAAGCGTGACAAGAACGCCCTGGACATGTGGACGCAGATGCAGGAAGACGCGCGAGCGGCCCAGTACCCCAAGGGCACCGACGTGTTTCTCTACAAGTTCCACGGGTTGTTCTACGTGTCCCCGGCGCAGGATTCATACATGTGCCGGCTGCGATTCCCCGGCGGCCGGCTCAGCAGTCACCAAGCCCGCGGCGTCGCCGATCTCGCCGACACCTACGGCGGCGGTTACACCCATGTGACCACCCGCGCCAACCTTCAGATCCGGGAGATCGGCGCGAGCGACGGCATCCATGTGCTCACGGGGCTGCAGGACTTGGGCATCGTCAGCCGAGGCTCCGGCGGCGACAACATCCGAAACGTCACCGCCAGCCCCACCGCCGGCATCGATCCCCAGGAGATCATCGATACCTACCCGCTGGCGCGGGAGATGCACCATCACATCATGAACCACCGGGAGATGTACGGCCTGCCCCGTAAGTTCAACATCGCCTTCGACGGCGGCGGGCGCGTCAGCAGTGTGGCCGACACGAACGACATCGGCTTCATGGCCGTGCGCCTGCCCGAGGCCGCGGCCACCGACGACGCGCCCGCGGGCGTCTATTTCCGGCTGGAACTCGGCGGCATCACCGGACACCAGGATTTCTCCCGTGACACCGGCGTGCTGCTCACCCCCGAACAGTGCGTCCCCGCCGCAACCGCGATCGTCAAGACGTTCATCCAACACGGCAACCGCACCGATCGCAAGAAGGCGCGGCTGAAGTACCTGCTCGACGACTGGGGGGTCGAGAAACTCCTCGAACGTGCGGAAGAGCACCTGCCGTTCAGGTGGCGTCGTGTGCCGCTCGATCGGTGTCAGCAGCGCGGCCCGGTCGACCGCCTCGGTCACATGGCCGCCCATCCCCAGAAGCAGCAAGGCCGCCACTACCTGGGCGTCGTGCTTCCCGTCGGCAAACTGACCACGCAGCAGATGCGAGGTCTGGCGGAGGTCGCCGATCGGTTCGGGTCCGGGTGTATTCGGCTGACGGTCTGGCAGAACCTTTTGATCAGCGACATCGCCGAAGCCGACCTCGACCCGGCCCAAGCCGCCATCGAAGAACTGGGATTGACCTGGCGGACCAACAGCTTCCGCGCGGGCCTCGTGGCCTGCACGGGCAACACCGGCTGCAAGTTCTCCGCCTCCGACACCAAGGGCCACGCCATGCAGATCGCCGAGCACCTCGAGCGGACGCTCGACATCGATCGGCCGCTGAACATCCATCTGACCGGCTGTCGTCACTCGTGCGCCCAGCACTACATCGGCGACATCGGCCTGCTCGGGGCGAGCGTGTCGCAGGACGATGACATGGTCGAGGGCTATCACATCTATGTCGGCGGGGGCGTGGGCGACGAACAGGCGATCGGGCGCGAGGTCTATCGCGACGTCACCGCGGATAAGGCGCCCATCGCCATAGAGGCCATGGTGCGCACGTACCTCGATGAGCGTGATGCCGACGAGTCGTTCCACGCGTTCACGCAGCGCTTCGAGGTGGAAGCGCTCACCGGCATGTACGCCGCACGCTGGCCCGAAGGATTCCGCATCGAAGGAGGCCCCACGTGAGTGTCCCCATCATTCCGGAAAGCGCCCCGTTCACCCCGTCGCAGCGCGCGTGGTTGAACGGATTCTTTGCCGGCCTGCTGAACATCGATCCGCGGGCGGCCGCGCAGACCGACGCGCCCGCCGACCCCGCCGCAGCGGCGCCGGCTCCCGACACGGCCGCGGCCGATGATATCGACCCCGACGATCCCCCCTGGCACGACTCCACGCTCTCGCTCGATGAGCGGCTTGAGATCGCGGGGGAACGACCGCTCGACGACCGGTTGATGGCCGCGATGGCGCAGCTCGACTGCGGGGCGTGCGGCTACCTCTGTCGCACCTACTCCAAGGCGATCGCGGACGGTTCAGAGACCGACCTCACCCGCTGCGTCCCCGGCGGCAAGCAGACCGCGAAAACCCTGAAGAAGCTCGTCAAGCTCAACGTCAGCGCCGGTTCGGGAGAACCGGCGACCGCCCCGGCGTCCGCGGGCGGCAACGGCAGCGTCGCGGTGCGGCAGAAGCACAGCGGTGGGGAATCCGCCCACGGACGCATCTCGGTCGCCGATTCGCCGCCGCTCAGCTACGACCGCGGCAATCCGTTCCCGGCCCCGGTGCTCGCCGTGAAGAAACTCAATGGCGAAGGGTCGGCCAAGGACACCCGCTTCGTGGCGTTTGACCTCGAAGGCAGCGGCCTGACCTACCGCACCGGCGACGCGCTCGGGGTCTACCCCGAAAACTGCTTCGAGCAGGTCAGGTCGCTCGTCCGGCAGACCGGACTGACCGGCGGCGAAACGGTCGACATCGATGGCAAGCCGGTCAGTCTCTCCGAGGCTTTCGTGCGCCACTGCGACATCGTGACCCCCTCGGACGAACTGATCGAAGCGCTGATCTCCGCCGCGGGCGATGACGCTGAACGCGGGCACCTCGGCGAGCTCCTCGAAGACAACGAAGTGCCGGGCCTCGTCGAAGAGCCACGCATCATCGACATCCTCGCCCGGTTCAGATCGGCGCGACTCGACGCGCAGACGCTCGTCTCTTGCATGGATCGACTGCAGCCGCGGCTGTACTCGATCAGCTCCTCGCCGAGTCTGTTCCCCGGCGAGGTGCACCTGACGGTCGGGGTGGTGCGTTATGAGATGGACGGCCAGTCGCGGAAGGGCGTCGCCTCCACGTTTCTCGCCGAGCGCGTGCTCACGCAGCAACCCGTGCGCATCTTCGTTCAGCCCGCGCACGCCTTCGCGCCGCCGACGGACCCCGATGCGCCGATGATCATGGTGGGACCGGGCACGGGCATCGCACCGTTCCGCGCATTCCTGCAGGAACGTGAAGCCGCGGGCGCGGGCGGCCGCAACTGGCTGTTCTTCGGCGACCAGCGCGAGGCCACCGACTACCTCTACCGCGACGAGTTCAACGCCTGGCACGACCGTGGCCTGCTCACCCGCATCGACACCGCCTTCAGCCGCGACCAGCAAGAGAAGGTCTACGTCCAGCACCGCCTACTCGAGCACGGCGATGAGGTCTGGGCGTGGCTGCAGGACGGCGCCCATTTCTACGTCTGCGGTGACGCGACGCGCATGGCCAAAGACGTGGACGATGCCCTGCTCCAGGTCATCCAGCGGCACGGCGGGCTGACTGACGACCGGGCCAAGCAGTTCGTCAAGCAACTCGTCGACACGGACCGTTACCAGCGTGATGTCTACTGAGGCGGCGGCCGTCAAGCCGGCCGCTGACACATGCCGACACGCCGTCTCATGGGTGATCCGGGAAGGCTCACCGGTTGCTCCGAGGGGCCCGATCGCGGGTGCCGGATGCCGGGATGCCGGGCGGCTTTGTCGATGTCGCCGGGGGCCGCTACGATACGCTCGCCATGAGCGAGAAACTGACCGATGACCAGGTGCGGCACGTCGCGAAACTCAGTCGGCTGAAGCTCGACGAGGCGCGGATCCATTACTTCGCCGAACAGTTGTCCGGGGTGCTGGGGTACGTGGACAAGCTGAGCGAGCCCAACGTCGAGGGCGTGGAGCCGATGGCGCACCCGACGGCGATGACCAACCGATTCCGGGCCGACGAGCCGGCGGAGGGCATGGCCGTCGACGCGGCGCTGGCGAACGCGCCGGCGGCGGACCGGCCGTTCTTCAAGGTCCCGCGCGTGCTCGGCGACGGGCCGAGTGCGTAAGCCATGAGTATCGACGTCACGCAACAGACGCTGTGTTCGATCCGCGACGCGATCGCGTCGGGGGCGATGTCGTCGCTGGAGGTGACGCGGGCGTACCTTCAGCGGATCGAGCAACTGGACCCGACGATCCGCGCGTACAACCAGGTGTTCGGCGAGCGGGCCGAGTCACAGGCCCGCGCGGTGGACGAGGGCCGGACCACCGGTCCGCTGGCCGGCGTGCCGATCGCGCTGAAGGACAACCTGTGCACGACGTACGGCCGCACGACCTGTTCATCGAAGATGCTCGAGACGTTCGAGGCGCCGTACAACGCGACGGTCGTGGAGCGGCTGGAGGCGGCGGGCGCGGTGGTGCTCGGCAAGACCAACCTCGACGAGTTCGCGATGGGCTCGAGCACGGAGAACAGCGCGTTCGGCGCGTCGCGGAACCCGTGGGATGTCAAGCGTGTGCCGGGCGGGTCGTCCGGCGGCAGCGCCGCGGCGGTCGCGGCCGACCTGTGCGCCGCGGCGCTGGGCTCGGACACCGGCGGGTCGATCCGCCAGCCCGCGGCGTTCTGCGGCATCGTCGGCGTCAAGCCGACTTACGGCCTGGTCAGCCGTTTCGGCCTGGTCGCGTTCGCCAGCTCGCTGGACCAGATCGGCCCGATGACGCGTGACGCGGCCGACGCCGCGGCGCTGCTGGACGTGATCGCCGGCCCGGACGACCGCGACTCGACCTGCGCCGACGCCGCGACCCGCGGCGGGCCGGCCGGCTACGCCGCCCAGCTCGACGCCCCGTGCGACGAGCTGCGGATCGGCATCGCCCGCCAGTACCAGGGCGGCGGCAACGACCCGGCGGTCACCGACATGATGCAGCGGATGGTCGGGCTGCTGGAATCGCAACTGGGCGCGACGGTCGTCGAGGTGGACCTGCCGCACACGGAATACGGCCTGCCTTGCTATTACATCGTCGCGCCGGCCGAGGCGTCGAGCAATCTCGCGCGCTACGACGGGGTGCACTACGGGCATCGCGCCGCCGACCCGGCGGACCTGATCGACCTGTACGCCGCGAGCCGCGCCGAGGGCTTCGGCGAGGAGGTCCAGCGTCGGATCATGCTGGGCACTTACGCGCTGAGCAGCGGGTACTACGACGCCTATTACCTGCGCGCGTTGAAAGTGCGGCGACTGATCCTGGACGATTTCACCAAGGCGTTTGGCGCATCGGCGGGCGTGGACGCGATCCTGTGCCCGACGACGCCGACACCGGCGTTCTGCCTTGATGAGAAATGCGGCGACCCGCTGTCGATGTACCTTAGCGACGTGTACACGGTGCCGGCGTCGATGGCGGGGATCGCGGGGCTGAGCCTGCCGGCGGGTTTTGCCCAGGTCGCCGGTGCGTCGCTCCCGCTGGGGGTGCAGCTCCTGGGCCCGACGTTCAGCGAGTCGAAACTGCTTCGGATCGCGCGGATGCTCGAGGCGGCCTCGCCGGCGTCGTGGCGCCAGAAGCGTCCGGCGCTGACCGCGGCGACCGGGTAGCCCGCGGCGGCTTCGATTTGCAATTCCATGTCATCGCGGTTCTTGCGGAACGATCTCGCGGAAATTCAGAAAAGATTGTTAAAAATGTGAGCGGGCCCTTGAACCGGCGATGTTAAACTAGTAAAAATGCCTTAGGTTCAGGTGGGATTCCCAGCTCGCAGGAGACGTCCCCGAAGTTGTTCGAAAAATTGGCCCTAACAATCACGTAGGGCCGATCTCTTACTTTAGATCATCTTTCTCCCCTCCGCCCCGTTAGCGCCTTGCGTGCTAGCGGGGTTTTTCTCGGGCCTTGGGCATGCGGAGCACGCTCTTGACGCCCATCGCAGCCGCAGCCCGACCCTTACGGCGGCCCCGACGGGCGACCGGCTGCTACTTGGAGCTTAAGGGAGCGGGAACCTCAGTGCGGCATGGGGAACGCGCGGCAGAGGTCGACGACTTCACCGCGGACCTCGTTGGCCGTGCCCGCGTCGCCGCCGGAGGTGAGCACGCGGTCGATCATATCGACGACCTGGCCCATCTGCTCGGGCCCGAGCCCGCGGGTGGTCAAGGCGGCCGTGCCCAGCCGCACCCCCGACGTGACGAAGGGGCTGCGCTGCTCGTTGGGCACGGTGTTCTTGTTGGTGATGATGCCGGCGTCTTCGAGCCACTGGGCGGCGACCTTGCCGGTCAATTCCTGGTCGCCGGAGAGTTGGCTGACGGCGTCACCCTTGCGCAGGTCCATGAGCACGAGGTGGTTGTCCGTGCCGTTGGACGAGAGGTGCCAGCCGCGCTCGCTCAGGCCCTGAGCCAGCGCCTGAGCGTTGGCGACGACCTGGTGAGCGTAGGTCTTGAACTCGTCCTTGAGGGCCTCGCCGAAGCTGACCGCCTTGCCGGCGACGATGTGCATGAGCGGGCCACCCTGCGTGCCGGGGAACACCGCCTTGTCGAACTTCTTGGCCAGCTCTTCGTCGTTGGTCATGATCAGCCCACCGCGCGGCCCGCGGAGGGTCTTGTGCGTGGTCGTGGTGACCACGTCGCAGTGCGGGAACGGCGAGGGGTGCGCCCCGCCGGCGACCAGGCCGGCGATGTGCGCGATGTCCGCCATCAGCAGCGCCCCGCAGTCGTCGGCGATCTTGCGGAATCGCTCGAAGTCGATCGTCCGCGGGTACGCCGAGTAACCGCACATGAGCAGCTTCGGCTTGTGCTCCCGGCACAGCGCCTCGACCGCGTCGTAGTCGATGTGGCCGTAGTTGTCCTTCGACTCGTCGCTGACCAGCGGGTAGTGGACCGGGTTGAACCACTTGCCCGAGAGGTTGACCGGCGAGCCGTGCGTGAGGTGCCCGCCCTCGGAGAGCACGATCGAGGCGAACGTGTCGCCGGGCTCGAGCAGCGCGAAAAACACCGCGAGGTTGGCGTTGGCGCCCGAGTGCGGCTGGACATTGGCGAAACGGCAGTTGAACAGCTCGCACGCCCGGTCGATCGCGATCCGCTCCACGTCGTCGTAGAACCGGCAGCCCGAGTAGTAGCGCTTGCCGGGATAGCCTTCACAGTACTTGTTGGTCAGGCAGGAGCCGACCGCGGCCATCACGGCCGGCGAGGTGTGATTCTCGCTGGCGATCATCTCCAGGGTGCTGTCCTGGCGCTCCTGCTCGGCGCTGATCAGACGCCAGACATCGGGGTCCGACTGCTGAAGGGTGGCGGCGGTGGCCAGGACCGAGGCATCTGAGCTCATATCGTGTAAATCTCCTGATTGAGGTTTCCGGAGGCGTTGCATGGTATCGGTCTGGCGGGGCGATAGCAAAGCTCGGCCCCCATTCGGACGACAATCGACTCATAGTTAGGCTTGACGAACTATTAATTGCGCCGTAGCATAATCGGCGTTCACGGCCTCGCCTGCCACCCCGGCGTCACGCGCCGCGCCGCCGCCCGCCATCCCGCTGCCCGCAAGGAAACGCTTATGCTCACCCGCGTTCTGTCTGGAGTCCGGATCGGCCTGCTCGCGATCGTCGGCCTGTCGCTGGCCGGCTGCGGCGGCGGCGCGGCCGACGCCAACGACGCCGCAACCGACCCCGGGCCCGACGCCTATCCCTATGCCATTACCACCACGGTCGGCATGATCACCGACATCGTCCGCAATGTCGCCGGCGACCACGCACGCGTCACCGGCATCATCGGCGAGGGCGTGGACCCCCACCTCTACAAGCCGACCCGCGCCGACGTCGTGCAGATCAACCAGGCCGACGTGGTCTTCTACAACGGGCTCATGCTCGAAGGCAAGATGGGCGACGTGCTGGTCCGCGCCGCGCGCCGCGGACAGCCGGTCTACGCCGTGACCGAGCAGATCCTCCAGGACGCCAACTACGTCATGACCGACGAGCACGACCTGTACGACCCGCACGTGTGGATGGATGTGCGGGGCTGGTCCCGCGCCGTCGGCGTCGTCGCCGACGCGCTCGCGGCGTATGACGCGGCACACGCGCCGCTCTATCGGGAAAACGCCCGGCGGTACACCGCGCGCCTCGACGAGCTCGACGCGTACGTGCAGCGTGTGATCGGCTCGATCCCCCGCGGCAAGCGGGTGCTCGTGACGGCGCACGACGCGTTCAACTACATGGGCCGCGCCTATGGCCTGGACGTCCGCGGCATCCAGGGCCTGAGCACCGAATCCGAGGCCGGCGTCCAGGACATCGAAACCCTCGTGCAGTTCCTCGTGGACCGCGACATCCCCGCCGTCTTTGTCGAGACTTCCGTGGCCGACAAGAACGTCCGCGCCCTCGTCGAAGGCGCCCGCGCCAAGGGCCACAACGTCCGCATCGGCGGCGAGCTGTTCTCCGACGCCATGGGCCCGACCGGCACCTACGAAGGCACCTACATCGGCATGATCGACCACAACGCCACGACCATCGCCCGCGCCCTCGGTGGCGATCCCCCCCCGCGCGGCTGGCAGGGCCAGCTCGCCCCTAACCACGACCCGGACTGACCCTACCATGCAACTCATGGCCTCCACGCAACCCACCGCCTCGGACACCGCCGCGCCACAGCACCCCCCCACCGTGCCGCTGGCGATCGACGACCTGACCGTCGCCTACCACCGCAAGCCCGTGCTCTGGGATATCGACCTGGACATCCCCGAGGGCAAGCTGGTGGGGATCATCGGGCCCAACGGCGCCGGCAAGAGCACGCTCATCAAGGCCTGCCTCGACCTCGTCCCCAAGGCCTCCGGCCGCGTGCTCATCTACGGCAAGCCCTACCGCGCCCGCCGTTCGCTGGTCGGCTACGTCCCCCAGCGCGAGAGCGTCGACTGGGACTTCCCGGTCAGCGCCCTGGACGTGGTGGCCATGGGGACCTACGGCCGCATCGGCTGGTTCAAGCCCGTCGGCCGCAGGCACAAGGCCCAGGCGATGGACGCGCTCGAACGCCTGGGCGTGGCGAACCTGGCCGACCGGCAGATCAGCCAGCTCTCCGGCGGCCAGCAGCAGCGCGTCTTCCTCGCCCGGGCGCTGGCCCAGCGGGCCAGCCTCTACTTCATGGACGAGCCGTTCGCCGCCGTCGACGCCGCCACCGAGCGCGCGATCGTCGCCCTGCTCCGCGAGCTCCGCGACCAGGGCAAGACCTGCCTGGTCGTCCATCACGACCTGGCCACCGTCACCCAGTACTTCGACTGGGTGGTGCTGCTGAACATGCGCGTGGTCAAGGCCGGCCCCACCCACCAGGTCTTCACCAGGGACAACCTCAAGTCGACCTATGGCGGGAAGCTGACCCTGCTCGAAGAGGCCGGCGAAGCCCTCCGACAGACGGGGGCCTGACGATGCGGCATGGGCTGATCATCCTGACCGGCGTGCTGGTCTGTGCCACCGCCCCGCGCTGCCTCGCGCAGGCCTCCCCCGCCGCCGCCGACAATCCGAGCACCGCGACCCGCCCCACCTCGCTCACCGAGACCACCGTCGACCTGCCCAGCCTCGACCAGGTCCTCCGCGTCGCCACGCTCCGCAACTACAACACCCGCCTGGTCGTGCTGAGCACGAGCCTGCTCGGGCTCGCCGCCGGGCTCATCGGCAGCTTCCTCCTGCTCCGCAAACGCTCCCTCATGGGCGACGCGCTCTCCCACGCCACCCTCCCCGGCATCGGGCTGGTCTTCATGCTCGCCGTCGCCGCCGGCGCAGACGGCAAGAGCCTGCCCATCCTGCTCGGCGGGGCGACGGTCACCGGCGTCGGCGGCGTCGGGCTCATCCTGCTCATCCGCAACACCACCCGCATCAAGGACGACACCGCCATGGGCATCGTCCTCAGCGTCTTCTTCGGGCTCGGCGTCGCCGTGCTCCGCATGGCCCAGGACATGCCCGGCGCCAGTGCCGCCGGGCTCGAAGGATTCATCTACGGCAAGACCGCCTCCATGGTCCTCCAGGATTTCGCCCTCATCGCCGCGGTGGCCCTCGCCGTCGCCGCGCTCTGCCTGGCCTTGCTCAAGGAGTTCACGGTCCTGTGCTTCGACGAGGGCTTCGCCTCCAGCCAGGGCTGGCCCGTCCATCGACTGGACATCATCATGCTCACCCTCGTCGCCGCCGTCACCGTCGTCGGGCTCCAGGCCGTCGGCCTGATCCTCATCATCGCCTTCCTGATCACCCCCGCCGCCGCCGCGCGGTTCTGGACCAACGACCTGCGACTCATGCTCCTGTACGCCGGCGTCATCGGCGGCATCAGCGGCTGGCTGGGCGCGTCGGTCAGCGCTCTGCTGGCCCGCCTGCCCGCCGGCGCGGTCATCGTCCTCGTCGCCGCCGCCGTGTTCGTCTTCAGCATGGTCTTCGGACCCGCCCGGGGCGTGCTCGTTCGACTCGTCAGCCACCTGCGGCTCCGACGCAAGGTCGGCCGACAGCACCTGCTCCGCGCAGTCTACGAGTGCCTCGAAGCCCGACGGCACCCCGAATCCCCAAGCCCCGCGAACGTGCCCGTCACCCTCGACGACCTGCTCGCCAAACGCTCCTGGTCCGAGCGGCAACTCCGACGCCTGATCGCCACCGCCCGCCGCGAGGACCATCTCGAGTCGTTCCGCGGCCGCTCGCTGCGGCTGAGCGAGTCGGGCTTCGGCGAAGCCGCCCGCATCACTCGCAACCACCGCCTGTGGGAGATCTACCTCATCGAGCACGCCGACGTCGCCCCCGCCCACGTCGACCGCGACGCCGACATGGTCGAGCACGTGCTCGGCGCCGACATGGTCCGCGCGCTCGAAGACCGCGCCCGCCGCCCCGACAACGAGCTGGCCATGCCCCCCAGCCCCCACCGGATCGACCAGCCTTCCCCGCCACCCGGAGCCTCGCCCGCATGACCTGGTACGCCATCGACACCTGGATCGTTGTCATCGGGGCGCTGTGCGCCATCGCCTGCGCGCTGCCCGGCTGCTTCCTCGTGCTCCGGCACATGAGCATGATGGGCGACGCGATCAGCCACGCCGTCCTGCCCGGCCTCGCCGGGGGGTTCCTGCTGATCGTCGCCCTGCAGGACAGCGCCTGGATCGATGCGCTGTCGCCCGCACTCGCCGCGTGGCTGGACCGCGTCGACCCGCGCAACCCGCTGGTCATGCTCGGCGGCGCCGCATTCGTCGGCGTCGCCACCGCCGTCTTCACACAATGGATCAGCAGCTTCGGCAAGGTCGACCGCGGCGCTTCCATGGGCATCGTCTTCACCACCCTCTTCGCCCTGGGCCTGCTGCTCATCGTCCGCGCCGCCGACCACGTCGACCTCGACCCGGGTTGCGTCCTCTACGGCGCGATCGAGCTCACACCCCTGGATACGCTGTTCACCCTCGACGTGGCCGGCCGCACACTCGACGTGCCCCGCGCCGCCGCCGTGCTCGCCGCCGTGCTCCTGATCAACCTGCTCGTCATCGGCCTGCTCTTCAAGGAGCTGCGACTCAGCAGCTTCGACCCCGAACTCGCCACCACGCTCGGCATCAACGCCACCTTCATGCACTACCTGCTCATGACCCTCGTCGCCATCACCACCGTCGCCAGCTTCGAGGCCGTCGGCAGCATCATCGTCATCGCCATGCTCATCGTCCCCCCCGCCACCGCCTACCTGCTGACCGATCGGCTGGGCGTGATGATCGGCCTCAGCGTCGTCGTCGCCGCCCTGTCGTCCGGGCTCGGCCACCTCGGCGCGCTCACCGTCCCGGCGCTCTTCGGGTTCGACAACACCACCACCTCCGGCATGATGGCCACCGCCGCCGGACTCCTGTTCGCGCTCACCTGGCTCGGCGGCCCCCGGCACGGCCTCCTCGCCAGACGACTCCAGCAAAAACGCCTCGCCCAAGACCCCCTACCCGCAACACCCAACCCCGATCCCTAAGGCCCCAGCCCCGAGCCCACCTGCTCCCCCGACTGGCGCATCGGCGGAACGCGACGCCCCACTCGCGTCCACGCGTAGTGATACACCCCCGGGTTGGTGATCACCTCGCCCGGCTCGGCCGTGCCCACACCCACGCCCGGCCCCCCCACCTCGCTGCTCCGCCGATACACCTTCCGCGCTTCGGGCCGTTCATCCCAGACCTTGCGGTATCGCCACTGCTCGAATCGCTCGATCCCGTGACGCTGAACGTACTCGGCCAGTTCCGCCGCCGTCACCTTCCGCATCGCCGCCCCGGCCGCCACCCGCGCCGCCGGCGCCGTCCGCGTCTCGTCCCCGTCGGCACGCAGCTTCACCTCACCGGCCGGCTCCACGATGAACAACGCCCGCCGCGCCGCGTCTCGCACCGGCTCGCCGTCCAGCCCCGACACGTACAGCAGCCCGTGCACCGTCCGAAGCCACGCCACACGACCGTTCGTGTTCACCACCACCCCGTACACCAGCGCCGCCTCGCCCCGGCCGGGCGCCACCTCGTCGATCGTCCGCGCACGACGATCCGCCACCGGGTCGTAAAACAGCGGCGCATCGGCCGACAGGTACGGCTCCCGGCGGCTCGACGCCGCCTTGGGTATCCGCATCAGCCGCAGCCACGCCTCGATCGACCAGAGCTTACGACCCACTCGGATGTAATGGTGCGCCTCTCGCTCGAACGCCCGCTGCGTGACCGCCGGCAGGTCATCAAACGCAACCACCGCCGCCGGAGCGTTCGGCTCGGCCTGTTCCGCATGGACCGCGCCGCCCAGCCCCACGCCCGCGATCGCCATGGTCCAGATAATCGCCTTCATCACGCTCATCCTACGCCCGCGCGCACCACCGCGGCACGCCCATCGCCGCGACCCCGCGCCGATGCAGATTTTTTCATTTGCCACGCACGCCTGCACTTACCGACCGACCGCGCCAGACACGCGACGCTTGGGCGCGCCGATCCGTGCTGCGCCGCCCAGGGGTAGAGGCGCGCTGTCTCTCAGGACTCCCCCGCCCGGCCAACGCCGCGCGACGCCGCCGTGCGCGACCCAACCTGCATCCGCCCGGGAACCGCGTTCATGCCCCAACGCCGAACAATGCGCAAGCCCCTACCTTGCAAAGACTTTGCCCGCGGGCCCGCGACCGACGCGCGCCGACGCCGCTGTCCGCCCGGCCAGGGGCGGACACACACCCATCGCGAATGCAACACAAGCAATGACAGCGACTTGCGTTCCACGCAGGCCCGGGGAGGCCGGGGGCGGACACGCGACCCCGCGGGGCGCACCCGAACGTCGCAATTGCCGCTCGGGCCCGGCGGGTCACGCGTCGTCGCGGGGCTCGGCCTCGCTGACGCCGTGGATCATGAACCCGCCGTCGATGTTGATGCATTCGCCGTTGACGAAGCGCGCTGCCGGCGACGCGAGGAACACCACCGCGCCGGCGATCTCCTCGGGCGTGCCGAATCGCTGCTGCGGCGTGTTCTCCAGGATCCGCCGCCCGCGGTCGCCGGACTTGAGGATCGCCCGGTTCTGGTCGGCCGGCACAAACCCCGGCGCGATCGCGTTGACGCGAATCCCGTACAGCCGCGGCCACTCCACCGCGAGCTGCCGCGTCAGCGCCAGCAGCGCCCCCTTCGTCGCCGCGTACGTCGTCACCTCCGACAGCGCCAGAAAGCTGGTCACCGAGCAGACATTGATGATGCAACCGCCGAAACCTTCGGACCCGATGCGATTGGACGCGTCCTCGGGGGCCGCGGCGCCCGCGGCGGCCTCGTTCTGCGCCATCACCCGGCGGCAGAACGCCTGGCTCGCCGCGAACGGGCCAAAGTAGTTGATGTCGAACAGCCGACGGTGCTCGTCGGCCTCAACGTCCAGCGTCGGCTTCTTGAGGTTCGTCCCGGCGTTGTTGACCAGCACGTCGACCCGCCCGAAACGCTCGGTCGTCGCGTCCAGCGCCGACTGGAACGACCCGGGGTCGGCCACGTCGAGCTGATGGACCAGCAGCCTGTCGGGGTCGCGGCCCGCGGCGAGGTCGGCCTGCGCCGCCTCGACCTTCTCGGGCGTGCGCGAACCGGTCGCCACGTTGGCCCCGGCGTCGAGCAGCGCCTGGCAGATCGCCTTGCCGATCCCGCTCGTCCCGCCGGTCACCATCGCCGTCGTTCCGGTCAGATCAAAGGACAATGAGCTCATGCTTGGACTCCTTGTGTGGTGCGTGCCCTATAACGGATTCGGGTCAGATGGGCAAAGCCCGGTGGCGGGCCGGGCGGTGTTGCCATAGCATTGCGGCATGGACGTGGCGCTGTTTGTGACCTGTCTGACGGATACGTTCTACCCGCGGGTGGGCATGGCGGTCGTCAAGGTGCTCGAGCACCTCGGCTGCACCGTGCACTTCCCCAAGGCGCAGACCTGCTGCGGGCAGCCGATGTTCAACTCCGGCTTCGAGCACGAGGCCCGGGGCCTCGCCCGGCGGATGGTCGATGTGTTCGAGCCTTACGCCTGCGTCGTCACGCCGTCCGGCTCGTGCTGCGCCATGGTGCACGACTACTACGAGCAACTGCTGGGCGACGACCCGGCTTACGCCGAGCGGGCCAGGCGACTGATCCACCACACGCACGAGTTCGTGGGCTTCCTGACGAACGTGCTGCACGTGGACCTGCGGTCGCTGGGCTGCAAGTGGGACGGGCACGTCACCTACCATTACTCGTGCCACCTCCGCGGGATCGGCACGACCGCCGGCGCCGGCGGGGCGCCCGACCTGCTCCGACAGATCGACGGCATCCGCTACAGCGAGGCCGAGCGGCTGGACCAGTGCTGCGGGTTCGGCGGGACGTTCGCCGTGAAGTGGCCGGAGGTTTCCGGCGCGATGGTGCGGGATAAGGTGCAATGCCTCGCCGGCACCGGCGCCCCGGTTGTGGTGTGCAACGACGGCGGGTGCACGATGAACATCGCCGGCTCGGCCCACCGCGAGAACGCCGGCCTGCGGTTCAAGCACATCGCCGAGATCATCGCCGAAGGTTTAGGCCTGATGGAGAAGTCATGACCGTCGCGGACACGCAACGCCAGCCGCAGGGGCCGCACGAGCCGGTCACCCTCACGCGGGAGGGTGAATCCATCCTCTTCCCGCAACTGCCCTACGACATGCACAGCCGCTCCCAGGTCGCCGTGCACGATCCGTCGCTGATCCAGTCCGTCGAGACGGCGACGCTGGCGAAGCACGTCGGCCGCAAGAAGGCGTTCGACGAGGCCTTCGGCGACCGCTACGACGACCTGCGCGACCTCGGTGGGCGGATCAAGCAGCACACGCTGGAGCACCTCGATCATTACCTCGATCGATTCATCGACAACGCCGAGGCCGCCGGCGCGACCGTCCATTACGCCGCGGACTCGGCCGAGGCGAACGCCATCTGCCTCGACATCGCCCGGCGGGAGAAGCTGACCGCGTGCGTGAAGTCCAAGAGCATGGTCACGGAGGAGACGCACCTGCTTCCGGCCCTGGAGGAGATCGGGATCGAGACCCTGGAAACGGACCTGGGCGAGTTCATCCTGCAGATCGACCACGATGCCCCGTCGCACATCGTCACCCCGATGATCCACAAGAACCGCCAGGCGGTGGCGCGGGCGTTCGTCCGGGAACTGGGCGTCGAATACACCGAAGACCCCGAGCGGTTGACGATGATCGCCCGGGAGCACCTGCGCGACAAGTACCGCAAGGCGGACCTGGGCATCAGTGGCGGCAACTTCCTCGTCGCCGAGTCCGGGTCGATCGTGATCTGCACCAATGAGGGCAACGCGACGTTCTGCACCGCGACCCCGCGGGTGCACGTCGCCTTCGTCGGCATCGAGAAGCTGGTCCCGACCTACGAGCACGCCGCGGTGCTGCTGAAGCTGCTCGCCCGGTCGAGCACCGCCCAGCCGTTGACGATCTACACCGACATCCTCAACGGCCCCAAGCGTGCCGCGGACAGCGACGGCCCGGAGCAGATGCACATCATCCTGGTGGACAACGGCCGGACCCGCATCCTCGCCGACGAGGAAATGAGGCCGACGCTGCGGTGCATCCGCTGCGGGGCGTGCCTGAACGCCTGCCCGGTCTACCGCAAGGTCAGCGGTCACAGCTACGGCGCGGTCTACTCCGGTCCGATCGGGGCGCTGATCACGCCGCTGTTCAAGGGCCTGCAGAACTACAAGGGCCTGCCATACGCCTCGAGCCTGTGCGGGGCGTGCTACGAAGCGTGCCCGGTGAAGATCGACATCCCGCGGCTGCTGGTCGCGCTGCGGCGCGAGGTCACCGACCGAGGCCACGTGGGCTGGGCCGAGAGGCTGGTGTTCAAGGCTTACGCGGCGTCGCTGAAGCGGCGCTGGAGCTACGAGCTGGGCGGTTGGTTCCAGCGGCGGATGCTGCGGCCCGGGGCGGACCGCGACGGGTACGTCCGCAAGGGCCCGCCGGGGCCGATGCGGGGCTGGACGGTCGAACGCGACCTGCCGGCGCCGGCGTCGCGGAGCTTCCGCAGTTGGTGGTCCCAGCGCGAGGGCGGAAACGATGGCTGAGTCACCGCGGGCCACGACACGCCAGCAGTTCATGGCGCGGGTCCGCGAGGCGCTGGGCCGCACGCCCGGCGCGGCGACGCCCGCCCCGCCCGACGTGGACGACGCGATCGTTCGCACGTGCGGTGGCGAGGAAGACCTGCCGTCGCGGTTTGCCGAGCGGGCCGGCGCGATCGGGATGGACGTGCGGCGGTGCACCGGCGACACGGCGCCGCAGCAACTGGTCGACGTGCTCGGCGAGCTGGGCGCCCGACGCATCGTCTGCGCCCTGGGCGATCTGGCCGAAGCGGGGGCGATCGAGCGGGCGCTCGACGCGGCGGGGATCGAGCGATCGGCATGGCGCGGCGATCGCGAGATGAGCGCATCATTCGATGCGGACGCGGGCGTGACCGACGTCGCGGGGGCGATCGCCGAGGCCGGGTCACTGATCTACAGCAGCGCCCCGGCGCGCGGGCGGGGGCTGATGCTCGCGCCGCCGGTGCACGTGGCGATCGTGCGAGCCGATCAGATCGTGCCGGACCTGCTGGATCACATGCGCGACCAGCGGCGGCACAAGCCCGGCGACCTGCCGGCGGGGCAGTGCCTGATCACCGGCCCGAGCAAGACCGCCGACATCGAAGGCGTGTTGGTGACCGGCGTGCACGGGCCGGGCAAGGTGGTCGTGCTGCTGGTCGAATGAGGCGAACGCCCGGCACGACAGTTGCATCTTGGCCCGGGGTGAACACAATACAACGCGTCAGTTGATCGGGATTGAAGTTCGACGCGACCGCCGGGGGTGTCGCGGGCGGGAATCCATGCCATGGCCAGCGTGTGCTTAAGTTTCCAGATGCATCAGCCGCACCGCCTTCGGCGGTATAGCGTGTTCGATACCGAGCCGACTTACTTCGACGCCCATCGCAACGCGGAGATCCTCCGCAAGATCGCCGAGCGGTGCTACGCACCCGCGGGGCGGGCGCTGCTCCAGCTCGTCCGCAGGCACGACCCCGATTTCCGGGTCAGCTTCTCCGTGACCGGCGTGCTCATCGACCAGCTCCGGCGCTACTGCCCGGAGGTGCTGGAGCTGTTGCAGGAGCTGGCGGAAACCGGTTGCGTGGAGTTCGTCAATGAGACGTATCACCACTCGCTGGCGTTCCTGTACAGCCGGGATGAGTTCCGGGAGCAGGTTGAGCTGCACAGCCGCCTGATCGAGGAGCTGTTCGACCAGACACCGCGGGTGTTCCGCAACACCGAGCTGATCTACAACAATGACCTGGCGTATTACGTGGCGGGCCTGGATCGGTTCGACGGCATCCTCGCCGAGGGGGCCGACGCGATCCTGGACGACCGGTCGCCGACGCACCTGTACCAGCCGCCTCACACCGATCGGGTGAAGCTGCTGCTCAAGCACTACCGGTTGTCGGACGACGTGGCGTTCCGGTTCAGCAACCGGGCCTGGCCGGAGTGGCCTCTGACCGCGGAGAAGTTCGCCGACTGGATCAGCCGGATCGACGGCGAGACCGAGTTGTGCAACCTCTTCCTGGACTTCGAGACGTTCGGCGAACACCAGTGGGAATCGACGGGGATCTTCGAGTTCCTGCAGGCGCTGCCGGGCGAGATCCTGCGCCGGGGCGGCAACCGGTTCGTGACAACCAGCGAAGCCCTGGAGACCGGCGAACCGGCCGGCGAGTACGACGTGCCGCACATGATCAGTTGGGCCGACACCGAGCGGGACCTGTCGGCGTGGCTGGGCAACGCGATGCAGTCCAACGCGCTGCACGAACTGTACAAGCTCGAGCAGCCGGTGAAGGCGTCCGACGACCCGACGCTGCTGGAAGACTGGCGCCGGCTGAGCACGTCCGACCACTTCTATTACATGTGCACGAAGTACTTCGCCGACGGCGACGTACACAAGTACTTCAACCCGTACGAATCGCCGTACGACAGCTACATCAACTTCATGAACGTGCTGGACAACCTGCGGTCACGCGCGAACGCCTGACGGCGGGCAAGCGGTTGTGGGGCGGGACGGGGTGTGGCCGCGGGGGCCGGGGCTCAGCGGCCCATGGCCTTGCCGACGAACATGCCGATCACGCCGAACACGATGGTCAGCACGGCGAGGCCGCCGGCGTAAGCCATCATGTTCCCGGCGATCGTGGTGGCGATGCCGGGGATGATGCCGGCCATGCTGCCGGCGATCACGATCAGGCAGATGACCATGGCGATGCCGGCGCCGATGAGCAGCCCCGCGCTCAGGCCGCTGCCGCCCGGATCGCTCGGCTCGACATAGGCGACGGACATGGGCACGGTCTCACCGGGCGCGGCCGCCTCCACGTCGCCGATCGCACTGGGCCCGGAGTCGGCGCCACCGGCGGCGTCGAAGATGCCCTCGAATCCGCTGCCGCCCTCGGTGGTCTTGGCGTCGGAGCCCCCCGCGGGGTAGATCTCCTCGAGCAACTCGGCGCCCAGCGAGGTGTCGTCGCTCTCGCGGGTGAGGTCGAGCAGCCCCGAACCCGAGCCGACCGACTCCAGGGCCAGCTCATCATCGTCGGCCTGGAAGCTGTCGCTGACGACGGTCTGCGCCATGGGGTCGGCGGTGTCGACCTCGTCGGCCTCGAAGACGCTGACGCCGGTCGCCGAGGCGCTGCGCTGATCCTGGGGCTTGTCGTGGTCGGTCTCGACGGCACTGGCGAGGTCGATCTCATCGACGGGCCCGCCGGTATCATCGGCCGGCGTCGGGGCGGCCGCATCGCCGGACCCGGTGCCGGCGAGCTTGTCGACCTGCTCGACCTTGAACATGACCTTGTCGCGGTCGCGGAACTGCTGGAGCGTGCCGTCGCCAGCCATCTCCTTGACCCGGTCTTCGCTCACGCCCAGCGTCTGGGCCGCTTCTTCCAGTGAGTAGAACATCTTGGCCATCGTCTTGGCTCCTGACAGTGCTGCCTCCGCATGCGTCCTGTGGGGCGGACGCGCCACGGCGATTCCCGCATAATCGATTATACGCTAAAGTCGACGCACGTGTGCGGCAACCCGTCCATGACGACCTCGCGGCCGTTTCGGCTGCTGACACCGGTGGAGCTGGCGAGCGATCGGCTGCCGGCCGCGCTGGAGGGCCTGCGGATCGTGCACCTGACGGACCTGCACGTGCGGCGGCCGCGGCGGCGTCACGCCCGGCTGTGCGCCGAGTTGGCCGCGGCGGAGTATGACCTGCTGATCATGACCGGCGACTACATGCATCACGCCGGCCACGAACAGGCGGCGCTGACGGTGGTTCGGGGCATCCTCGATGCCGCCCGCCCGCGCCTGGGCACCGTGGCCAGCTTCGGCAACCACGACGACAAGGGGCTCCGCGAGCCGTTTGTCGACCTGCCGCTGCGGTGCCTGCGCAACAGCGCATGGGCGATGCCGCAGCTTCCGCTGACGTTGCTGGGGCTGGACTACACACCGCGGGCGCGGCGTGGGGACCTGGTCGCCGCGATGCTGGACGAGCCGGACGACGACGGCGATCGCTTCCGCCTGCTGCTGGCGCACGAGCCGATGTGGCTGGTGGCCGCGGCGGACGCGGGCATCGACGTGATGTTTGCCGGGCATACGCATGGGGGCCAGCTCCGCCTGCCGGGGCGGACGGTGATCTACAACCACGTGCACTGGCCCCTGTCGTTCACCAGCGGCGTCATGCAACTCGGCCGCACGATCTCCGTGGTGAGCAACGGCCTGGGCGAAGGGTGGTTCGATCACATGCGCTCGTTCTGCCCGCCTCACGCGCCGCTGGTCACGCTCCGCCGCAGCGCCCGGCCGATCGCGCCGAGCGACAACCTGCGCATGCTTCGCGCGTGGTGAACGGGGGCGGCGTGGCGGCACAGGCCTGCGGCCGATCACTCGCCGCCGGCCGCTCCGTCGTCGTTGGGATCGGCGCCGGCGGGCTCGGGCGGGTCTTTCGCATCGGCGTCGCCGTCTTCCGGCTCGAACGGCGCGGTTCGGAGCGTCAGTTCGACGACGCGGGTCGCCTCGTCGCGGCGAACGTCCACATCCACGGTGTCGCCGGCGACGTAGCGGCCGAGCACGCGGAGCACGGCCCCGGGCGTGTCGACCGCCTGGCCTTCGATGTGCGTGATGACATCGCCGGGCTCAAGGCCGGCCCGCGACGAGGGGCTGTGGGGCGCGATGACCTGGACCTTGACGCCCCCATCGGCGACGGGCTCGGGGGCGGGCACGATGCCGATGTAGCCGCGCCGGAGGGTCTGGCCGGCCTTGAGCCGGGCGACGATGTGCGGGAGGTTCTGGACGGGGACGGCGAACCCGATGCCCGAGTCGTACCACTGGCTGCCGGCAGCGGGGCTGTCGCCGCGGGGCGTGAGCGGCACGCACACGCCGATCACCCGCCCGTGCAGATCGATCAGCGGGCCGCCGTAGTTCGCCGGGCTCAGGTTGGCGTCGGTCTGCACCGCCCGACCGCCGATCCGCCCGAGCGCGCTGATGATCCCCACCGACACGGCCGGGGCGCCGCCGCCATAGCCCATGCCCACGCTGATCGCCCACTGCCCGACCCGCCAGGCGTCGGGCTCGGCGAATCGCGGCGGCGTCAGCCCTTCCGGCGGGTCGATCTTCAACAACGTGAGGTTCCGCGTCATGTCGCGGCCGAGCATCTTCGCCACGTGCTGCGAACCGTCGTGGAGCGTGACCGTCACGACGGGCGGCTTGCGGATGAAGTTGTACGTGCTGGTGATGATGTAACCGTCCTCGGTGAGGACGAGCCCGGTGGTCGGTCCTTCGCCGGGGCGGGCGAGCCCGCCGATCTTCTCGCGCTGTGTCGGCGAGCTTGCGACATTCACCCCGCCGACGGTTTCGATGGTGACGATGGCCGGGCGCACGCAACGGACCGCGGCGCGGAAGGCATCGGGCGCGTGCAGCAGCCCGTCGGCATCCGCTTGCGCGGACGCGGGGGCCGCCGCACCCACGGCCAGCAGCGATGCAATGATCAGACCACCCGCAACACGGATCATCATTGGCCGGCCTCCTCACCGCCGGTGGCGAGGGTGAGGCGAAGCACCTGTTGGCCGCGCTTGACCACCAGCAGCACGTCAGCACCGCGGCGGAGCTCGCCGACCGCCTGCTCGTATTCCTCAACGGTCCGAACCCACTCGTCGTTGACTGTCAGCACCAGGTCGTCGCGGCGGATGCCGGCCCGGTCGGCGGGTGACCCGGCCACGACGCGGTCGACATACGCCGGGGCTCGGCGGCCCGACAGCTTGAACAGGCGAATCCCCAACTCGACCGGACCCCCGTCGGGCTCGGCGTCGTCCGCCTCGGGCTCGGTCGGCGTGGTGGGCCGGCCCGCAACGAAGTCGGCGAGCACGTCATTGGGGATCGCGTAGTTCAGTCGCGTGTTGGTGGACTCGGATTCGAGCACCTTGCCGACCATGCCGGCGAGCCGTCCATCGACGGTCACCAGCGCCCCGCCGGGCGAACCGGGGTTGGCCGTGATCGCGTCGATGAGCAGGATCGGGCACCGCACATCGAAGTCGGTTGCGCGTCGGCGGGTGTCCAGTTCCGCACGCAGCGAGACCACGCCCAGGTTCACGCTCAACGGCTCGGCGAGCTCGGCGACCTGGAAAGGATTCGCCACGGCCATGACCCAATCGCCGACCGCCGCCGTGGGCTTATCTTCGAGCTCGAAGAACCGCGGGGTCATCGCGTCGATCTGCAGCAGCGCCGCCTGGATCGCGTCATCGCGTCGCACGACCTCGGCGAGGTGCACCGACCCGTCTGGCAGCACCACGCGCAACCGCGACGCCGCCAGCGGCAGGCCCTCGGCGGTCAGGATGCGGCCCAGCGGCGAGACGATCACCCCCGTCGCGTAGCCCTGCTCCCGGCCGATCCCGGCGCCGATGATCTTCACGGTCTTGCGGCGGGCGTCGAGCGCGGCCGGGGTCAGCAGGCTCGCCGAGTCGCCCAGCGAATCCTCGCGGACGTCGCGGAGCGTGTTGTCACCGACCGCGCGGGCAAGCATCGGCGTGGCCCGGCCGGCGATGTGGTGCGCCACCGTCGGCGACGCGATGGACCTCGCGGGGTCCAGGCCCAGCCAGACCCGCTGCACGTGGTCATTGGCGTCAGCGAGCTCGATGCGGACGGTCGGCTCGCCGGCGATGCGGTCGCTGCCGTGCAGCTCGAGCCTTGCCAGGCTGTCCAGACGGGCCTCGGGGAAGCGATCGGGGTCGGCCCGGCGGAGCAGCAGCCGGGCGATCTCGCGGTTGAGCGTGGCGTTGCGGACCTCGCCGGGCTCGCCGAAGTTGACGCGCCCCCGAGCCTGCGGCGCGCGCTGGTCTTTCCCGTCGTCGCCGGGGTCGGGCGGGGGCTCGGCGGCGGACGGCGGCTTGTCGTATACGAGCGTGTTCAGGCGGACCACCGCCTCCTGCTGAGCACCGTCAGCGCGGCTGCGCCAGACCACGCGCACCGGCCAGCCGGCCGGCACGGTCGTGAGCACGTTCAGCACCGCGTTCGCCGAGTCGATGCGGCGGCCGCCCAGCCCGATCAACTCATCCCCCAGCTCGAAGCCGTGATCGGCCAAGGGGCATCGGCCATAGTCGATCTCGGTGCAGACGACCTTGCCGCCGCGATCGCCGAAGACCGCGTCGAGCGTGGCGTGTTCGGCGACCTTGGTCGCGAGCATGTCGCCGAGGAAGCGGCGGGCCTGGTTGATCCCGATCGCGTACCCGAGCCCGACGTTGACGCGGCCCCGTTCGACGAAGCTGAAGCTTGCGCGGCCGTTGATGCCGATGAGGCGGCCGTTCATGTCGAACAGCGGCCCGCCGGAGTTGCCGGGGTTGATCGAGGTGTCGACCTGGATGCAGTCGCCGTAGACGAGCAGGCTGGACCCGCCTTCGCCGCCCTGGAAGCGGTGCGTGCCCGAGACGATGCCCATGGTCACCGTCGGGGTCTGGTCCTGGCTCACCGCGAAGGGGTTGCCCATCGCCATGACCGCCTGGCCGACCACCACCGCGTCGGAGTCGCCCATCAGCGCGTAGGGGTAGGGCTGGTCGCCGAGGAGCTGGATGACGGCGAGGTCGCCCCCGGGATCGACGCCGATCAACCGCCAGCGCCGCAGCCGGCCGTCGTCGAGCCCGGCCCAGCCTTCGGTGCCGCCGGCGCCCATGACGACGTGGAAGTTGGTCAGGGCGAACCCGGCGGGGTCGATGAGCACGCCGCTGCCGCCGCCCTCCTGCGGGTTCTCGCCGTACACGAGCACGACGGTCTGGTCGACACGGTCGATGACGTCGGCGCGGCGGTCGGCGAGGCGTTCGACGTCCGCGATGCCGGGCGGGTTCATCCCCCGCGCCGCGCCGCATGCCAGCGTCAGCACGACCATCGCCGCGGCGACGCGCCCGATATGTGGTTCAATCCTCGTCAACGATCAGTCTCGCGTCAGCCCAGTTCGCGTGGTCGGCGATGTCGAGGTTCTCGCCGGCTTCGGCGGTGAGGGTCAACCGGCGCGCGCCGCGCAAGTCGACGCGACACGGCACGGGCGCCTCGCGGGCCCGGATCCGCCGCTCGAACCGCCGCTCACCGTCCACGACCACGGCGAAGACGCAATCCCCGCCGTCGGCGGCCGCGTCATCGAGCCCGAGCGTCGCGACCAGCAACCGCGCATCCGGGCCCAGCGCCCACGTCACGGACGCCGGGGCGTGCATGCCGATGCCGCGCTCGTACACCCGGCCGTTCAATCGCAGCGGCTCGCCGGTCACGGCCGTGTCGAACCGCGTCGGCCAGGCGTAGGTGACCACCGCCCCGACCTCGCGCGACACCGGTTCGAGTTCGGAAAGGAAGACCATGCGTCGGCCGCGGTGGTCGAGCGACCGCACCGCATCCCACGGCACGACCAGGCTCGATCGCCGCGCCAGGTCCACGGTCAGTTCATCCCCACGTAAGGCGACGCTCGTGGCCCAGAGGGTCGAGCCGTCGGCGAACGTCACGCGCCACATGCCGGACTTATCGGCGCGCGGCGGGCGTGTCAGCGCCAGTGTCAGGCCGTACAGCTTGTCGAGTGCCACGCGGCGCGATTCATCCGACCAGATGAAGCGCACGCCTTCGCCGTCCATCCCGGCGAGGGCCCCTCCGACACTCGTGAGGTCGCGGTCGCGGAACACGAACAGCCGATCCTCCGCCGCGTTGGCGTCGGCCAGCGCCTCGGCGAAGGCCGGCTCGGGCTTGGCACGACCGTGCTCGTCGACGCTCAGCGGCCTCAGCGTGATCGCGCGTACCGAGTCCAGCGGCCAGCGGACCCGGTCGCCCACGATCGCGTCAAACGTGACGCGGCCGTCGTTGATCGTCAGCGACTCGGCCACCAGCACCGACCCATCGGTGAGGAACAGCCGCGCCGCGCGCAGCGGCACCACCAGTTCGGGCACGTCGCGCTCGATCCGGCGGACCTGTTCGAGCGGGGTGGCGCTGTCGCCTTGTTCGAACGCCAGGCCCGCGCCGGGTATGATCCGCGCGATGGCGCGGTCGGTCCAGCGGGTGCCGTCGATCAACTCAACGGTGTCGCCGCCCGCCGCGACCGCGGGTATGCCGACCACGACCAACATGAACCACGAGGCCCGACGGATCATGGGTCGTCATCCTGCATGGAGCGATAGTACTGTTCGACCAGGTCGCGGTAGCGGTCGGGGTAGCGCGCCTTGATGGCGTTGAGGACCTGCTCGCGTTCGCGTTGGCGGGCCTCGCCCCACAGGTCACTCTCATCGCCGCGGGTGACGCGGTGCAGCGCGCCCATGTCGGACTGGCCGGCCGGGGCCGCGGACTGGCTGGCCGGCGAATCGGACATCTGGCTGCCGGCGGCGCCGCCGCCCGGCGCCGGCATCGGCTGACCCATGCCCTGGCCGTGGCCCTGGCCGCCGCCCTTCTGCTCATTCTCTTGGTTTTCGGTTTGCTCGATCAGCTTGTCGAGGATGGCGATGATCTGCTGCTGCTCGGACTGGGTCTGCCGGCCGGTCTGCTCGATCTCGAGCCGGCGCCGCGAGTAGTCCATACGGTCGCTGACGTCGGCGATGGTGCCCGGCTCCATGTACCGCAGCTCATCGAGCAGGTGCCGGGCGCCGACCCACAGCCGCTCGGGCGCATCGGGGTACGCCCGGACGAACATCTGCAGCGTTTCGATCGCCTGGTCGCGCTGGAGCGTGTGCTCCTGCGCCGCCCCGAGCAGGAACAGCGCCTCGCCGAGGTAGAGCGTCCGGCCGGGCTGGCTGGACACGAGCTCCTGAGCCAGCGGCAGGGCCAACTCGTAACGCTGCTGCATTGAAAAGGCGCGCGCCAGGAAATAGCGCGCGTGGGCCGAGAGGTACGGGTCGTCGGCCTGGGCGAGCGGCTTGAGCGCCGCGATCGCCGCGTCGAGCGATTCATCGCCCATCCGCTGCATCGCTTCGCCGAAAGCCGGGTGAAGCGCGATCACCGCATCGGTCATGGCGACCTGCAGGCTGCGGGGGTCCTTCTCGGTGTCGGCCATCACCGCCAGCGCCCGCTGCCGGGCGCCGGGGTCGGCTTGGGTGTCCGCCTCGATCGCCTCGATGAAACGCTGGGCGACGTCGGCCGCCGCGGGTCGGGCAAACGCTTCGGTCGGCTCGGCCCGCGCCGCCGAGGCGATGATCAGCATGACGGCGATCGTGAATGGGTGTCTCATGGGGCAATCCTCATCGACATCGGGGCCTCGGACATCTGCTCGGCCATCTCGCGGACCTGATCCTGGCGGTCGGCGAGGTGGCGCGTCTCGCGATGGAGCGCGTCGGGCGCCGCGGCATCCGGCCGCGACTCGTCCAGGGCGCGGGTGCGGCTGTTCACGCGGAGCTGCGCCGACTTGAGCAGCTTCAACTCCGCGCTGCCGGGCACGAGCGGCGGTAGTTCCTGGGGCGGCGCGGCCTGGCCCTGGGAGGCCCCCTTGGCCTCGGCGAGCTGCTGCGCCCGCTCCAACGCCGCAATCAACTGTTGCAGCGTCAGCTCGATCTCATGCTGAACTTCCTGCGTGTAGGCGCCGGTGTTGCGCTCGGCCAGCATGCGATCGGCCGTCTGGAAGTCCTCGGCGAGTTGCCGGACGATCTGAGGGAAGACCACGGTCGTGCCATCCTCGCGAATGACCGTCAGCGCCCGCTCGGCCGCGAGCGCCAGCTCGGCCTCTTCGGCGGCCCACCGGGCGATGCGCAACTGTTCCGGTCGGCTCAAGGCCGCATCGTCCCCACGCGCCTGGCGCTGCTCGTGCAGCGCCGCCGTGGCCGCGGTGATCGGTTCCTGGCGCGCGAGCATCTCGCGGAACCGCATCTCGAGGTTCGCCAGGACCTCCTGCTGCATCTTCTCGCGAAGCTGGCGTAGCCGCTCCTCGACGTCGTCCCGGGCTTGGCGCAGCTCCTCCAGGGCGTCGGCCTGTTCCTGTTGGGCGCGGTCGGCCTCTTGGTCACGCATCTGGTCTGATGCCTGGCGCATGTGTTGCTGGGCCTGCTGGACCTGGGGCTGGCCGGGCTGCGGGGAGCCCTGCTGGCCCTGTTGGCCCTGTTGGCCCTGTTGGCCCTGTTGACCCGGCTGGCCCTGTTGACCTTGCTGGCCTTGTTGGCCCTGGGACCCGGACTCGCCGGCCTGATTCATTTGGTCGGACACCTCGCCGGCCCGTCGGGCCAGGTCCTCCTGCGCATCGGCGAGCTTGTCCATCTGCTCGGGCCCCAGGCGGGCGATGCGGCTGCGATCACGCTCGAGTTCCTCCAGCGCCTCCTGCAGCTTCTCCACCGCGTCGCGCTGCGCTTGGTCGGCCGCCTGGCCACGACCCTCGGCAAGACGCTGAGCGGCCTCGGACTGACTGGCGGCGGCTTGCTCGAGCGGCTGGCGGCCGGACTCAGACGACGATCCGGCCTGGGTGTCGGCCCCGCTCGGCGATCCGGGCGATGCGGCGTCGGGCTCACCATCGTCGGTAGTCGGATCGTCCGGCTGGGTCGGTGGCCGGCCTTCGGCGAGCTGCTCGGTCTGGCGCTGCAGCTTGGCTTGCGGGTCCGACAGGGGCGTCAGCACGTGCGGGCCGCGCCGCCGCGCGTCCCCGGTCGCGATGCGCAACTCCTGCTGGGCCGCGATCATCTGCTTCACCGCGGCGATGCGTGCTTCGAGCGCTTCGCGGGCCGCCCGCGGGTCGGCCGCATCACGCGTCTGGTCCTTCAGCCGCGCCTGATCCTCGATGAGCCGGCCGATCTGGCGGCTGAGCGATTCGAGGCGCTCGACCTCGTCGGGCAGTTCATCATCGCGATCGGTGTCCGTGAGCAGCGCGATCAGCCGTTCGAGGCGGCCGATGACCTGGTCCTGCTGCGTGCGGGCGGCCTCGAGGTCGCCGGCGTTCAACTCGGCGGCGATGTCGGCCATGCGGCGGCGGAGCATGTCCTGCTTGGCGCGTTCGAGCGCTTCGGCGAGACGCGCCGCCTGATCGGGCTCGGCGTCGGCCAGCCGATCGGTCAACCGCGCGAACCGCTCTTCCATGTCGGCGATGAGCCGGGCGATGTGTTCCTGCCGTACGCCCAGCGCCGTCTCCGCCCCGTCGGTGTCGGGGGCCTGGCCCGGGGACACGGCAGCCCCGGCGCCGAGCATCACCAAGATCCATCCGATCTGTCGCGCGATTCGCATCGATCCACTCCGTTGCGACGCGGTCATTGTAGGCCGACGCTCGAACGCCACGCGGTGTTCGTCGAACGCCGATTAATCCTCGAAAATCGACTCGATCTGCTTCTCCAGTTCCTCGGCGGTCTGCTCCCGGATCGTCTGCTGCTCGTTGAGTATCTCCCGCAGCAGGTTCACCGCTTCCTGGAAGCCTTCCATCTTGACCATGGCGGCGAGGATGGCATCCATGCGTTCGAGGATCGCGGCCTGCTGCGCCGCGGCGTCGGCGAGCCGGCCGCGGCGGTCGGCCGCGGTTGCCTGGGCGACCGTGGCCGCGTCGAGCGCGTCGGCCGCGCTGGGGATCCCGCTGGACGCCAGGGCCAACACCGGCTCGACGATGCCGTCGCGCAGGCGCGTGCGCATCGGCCCGCCTTCACGCTCGACGCGGTTGTTGATGACCTGATCGAGGATGCGGCGGAACTGCACGCCGACCTGCTCGCATCGACCGACCAGCAGCCGCTGTGACTTCTCCAGGCCGTCGAGCGCCGCCCGCTGGTCGGGCGCGAGCCGCTCGGCGTCGGGCAGTTCCGCGGCCAGGGCGCGGGTCTCAACCAGCACCTGCCGCTGGTCCTTGCGCAGGCGTTCGAACTCCAACCGCTGCTCGGTCTCCAGACGCAGCAGCTCCCCGCGGAACTCCCGCTCGGTCACGATCTTGACGGCGAACGTGATGGACCGGCCGGTCTTCGGGCCGCTCACCGTGTCGTTGTCCGTCGCCTCGATGACGAAGTTAAGGTGCGCGTCGGTCGGCAGCTCGCGCCCCCGCAGGTCGAAGACGTGCTCGAACCAGTCGAAGTCGCGACCGGGCAGTTCGGCGTCGATCGCGTCGAGTTGCAGGGTGACCGGCTCGGAGCGCGTCGTGCCGCCGTTGGGGTCGGCGTCATCGCCGGCGGCCGCGGCCAACTCGTAGGTCAGCCCGGCGTTGACAATGGCGTAGTCGTCGCGAAGCCGCACCGCCAGCGGCAACCTCGCGTCGGTCGTCACCATGTCGCCCACCCCTTCGAGCCGGGCACGCACCTGGGGCGTCTGATCCGCGTCGATCCGGAGGGTGAATCGCGCCGGCCGCCGTGACCGCAGGCCCGAACGATCGAACAGCACGATCCCGAACGAGCCGTTGTCCAACTCGTTGGGATCGAGCGTGGCGTGAACGCGGCGTGGATCGTTGGGGTCGACGGCGAGCGGCTTGAGCGTGGCGCTGCCGTGGGTCAGCCGCGCCTCGGCGATGGGGTTGTTGGTCGTGCCCAGCACGCGGAGCGTGGAGCCGGCGAGCACGGGGTAGGCGCCCTGGCCCGCGGGCAGCTCGCTCGGCGGCTGATCGGTGTACGCGGGCGGTTCGACCCTGAGCGTCAACTGTTCGACCGCCGGGCGGTTGACCAGCCGCACCTCGTGCCACGGGCTGACCGCGTCGCCGCCGCGAACCCGCAATCGACCGGCGAACGCGTCGAGCACGTTGGGGAAGGTCGAGACGAAGGCGTTGGAGCCGACGTTGCGCATCGACTCGGTGTGGCGGCGGCCGCGAGCCGGGGCGTGGTCGAGGTGCACGACCGCGGGCACCACGCCGTTGGGGTCGGCGACCGCGCGGAGTTCCAGGTCGTCGCCGCGCGGCACCACCAGTTCGCCGGCATCGTTGAGCCCGACGAGGTGCAGATGCGTGCGTTGCGGCCAGGCGACGTCGGCGATCAGCAGGTTCCGCCGCGCCCACAGGCCCATCACGTCCGGCGCGAACAGGCAAGCGCCCACCACCGACCCGACCGCCAGGAAAACGACCGCGGCCTTGCGGGCCATGGTGCCGAAGTCGACCACGTCGAGGAAGCGCATGTCGGCGACGCGGCGGATGCCGTGGTCGATCGCCGCGCGGGTCAGCGCCGGTGAGGCGTGCTGCCGCCGCGCGTGTACCAGGTCCGACAGCTCGACGGCCGTCACCAGCGCGTCGCCCAGCTCCGGGTGCCGCCGCTCGATCTGCATGGAAAGCACGCGGTCGCCCACGGACCCGGCGAGCGGGCGGATGACCCGGCGATAGATCGCCACCCCCAGCGCCGCCAGCCCCACGAGCATCAACACCAGCATGACGCGGCGCTGCGGCTGATCCATGCGGAAGTACCGATCCACGGCCAGTGAGACCACGACCATCGCGGCGATCCCGCTGGTCAGCCAGGCCAGCCCGTCGACCGCCAGCCAGCAGATCACCGCGGCGCGGACCGCGGCGAGCTTGCTGCGCAGCGACTGGATGTTCGTGTGGTCGGTCATGTCACATCATCTTCCATCGCTTGCGGAGCGCCCACTCCACGGTGAGCAGCGTGACCAGCAGGATCAGCAGCCGGCTGGTGTCCCATAACTCGACGGGCTTGCCAGCGACGACGAGCGACTGCGTGCGGGACGGGATGCGGCCGGCGATCGCGTGCGCCTGATCGATGTCGAAGTAGTCGCCCCCGGCGGCCGCGGCGAGGTCGGCGAGCAGGCCGCGGTCGAGGCGCGGGTCGGCCAGCTCGATCTGCGGCGCTTCGACCCGGAACTGACGGGCGATGCGGACCGTCTCGCCGCCGGGTTCGGCGTCGAGGTTGACGACGATCTCGTTGAGCCCGATGCGGCCGGCGACCGTGCTCGCCTCGAAGCGGCCGGGCTGATTGGGCACGGCCTTGAGTTCGAAGGTTCGCCCCGAGCCGGCGGGCCCGCGCCACTCGGCCGGCACCGCCGCCGCGTCGAGCGGCTGGTAGTCGGCGTCGTACAGCCGGGCCGATACCTGCACCCGCGAACCGATCGGGTACACCTCGCGGTCGAGCGCGATGCGACCCCGCTTCTGCTCACCGAGCAGGCGGCCTTCGACGAGGTAGCGGACGGCCTGGACCCAGAAGCGATCGAAGTAGTTCTCACCGAGCTTCCGCCAGCGCCACGTGCCGCTGAACCCCATATAAACGGTGCGGCCGGGGCCGTACTGCCCGGCGACGAGCAGCGGCCGCGGACCCTCGCGCGTCCGCAAGCGCGGGTCCACGTGCTCGACCAGCACGCCCGCCCCCGGGACCGCCGAACGAGCCGGGAACGACCAGTACACCCCGGGCATGGCCTGCCACATGCGGCGGTTCATCTGCGGGTCCTTGTCCAGCCGCATCATCACGTGGTCGGTCCCGGCGGCGGTGAGCTTCAACGGCCACGACTGGCTGTGCGTGGTCATCAGCGACTCCACGTCGATCATGCTTAACTGCCCCACGCGGACCGGCAACAGCTTCGTCATCGCGCTCGTCCGCGCCTGGCGGAAGAAGTCGGCGGTGTACTTGGGCCCCGCGACCCACATCACCCCGCCGGCGTGTTCGCCGAGGAAGCGGCCCAGCGTTTCGATCCACGCCTCGTTGAACTCCGACGGGTCGGGGTCCATGAAGATCACCAGGTCGTACGCGAACAGCTCCTGCGGCGTCGACGGCAGACGCTCGATGGCCGTGTTGCCCGATTGCCGCATGTCCGCGTCGAGCGTCTGGAGCCAGCAACTCACGTCAATGGTCTTGTCGCGCATGAACAGCGTGGAGACCATCCGGAACTCCCACGACGGCGCGCCGGCGATCAGCAGCACCCGGGCCTTGTTCGACAGGACGGTCAGCGGGGTCTGCCGCGCGTTGTCGCTGTCGATCACCTCGTCGTCGAGCACGGCGGTCCGCACCGTCAGGATGAACTCGCCGCTGTCGTCGGGACGATGCTCGAACTCGATCCGCTGGGCGGCGTCGGTCAGGGCGATCGTCTGGGTCGCCAGCAACCGCTCGGGCCCGAGCGTCCCGTCCGACTCGACGCGCTGGGCGAGCAGTTCGGCGTCGATGCTGCGGCCGGCGTAGCCGTCGGCGGCGATCCGCGATTGCACCAGGAACGGGTCCTCCCGGAAGACGCTGTCCGGGGCCCAGAGCTCGGCGACGCGGATGTTGCGCGGATCGACCGCCTCGCCCACGCCGACGGTGTAGATCGGCACGTTTATCGCGGCCGCCTGCTCCGCGGCGGACAACGGGTCGTCGCCCTCGGTGTTGCGGCCGTCGCTGATGATCACGATGCCCGCGACGGGGTTGCCGGCGACCGAGCGCATGGCCTCGTCGATCGCCCGGGCGAGGTTGGTCGCGTCGCCCGTCGGCTCGATCGGCGGGATGGGCGGACCCGCGGGAAGGCTCGGCGGGTCGTCGGGCGACGGCGCGGCCGCGCCGCGGTCGCCATTGTCGCGCACGCCCGCGAGTGTCTGGCGGACCTGGACCGACCGGCCGAAGCTGAAGACCCGCACCTTGCCCCGCTGGGTCAGATCGTCGAGCCAGCGGCCCCCCTCCGCGGCGAGCAGGGTGTTGACCAGCTCGGCGCGTGTGGGTGCGTCGGCCTGAACCGCCGCCACATCGGTGTTCATCACCGCCGCCGCCCGCTCCGCCGCCGCGTCCACCCGGTACTGGTCGCGGATCGACATGGACATCGACTCGTCGACGAGCACGAGCACGTACGGCTCGATGGTGCGGTGGGTCGCCACGGCCAGCGCCGGCCCCAGCATCACCACCACGACAAGCAGCAGCACGGCGCTGCGGATCGCCGCCAGCGCGTATCGACGGCCCGGCGGGAGCGTCACCCGCTCCGACCGATACATCATCACCACCCCGGCGATCAACGCCGCCACGATCGCCAGCAGCACGAACACCCACCATGACGTGACGCCGTGAGTGAACGCCAGCCGCGTCGTCGCGCCATCCGGCACGGCCGATGCGTCAACGCCCAGAAGCTCGTACATCCAGTTCGGCAAGCTTGACGGTTACTCCTGCTCAACCGCCGCGGTCGGCGGATCGTTTTCCTCGCGGACCGGCACCCCCACCCCAGCGGGCTGGGCCTCCAGCATACCCCGCATCTGCTGCTCGACCATGCGCTGCATGGCTTGGCGCTGAGCCGCCGACGCCGGGACGCCGTTCCATCGCAACTCGTGAACATTCACCTGGAGCCGGGGCCCCGCAACGTCGAGCAGCCTCAGCGTGCCTCCGGCCTCCGAGGCCGACATGGCGGTCGCTGCCCCCGCGTCATCGACGTCGGCGGACATGGCGGATGCCTCGCCCCGCGCGAAACCATACATCCCTTCGCTCGTCGGCGCGATCAACACGCCCGCCCGGACCAATGGGGGCGCGACCGACCGGGGCAGCCGCTCGCCCTTGCCCAACTCGCTGATCGTCAAAGCATCCGCCATCGACCCGTCGGACCGCTGCGCGAAACGCATGTGGCCGAGCCCGGCCTGGCGACGGTCGCGCCCATACACGGGCACGAACCGGCCGGCGCGGAGCACGGTCTTCGCCTCCGTCCAGTGCTGCACAAGACGCGACCACCGCATGTCGACCACGGTTTCGCCCGAACCGGCCTCCAGCACGGAAGCGCCCCACTCGCCGTTGCGCCCGCGGCCGACCACCGCGAGGCGCTCGCCGTCGTCGGACAGCGCCGCGTCGACCGCCCGGACAACTGGCGGCGACTCGCGGGTCCACATCATCTGCCCGCCGCGCAGGTCCCACGCCGTCAGCTCGCCATCGCTGGCAATGCTCACCGCGTAACCCGACCCGACCGCGCCCAGTTGCCCCAGCTCTCCGCCCGGGAGCGGCGCCGACCAGCGCCGGCCGGCCGGCTCGACCGGCTGATAATGCAGCCGTGCCGCGTCCGCGTACAACAGGCCGCGATCGGACCAGGCCGTCAGGTTCTCCGCCCGCATGCTGGGCAGCGCGGCTTCGTGGAGGCGGCGGCCGGTCCGCCGTTCGCCGATCCACAGCCGCTTGCCCTCGTCGAGGGCGACGACGGCGCGGCCGTCAACCACGGCCACGCCCGCCACGTTGCGTCCGGGGAACCCGCGCCGCCACAACTCCGTGCCGCCGACCAGTTCCACGCAACGGACCATGTGGCCGCTGTCCTGCTCGTCCCACAGGTGCTCGATCAGCACATCCCGCCCGACCGCCATGGCGTTGTACAGCCCGACCCGCCGATGGGGCCGGACGGCGTCGGGGTACGCGGCGAGCGGCGGCGCGGCGTGCTGCCAGATCGCTTCGAGCTGGGGATCGGCCAGGTCCGCGGCGATCACGTGGCCGGGCGTGCGGACCACGAGCATGTGCCCGCTGCACCCGCCGACCATGACCGGCCCGCGCTCGCTGGGCTTGCGCGCCTCGTCGCTGTCCGGCGGCAGTCGCAGCGCCGGCCAGGGCTCGCCCGTCCGCGGATCGGCCGCCGCGCGTGTCCGCGGGTCGCGGCAGAGCAGTTGCCCGGTCTGAGGGTAATACGTGTACAGCCGCTGCCGGAGCAAGGGCGTGTGATCCAGCGCCCCGCCGTCGTGCAGCCGTATCGGCATCTCCGTCTTGTACCGCGGGGACCAGATGCACCGCAGCGGCGGTGCGTCCATGCGCTGGGCGGCGCCCGTGTCGTCCGGCCGTGCATCGGCATCCGGCGCGGCGGCGTCGGGCCAGCCGCGTTGTTCCATCGCCTGCCGGATCAGCGCCCCGGCGTCGGGCGCGTTGTGCAGGATCGCCTCGGCCAGCGCGAATCGTCGGACACCGCGGTCCGCGGCGATCGCGGCCACCGCCGCGGCGGCCTGTCGCGCCGCGGGGGTCTGCGGATAGCCCGCCATCAGCGTCTGCAACCGCAGGAGCTTGTCACGGCCCGGCGGCATGACGGCGATCTCGGCCAGCCGCGCCGCGCCGCGCTCGACCGCGTCCGCCGTCGGCCCGGTCTCGCCGGTCAGGTCGCGCAGGGCCGCGGCGGCGACCGCCGACGCCGATGCGGACCACCCCGCCCCATCCATGGGCACCACCTCCGCCGCCGCGGGGTCTTCGACGAGCGTTCGATAAACCTCGGCGGCGGCGCGGGTGCGGCCGGCCCGCCGCTCGTTGCGCGCCTGCGCCAGACGGACGCGGGCCCGTTCGGCCGCCGACTGAGCGTGCCGCTCGGCCTCGGCGACGAGCGCTTCGGCTTGATCGGGTTGGCGCTGCGCCTGGTCGAGCAGCACGGTCATCAACACCCGCCGCGCTTCGTCGCGCGTATCGCCGGGCTCGGCGGTCTCGACGACTTGCCTGAGGTCGGCGAGGGCCTCGTCCGCGCGACCGCGCGCCAGCGCCAGTCGCGACCGTTCGCCCAGGGCCGCGGTATCGCCGGCCGCCACACGCCGCGACAGGATCGCGCGGTGCTGACCCACACCCGCGACGGCGCGGACTTCCGCCAGGCCCGCCGACACCAGTATCTGCCCGTCGCTGCTCAAGTTGCCCAGCGGCGCCGATGATGACGACAGCGGCGTCCAGACGCGCGTCCGCTTGCCCGTGCGCAGGTCGACCCGCACCAGCGTCCGCCCCACCGGCGCGTACGCCGCGTCTTCGGTCAGGCACGCCTGGCCCGTCGCCCGGCTGGACATCGCCGTGCTCAGCGGCGCACGCCACCGCACCGACCCATCGGCCAGGTTGTAAGCCGCCAGTTCCTCGGAACCGCCGACGATCAAAGCGCCTTCGTGGATGCCCAGCGCCTGGTCGCACCCGCGTGCTTCGGCATCGTTGGCGACCGTGCGGACCAACTCGCCGGTCGCCGCGTCCAGCAAGCGCACGCCGCCGCTGTCCGCGGCGACCGCGACCAGCTTGCCGCCGGTGATGAACAGTCGGCTCCGACGCCAGGGCATCGCGTCGATCGGCAGGACCACCTGATCCCCGGCCAGCCTCAGACCCTCCGTTCGGCGGGCACGCGACTCGTACCGCCGCGCCCAGTTCAACCGGCCGTCAGTCGGATCGGCCGCGATCACGATGCCCCTGCCGGTCACGATGTAGAGCGTCTGGTCGTGCAAACGCAAGGCCGCCGGCGCGGTCGGGACGGCGTCGGGCGCCTGCGCGCACAGGAACGACCGCCAGCGCTCCTCGCCGGTCTCCGGGTCCAGGGCGATCAGGTACAAATCGTCCAGCACCTCCGCGACGGACAGCAGCACCTGGCCTGACTCCACGGGCGCGGCGAGGAATCGTGCCGGCGCGGCAAGATGCTTCACCGTCGGGTCGTGCGCGCTGCCGTCGACGTCGCCCAGCGACGAACGCCAGAGCGTTTGACCGGTCCGCGCATCGATGGCTTCCAGTCGATTGCCGCCGTCTGAGCGGACCTGCACCGCTTGATTCCGCACGATCACGACGTGCCGGCGGCCCGAGTCGAGAAACGAGTTCGAAGCCACGTGGTACAGCCGATCGCCCGAGACGGTCATGTCCCGGCCCAGCTCGTCGGCGAACATCACCATCTGCTCGATGGTCTGAGGCTCGGAGCTCGCCGCGGCGGAGCCCGTGCGGTCGTCCAACCCCGCGATCGTCCGCACCATCGTGGTCGTCCAGACCTGGCGGCCCGATGCGCGATCGAGCGCGATGACCGTTTCCGCCGTCTTGGCGTACACGCGGTCGCCATGGACGACGATGCGATCGGTCGGCGTCCAGCCCTGCTCGGCCCAGCGCGCAGCCAACTGGCCACGGGAGTACTTGTTCAGCCGGATGAGCTGCCGCGGCGCCAGTCGATCGAGCCCGATCTGCAGCAGCGACCAACTGCGACCCCATAGTGTCGACCACAGCCCGACGCGCGGGTCGCCTTCGGTGGCGTCGCTCCAGTCCAACGCCGCC
>CAYWKS010000004.1:0-64048 GCA_964458935.1 uncultured Planctomycetaceae bacterium
GGCCTTGGCGCCCTCGATGAACTTAGGGCGGATGGCGTCGATGACGTCCTTCTACTTCTTGCTGATCGCATTGATCAGCGTGTACGCGGCGCGGAGCGGGATGTCGCCCAGCTCGTGGACGATCTGCATCACCTGCTCCTGGTAGATCATGATGCCGTACGTCTCGGCCGTGAACTGCGCGACGATCTCGTGCTGGTCGGGTACGGGCGACCGGCCGTGCTTGCGGTCGTTGTAGTCGGGGATCAGGTCCATCGGCCCGGGGCGGTACAGCGCGTTGGCCGCGATCAGGTCTTCCAGCCGGTCCGGGCTCATCGCCATGAGCAGGTCGCGCATGCCCCCGGATTCAAACTGGAAGATGCCCTTGGTCTGCCCGCGCCGGAACAGGTCGAGCACCTGCTGCGAGTCGTAGGTCAGGCGTTCGAGGTCGAGCGGGTTGGCCGACGGGCTCGGCCCGCCCACGGTCGCCCGGATCGTCGCCGCGTCGAGCGTCGACGCGACCAGGTCCTTGGCGCGCTGAATGATCGACAACGTGCGGAGCCCCAGGAAGTCCATCTTGAGCAGCCCGACCTTCTCGCAGGTCGGCCCGTCCCACTGCGTGATGGTTTCCTCGCTGCCGGCGGCGCGGTAGAGCGGGACGATGTTGTCCAGCGGTTCGGTGGCGAGCACGACGCCGGCGGCGTGCACCGACGCGTGCCGCGCCATGCCCTCCAGCCGCTGCGCCGTCGACAGCAGCTTGGCATGCTGCGCGTTGCCGTCGCGCTCGGCGCGCAGGTCCGCCTCGGCCTCAAGCGCCTCGTCGAGCGTGATGTTCAACGTCTCGGGCACAAGCTTGGCGATGCGATCGACCTCGGCGAGCGGGATGTTCAGCACGCGCCCGACGTCGCGGATCGCCGCCTTGGCCTTGAGCGTGCCGAACGTGATGATCTGCGCCACGTGGCCGTACTTGCGCCGCACGTAATCGATCACGGCGGCGCGACCGTCCTGGCAGATGTCGATGTCGATGTCGGGGTACTCCGAGCGATCGGGGTCGGTGAACCGCTCGAACAGCAGCCCGTAGTGCACCGGGCAGGCGTTGGAGAGCCCCAGGCAGTAGCCGACCATCGTGCCCACGCCCGACCCGCGGGCGTTGGCGGAGATGCCCTGCGAGCGGGCGAAGTTCACGAAATCCCAGCAGATCAGGAAGTAGGCGCTGATGAGCTTGTCGGCCAGGACGTTGAGCTCACGCTCCAGCCGGGCGCGGATCTCGCCGGTGATCCCGTCGGGCCCGTAGCGCCAGACCGCGCCCGCCTCGGCGAGCAGCCGCAGCGCCCCGTCGCACGCGGCCTTCAGCTCGTCGCTCGAATCGTGGTCGTGGCGGCTGTCGTACGGATGCAGCTCGAACCGCCCGCAGAACGCCTTGTACCACTCGGTCGACCCGACGGGGTGGTCGCAGGAGAAGTCACGGATGAAGCGCCCGGCGTCGTCGGCGTTGGTGCACGCCGCCCGACCCCCGCCGGCCAGCTCGACCTTGACCACCGGCGCGTGGTTGGCGTTGAAGTCGATCTCGACGTTGCAGCGGTCGGCGATCTTCCGCGTGTTCGCCAGCGCCTCGTCGCCCGCGCCGTCTTCGTAGCCGCGGAACAGGTCCGCCATCTCCTGCGGGCTCTTGACGTACAGGTCGGTCGGGTAGTGCATCCGCGCCGGGTCGTCCTTGATCTTGCCCGTGGAGATGCAGATGAGCGAGTCGTGGGCGTCGTGGTCGTCGGCCCGGAGGAAGTGGGCGTCGTTGTCGCAGACCAGCGGCAGGCCCAGCTCCCGCGCCAGCTTGACCAGCAGCGGGTTGATCGCCTCCTGCTCGGCGATGTGCCGCTGCAATTCGACGAAGAAGCGCGGTCGGCCCTGGTCGTCGGGCGCGAAGGTCTGCGCGTGCCACTGCGCCTCGGCGATCGCGGCCCGCCAGTGCGCTTCGTCGTTGGTGCGGGCGTACTGCGTGAGGTAATGGGCGAGGCTCGAGCCGAGGTGCCCGTTGATGGCGATCAGCCCGTCGCGCCATTCGGCGAGCGTCCGCTTGTCCATGCGCGGCTTGTAGTAGAAGCCGTTGAGGAACGCGTCGGAGCTGAGCTTGAGCAGGTGGGCCCAGCCGACCTGGTTCTCGGCGAGCAGGACGAGGTGGAACCCGCCGTCCTGGATGCCGGTGTAGGTCTTGTCGCGGCGGTCGCCGGGTCGGCCGTCGGTGTCCGGGGCGACGTAAGCCTCGATGCCGAGGATGGGTTTGACGCCCGCCTTCGTCGCGGCGGTGTAGAACTCGACGGCGGCGTGGAGGTTGCCGTGGTCGGTGACGGCGACCGCGTCCATGCCCAGCGCCTTCACGCGATCGATCAGCTCGCCGATGCGGTTGGCGCCGTCGAGCAACGAGTATTCGCTGTGAAGATGCAGGTGGACGAACCGGGCAACGGGCGTGTCGTCAGCCATCCCTGGCGAGGCTCCTTCCTTGCGAGCGATGCAAGCACTGGAGTGTATCACCGGGCGTACCGAACATGGTACGAACAGGTGCGGGGCGGGGATTCGTTTGGCAGCCGGGCGGCGACGCCGCCCCGGTACGACCAGCGTTCCGCCGGGACGCGGGTGTGCTCAGAACTGATCGATCATGAACGGCGGCTCGCCCGTGAAGGCCAGCGCCAGGTGGGCCAGGTCGTCGGCGGGACCGTCGAGCAGGTCGGCCGCCTGCATGTCGGCGGGGGTGCAGTGGCCGGTGAAGATGGCGGTCAGCGCGCGAACGTCCAGGGCGATGCGACCGCCGCCGCCGCGCTGGACGGTCGGCTCGCCTCCGCGCAACGTCAGGACGTATCGGCCGGCGTTGACGGGCATCGTCTCGTCGCGCACGTGGAGGTGAAGCTCGGCGTGGACGGGCGGGTAGCCGCGCTGGCTCAGGGCCGCCTCGACATCGCACAGCCGCAGCAGCCATTCCTCGATATGCTGCACGCGCGCCGCGTTCTCGCCGATGCACTTACGCAACGGGTCGTTCATTGCGCCGACCCATTGGACCTCGCGATTGTTCGAGCGATGCTGGTACAACAGGGCCATCGCCCCGCGCACCGCGCGAGGCGTGAGCGCGACCAGGTCGGCGACCTGCAGGCAACCGTTGTGCCGCTCATGGCACAGCACGGCGTAGCCCTCGGCCTGACCGTCGAACTCGATGCGGTAGATGTGGCGCTGCTTCCTGGGCGGGTCGACGTGGCGGGCCCAGAACTCATCGCTGCGCGTCAGCGGGCCGTTGTGTCGCGCGGCCCACGCGGCGTAGACCTCGCGCATGACCGTGTCGTCCCTGCCGGCGCGGACAAGGTCGCAGCCGTCGACGTGCGCCGACGCGAGATGGTCCGGGTCGACCTTCCAGCGGACGACCCAGCCGGCCGGCTCGTAGCCGACCTTGCGGTAGAAGGTGGGGGTCGAGGCGTACAGCGCGCTCACGGGGGTGTTGCGTTGGCGGCACTGCTGGATGTGGCCGAGCATGAGCGCGCGCCCGGCGCCGCGGCCGCGGTGTTCGGGGGCGACGGCCACGCCGGCGACGGCGGCGCAGGCGATCACCTTGCCGCCGAAGAACTGGCCGGTCGGCAGCGTATACATGCCCGCGGCGACCGCCCCGTTGCAGGCGACCACGTCGGTCTGTTCGATGCTGCGCTGTTCGTACTGGTCGACTTCATCGAGGAATCGCTGCGCGTCCTCGCCGAACGTCTGGGCGGCGACGTGGCAGTGCTCGATGGTCTGCTCGCGCGTGGCGGGGGTGAAGGTGTAGCTGCTGCTCACGACTTGTACCTCAGTGATGGGCCGCCAAGTCCCGATTGGTGTTCCTGGCGCTGCCTCCTACTCCGGTGCGTGCTCGGCGATTGTATCGACGACGGCGGCGGCCAACTCGTCGAGGTGCGCGTCGCTCATGGCCGGTGGGGGCATGAGCACGATCACGTTACCCAGGGGGCGCACGATCACGCCGCGCGATCGTGCCGCGTCGCAGATCTCGTAAGCCCAGCGCGGGCGGTGGGCGTGGGGGTCGGGGGTCTCGCCGAAGTCGCCGAGTTCCGACCCGCCGCTGGGATCGCCCGAGAGCCATGTCCCGCCGCCGCTGCCGGGCGGGCCGATCTCGATCCCGGCCATCAGGCCGCGCTGCCGCACGTCGAGCACGTGCGCGAACCTCCGGGGGTCGCGGAGCGGATCGAGCCCGCGTGCGAGGCGTTCGGCCTTGCCGGGCAGAGCCTCGACCAGCCCCGAGTCGATCAGCAGGTCGATCGACGCCAGCGCCGCGGCGCACGCCAGCGGATTGCCCGTGAACGTGTGGCCGTGATAAAGGGTCTTGAACTCGTGGAGCTCGCCTTCGAAGCTCTCGGCGATCTCGTCGGTGCACAGGGTCGCGGCGAGCGGCAGGTACCCGCCGCTGAGCCCCTTGCCCAGCGCCATGAGGTCGGGCTCGACGCCCTCGTGCTCGCAGGCGAACAGCCTGCCGGTCCGGCCGAACCCGGTGGCGACCTCGTCGGCGATCAGCAGCGAGCCGTGCTTGCGGCACAGGTCCGCCACGCCCCGCAGGTACCCCGGCGGCTGGACGCGGATGCCCGCGGCGCCCTGGACCAGCGGCTCAACCACGATCGCCGCGACGGTCTCGCCCAGCTCGGCCAGCCGCGCATCGAGCGCCGCCAGCGCCGCGTCCCGCACGGCGTTGCACACCGCCGGGTCTTCGAGCGGCCAGGTGCGGGCGGCGGCGGCGTCATGCCCCGCGCCGGGGCCGCCCAGGCGCGGCTCCGGGGGCGGGATGAACTCGGTGTGGAAGACCATCGACTGGAACGGGCGGTGGAACAGGTCGCTGTAGCCGATGCTCATCGCGCCGGTCGTGTCGCCGTGGTACGCCCCTTCGAGCGCGACGAAGCGGTTGCGTTGCGGCTGGCCGCGGTGATGCCAGTGCCCGACGGCCATCTTGAACGCGACCTCCGTCGCGGTCGCGCCGGCGTCGGAGTAGAAGACCTTGCTCAGCCCGCCGGGCGCGATGGCGGCGAGTCGCCCGGCCAGCTCCGCCGACGGCACGTTCACCAGCCCCAGCAGCGTCGAGTGCGCGATCCGGTCGAGCTGGTCGCGGATGGCGTGGTCGATCGCCGGCACCCGGTGCCCGTGCACGTTGCACCACAGCGAACCGACGCCGTCGAGGTAGCGGCGGCCACGGGCGTCGATCAGACAATCGCCCTCGCCGGCGACGATCACCGGCGGGTCGTGCTCACGCCACTGCCGCATCGGCGTGAACGGGTGCCACACGTGCGCCCGGTCGAGCGCGACGATCCGTTGGATGCGATCTTCATCCATGAATAGCTCGTTGCTCGAAGCTCGAATTTGCATCTGCGGATGGCCCCCATGGCCATGCCGGCCGTGGAGGCAATACCCCCAACGGGATTTGAACCCGTGTCTCCACCGTGAAAGGGTGGTGTCCTGGGCCAGGCTAGACGATAGGGGCGTCGCCGCGTGGAACGGGAAATTGTAGCGGTTGGCCGTGCCATGACAACCGGCGGTTGGGGGCCTTATCATGCGGCTCGCGCCACGCCCCCCAACGACAGAAAGCCTCGCGCATGTACAAGATCGTCGTCAATGAATTCGGACCCGTCGAGAACCTCACGGTCACCGAGGCCCAGACGCCCGAGCCCGGCCCGGGCCAGGTGCTCGTGCGGATGACCAGCATCGGGATGAACCACGCCGAGCTGATGGCACGCCGAGGCGAGTACAAGATCGCCTCGGGCGACCCGCCGTTCGTCCCCGGACTCGAAGGCGGCGGCGTGGTCGAGGCGGTCGGCCCGGACGTCACCCCGCTGCGACCCGGCGACCGCGTGATCCTCGCCCTCGACGCCCCCCGCCGCGCGCTCGGCGGCGAAGGCACCTACCAGTCGCACTACCTCACCACCGCCGACAAGCTCGTGCTCGCGCCCGACGGCATCCCCGACCAATGCCTGGGCGCGCTGTGGCTGGCCTACCTCACCGCCTGGGGCTGCCTCGTCTGGAAGCAGAACCTCCAGCCGGGCCAGAACGTGCTCATCCCCGCCGCCAGCAGCAGCGTCGGCCTCGCCGCCGCCCAGCTCTGCAAGGACATCGGCGCCACCGCGATCGGCACCACCACCAGCCCCGACAAGGTCGATCGGCTCCGGCAGATGCCCGAGGCGATGTTCGACCACATCGTCGTCACAAGCGATCGCGGGCTCGCCGACGAACCGGCCCAGCCCTGGTGGGACCGGGTCAAACAGATCACCGGCGACCGGCGCTGCGACGTGATCTTCGACCCCGTCGGCGCCGGGGCGTTCGTCAACAGCGAGATCCGGCTGCTCGGCCGCGGCGGGACGCTGTGGGTCTACGGGCTGTTGGGCCAGACCGGCACGGTCGACCTGTCGCCGCTGATCCGGTTGTTCGCGTCGGTCCGCGGGTGGGCGCTGACGGAACTGGCGATGCACGGCGGCGAGCCGCTCGCCCAGGGCTACCAGCACGTGCTCGACCGCATCGCCGACGGCCGGTATAAGCTCCCCGTCGCCGACACCTTCAACCTCCGCGACGTGCAGCACGCCCACGCCGAGATGGAAAAGGCCAGGCACATCGGCAAGCTCGTGCTGATCCCCTAGCCCCGGCTACCCCGGCGAGGGCGGGCCCGCCCCGGCGACCGCGCCGGCATGGTGCCCGGACGCCGGCGACCTCTAGGATACGCTCATGAACCACGACCCCGCCGACCCCTGCCTGATCGTGATCTTTGGCGCGTCGGGCGACCTGACGAAGCGCAAGCTCGTGCCGGCGCTGTACGACCTGTGCCGTCGCGGCGAGTTGCCGGCCGACTGCGGCGTCGTCGGCGTCTCGCGCTCACCCATGACCGACGAGCAGTTCCGCGATCAGATGGAGCCGTGGTGCCGCAAGGACCCGCACTTCACGCCGGACTCCTGGCAGCGGTTCCGCGGCCGGCTGCACTACGAACCGGCCGACGCCACCCAGCCCGAGGCGTTCGGCGCGATCTCGGCGCGGCTGGCGACGCTCAGCGCCGAGCACAACACCCGCGACAACGTGCTGTTCTACCTCTCCGTGGCCCCGCACCTGTACGAGCCGATCATCGTCAACATCGGCGCCGCCGGTCTGGTCACCGAGGGCAAGCGGTGGTGCTCGATCAACCGCGACCGCGCCCCGTGGCAGCGGATCATCGTCGAGAAGCCGTTCGGCCACGATATCGAGTCGGCGGCGCACCTCAACCGCGTGCTCGGCCGGGTCTTCGAGGAAGAGTCGATCTACCGCATCGACCATTACCTGGGCAAGCAGACCGTGCAGAACCTGCTGGTGTTCCGCTTCGCCAACGCCATCTGGGAGCCGCTGTGGAATCGCCAGTACGTCGACCACGTCCAGATCACCGCCACCGAGACGGTGGGCGTGGAGGGCCGCGGCGGCTTCTACGAGCAGGCCGGCGCCATGCGCGACATGATCCAGTCTCACCTGCTTCAGGTCATGGCGATGGTCGCCATGGAGCCGCCCAACTCCACCCGCGCCGCCGACCTCCGCGTCGAGCAGCGCAAGGTCCTCCAGGCCGTCCGCCCGATCGATCCCGCCCGCGTGCCCGACCTCGCCGTCCGCGCCCAGTACGCCCCCGGCGAGATCGACGGCGACGCCCTGACCGCCTACCGCGATGAGCCCGGCGTCGACCCGCAAAGCCAGATCGACACCTTCGCCGCGATCAAGCTCCACGTCGACAACTGGCGCTGGCGCGACGTGCCGTTCTTCCTCCGAACCGGCAAGGCCATGCGACGCAAGCTCACCCAGATCGTCATCACCTTCAAGCCCACGCCCCACTGCCTGTTCGCCTCGACCGAGGGTTGCTCGCCGCCGCGGCCCAATCGGCTGGTCATCAACGTCCAGCCCGACGAAGGCATCAGCCTGCGCTTCGAGGGCAAGGTCCCCGGGCAGGACATGGCCATCCGCTCGGCCGTCATGGACTTCGACTTCGCCGAGCAGTTCGGCGGCGAAAGCCCCGAGGCCTACGCCCACCTCCTGCTCGACGCCGTCGAAGGCGACCAGGCCCTGTTCAAGGACCGCCACGAGATCGAGGCCGCCTGGCACATCGTGCAGCCCGTCCTCCGCCACTGGGCCGATCACCCCCTCGATCGCCTGCCCGAATACCCCGCCGGGTCGTGGGGACCGCCCGAGGCCGATCGCCTCATCGAAGTCTACGGCGATTGGCGCAACCCCGAGGGCGAAGTCTCCCGATCCAAGTACATCCAACGCTGAGCACCCCACCCCAATCCCGAACCCGACCATGCACATCCCACCGCACCTGACCGGCCTGCCGGGCCGCATCGTCATCGACCCCGACGTCGACGACCTCGTCGATGACCTCGCCACGGACCTCGTGCTCCACGCCGGCCGTTGCGCCGCCCGACGCGGCGCCTTCCACCTCGCCCTGTCCGGCGGGTCCACCCCCGTCCGCCTGTTCCGCCGGCTCGTCACCGACCCACGCTTCCGCGCCCTGCCTTGGCACGATACCCACGTCTGGATGGTCGACGATCGCTGCGTCCCCGCCCACCACGACAAGAGCAACTGGCGGCTGCTCCGCGAAAACCTGCTCGACCACGTCACCACACCCGCGGAACAGCAGCACGCCATGCCCGTCCTCCAGCCCGACGGCGACCACGCCTACGAACGCGACCTCCGCGATGCCCTGACCATCCGCGACGCCCGCGGCATCCCCCGACTCGACCACGTCCTGCTCGGCATGGGCGACGACGGCCACACCGCCTCGCTGTTCCCACAGACCGGCGCGCTCGTCGAAACCCGGCGACTCGTCGTCTTCAACGACGGTGAACGCGTCGTCGCACCCCGGCCCCGAATGACCATGACCTACCCGCTCATCAACGCCGCCCGACGCATCGACATCCTCATCGCCGGTGTCTCCAAGGCCGACGCCCTCCGCCGCGTCGCCGCCTGCGAAGGCGCTACCCCCGAACTGCCCATCACCGCGATCTGCCCCGGCCACCCCGACGCCGACTTGACCTGGTACCTCGACGCCGCCGCCGCAGGATGAACCCGACGCCGCGCCGGCACCGCCCGCGGCACGTCATGTCGCCTGCCCCCGCCACAAAGACCCGCACCCCCGGGCCCTCGCCACCGACCCAGCCCCGCGTACAATGCACCCGCAACACGACGCGCGGCGTTCACGCACCCGGTGGTGCACCACGCCTCGGCCCTGGAAGAACCGCCACGATGAACCGATGCTCCCTGTCCGTTGCGGTCGGCCTGCTCGTCGCGGTCGCCGCCGTCGGCCAAGCCGACCAGCCGACCGTCCGCGTCTTCATCCTGTCAGGTCAGTCCAACGCCGGCGGCAACGGCAATGGCGATCAACTCACCCCCGCGCAGCGGCAAACCGATCCCGAGGTCATCATCTCCTATGGCCGGGGCGACTGGCAAACCCTCGCGCCCAGGAAACTCCGCAAGCCCAAATCCAAGTTCGGCATCAACAACTCGATCTTCGGCGTCGAGCTGAGCTTCGCCAGGGCGATCAAGCGGGCCTATCCCGACGACATCATCGCCATCTGCAAGGTCGGCATCCGCGGCGGGACGTCGATCGTCGCCTGGGAGAAGCACACGGATCGGCCGGGCTGGCTCGAAGACCTTGAGAAACTGGGCAACGCCGACCGCGCACCCCTCAACCTCTATGCCACCGTGATCCGCGACACCCGCAAGGGCATCGAAACCCTCCGGCAGCGCGACGACGTGGGCAGCGTGCTGCTCAGCGGCATGCTCTGGTGCCAGACCGAGCGCGACGCCGGCTCAGTCGAGTTCAGCAAGGCGTACCGGCAGAACCTGACGAACCTGATCAACCATGTCCGCGCCGACCTCGATTCGCCCGAACTGCCGTTCCTGTTCTTCGACCAGCACGTTGAGAGAAAGCCGGGCCGGGAGCACATGAAAGCCAGCCTCCGCGCCGTCGATGAACAGGTCCCGTTCACCGCGCTCGTGCCCAACAACGACCTGCCCACCTACGAAGGGGTGCACTTCGACACCCAGGGGATCTGGGAACTCGGTGAACGGTTCGCCAGGGCCTTCCTGGCGATGCCTGGGGCCCCTGCGTCGCGCTGACGCCGGCCGCGCACAGCGGCGGCACGGAATTCGGCCCGCCGCGCAATGGGTTGAGAAATTTTCATCACCCGCGCCGGCCTGCACTTACAAACCGGCCACGACCGCAGTGCGACGGCTGCATGCGCAGCCTCGCGCGCCCACGCCCCAGGGTAGAGGCCGCGCTCTTTCGTCGCGCCCTCCACGGCTGCCGCTCGCAACGCATCGGTGCGCCGCCTGCGCCCAACACGCCCAGGTTTCATGCATGCCCGACCAGGCTTCAACATCTAAGCCAAGCCGCAACCTTGGGTTGTGGCTTGCGCCCCCAACTCCGGCTCCTCGCGCGCGCCGGCGGACCTGTCCGCCCGGACAGGGGCGGACACGCCCGGCCGATACGCGCAAGCTGCTATTCCACAATCGTTTAGCATCGATGTCCGCCCCCAGGGGGGGGCGGGGGGCGGACACGCGACCGCCCCATGCGCACCGATGTTGCCGCACAACGACCGCACGCCGACAATGCCGCCGTGAAGCATCAGGCCGACCCATTCCTTCCGATCGTCCAGCCGCGGTTGAGCGACTGCATCGACGTCGACCCGCAGGCCGACCCCGACGCGTGGCGGTTGAGCATCCCCGGCGGGGCGGGTTGCTACCTGCTCGCCGATGCCGAGGATCGGCCGATCCTGCTCGCCACCGCCGCGGGCATGCGTCAGGTCATCGTCAATCGGCTGACCGGCGCCGGCGAGGACGACGGGCCCACCCGCCGCACCGACTATCGCGCCGTCGTCCGACGCATCCGCTGGCGACGCACGTTCAGCCGCTTCGAGGCCGACTGGACCTTCCTCGAAAACGCACGCGGGCTGTACCCGGATCAGTACCGGCAGATGATCCGCAACTGGCGGGCGCATTGGCTGCACGTGGACCTCGACGACGCGCACCCGCGACTCGCCGCGGTCCAGGCCCCGCCCGCCCGCGGGCTCACGCTCGGACCCCTGCCCACCGCCGCCGTCGCCCGCCACGTCATCGAAACCCTCCAGGACCTGTTCGACCTCTGTCGCTATCACGAGGTCCTCGTCCAGGCCCCGCACGGCCAGGCCTGCGCCTACAAGGAGATGGGCAAGTGCCCGGCGCCGTGCGACGGCACGATCAGCATGGACGTCTACCGCGACCAGGTCCGCGAGGCGGTCGGCCTGATGCGAACCGGCGCCCGGGCCGCGATCGGCCGGCTCGACGAGCAGATGCACGCCGCCTCGGCGGCGCTCGACTTCGAGACCGCCGCCCGCGTCAAGGCTCGCATCGACGTCGCCGCCAGGCTCGATCGACCCGAGCTGCGCTGGTGCCGGCCGCTCGACGAGGTCCGCTGGCTCTGTGTGCAGCGCGGGGCACGCAAGCATGCGGCGCGGCTGTTCCTCATCCGAGGTGGAGCGATTCGCCTGCTCGGGCAGTTGCAGCGCCGCGAACGCGACGCTCAGGTCCGATGGGTGGCCGAGCACCTGCCGACGCTGCTGGATCAGCCCGCCACGCCGGTCGATCGCGCCGGCGCCGAGCGGTTGGGCCTGGTCGCGTGGCACATGATCCGCGGCGACCGCGAACCGGTGGTCTGGCTGGAACTCAACCGACCGCTCGACCCGGCTACGCTCGCCGATGCCGTCGAGGCGGTCAACCGGGACAACGCCGCCACGCCCGATAGCGCCACGCCCGAACAGGAGTCACAACCACAGCAGGAGATTCACGACCCCGCGGAGTCGGATGACTGAGCTGGGGCGGGTGAGGTGGTCGGCTCGGCTTGCTCGGCCTGGCCCGAACCCGCGGCCTCGCGGGCTACGCCGGGCACCTGACGCTCGACGTCGGCCAGCACGTCCGCGCCGCCCTTGTACTTCCAGTCGTCGATCTTGATCGACGTGTTGCCCGAGCCGTGAACGATCGCGATGCCCTTGGAGTCCCAGCGGTCGTAGTCGATCCGCTGGATATCGCTGAAGGCGAGGGACTTCTTGCCGTAGTGCAGCGCCCGGTCGTCGGTGTAGAGCTTGCGGGAGGCGTTCATGTACAGGTTGACCAGCAGCAGCAGCCCCACGGGGAAGCAGACGCCGGCCCAGACGAACTGCATGGTGATGTCCTGCTGGGGGCGCGGGGTCGGCGGCATCTTGTCCGCCTCGTACCCGTGCTCGGTCAGCCGCTCCTGCCAGTCCGGCCGGTCGATCCAGCGGACGTTGCCGTCGGCATCCACGGACTTGTCGTATGCCAGCTCGCCCTTGCGGTTGAGCTCCGGCCACGCCACCGCGCCGTCGTACACAAACCAGGCCCCGAACACCAGCGCGGCGACCGCAATGATCAGCAGCCGCACCGCCCATTCCGTATTGACCTTGCTCTTGGCTGCCATCGCGTCCCTCGCTACATGTCTGGCTCAATATCGATACCGATCGACCACGTCCAGCGTCCGCATCCACCAGCGCCCCAGCGCCCGGCGAGCGCCGGGCAAACGCAGCAGCCGGTCGAACCCGCCTTCATCCACCCGGCGGACCGGGATCCGCGGCAGGTCCACGCCGCTGGACAACGCCCACGTCAGGAAGACGCTAGTCTCGTGGATCATCTGTTCGCGACGGTCCAACCTCAAGCCATGCCATCCTCGCCTCACGCGGGTTCACGTCCCGGGAAGTGCCCTCGAACGGATGTTAGTCCAAAGCTTGGGGCCGCTCAACACGGATTTCACGTGTTGCCCGCTCGCCGGGCGCGGTCTCGGGCGGCGCGGATTCGCCCCAACCGCCGCGGCCGCCCTCGCGGGCCCAGCCCTCCACACGCCCGAACCACGGCCCCCACGGCGCCGGGGCCTCGGCCTCGGCCGTCGCCAGGCCCTGATCAACCAGATGCTCGTTGATGAACAGCCCATCGTCGCGATACACCAGCGCCGCGCCGCCCGCGCCGGCCGGCAGGATCACCATGACTCGCCGGCCCACCACCGCCCGCCGCAGCCAGGACTCCGCGTCGGCGGCCCAGGCGTCGACCCGCCGCACGCCGCACAGCCGCACCCGCTCGACCTCCGACGCCCCGTCGAACAGCACCGCCACGTGCAGGCCGTCGGCGACCCGCATCACGCGGCCCGTGCGACGGTCCGGCGCCGACCCGACGCCCTGCACCACCAGCACGCAGGCCACCGCCGCGACGCAGGCGGCCGCGATCACCAGACGCAGCCTGCGGCGGCGCAGCCATGCCCTGGGGCTGATCGCCCGTCGGTGCTTGCCCATGGCCGACCAGTGTATCGATACAATGCGTGCATGGACCCGTCGGACCGGCAGATCGAGCGGCTGCGTCATTTCCGGGGCCGCCGCGAGGTGGACAGCGGCCTGGGCTTTATCGTCGATCAGTTCCAGCGGCAGGTCGCCCGCCCGCACCAGCAGTTGGGCCAGCTCGCCGAGCAGTGGCAGGCGCTGGTGCCGGCGGCGCTGGCGGAGCGGACGCGGCTGCGGTCGTTCGCCCGCGGCACGCTCTCGGTGGCCGTGGCCGACAGCGCGACGCTGTACCAGTTGGACCGGCTGCTCCGCGGCGGGCTGGAGCGGCGGCTGCGTTCGGCCGGGGCATCGGCGCTGCGGCGGGTCAAGCTGCAGGTCGGGCCGCTGGACGATGAACCGCCGCGCGACGCGCGCTGAGCCCACCGCCGCGCATGCAAAAAGGCAACCAGAAGCGGGGAGCTTCTGGTCGCCCGGAGGGAGAAAGAGAGACGCCGGGGTTGTTGCCCGCGGTTCGTACCCGTCAGCTCAGCAGGCTGTCGGCAACGTCCACCGCGGCGTGCAGTTGGCTCTGCACGTCATCGAGCTGCGCATCGGTCAACTTGAGCGTTTGCGTGGCGGCCTGATCGCACCGATCGCCGTCGACGGTGCGCGTGAATCCGATCTGGGCGCGGGCGGCGAGCACATCCGCCACATGCACCAGCGACACGAGCGTGCGGGCGTCGCCGGACGCCGAACGCGGGCGATGGTGCTGGCCCGCGGCGTGCCCGAGGAACGCCGGGAAGCTCCACTTGTCGCACAGCGCCTGGCCGAACTGCTCGTGCGTGACCTTGAACACGTCCATCTCGGCCTGGCGGAAGGTCTTGTCGGGTTGGGTGTCCAGCCGTTCGATGACCTGGATGAGCTTGCCGCGTCGGGCCTGCATCTCGACCATGATGCCCATGTCGTGGATGAGGCCGGCGAGGAAGGCTTCGTCGTCGAGCCCGAGCCGGGCCCGCTGGCTGAGCATCCGCGAGGCGCACGCCACGCCGATCGAATGCTCCCACAGGTCGCGTGCGGCGAAGCCCGGGCAGAGCTTGCCGCCGCGGAACAGCTTGGCGAGCGAGGCGGCGATCGCGATGTTCTTGACCGCGTTCAGCCCCAGCAGCACGATCGCCCGGTTGATCGATCCGATCTGCCCCGGCAGCGCGTAGAAGGCGCTGTTGACGACCTTGAGCACCCGCGCCGACAGCGCCGGATCGTTGGAGATCAGCACCTGCAAGTCGCGGGCCGTCGACGTCGGATTCTCCACCAGGTCCACGATCCGCAGGGTGATCTCCGGGAGCGTGGCGATGTGGGCGATCTCGTTCACCGCATTGCCGACCAGCTTCTCGCGCTGGGCAAAGCTCAGTCCCTCAAGATCTGCGTTCGCGGTGGTTGTCATGAACGGCTCCACTCCGCTTGCGTGACATGATGAGCATCGGCCCGCTCGAAACGTGGGATTGTGGCGAACCCCGAAAATTCCTGTCCCGAACGGCGATCAGCCCCGCACAGCCCTCACAGCCCGCACAGCTTGCCCGTATCCCCGGGACCGCCGAGTTCGCCCAGGGCTCGGACCAGGGCCCGCGTGGCCCGGGCGCGGTGGCTGATGGCGTTCTTGTCGTCGGGGCTGAGCTCGGCGACGCGGCGGCCGCGCTCGGGCAGGAAGAAGTAAGGGTCGTAGCCGAACCCGTTGTCGCCGCGGGGCTGGTCGACGATGCGTCCTTCGAGGCTGCCGCGGGTGGCGGCCCAGGTCCGGTCGGGGTCGCACAGCGCCATGACGCATTCGTAGCGCGCGGTGCGTCGGGCGTCGGGCACGCCGTGCAGCGCCTCGATGAGCTTGCGGTTGTTGGCCGCGTCGCGGCGGGCGCGGTCGCCGTCGACGCCGGCGTAGCGGGCGCTGTAGACGCCGGGCGCCCCGCCGAGCGCGTCGACGACCAGCCCGCTGTCGTCGGCGACGCAGAGCCGGCCGGTCGCCCGCGCGTAGTAGCGGGCCTTGAGCTGGGCGTTGCCGATGAAGGTCGGCTGGTCCTCGCGCGGTTCGGGCAGCTCGGCGCCCAGGTCATTGAGCGAGGCGACGTCGATGCCGGCCCGGTTGAAGATGGCGCGGAGTTCCTCGATCTTGTGGGGGTTCGCCGTCGCCAGGAGCAGGGGGCCGGGCCGAGCCATGGCGGTCACGGTACCGGCCGGGCGCGGTGGCTTCAACGCGTCGCGACCTTTACAATCCGGTCCCCCGCCCGGGCGACGGATAAGGAGACTCAGACCATCGCCGCATCCCAACCACAACTCGGCAGCGCCCAGATGCCCCTTCGGGTGGCGATCATCGGCTCGGGGCCCAGCGGCTTCTACGCCGCCGACGCCCTGCTCAAGCGTGACCTGAACGTGAAGGTGGCCATGCTGGAGAAGCTGCCGGTGCCGTACGGGCTGGTGCGATTCGGCGTGGCGCCCGACCACAGCAAGATCCGCAACGTGATCAACATCTACGAGAAGACCGCGGCCAGCGGCGAGTTCACGTACTGGGGCAACGTCACCGTGGGCCAGGACATCACCGTCGCGGAGTTGCGGGAGCATTTTGATGCGGTGATCTTCGCGTTCGGCGCGGCGACCGACCGGAAGCTGGGCATCCCCGGCGAGGAGCTGCCCCGCAGCTACACGGCGACGAGCTTCTGTGCGTGGTACAACGGTCATCCGGACTTCCGTGACTGCGAGTTCGACCTGAGCCACGAGACCGCGGTGGTCATCGGGCAGGGCAACGTGGCGATGGACGTGGCGCGGATCCTGGCGTTGCCGGCCGATGACCTGGCGCCGACGGACATGGCGAGCCACGCGGTGCAGACGCTGCGGGACAGCAACGTGCGCGACATCCACATCATCGGCCGCCGCGGGCCGGTGCAGGCGAAGTTCACGCCGAAGGAGCTGGCCGAGTTGGGCGAGATCCGCGACTGCGACGTGATCATCGACCCGCGCGACCTGGAGCTGAGCGAGGCCGACCAGGCGGAGCTGGAGCTGGAGGACCACAAGCCCAACCGGCGGAACATGCAGATCATGCGGGAGTACGCGGAGCGGCCGCGTACGCCGGGGCACCGGCGGATCGTGCTGCACTTCCTGCTGAGCCCGGTGGAGGTCTGCGGGGAAGGCGGGGTGGAGCAGGTGGTCTTCCAGGAGAACCAGTTGGTGGGCGAGCCGGGCCACCAGCGTTCGGAGGGGACGGGCAGCACGAAGACGATGGACTGCCAGGTGTTCTTCCGGAGCGTGGGGTACCGCGGGGTGCGACTGCCGGGTGTGCCGTTCGACGACAAGCGTAGCGTGATCCCCAACGACAACGGTCGCGTGAAGGGGGCGGACGGGATGTACTGCACGGGCTGGATCAAGCGCGGGGCGTCGGGGCTGATCGGGACGAACAAGGCCGACTCGCAGGAGACGGTGGAGCAGTTGGTATCGGACCGAGGCGAGCTGGCGCCGGCGACGCAGCGTGAGGACGGGATGCTGGCGGCGCGTCTGTCGGAGCGAGGGGTTCGCGTGGTGACGTTCGAGGACTGGAAGACGATCGACGCGGCGGAGGTGGCGCGGGGCCAGGCCGCCGGCAAGCCGCGAGACAACTTCACAACCATCGAGCAGATGTTGGCGGTGCTGGGCTGAGGCGCGGCGGGGGGGCGGTCAGCGTGCCGGTCCGCGATGGTGCGCGCCGATCGCGGAAACGACGGTTTGGTGCGCGCGGGGGGTTCACCTGTCCGCCCAGCGGGTTCCCTGGGGCGGACATCGGGTTTAAGTAGTTGTTCTGCAAGTATTTGCGTACGATGCGGGGGTGTGTCCGCCCCTGGCCGGGCGGACAGTGGCCGCGTGTCAAGGGTATCGGTGCGCGTGGTCGGCATGGGCGGGCCTCCACCCTTGGGCGGCGGCGCGCGGGTCTGCGCACGGGGCCGTCGCGCGACCGGGTCAGGATCGTTATAAGCGTTTTCTGGAAATGGCGATAAGATTTTTTTCGGAAAGTCGGGGATTCGGCGATCGGCGTGCCACGGCTGTGCGCGGATCGGGGATCCGGGGGTGGTGAGCGATCAAGCTTCGGCGTCGGCGGGGACGGCGAGGCTCTTCATGGTGCGTTCGGTTTCGCGGAGCTGTGCGACGAGGGCGATGCCGTCGATGATCTGGAGCTTGCCGTCTTCGTGCTCGACGAGCGCGGTGCAGGACTCGACCCAGTCGCCGCAGTTGAAGTAGTCCAGGCCGTCGGCGGTCTTTCGGGCCTCGGCCTTGTGGATGTGCCCGCAGATGACCCCGTCCATGCCGCGTCGGCGTGCTTCGTTGGCGAGGGTGTCTTCGAAGTCGCTGATGAAGGTGCAGGCGCGTTTGACGCGGAGCTTGATGGCCTGGCTGAGGGAGGTGTAGTTCAGGCCGAACCGCTGTCGGATGCGGTTGTACCAGGTATTGGCGACGATGAGCCATTCGTAGGCCCATCCGCCGAGCATGGAGACCAGGCGGTGGTTGCGAACGATCAGGTCGTACTCATCGCCGTGAGTGACGAACAGCCGCTTGCCGTCGGCGGTGGTGTGGGTGGCGCGTCGGACGACGCGGACGCCGCCGAAGTTGAGCATGGCGTACTGTCGGGCGGCCTCGTCGTGGTTGCCGGGGATGAGCAGGACCTGTGTGCCCTTGTTGGCCATTCGGAGGATGCGACGGACGACCTTGTTGTGGGCGGTGGGCCAGTACCAGCGTTGTCGGAGTCGCCACATATCGATGACGTCGCCGACGAGGTAGAGTCGCTGGCACTTGACGCGTTTGAGGAAGGCGAGCAGGTCGTGTGCGCGGCAACCGCGGCTGCCCAGGTGCAGATCGGACAGGAAGACCGTGCGGTATTCGAGCTTGACGGCCAAGGTCGGATCCTCCGAAGGCGTCGGCGAATCGTGAGCGAGGGCGGCCGGCGACGCGGTGTGCCCGGAGGGCGCATCCTGCGCGTCGCGGATTCAGGTAACATTAGCGGATATCGGGCATGTCTGGGTGAGCGAAAGATTAGAAACGCGTTAGAGGGTGCTTAATCACAACTGCGGCTTCAGTCGCGGCTTAGCCAGCTTGTCCGACCGGTCTTCCCCGGGTTATCCACGGTTTATGCCCGGCTTGTGCTCAGGCGGCCGTGTGGGGTTTGCAGGCCACGGACAGGCCGTCGCGGACCCATGCGGTGGCCTGCTCGGCGGGCGCGGGTCGGCCGAAGAGATAACCTTGTCCGTAGGCGCATTCGAGGGCCTGGAGTTGGACGAGGTGGTCTTGGGTCTCGATGCCCTCGGCGACGACGCGCATGCCCAGGTTGTCCGCGAGGGTGATGATGGCGTGGACGACGGCGGTGTGGGCGCGGCTTCGGGTCATGGCGTCGACGAACTCGCGGTCGATCTTGAGCGTGTCGATGGGGAAACGGTGGAGGGAGGCGAGGGAGCTGTAGCCCTTGCCGAAGTCGTCCATGGTCAGCACGATGTCCCGCTCGCGGAGCTTTTCCATGACGGGCACGACGACGGCGGCGTCGTGCATGATGACGCTCTCGGTGATCTCGAGGTGGAGCTGCTCGGGGGCGATCTGGTGGCGGTCGAGGGTCTGGGCGACGGCGTCGGTCAGGCCGTTTACCGCGAGCTGGACCTTGGAGAGGTTGCAACTGACGAACAGATCGGCGTGATTGTCCATCATGGGTTTCCACTTGGCGAGCTGGGCGCAGGCGTTGTCGAGGACCCATTGGCCGAGGTCGATGATGATGCCGGTCTCCTCGGCGATGGGGATGAACTGGTCGGGTGGGATGAGCCCGCGTTGGGGGTGGTTCCACCGGAGCAGGGCTTCGAGGCCGAGCAGCTTGCCGTCTTCGAGGTTGACGATGGGCTGGTAGTAGAGCTGCATCTGGTCGCGTTCGGCGGCGAAGCGGAGGTCGTGTTCGAGCTGGAGCCGGTCGACGGCTTCGCGGTGCATGCGCTGGTCGAAGACGACGCATCGGCCCTTGCCGGCGGCCTTGGCGTGGTACATGGCGGTGTCGCTGTCGCGGAGCAGCTCGTCGGCGTCGTTGGACAGCCCGTTGCAGGCGCGGATGCCGATGCTGGCGTCGACGTTGACCTGGTAGTCGTCGAGCTGGATGGGCTCGGCGATGCGTTGGCGGAGCCGCTCGGCGAGTTCGCGGGCCCATTCGGTGTCGCTGACGTGTTCGAGGAGGAGGGTGAACTCGTCGCCGCCCATGCGAGCGACGTAGGCGTCGGCGTCGCGATCGGCCATGGCGTCGGCGACGACGGACCGGATGGTGTCGGCGACGGAGATGAGCAGTTGATCGCCGACGGCGTGGCCGAGCGAGTCGTTGATGACCTTGAACCGGTCGAGGTCGAGGAACAGCACGGTGAAGCGGAAGGCTTCGGGGCCGTGGGCGCGTTCGAGCGCGTGGGTCAGCCGCTTGCGGAACGCGGCGCGGTTGGGCAGGCCGGTCAGCGAATCGGTGCGGGCCTGGGTTTCGAGGGCTTCGACGAGGGCCTGGGTGCGGAGCGCGGCGCGGACGCGTGCGCGGAGTTCGGCGGCCTCGAAGGGCTTGGTGACGTAGTCGACGGCGCCGAGCTCGAAGGCGCGGTTCTTCTCATCGGCGGCGTCGGCGCCGGTGAGGAAGATGACGGGGATGTCCCGGGTGCTGGCCTGGTCGCGGAGACGGCGACAGACCTCGAACCCGTCCATGTCGGCCATGGCGACGTCGAGGAGGATGAGGTCGGGCTGGCGACGTCGGGCGGTGGCGAGGCCGGCGGCCCCGTCGGCCGCGCTGGCGACGTCCACTTCGAGTTCGCGTAGCCGCACCTCGACGAGGCGGCGAACGCTGCGGTCATCGTCAATCACCAGTACGGTTTGCTGTCGTCTCATGGTCATGGCCTTCATGGTGGCGGGTGCTCATGGCCCGCTGACAAAGATGCTTCAGTTGCTCGATGGACCGTGCCAGCTCGTCGGTGGCGGGCGGGCCGGTGTCGTCTTTGGCGGTCTTCTCGACGTCGCGTGCGGCGTCGGTGATCGCGGGGTAGCCGTACCCCCCGGCGGCGCCCTTGAGCTGGTGGGCGACGGAGGCGAGGCGGTGCAGGTCGGCTTCGCGCGAGGCGGACTCGATCGCGTGCATGCGGTCGGGCAGCTCGGCGAGGAACTCTTCGATAAGGGGGAGCATGTCGTCATCCGCGGCGAACTCGCTGTGGAGCGGGTCGGCGGGGGGCGGGGCGTTGGCCTGGTCCATGGGGGTTGGCTCGGGGGTTGGGTCGTCGTCGGAGCGGGGGGAGCGGTCGAGATGCCACTGGATGAGCTGGAGGAGCCGGGCCCGGTCAACGGGCTTGGCGGCGTAGTCATCGCAGCCGGCGGCGACGCACTTGTCACGGTCGCCGGCCATGGCGTTGGCGGTCAGGGCGATGATGGGCCGGTCGAACCGCTCTTCGCGGAGCCGGCGTGCTGCGTCGTAGCCGTCCATCTCGGGCATCTGCATGTCCATGAGCACGAGGTCGAAGGCGGGTCGGCCGTCCTGGGTCCAGGCGGCTTGGCAGGCTTCGCGTCCGTTGGCGGCGAGGGTGACCTGGTGTCCGGCGTGTCGGAGGATGTGGCGGATGAGCCGCTGGTTGTCGGGCGCATCCTCGGCGAGGAGGATGCGAGCCGGCCGGGCGGCGTCGGCCGGGTCGCGGGTCTGCGCGTCGTCGGGGGTGTCGTCGCTGTTATCGGCGGCGGGGCTGTCGTCGGGATCGATCATCGGCACTTCGTCGAGCGGGCCGGTCAGCACGGTGGCGGTGAAGGTGCTGCCCTGGCCGAACGTGCTGTCGACGGTGATGTCGCCGCCGAGCATCTGCGCGAGCCGGCGGGTGATGACCAGGCCCAGGCCCGTGCCGCCGTAGCGTCGGGTGGTGCTCTGGTCGGCCTGGCTGAAGGCCTGGAAGAGCCGGGCCATCTGTTGGGGGGTGATGCCGATGCCGGTATCGCGGACCTGCACGCGGAGTGCGGGCGGGTCGGCCTGTGGGTCGCAGGCGATGTCGACGTCGACGCGGCCGCCGGCATCGGTGAACTTGATCGCGTTGCTGATCAGGTTCACCAGGACCTGGCGGAGCCGCGTGGGGTCGGAGCGGATGGTCCGCGGCACCTCGGTGGTGTATCGGATGCTGAACTGGAGGCCTTGTTCTTCGGCGCGGAGCCGCATCAGCGACGCGACGTCGTCGACCAGCGCGATCACCGAGAAGCTGATGTTCTCGAGGGTCATCTTGCCCGCCTCGATCTTGGAGATGTCCAGCACGTCGTTGATGATGGCCAGGAGGTGCTGGCCGTTGCGACGGATGGTCTGAACGCCGTCGAGGCGTTCGGAGGGGCTGAGCGCCGGGTCGAGCAGCATGTCGCCGTACCCGAGGATGGCGGTGAGCGGGGTGCGGAGTTCGTGGCTCATGTTGGCCAGGAAGTCGCTCTTGGCGCGGTTGGCGGCTTCGGCCTGGCTCTTGGCCTGCTGCAGCTCCGCGGTGCGGAGGCTGACGCGCTGCTCCATCTGGCCGTAGGCCTTGCTGAGCTGGGCGTCGCGGGCCTCGATCTGGTCGAGCATCTCGTTGAACACCGTGGTCAGGTGCCCCAGCTCGTCGGCGGTCATCCGCCGGGCGCGGACGGTGTAGTTGCGGGACTCGGTGATCGCGCCGGCGACGCGGACGAGCTCCTGCACCGGCCGGGCGATCAGCCTCCGCATCCACAGCGCCAACCCGACGGCCAGCAGCATCGCGGCGGTCCCGGCCGTCAGGCCCACCAGCAAGTCGTACCACAGCGCCGTGTACACCGGGCTCATGTCGTACCGCAGGACCAGCCAGCCCAGGGTCTGGCCGGCCTGCACGATCGGCTCGGTGATGGAGAACAGGCCGCGTCGCTCGCGGGCGCCGACACCCTGGAGCTGGGGCGTTTCGAGCGGCTCGGGCATGAAGCACTCGCGGGCGAGCAGGTCGCCGTGCGCATCGAACACTTGCGCGTCGGCGACGCCGTCCACCGACGCCAGCGCCCGGAGGGTGGTGCGGCAGGCCTGCTCGTCCTCGAAGGCAACGGCGGCGGAGGTATTGGCCGCGACGACCTTGGCCTGGGCGGTCATGTGGTCGGTCTGCAAGTCACGGATCGCGACCAGGTCGCTCACCAGCAGCGTGCCCGAGCCGAACACGACCGCCGCGCCGCTGGCCGCGACGGCGACCAGCAGGATCTTCGCGCGAACGCTCTGAAGGCTCGGCTTCCACATGCGACGGTTCCCGTCAGTCCTGGTTCTCGATCCGCGCCAGCCGCAGCAATTGCGAGCTGACCCGGATCGGCGATTGCTCGATGGCCTTCACGTCGGCGGAGAAGACGATGCGGCCGTCTTCCGCGATGAGGCTGAGCATGACGCGGCGACGGACGAACGCATCGCCGTCGCCGACGGTCAGCAGGGCATCGTGGTCGACCTGCTTGCTCAGCGCCTCGGCCCGCGGCGCGAGGTCGTGGGCGAGGAACAGCACGTGGCTGGTTCGCAGCGCCCCGATCAGCCGCCGCATCGCCCGCTCGTACGCATCGCGCGACATCTCCCGGTCGTCCGGCAGGCGATACCGCCGCACCTCGATCGGCCGATCGTGCACGCGCCGGTCGGCCATCGTGCGATCGAGCATGGGGCCCATCGGATCGCGGCCGAGCACGGCGATGACGATCGGCGCGTCCCGGTCGCTGAACGCATCGTCGGGCCACTGCGTGAAGCGGATGAAGTTCAGCAGGTAGGCGGCCTTGATCCCGGCGATGCGGCGTTCGGCCTTGTCTCTGGCTTCCGCGGGGGCCGGGCCCCAGCCCATGCAGCACATCAGCACGACACAGCATGCGGTCAACACCCGTGCCCCGGTCCTCGTGTTATGAATGCTTTGGATCAACGTATTCGCTCCACCGGCCCCGCGTTCAGAACCGCCACGTCGCCTGGACGTACACGCTCCGCGGGACCTCCGCCCGCTCGGACAGGAACGTCGTGTTGCCCTGCTCGATGTGTTCGTCCTCGGTGAGGTTCTGACCCCAGACACTCAACTCAAGATGGTCACCCACGCGGCAGGTGGCGCCCACGTCCAGCCGGGCGTACGCGCTGGCCAGCGAATCCTTCGCCTGCTCGACGACGTACAGCGCCGCGTTCAGCTCCAGGTCCTCGGTGATGTCGTAGGCGGAGCTGATGCGGAACTGGTTCTCGGGCGTCTCGTTGTCGATCTCGGCGCGGAGGTCGTCCAACTCGACCTGGACGAAGCTGTACGTGGCGTCCAGCTTCCAGTTGTCGGCGGGGTGGAAGGTGAGGGCCACCTCGGCGCCGTAGCTGTCGGCGCCGGTGGGGTTGCCGAAGCGGGTGCCGGGCGGCCCGGTCGGTGTGATCGTGGCGATCAGGTCTTCGTAGCGGTTGTAGAATCCGGCGACGTCGACGGTGAACCGATCGCCGATGCGGCTGCGCCACCCGCCTTCGGCGGCGAGCAGGCGAGCGGCCTCGACGGCGCGGTTGCCGGTGATGGTGATGGGCACGACCGCGCCACCGCCGCCGTTGATCCGGGTCCCGGTCAGCACCACGTCATTGCTGGACCGCGCCGGCGTCCGCACCGGGCGCGACAGCGCCGCCCAGAGCATGTGTTGATCGTGGGGTGTCCACCAGACGCGGCCGCTGGGCTGCCACTCGACACCCGTGTAGTCGTTGTGCTCGACCTTGGTGCCGGCCATCACGTGCCAGGTGTCGGTGATGTTCCACGTGTGTTGCACGAACCCGTTGTAGAGGGACGTGGCGCGATCCTGCGGGCGCATGGCGACGAACCGCCCGTCTTCGGTGCGGTCGCCGGTGTAGCGGTAAGCCAGTCCCCAGACGGTTTCGTGTTCATCGCGGCTGCCCCATTGGAAGTGGTGACGCCAGTCGACTTCGATGGTGTCGCGCGTCGCGCTGAAGCCCGCGAAGTTGTCGCGGTCGGTCCGGTCGTAGTAGGCCTGAAACGACCAGCCGACGTTGTCGGCCGCGCCGTCGCGCTCGACGCGGCCGAGCACGTGCAGGCCCGACGCCCGGCCGTCGCGGATGTCTTCTTCCTCGGCCGAGCTGCCGGGCACGGGGCCGGGCACGGGCACGTCCACCCCTTCGCCCAGCCGATTGCTCTGGTAGCCGCCGATGTCCAGCGTCGCGGTGACGTGGTCATCCCACGCGTGGTCCAGCCGAAACCCGCCCCGGGCCATGTCCCAATCATCCGGCCGATCCTCGCGCTCGCGGAAGATGTCGAACGCGTCGTGCTGGAGGTACTTGCCCCAGACCCTGAACCAGGTCGACTCGCCGAGCCGGCCGCCGTATCGGGCGGCGACGATCGGCTCGAAGTCCGTGCCGTAGATGCCGGTCACGTAGCCGCCCTGCGTGTCCTTGGCGCTGCGGGTGGTGACGTTGATCACGCCGTTGACCGCGTTGGCGCCCCAGAGCGTCGCGCCGGGGCCGCGGACGACCTCGATCTGGTCCAGGTCTTCCAGCAACACGTCCTGCACGTCCCACAACGTCCCGCCGAACATCGGGTCATACACGGTCCGCCCGTCGATGCGGACCAGCAGCTTGTTGGCGAACAGCGTTTCGAACCCGCGGATGGAGATGCCCCACTGCCGCGCGTCGAACCGGCCCACCGTCACGCCCGGCGCCAAACGCAGCACCTCCGGCAGCAATTGGTGTCCCGACCGCCGCACGTCCTCGCGGGTGATCACATGGACCGCCGCGGGCGTGCGGAACCAGTCCTGCTCCGTGCCGGCCACGCTGGTGACCTGGACCGCCATGAGCTGCGCCAGGTCCATGTCCGCATAGGGATTATCAAAGTCCGGATCGGATTGGGGATCGGCCGCTGCCTCGGCGAGCGCGAGCAGGGGATCGGCGTGGGGCGGCGGGGCCTGGGCCCGCGCCGCATGACCGCCGCCACAAACCACCGCGACGAGCCCGATGCGCAGGAGATGCCAGGGTATGCGTAGCGATTTGTTCTGCGTCAGCCTCATGGGTGCGCCTCTCTTGGCACCCCGACCCCAGACTGCTTTTCGACACGATCCCCCCTGGACATGAGCGCCCGGAAGATGGACTTATCGGGTGAATTCCCGGTCGCTTCACGCGTCGGGCCGGGCGTAGTCGCCCGAATCGATGCGGCGCAGGCCCGCCGGCGAACGGTTGTAGAGGTAGACCCACGCCCGGCAGATCGACCCCGTCGCCGTCAGCCGCACCGGGCGGACCGCGCGGACGTATTCGGTCGGCTCGGGGCAGCCGGGCCCGCAGCCTTCGTAGCTGTCGAGCTGTCGCAGGGCGCGATCGCGGTCGCGGTCGACCAGTTCGTGGACCTCGCCGCGGACCCGGTCCGAGGGATGATCGGAGTCGACGACGGCGGGGTAGGGGCCCAGGTCGTAGAGTCGGCCCCGGAACAGCGCCTCACCGATCGGGCGGGCGCAGCGCGCCAGCATGCGTCGCGGATCGCCCGGCGCCAGGTGCGCCACCGCCGCCGCCTCCGCCCCGCGCAGCGTCCCATAGACGAAGATGTGGTTCGGCGTCCGCATGCGACCGGCATGGTACACCCCGGCCGGCCGGCGCTCCTCAGCGCGGCTCGAGCAGCGCCAGGTACTCGACGTTGCCGACCCTGCCCTTCGACTTGCCGCCGCGGATCGGCGAGCGCACGTGGTCCAGGACCGCCGCCCCCAGCGCCGGCATCGCGTCCAGCGTCGTGCGCAGCACGCGGCCGGCTTCGTCCTCGTCGAGGATCGGCCCGCCCCGCCCGCTCCCGCGGCGGCCGCTGGACGCTTCGTAGTGCGGCTTGATCAGCGTGACGATCCGACGCGGGTTCCACCGCAACGCCGCGGCGATCGCGTGACGCTGCGGCGTCCACGCCAGGTCGATCGTCACCAGGTCGATCCGCGACGGCGGCGGGGCGAGCTCGGCCGGATCGACGTGCAGCGCGTTGGTCCGCTCCAGCACGACGACGCGGCGGTCGTTGCGGAGCTTCCACGCGAGCGCGCCGTACCCAGTGTCGACCGCGTAGACCCGGTCCGCCCCCCGCTGGAGCAGGCAATCCACGAACCCGCCGACGTTGCAGCCGAGATCGGCACAGTGGAACCCGCCGACGTCGAGCGCGAACGCGTCGATCGCCGCCTGCAGCTTGAGCCCGCCGCGTGAGACAAACGCATTAGCCGGCTCGTCGGTCACTCGTTGGCGTCCTCTGTGCATCCGGTGTCGCGGGCCTCGCGCCGGCCGCGGCGGGACCCGGTCAGGCCCCGCCAGCGGGCGCCGGCGGCGCCGTCACGCCGATCACCGCGATGCCCAGTTGGTCGGCCAGCGCCAGGGTGTCGGGCTTGTCGAGGATGATGGTTCGGCCGGCTTCGACGGCGAGGCAGCTCGCGCCGTGGTCGTGCAGGGAGCGGATGGTCTGCGGGCCGACGGTCGGCACGTCGAACCGCATGTCCTGATGGGGCTTGGCGAGCTTGATGAGGGTCCATCCGCCGCGGCGGCACAGCGTCCCGGCGCGGGCGATCATCGCGTCGGTCCCTTCGATCGCCTCGACGGCGAGGATGTCGCAATCCATCGCCGCGACCGACTGGCCGATGTCCAGGTCGCCCATCCGCCGGGCGATGGGCAGGGCGAAGTCGATGTCGGCCCGCTGGTGGCTGGAGGGCTGGGCGCGGGTCATCACGCCCTCGTCCGCGAGCAGCTCGGGGATGTACTGGGTCGAGTCGATCATGGTCAGCCCGTCCCGCTCGAACTCGTCGGCGATCGCGCCGAGCATCTGGTTGGGCCGCCGATCGCGGCGCAGCCTCACGAACCATACCTTAGCCGCCCGCCAGTCCGGCGTGTAGCGGAACCACCGCATCGGGTCGTACATCCGCACTTTCTCGACCTTGCCGACCATGACGATCTCGCGGCAGCCCCACCGCTTGAGCGTGCGGATCCATGTGCCCAGTTGGATGAACCCCACGGCGCGGAAGCGGTCGCACAGCCCGGGCAGCTCGGGGTCGTAGTGGCCGGCCAGCGCCACGCAGGCGACCTCGCGGCCGGCGCGCTTCATCCCCCGCGCCGTCGCCAGCGGCAGATGACCGCCCGCGGCGATCATGCCCATCGGTGGCTTGTGGACGTCCTCGCTCATCGTCCCACAGGATACCGCGCGCCGCCGGCGCCGCCCCGGGATCGCGCCGCGGCGCGGCGCGGCGCCCCGGGCGCCGAACACCTGTCGGGGGCCACTGCTACAATGGCGGGATGACCACCGCCGTTGAGACCGATGTCGTGGAGATCGAGGGGCTGCACACCCGGCTGAAGGTCGGGATGGAGGTCCACGTCGAACTGGCGACGCGCACGAAGATGTGGACCAGCGCCCCGAACGTGGCGCACCCCGACCATTTCGACGCCGAGCCGAACACCCTGCTGGACCCGGTCGTGATCGGGATGCCGGGCGTGCTGCCGGTGATGAACCGCGAGGCGGTGGTGATGAGCATCCGCGTGGGGCTGGCGCTGGGCTGCGAGATCGCCTCGTGGTGCAAGTGGGACCGCAAGAGCTATTACTACCCCGACCTGCCGAAGAACTACCAGATCAGCCAGTACGACCTGCCGCTGTGCGGGTCGGGGAGCATCGACGTGCCGATCAGCGGGGAGCCCGACGCGGCGGTGCGGCCCATCCGCATCACCCGCGCCCACCTCGAGGAAGACGCGGGCAAGCTCCTGCACGAAGCGCCCGGCGGCCGACCCATCGACTACTCCATCGTCGACCTCAACCGCGCCGGCACGCCCCTGCTCGAGATCGTCACCGAGCCCGACATCACCACCGCCGACCAGGCCGTGCAGTTCGGCCAGACCCTCCGCAACATCTGCCGGTTCCTCGGCGTCTCCGAGGGCATCATGCAGCGCGGGCACATGCGCTTCGAGCCCAACATCAATGTCATCATCGAGCGCGACGGCGAGGCGTACGCCACGCCCGTCGTCGAGATCAAGAACCTCAACAGCTTCCGGGCCCTGCACGGGGCGATCGTTCACGAACACCGGCGCCAGGTCGAGCAGTGGCTGGAAGACGGCAAGGTCTTCGGGCCCGGGTCCAAGAGCACGCGGGGCTGGGACGACGTGAAGATGGCCACCTTCCTTCAGCGCGAGAAGGAAGACGCCCACGACTACCGCTACTTCCCCGATCCGGACCTCGTGCCGGTCGAGGTCGATGAGGACTGGCTCGCGGCGTTGAGATCGCAGACCCCCGAGCTGCCGCTGGCGCGGCAGCGGCGCTACGTGGAGGGGTACGGCCTGGACATCAAGCAGGCGAAGCAGCTCGTCGACGAGCGGGACGTGTGCCTGTTCTTCGAGGCGGTTGTCGGCGCCGGCGTCGAGCCCAAGCGAGCCGCGGCGATCGTGCTGAACAACCTGTCGCGGCGCGCGAACGAGGCCGGCTGCCTGCCCAGCGACCTGGGCATCACCGCGGCGCAGCTCGCGGCGGTGGACGCGATGCAGCGGGACAACCAGATCAGCTCCAACGGCGCCGACGAACTGATGGGCGTGTGCATCGAGGCCGGGCCCGCCGCCGACCCGCGGGAGCTGGCCGAGCACAAGGGCCTGCTCCAGGTCTCCGACGCCGGCGCGCTGGAGCAATGGTGCGATGCGGCGATCGAGGCCGAGCCGGCGGCCGCCGACGACTTGCGCTCGGGCAACGTGAAGGCGATCGGCCGGCTCGTGGGCGCGGTGATGAAGCTGTCGGGCGGCCAGGCCAACCCCAAGGCCGTCCAGGACACGCTCCGCGCCAAGCTCGGGGTTTGATCGCGGCGGTCCCCGCGTCCGCTGGCGAGCCGACGGCGTGATGGCCGATGTTGTGCGTGGACGTTCTGCGAGGATGCCGACCATGACCACCACGCCCGCCGCGCCCGCCCCGACCGGCGCGAACGCCGCTCAGCCCGCGATCCGCATGTCCGTCGACCAGGTCCAGCGCACCTGCAAGCCGGTGTTCGTGATCGGCCCGACGGCGCGGAACGGCATCACGCTCATCCAGCGCCTGCTCAACTCCTCTCGCCAGATCATCGTGTACGGCGAGAACACCGGGTTTTTCCACGCCCTGCCCGCGATCGCCATCACGGCTTGGGAAACGCATCGAAAGCTCGCCGGGGAGTTCAACGAAGCCCGCGAGCAGTTCCTCGCCGGGCAGACCGAGGGCTGGACCAGCAACCTCTGGCCGGACAGCGGGCGGTTCACCAACGCCCTGTGCGAAGGCTTCTACAAGGCCGCCATGGTCTATGAACAGTGTTCGCAGGAGTACGGCTACACGCGGTGGGGCCTGAAGAACCCGCTGAGCGATCCGTACATCATCCCGCGTCTGATCACGCTGCTGCCCCACTGTCGCTTCGTGTTCATGCACCGCCACCTGTTCGACATCGTCAAGAGCGCCAAGGCCCGCAAGTTCATCACCGGCGACGAGCAACTGGTCGAGTACGCCCGGCTGTACCAGATGAACATGAACGCGGTGCTCAACACGCCGCGCGCCCAGACGCTGATCATCCGTCACGCCGACCTCGTCGCCGATCCCGAGCCCATGCTCCAGCGGCTGGAGTCGTTCGTCGGCGTCACGGGCATCGACCGATCGGTGATGCAGCGGAAGATCAACACCTTCCCCGGCACGAAGGACCAGGGCCGCAGCGAGACCGGGTACATCGAACCCGAGCCGGTCACCGAACGGGAGAAGGCGATCTGCATGGAGATCGCCCGGCCGATGCTCGAACAGGCGGGGTACGAGTAGCGATCCGGGGTCATCGCGTCGGCCGTCTCGCGGGCCGTGGTCGCAAGTGGGATAACCGGGCCGCGGCAGCGGCCCGGCTAGGCCGGGCTCGCCCGTCGCTCGGCACGCAGTTACCGCTGCAGGCGGTAGCAGATGAAGGTCAGGTCGTCGGGCTTGTGCGGCGTGCCGGCTTTGGGCTCGGCCATCCGCCGTCGGGCGGTGTCGGCCAGGGCGTCGGCCGCCTCGTCGAGCGGGCCCTTGCGGATCAGCTCGACGATCTCCTCGACGTGCAGGTTGTCGAACAGCCCGTCGCTGGCGATCAGCACGGTGTCCCGCGCCGCCAACTCCAGCGGCGCGCCGATCTCGATCCGCATGTCCGACCGCCCGATGATGTTGCTGACCACGTGGCGGTCCTCGTGGTGCATGGCGTCGGCCTCATCGAGCACGCCGGCCTCGACCGCGAAGGCGACCGGCGCGTGGCTGAGCGTCTGCATCCGCACCGTGCCGCGGTTGGAGCAGACCATCGCCATCGAGTCGCCCACGTGGTAGGGCCTGACCGTCCCGCCATAGATCTCCAGGACGCTGAGCGTGGTCGCGGCACCCGAGCCGACGTGCATGACCGCGTCGTTGGCCTGCTCGAACCCGCTGATGATCGCCGAGCGGAGCAGCGCTTCGTCGCGTCGGGCTTCCTGGTCCATCGCGGCGGCGACGGCGCGGACGGCCGCGGCCGAGGCCTGCTCACCGGCCGGCCCGCCGCCCATCCCGTCGGCGATGATCAGCACGCCGCTCGACCCGTCGAAGGCGATCGCCGCGGCCGCGTCCTCGTTGGGCGTGGCCTTGTCCGGCGCGGTCGTGCTGAAGATCGCCGCTTCGCCGCCGTCGAATCGGCCGCACACCGGCTCCGCCATCGCCTGCGCGAAGTAGAAGCCCCCAATGTCGTCGCTGGTAAACGGACTCAAACGCGCTCTCCGAGGACTCGGCCTTGGTCTATATCGGCAACTCATCGGCCCGCGGTGCGGTGCTAACCGATTTCAAGCAGACTCCCGCTGCGGTATCATACGCACGGCAAGACACTTAGGTAATTTTGCAAGGTCCCCCGCCATGAGTTGCGATTCCCCCGTTATTGCGCTGGTCAGCAGGCTCACCGACCCCCGGAAGCTCGATCAGCTCCGCGCGATCGCGCCCGAAGCGGGCTTTCGCCACTTTCACGACGATCGCGACGGCCTGGCCACGCGCGGGGCCGACGCCCAGATCGTCTACGGCAACGTCCGCCCGCACGAGCTGTCGGCGTTGACGAAGCTGCGCTGGGTCCATGCGACCTGGGCCGGCGTGGAGAACCTGCTGTATCCCGAGATGGCGGCGTCGGAGGTGGTCATCACCAACTGCCGCGGTCAGAGCGCGGTGAGCATGTCCGAGCACGCGCTGGCGGGGCTGCTGTACCTGGCGCGGGACTTGCCGGCGCACGTTGCGGCCGATCGGGCGGGCCTGTGGAAGCGCCCGGTCCAACCCCGCCACCTGGCCGGCAGCCGGGCGCTGGTCCTCGGCGCCGGCGCCGTCGGGCGGGTGCTCATTCCCAAGCTCCACGCGCTCGAGGTCGAGGTGGTCGCGGTGAACACGACCGGCCGGCCCGTCGATGGCGCCGCGAAGACGATGACGCTGGACGGCGTCGCCGATGAGCTGTCGACGATCGACCACGTGATCGTGCTCCTGCCGGCCACGCCGCACACGCGTCACACGGTCGATGCGGCGTTCTTTGGGCGGCTCAAGCCCGGCGCGACGCTGGTCAACATCAGCCGCGGTTCGATTGTGGACGAGTCGGCGTTGCTGGAGGCGCTCGACGCCGGGCAGGTGCACGGGGCGGTGCTGGACGTGACCGACCCCGAGCCGCCCGCCGATGACCACCCGCTGTACGGCCACCCGCGGGCGCTGCTGACCGGGCACCGGTCGTGGATGCCGACGCCCGATGGGGTGGAGGCGTTCGGCGTGTTCGCGCACAACCTGCGGTGCTACGTCGAAGGCCGGGCCGACGAGATGATCAACGTCGTGGACAAGCCGATGGGCTACTAGAACGGGCACGGCGATGCGAGTTCGAGTGGCCGGCCGGTGTGGGGGTGGTCGAGTTGCAGCGAGGCGGCGTGGAGCATGAGCCGGGCCGCCGCACCGGCGTCGCCGTACAGCGGATCGCCGAGGACCGGGTGGCCGAGGTGGGCCAGGTGCACGCGGAGCTGGTGCGATCGCCCGGTGGTGGGCGTCAGCTCCAGCCGGGTGCGGTCGGCCTGGCGGTCGAGCACCCGCCAGCGGGTCCGGGCCGGCTTGCCGTGTTGGGGATCGACGATGTGCACGTACTTGCGGGTCATGTCCTTGCGGATCGGCGCATCGATGCAGCCGGTGTCCGGGTCGACGCGGCCCCGCACGACCGCGAGGTACCGCTTGGCGACACGACGGCCCGCGAAGGCGCCGCTCAGGGCGCGTTGCGTCGCGGGGTCAAGCCCGAAGATCATCACGCCCGAGGTGTCGCGATCGAGGCGATGAACCACCAGCGGCCGCGGCGCGTCGGCGGCGGCCCCGGCCTCCTCCGCCAGCGCCGCCGCCGCCCGCGCCAGCACGCAGTCCGCCTTGTCCGCGCCGCGGCCGGGCACGGCCAGCAGGCCCGACGGCTTGTCGACCGCGATCAGCCATGCGTCGCGATGGAGCCATCGCATCATCGCTGCGTAGAATACGCCCGATGACCCGCCTCGTCGCCATTGTGTTGATGGGCCTGGCCGGCGCGGCGCTGCCCGCCTCGGGCCGGGCGGCCGACGCCTCGGAGCCCAACGCCGCGGCCAAGGTCGACCCCGAGCGGGTGGCGGGGCTGGTCGGGCAGCTCAGCCACGACGAATACGACCGCCGCATCGCCGCCCAGCGGGCCCTGCAGGACCTGCCCCCCGCGGCGCTGTCCGTCGTGGCCGGTCATTTCGCCCGGGCGACGGACCCGGAGGTGCGGCTGCGGTTGCGGCTGTACGCCGGCGACTACTTCGACCGCCATGTCCTGCCCCGGCACGAGCAGGTGCGCGTCCCGGCGTTCCTCGGTGTCCAGCATCAACGGACCGTTCACAACGGCCGGCCCGTCGTGCAGGTGCACGCGGTGCTCAACGGCACCGCGGCCGACCGCGCCGGCTTCCAGGTCGGCGACCACATCCTCGCGATCGACGGCCAGGGTCTTCACGTCCAGCGACAGCAAGCGTTTGCCGCGGCGGTGAAACGATACCGACCCGGCGATGAGGTGACCTTTCGTGTCGTGCGCGATGGCAGGGCGGTGGACCTGCCCGTGACGCTGGGGGCGATGCCCGATCAACACATCGCGCCCGAAGTGCGCCGGCAGCTTGCCGATCAACAGCAGCAAGTGCAGGCCGCCCGGCGCCAGTGGTGGAAGCAGCACTTCGACATCGACCGCCCGTCCGGTTCAGCCGACGGCTCGCCATAGGAACGGCCGGGCTCGCGGTGGTGGACCCGAACCCGTGCGGCGCAGCACCGGGGCTGCCAAGCCCGGCCGAGCGGGGAACGGGGCTTCGCTCTGTCGGCGACTCGCCTCAGTCCTGTGACAGGTTGCGGTAGTACGGCAGGCGGTCCAGCGGGACGTCCACTTCGATGGTCTTCGGGCCCGTGACGACCGACCCGTCGTCGCCGGCCCACTTGCCCTCGGGGAAGACGATGGTGCGCTGGCGTGCGCCCTTTTCGAGGATCGGGGCGACGAGGTACTTCTCGCCGAGCATGAACTGGTCCTGGACCTTCGCCATGCCCTGGTTGGGGTAGTTGTATTCCATGTAGCGTGCGATGGGCTCGCCGGTCTCGGCGGCGCGCCTGGCCATGGCCATGATCTCGTCGGCGTGTTTGACGTGGAGCATGGCCATCGCGCGGACCATGTCCAGGTGCTCCTCGTCGAGGATCCGCCAGGGCGCCACGGAGAACTGCATCATGGGCATCAAGGCGTGGACCTGCGTGGAGCGAACGATCAGCTCCTGGTCGAAGTTGCCGCTGGCCTTGACGTTGCGGAAGCTCTTGTACTCGCCGCCGCCGATCATGTCGGGGCAGGCGAACGGATGGCCCATGATGCCCAGGGCGCACATGCCGGGGATCAACTGCTTGAGCGGCGCGTAGCCGTACGCCTTGTCGCGGAGGCGTTGGCCGAGGGGCTGGCCGCCCATCTTCCAGCAGGCGCGGTACTCGTTCAGGGGATACCGCAGGCCGACCCGGGCGAACGCCTCGCACTGGTCGTTGCCGTTGGAGCCCTTGTCGTGATAGACCATGTCGTTGTTGTAGAAGCGGGCGTCACCGGCGTCGAACTTGAACCCGTCCACGCCGTACTCGTTGACCAGCCGATCCAGCTTGTCGCAGTACCACTCGACGGCCCGGGGGTTGGTCATGTCGAGCGCCGCGTCCTTGCCGTTCCACCACCTGATCATGGCGGGCGAGCCGTCGGCGTTGCGGACCAGCATGCCCTTTTCGGCCAGCATGTCGAAGTACTCGGACTTCTCGCTGATGAACGGGGTGGTCCAGAGCATGACCTTGAAGCCCAGCTCGTGCAGCTCGTCGAACATCGCCTTGGGATCGGGGCTCTTCTTCGGATCGAACCGCAGGTCGCCGTACTCGGTCGACCACTTGTCGTCGATCATCAGCACGCCAGGCGGGAAGCCGTTGTCCACGATCGCGTTGGCGTAGGCGAGGATGTCCTTCTGGTTCTGGTCGTAGGTCAGCTCGATCCAGGTGTTGTACTGGGGTCGGGTGAACATGAGCGGCTCGACGAGCTCGCCGGCGGGGGGGAAGAACTGCTTGGAGGTGTGCAGGAAAGCGTCACGGAGCGTCTGGCCCGCCTGGCCGTGCTCCACCTCGCCGACCGCGTCGGAGATGACCAGCTCCCCGTCCTTGACGGCGAAGGTGAACGGCTCCTCCGACCAGACCCAGCGGCCCTTGTTGGAGACCAGCAGGGGGACGGCCTGGTTGCCGAAGTTGTCGTTGAGCAGGCCCACGGGCTTGAGGCCCTGGGACGTGTAGGGCATGTCGTCGGCCATGACGCACACGCCGCCCCACCAGCATTCGTTATCGAGCAGTTTCAATTCAAGGTCCTCCGCCTGGGCAGGCACAACGAGCAGGCTCAACGCAGCGATCAGCGCAAGGGGCCGTAGCATGAGGTTTCTCCTGGGACAGGGTCGGGGCCGGTCGAGTTCGGGCTCGCCGGCATCGGGTCATCGCCTCTCGACAACGTAATGTAGCGTATTGTCATCGGCGGGGTCATCGAAGAATCCGGGATCGATCTGCGGGTCGGGCAGGGTGGTGCCGATGCCGACGCCGCCGATCGGGTGGCGACCGCCCTTGAAATAGTTGCGGATGGCGAACCGGGCGCTGGGCACGTTGCCGGCCGGATCGAGGATCGCCAGGGCGAGAACGTAATGTCCCCGGCGTGCGCCGCCCGGCAGGCGGAACTGGCCTTCGACGGTGTAGGTCTTGGGCGGCTGGCTGTAGGCTCGCTTGTCGGCGTCCCAGTCGTCGCCCGGCAGCCACTGGCGGATGTCCACGTCTTTGAACGGCTCGCGCCACACGACCTGCCGCGTTCGCGAATCGAGCAGGCTCAGCTCGACCGGCCAGTCCTCGTAGAACGGCGACGAGCCGTCGTTGCGGACCTTGAAGCGAACGGTGAACGCCCGGCCGGAGACGAGGTAGGCCGGGTACTCGACCTGGTCGATGACGAAGCGGTAGCCGAACGCCTTCTGGACCTGCTCGGCGCCGGCGCGGACCTTCGGATCGGACCGATCGTACTCGGCGACCCAGCCGAGGTTGTTGCAGTGCCAGCGGCGGATGGTGTCCAGCAGGTGATTGCGGTGCTTGGGGTCGCGGAGGGTGTCGCTGGGATCGTCGCCGGGCTGCTGCTTGTACGGGCCCCAGTTGTAGGCAACCTCGCCGGCCATGGGCCGGGCCTTCCAGCGGTCACCCAGCTTGCCGATGCCGGCGCCGTGGTTCTTCATCTGCCGGATGTGGGCCCACGAATCCCAGTAGATGCCGACCTCGTAGTCCTTGAACTCCCACGGGTGGCGGACGGTGACCATCTTGTCGGGGAACGCCTTGGTGAACGCGTCGCCGAGCAGCTTCTGCATCTCGGGCGACGGGCTGGGCGCGTGGTGCTCGCCCCAGGCGCCGATGATGCCCATCTGCACCCAGGCGACTCGCGGGTCGTCGTTCCAGCATTCGCCGAGGTGCCGGACCAGCCGCACCACGCGCCGCTTGAACTGATCGCTCGTGTAGTCGCCGGTCTTCATGTCGTCCGGCCAGTAGTTGCGGTCCTTCGGCCAGTGCAGGTAGACGCGGGGGATGATCTTGATGTTGTGCTTCTCGATGCCTTGCCACATGCGATCGCAGACGGCGCGGATGCGCTCGGGGCCGTCGCCGGCGTTGCGCTCCAGTTCATTCCATTCCAGGTACATGCGCTTGAGCGTGCTGTAGGGGTGCTTGCCGTCGTACGCGCGGGCGCGGAAGCCCTTGAGCGGGTTCTTGAGCGCCTTTTCGTACTCCTGCGGATTGATCGTCACGGTGTCCTGGCCCGCCGCCGGGGCAGGGCCGCACAGCGCGGGCAGGACAATCGCGGCGATAACAAGCCAGGCGTTCCGGTAAGCTCGCAGTCGTTTCATGGCGATTCCTCCACGGGGATCACTCGGCGTGGGTGCGCGCACGCCGCACGCGTCACTGTTGCGATCGGTACTTGACGAACAACACGTCGTGGCCCGGCAGGCTCACGGCCTGGCCGAAGCCCCGGTCGGTCTCGCCCCAGACGTCGGCGAGGTCGTAGCGCGAGCTGTCGAGCCCGAGTCGCTGGGGCGTGAGTTCGAAGCGGCCCGGCTTGTCGGTGCGATTGAACACGCCGATCCAGCCCGTGCCGGGCGCGTCCCGCTGTTCGACCTTCCAGGTCTCCAGCCCGTTGTCCTCGAGCATGAGCGAGCCCATGACCCCGTTCTGGTTGCAGGCGATCATCTGCTCGTTGGTGATCAGCGCCAGGGAGTAGGGGTCGAGCGTGGGCAGATCACCGCCCATCATGAGGGGCGAGGCCGCCAGCGCCCGCAAGGTGATGAAGGTCCGCATCTGCGGCTTGTTCAACTGGCTCCAGCGGCGGACGCCCTTGCCCGACAGCGCGATGTCGCCCTTGCTCATGACCGACTTCTCCGGGTCGTCGCTCGGCGGCGACATGACCTGCAGCCTGCCGAACGGGATCATGTCCATGTCGATCCAGAAGCCCGGCCGCTCCTTCCCGCCCCACTTGCGCCAGGCCTCGAAGCAGTCGTCGATGTACTTCTGTTCGTCCCAGACGTCCTTGGTCACCCGCAGCATGTTCGCCATCCGGAAAAAATCGATCGCGTTGGGGTCGACCTTGCCCCCGGGCGACAGGCTCAGGACGATCGGCTTGTCGATCTTGCGGATCGCCTTGACGACGGCCTCGACCTCCCGGGGGTAGGGCACGATGTCGTCGTATTTGATGAAGTCCACGCCCATGTCGGCGATGTGCCGGATCAGGCCGTCGTACCACGCCTGGGCCCCGGGCTTGGACATGTCCACGGCGTAGCAGTACGTGCACCAGGTGCAGTTATCCTTCGGATCGGTGTTGGCGATGTCGCGGGCCGTGTACTCGGTGCCCTTGATGGGCAGGTCCAGCTCGTAGGCCTTGCGCGGGATGCCGCGCATCAGGTGCAAGCCGAACTTCAGACCCAGCTCGTGGCAGCGATCGACGATCGGCTTCAGCCCATTGGGGAAGTAAACCTCCGACGGGAGGAAGTGGCCGTACTCGTTGATGCGGACGTCGTGGGCGTGCTTCTCCGCGGGGTAGATCGTGCCTTCCTGCAGCCTGTATTCGCCGAACCAGCCGTTGTCGATCACGAAGTATTCGTAGCCGTGCGGCTTGAGCTGGTCGGCCATCGCCTCGAGGTTGGCCATCGCCGCTTCTTCGTGCAGGTAGACCCCGTAGCTGTCGAAGCTGTTCCAGCCCATGGGCGGCGCCGGAGCGGGCGCGATCTCCGCCTTGGCCGGCGTCAGCGCCAGCATCCCGAAAGGCAAGGCCAGAATGAGTACGGCGCCGATCGCATGTTCATTCCACATGGTGATCCTCTTTCTGTGGTTCAGGCTTCCGGGCGGCGACCCGTGCCGGGCCACGGTTCGCGCGGCGGTTCAGGCCGCATCGTCGGTGCTACCGCTTGACGGTCTCGATCTGGACGGCGGCGTCGGCCAGGCCGTCCGCGGAGACCTTCAGACGGGCGCGGCCGGGCTCCATCGTCGCGCGGAGGACGGCCATGGCCTCGCCGCGCCAGGCCTTGACCTCGTCGGCCGAATACACCACGTCGGTGAGATTGCTGCCGTTGCAGACGCCGGCGAGCTCCGCCGCGCCCGACACCTCGAAACGGATCAGGTCGCGCGCGTCGGGCACGCGCACGCCGTGGGCATCCTCCACCCAGACGCGCACATGGGCGAGGTCCTGCCCGTCGGCCGCGAGCCGGGGCTGGTCGACCTCGAGGCGGAGCTGCTTCGGCTCGCCGGCGGTCCGCAGCTTATGCTCGGCGACGACCTCGCCGTCGGCGTCGCGGGCGATCGCGTGGATCGTGCCGTGTTCCGGCGTGAGCCGCCAGGCCATCAACCGCTCGGGGAAGTCGGCCAGCTTCTTCGTGCCCAGGCTCTCGCCATTGAGGATCAGTTCGACCTCGTGGGCATTGGTGAAGGTGTTGACCTCGACCTCGCCCTCGCCGGGGTTCCAGTTCCAGTGCGAGCGGGTGTTCGGCCACTGCCAGCCGGCCTTGCCGCGCACCTTCCGATCATCGCCACGGACGGCGATGTGCACGATCGGCGCGTCGGGCCGGTACAACGCCTCGAAGAACCAGCTATACGCCTTGCGGCGACCGGAGTTGTCGAACATCGCGTCGACCCAGCCCGCACGGGGCCAGCCGCTGACCGCTTCGCCGAGATACTCCCAGCCGGTCCAGTGGAAATGCCCGCAGGCGTAGTCTTCGAGATGGAAGTAGGGGATCTGCTCGAGATACTTGCCGTCCTCGGAACGCGTCTTGATGTTGTAGGTAAAGTACGGCTGACTCTCGGATTCCAGCAAGACCATGTCCGGGTACTTCTCGTGGTCGTACGGGAACATCTGGCTCTGGTAGTTCTGGCAGACCACGTCCATCTCAAACGCCATCTTCGGCGGCTCCAACCCGTGCTTGCGGGGGTGCAGGCCCGCCGTCGCCGGGCGGGTCGGGTCGAGTTGCCTCACCACGTCAGCCATCGCGTTGTAGATCGCCACGCCCTCGTCGTTGTTCTGCTGGCTGACCTCGTTGCCGACCGACCAGAGCACGATGCTCGGATGGTTGCGATCGCGGATGACGAAGCGGCGGAGGTTGTCTTCCCACGGGCCGCCCGACGGGTCGATGCGGTGCCACTTGTCGAACACTTCGTCGATGACCACCAGCCCCAGCCGATCGCACAGGTTGAGGAAATCGATCGAGTACGGGTTGTGTGCCGTGCGGATGGCGTTGACGCCCATCGCCTTGAGCTTGCGGAGCTGACGCTCCATGGCACGGTTCGGCACGGCCGACCCGAACGGCGCGATGTCCTGGTGCAGGCAGACGCCCTGCATCAGCAGCTTCTCGCCGTTCAGCAGGAAGCCCTGGTCGGGGCTGAACGCGAACGTGCGGATGCCGAATGTCGACGTGTACTCGTCCACCAGTTCATCGCCGCGATACACGCGGCTGACGGCCCGGTACAGGTGCGGTTGATCCGTGGACCACAGGCGCGGCGTCCTGACGCGCAGCGCCTGCTCGACGGGACGCGTCGCGCCGCCACCGATATCGAACGAGGCGCGGTGGCGCGCGACCGGCTCGTCGTCCGGGCCCAGAATGACAGTCTCGAGCGCCGCTTGCCCGGCTGCGTCGCCCTGATTGACCAGCTCCGTGCGGACATTGACCGTTGCCGCTGTCCGCGAAACGTAGGGCGTGGTGATGTACGTGCCGAACTGCTTCACGCGAAGCGGCGACGCGCCGATCAGCCACGTGTGCCGATAGATCCCGCCGCCGTGATACCACCGCTCGCGCTGATCGGACGCGTCGGCGCGGACCGCCACGACATTCTTCCCCGTGCGATTCACCTTGTCGGTGATGTCGAACTGCGTGGTCAGGTAGGGGAACGACTGGTGGCCGAGCTTCTCGCCGTTGAGGTAGACGTCGGCTTCGTACATGATGCCGTCGAACCGCAGCAGCACGCGCCGGTCGCGCATCGCCGCCGGCAGGTTGAACGTCTTGCGATACCATCCGACGCCGAGCGGGCGATAGCCCCCCGGCTTGTCCGACGAAGCGTCCTTGCGGCACGGCTTCTCCGCGACGAAGTCGTGCGGCAGATTGACGGTCCGCCACTGCGAGTCATCGAAGCCCGGCCGGGCGGCGCCGTGGTGATCGCCGTCACGGAACTGCCAGTCGAAGTTGAAGGATTGCGTCAGGCGCGGCCCCGTGTCGTGGTCGGCCGCCAACGTCGGCGCGCCCGTCATGCACGCCAGCACGACTGCGATAAACACCCCACACCGCGATGCATACTGTGACACCATGAAGTCGATCTCCGTTACTACCGGGCTTGCAGGTTCAATGTTGCGGGCTCGAAGCCTTCGGGTTCGGCTGTCATACGGACGCTCCCCGGCTCACGCTTGGCTCGGATGATTAACTGGCACCGGCCGAGATAGGCCGAGCGGTGGTCGGCCTGCCACGGCTCGTCGCTGGTCAGGTCGCCGTTGCCGACGCCGGTGTTCGTTCCGGCGCCTTGCACGGTGAACCGGATGCTGTGGTCGGCGGTCGGCACGACGCGGCCTTCGCGGTCCACGACCGCGACGTCGATGTAAGCCAGGTCCAGGCCGTCGGCCTTCAGCGGGTCACCGTCCGTCGCCAGGCGAATGGCGTGCGGCCGGCCCGCGGTCTGGCGTGCGGCGGCGTATACCGTCGGCTCGAAGCGGTTGGTCAGCGTGATCGGACCGCTGATCCAGTCCTTCGACGGCCAGCCGAACGACTCGCCGATGTTCTCCGTCCCGCCCCGGTAAAACTGCCCGACCGCGTAGCTGCGATCGTACGCATGGAAAGGCTCGGCGGGGTTGCCGGTCGACGCCTCGCTCGGGATGAACGTCAACTGCGGATACTTCCGACGAACCGGCTCGAAGAACTCGGCGCGATAGTTGACACCCATCACGTCCATGTGAAAGGTCATCGCCGCGGGCTTGCTGGTCTCGAACTCCGGATGGTTGCGCCGGGCCCCGCTCCATCGGGAGGGGAACAGCGCCGCGGTCACCTGGCGCGCCGGTTCGAGCTTGCGCACGAAGTCCGCGAGCCGCCGCATCATGGGCACGGCGTAGTCCTTGCCCGCACTGTGCTGGTGTCGCACGGGCTCATTGCCCACGCTCCAGATGAAGACCGAGGGGTGATTGCGGTCGCGCTTGATGAACGTGGCCAGGTCATCGCGCCAGTGGTCTTCGAACTCGTCCGGGCGGTAGAACTGGTTCGTCCACTTGTCGTACGCCTGGTGTGTCGCGACCTTCCGGTGGGAATTGATCAGCTCATTCGTGCGAGCTTCGGCATGAAATGCTGGGATCATGGCAAGGTTCACCAGTACAAGGATCGCGGTCGTCTTCATCAGCGGGTCAGCTCCAGCCAGTCCGTGCGTGGTCGGGCGTTCTTGTTCGTGACGATGGCGTCGCCGTCACTCGCCGTTCGCTTGCGGGGCGGGTGATCGTCGCAGCTTTGCGGCATGTCGGGCCAGCGACGCGCTGAGCCGTTCGACCGTCTGCTCGTACGCCGGCAGTTCCGCGACGTTCAGGTTCTCCCCCGGGTCGGTGCGGAGGTCGAAGAGCATGCGGCCGTCCTGGCCGTTATGCCATTCGGTGTAGGTGTAGTCGCGTGTCACAACGGTGTGGCCGCGGTCGTGGCGGATGTATTCAAAGTCGTAGCCGGCGCGTCGCGTGTCGTTCAGCAGCGGCGCCAGGCTCGTGCCCTCGAGCGTCTCGGGCGGCTGCACGCCCGCCAACTCGCACAGGGTCGGGTACAGGTCAATCAGGCCCACGATGGCTTGGGTCTCGACGTCCCGCAAACCGCCCGGCGCGCTGATGATCAGCGGCGCACGCGTGCTGAGGTGGAGCAGGTTGTGCTTGCTCCAGTAGTTGTGCTCGCCGAGGTGCCACCCGTGGTCGCCCCAGAGCACGACGATCGTGTTGTCGCGCAGGCCCAACTCGTCCAGCCCCGCCAGCAGCTTGCCCACCAGGGCGTCGACGTAGCTGACGCAGGCGTAGTAGCCATGCCGCGCAGCCCGATGAAACTCCGGCGAGTTGTATTCCAGGTCACGGTCGTGATAGCTGTGCACCTCGCGGGAACCGCGCAGGGCCGCGGGCGCGTTCCTCGGCTTGAACCGGTTGTCCGCCAGGTCGATCCGGTCGCGTTCGTACCGGTCCCAGTACTTGCGGGGGGCGTAGAACGGCAGGTGCGGCCGCACGAACCCGCAGGCCAGGAAGAAGGGCTTGTCCATCGCCGCGAGCCGACGGAGGTCGGCGAGCGTCTTGTCGCAGGTCTGCCCGTCGATGTACGCGCTGTCGGCGACGTCGGCGGCTTCGAAGAACGGCCCGCGGTTCTTGCGGCCGCCGATGTAGTTGCTCGACGCCGGGTCGTGCATGGTCATGTGGTTGTTGTCGGGGGGCCCGTTGACGTGCGAGAAGGCCGGCTCGGACCAGCTTCGTTCGGCGGCCTGTTCGCTGCGGTGGAAGACCTTGCCGTTGCCGATGGTGTGGTAGCCGGCCTGGCGAAACGCCTGCGGCAGGGTGATCGCGCCCGGCCACATCGCGTCGAGGCTCCATGCCTGTCGCCGCTCGTCACGCGGGTACACGCCGGCCAGGAGCGACGAGCGCGACGGCCCGCACACCGGCGCCTGGCAGTACGCCCGCTTGAAGACGACGCCTTGCGACGCCAGGCGATCGATGTGGGGTGAGCGGATGTGCTCGGCCCCGTAGCAGCCGAGTTCCGGCCGGAGATCATCGATCGCGATGAACAGGACGTTCGGGCGATCCTCGACGGGGGCGCCGGTGCCGGCGTGCGACGCGGCAACGACGCCGGCCATCACGACCGCGACCGCTGCCAATCGGAGCCACCGGTAACCGTCCGCGGCGGGCAACATGAATCCGACCTCCTTCTGACGGCCGGGCATGACCGGCCTCGGGGCGCGTCAATGACCGCCGCGTTCCAGTTCGATCAGGTGGAAGATCGTATCATCTCCCGACTCATACCGCAGTTCGACCCGGGACAAGCCGGACACCTGCAGGGTTTGCATCTTCCACTTGCCGCTGTCGGTATTGCGGATGGTCTGGCGCTTCCGGCCGTCGACGTGCAGCGACCATCCGCCCTGGCCCTGATCCAGGTAAGTGACCCGGAGCGTCGCGGCATCGGATGGGAACGCTTCGTCCACCTGGAATCGCATGTGCGTCTTGCCCGAGGCGTGCTCGAAGGCGCGGGCGAAGCGGCCGTAGATCGTCTGATCGACGTTCCACCGCCCCACGTCGCCGGAGCCGGGGTCGACCTGCGAGATGAACCGCTGGTAGTTGCCGGGGAAGATGCCCCAGCCCACGTCGTTGGACCCGCTGCGCTTGCGGTTCTGCATGCCGCCCTGGATGGCCTTCTTCGGGTCGTCCATGCGTGCGCCATATGGCGCGTAGGCCTCGGCGATCCGGAGGTAGCGATCGACGTGGCGCTTGTTGCCGCGCCTGCCGCCGAACTCGGACGCGGGGAAGCGCTCGAAGTCGGCCGCGTCGAGTCCGTCGCGCAGCGCACAGAACGCCGCCGGGGCGGTCGCCGCGTCGCGGTGGCCGGCGTAGCGGTTGAAGAACGCCGCGGCCGGCCAGTTGTCCGGCTGCTTCAGCGCCCGGTGCGGCACGTTCCAGACATCCAGCCCGCAGTGCGTCGCCATCAGCGCCGACCAGTACAGGCCCTGGGGGATGTTGCGCGTGGACCAGCCCATGACGAACATCTCGCCGTCCTGTTCCCCGCGGGTGATCACGCGCTTCCCGCGCCGGGCAGCCTGTTCACGCAGCGCGTCCAACTCGGCCAGCCGCTGCCGATTGTCGCTTACGTGGTAGCCGTGGCTGAACATGCCGTACTTCAACGCGATCACGTCCATGTGCTCCAGCAGCCACGCGCCATCCTTCTCGTCGTTGGCGTCGGAGTTGACGAGGATGGCAACCCCCGGCATCGCGTCGCGGTAGCGCTGCCAGGTCGCTCGGCGGAACCGGTTCCACTCCGGTTTGGAGATGGCGTACTGCTTGTCCAGCGGGTCGCCCTTGTAGGGCTGACCGTCGCCGGTCGACCCCTCGGCGCTTTGCACGAAGATGATGCGCTCACGCAACTCGCGCGGCATGTGGCTCACGTACTTGCCGAACGCGTCGATCAGACTGAAAAAGTGCTGCTTGTACGTGGGGTCCAGGTAGTAGGCGTGAAGGTTGTCCTGTTTGCTCATCGCGTCGCCGAGCGGGTTGACCTCGCGGTCGGTGTAGACGCGTGGCACACCTTGGGCGAACAGCCATTCCGGCATGCCCGGCCGCACCCAGATCATCAGCGCGACGTGCAGACCATCCTCCGCCGCCGCGATCAGCGGCTTGCCCAGGTGTTCGTCGAACCGATACACGCCCGGCGAAGGCTCGAGTTCATTCCAGCGCAGGATCAGCGGCACGCTGCGGAGGTGCGGGCAGTCCTCGCGATCGATCTGCCGCGGATGCCAGCCCGCCCAACTCGATACCCCCAGGCCATCGCCCGCCGGCTCGCCCGCGCAGGCAACCGTGGCCGATAGGAGCAGGCTTGCGAAGAACGCCGATCGTCTGGCCGTCGAGGGCACACGCGACAGCCCGCGCGGGTTGATCCAATCGGATGCGGCCATCATTCGCCCCCGGCTCGCCGGTCCTCACGGACCTGCTGCTTGTACCTTTTCTGGTTCTGCCGCATCCGGTCGTTGTATGGGTTCTCGGGGCTCGGCGGCTCGTTGTGCTCGGGAAGATGCTGCTTGAGCCGCTCGAGCACCTCGCGGTACTTCGGGTCGTAAGCCAGGTTGTCGTGCTCCAGAGGATCGGCCTGATGATCGTACAGTTCCTCGGCGCCGTCGGCCTGGCCCCCGTACCAGGTGTAGCGGTAGCGGCCGTCGGTGATGCTGTGGTTTTTGTATTGGAACGTCGTCAGGGCCGGGTGGTCCCACTCCCGCTCGGGGTCGGCCAGGAGCGGCGTGAAGCTGCGGCCGTCGTTCTGCGGGTTGGCCGGCATCCCACACAGCTCGACCAGCGTCGGGTACATGTCGATCAGGTTGACCACGCGCTCGCAACGGGCGCCGTCCTGGCTGACGCCGGGCACGCGGACCATGAATGGCACACGCGCCGCCTCCTCCCAGAGCCAGCACTTGCCGTACCGCAGCTTCTCGCCCAGGTACCAGCCGTGGTCACCCCAGATCATCACGATGGTGTTGTCGGCGTGCGGGCTGTTGTTCAGCGCTTCGAGGACCGCCCCGACGCACGCGTCGGCGTAGCTGGCCGCCGCCAGGTAGGCGCGGTTCGCCTCCCGGTGCATCCCCGTCTCGTCCGCGATCCTGAAGCGGTCATGCAGCGCATTGCGGAAGACCGGCTTGCCGTCCGGCCTCACGATGTCATCGAAGTCGTCGCGCTGGAATGGCGCCGGCTCCACGTCGGCCAGCGGGTACATGTCGAAGAACTCCCGAGGCACGTACCAGGGCAGGTGCGGCTTGGAGATGCCCAGCGCCAGGAAGAACGGCTTGCCATCGAAGTCGCGGTTGAGCTGCTCGGCGGCCCACAGCGCCGCGGCGTAGTCCTTGGTCTGCTCGGTCGGTACGCTCGTCGCCCCCCACGACAGGTCGCCGCCTTGCGCTTTGACGCCCGGCACTGCCGGGGTCTTTTCCCACGCCATGCCCCACTTGGCCGGCGGGTGGGCCAGTTCATGAAAGGCCCATTGCCCTTCGTCCACGCTGTGCTCGGTCGCGTGCCTGTGGAAGATCTTGCCGGCCGAGAGCGTGTGGTACCCCCGACGCCCGAAGTACTCCGGCAGCGTGACCAGGTCCCTTGCATGGGGGGCGTCCTTGAGGTTCTGCCGGTTGCCGTACACGCCGGTGTTGTGGGCGTACTTGCCGGTGAGGATCGCCGTCCGCGAGGGGCAGCAGACGGTTGAAGGCGCATATGCGCGGGTCATCGTCATCGATCGCCCGGCGAACTCGTCGAGGTGCGGCGTCTTGACCTGGCGGTTGCCGCCAAACGCCCCGACCCAGTCGTTCAGGTCGTCAATCGCGATGAACAGGATGTTGGGCCTGTCGCCGCCATCGGCGGTGGGGCCCCGGGCCGGGTCGGCGGCCATGGCGACAGTACCCGTCCCTCCGATCAGCAGTGCTGCCACTGCCACAGTAAAATACTTGCCTATATGCAGATACATGGATTCTCCGCGTGGCTGCGCCCTGTGTGACGGGCTGGGGATGGACGGTTTGACACTACGGGACGCCCGCCAACCCCCATCGGGCTCAACCACAGCCCCTGCCCCCGGCTGCCTGTCGGAGTGGGCCGGTGTTCTCCGGTCGGTCGAGCCATCGCACTGGATCGGCCCGTCTTTGTATCCGGGGCGTGGCCGGTCGCGCGTCCTCGGCCTGCGGTCCGGCGTCCCACGGCGTCGCATCGACCCCGTCGACCGGCGGCATCAGGCACATGGTGAGACGGGTCTATAGGTTCTTGGCATGAAATGGTACGACATGGACGCGTCTTCACGGTTATGTTGGGTGGCCATCGACGAAGCGGCCTCGCGGTCCGGCCTCGGAGGATCGGCGAGCAGGATCGGACTCATGCATAGGAGCCTCGACATGTTGATCCGGGTGCTGCTTTGCAGCCTGTGCCTGTTTTCGGCGGCGGCGGCGGCCGATCGCCCGAACTTCGTGTTCATCGTCAGCGAGGACAATTCCAAGCATTACCTGAAGCTGTTCGACGAGGCGGGCGCCCAGACGCCGAACATCGCCCGGCTCGCCGAGGGCGGGCTCATCTTCGAGCGGGCGTTCTCGAACTCGCCGGTCTGCTCGGTGGCGCGGACGACGCTGGCGACGGGCGTGTACGCCCCGCGGATGGGCACGCAATTTCACCGCAAGTCCCGCTCGATACAGATGCCGGACGGCTGGCGGCTGTTCCACGAGTATCTGCGCGAGGCCGGCTACTACGTCGCCAACAACAGCAAGACCGATTACAACGTCGCGGTCAATGCGAAACATTCGTGGCACGAGTCGTCGAGCAAGGCGTCGTGGCGCCAGCGGCCGAGCGACGAGACGCCGTTCTTCTACATGCAGAGCCTCGGCGTCTCGCACGAGGGTTCGCTGCATTTCCATCGAGGCACGTTCGAGAACAAGTCCAAGCGGATGAACTTGAAGGACGTGAAGGTCTGGCCGTACTTCCCGGACACCGAGCTGTTCCGCTTCACCACGATGTACTATCACAACTGCATCCAGGGCGCGGACGGCGGCGTGGGCAGTATCGTCGACAAGCTGCGCGAGGACGGGCTGCTCGACAAGACGTTCGTCTTCTACTTCGGCGATCACGGCGGGGTGCTGCCGGGGTCCAAGGGGTATGCCTGGGAGCGGGGGCTTCACGTGCCGCTGGTCATCCACGTGCCCGAGAAGTTCCGCCACCTGGTCAATGGCACGATGAAGCCGGGCCTGCGCGTCGACGGGTTCGTGGAGTTTGTCGACTTCGGGCCGACCGTGCTGCGCCTCGCCGGGCTCGAGGTGCCCGACCACATGGACGGCAGGCCGTTCCTCGGCAAGAAGGTGACGTTGGATCAGGTCAACGCGCGCGATGAGACGTTCGGCTACGCCGACCGATTCGACGAGAAGTACGAGTTTGTGCGGGCGCTGCGGAAGGGCCAGTGGAAGTACATGCGCTTCTTCCAGGGCTACTACCCCGACGGGATGCAGAACAACTACCGGTACAAGATGCTGGCCTACCAGCAGTGGCGCGAGATGCACGAGGCGGGCGAACTGAACGCGGCGCAGGACCAGTTCTACCAGCCCAAGCCGGCGGAGGGTCTTTACAACCTCGTCGCGGACCCGCACGAGCTGGACAACCTCGCCGACGACCCGGCGCACGCCGCGAAGCTGGCCGAGATGCGTCGGCTCTTGCAGGAGCGCATGCGGTCGATGCCCGACCTGAGCTACTATCCCGAGACGGTGATCGTCGAGCAGGCGGCGGCGGATCCGATCAAGTTCGCCGAGACTCACCGCGAGGAGATCGAGCGGATGGCGGACATTGCGCAACTCGGCACGAAGCCCTTCGCCGAAGCGCGCGACGGGCTGATGCGGGCGATTGAATCGGACCGCGAACTGGACCGGTACTGGGCGATGATGGTGTGCGCGACATTCGGAGAGCAAGCCAGGCCGCTGGTCGACAAGGGCAGGCGACTGCTCGAGGATGCGAACCCGCTGGTGCAGACGCGCGCCGCGGAGTTCTGCGGTCGGCTGAAGGTCGGCGACCCGGACGCGACGCTCATGCATGTGCTCGCCACGGCAGATTCGCCCACCACGGCCGGGATCGCGCTCAACGCGGTCGTCTACCTGCGCGACGTGTGCGGCTACCCCATGAAGGTCAGCAAGAACGACGTGAAGGCAAGAGGCGGATACGTCGGACGACGCCTGCAGTATCTGTCGGCCACGGAATAATGTACGTATGAGTATCAGAACGCACGATCATCATCGAAGAATCTGCACGAGAAGGAGTAGGCATATGGTTAAGACCATGGGTATCTCGTCCCTCGCGGCGATCATCGGTTGGACGACACTGTGCCTGGCGAGCACGCCGGCGCAGGACGGCAAGTACTACGAGGCGGCCAAGGCATACGCCGACGCGATGGTCGAGCGTGGCCGGGACACCTACGGCGACAAGCATTCGCCGCTGTTCGCCGTCGCGCTCAACCGCCAGACGATGAAGATCGACGATTTCCCCACCGAGCGCAATGCCTTCCCCGGCGTCAAAGGCGTCCGCGGCAAGGACCGGTCAATGTTCGGGGCCAACCCGCAGGACGACATGGACCTGTACGAGGTCTTGTACACGCTGAGTGAGTTGACGGGCGATCAGAAGTACGCCGGCGCGGCCGACGATGCGCTGGAGTACTTCTTCAAGAACTGTCGCAGCCCGAAGACGGACCTGTTGGCTTGGGGCGAGCACTTGTTCTGGAATCTGAAGAATGACAGCATGGGCCCGCGGCGCGACAAGCACCACGAGATCCGCGCCGCCTGGCCGTTCTGGGATGCGTGCTATCGCCTGGCGCCGGACGCGTCGTGGCAGGTGGCGCTGGCGTTCTGGGATCACCAGATTCACGACAAGCAGACGGGCAACTTCAGCCGCCATGCGCTTTGGCATCACCACAGCCCTGACACGGACATGGAGTTCCCGCGATACGCGGGGCAGATGATCCTGACCTGGGCCGATGCGTATGCCCGACCGGAAAACGCCAACCGCGAGCGTCGCGCGGAATTGCTCACCGCCATCGAGGTCGTCATGAAGCGCATGCATCGCAATATGACGCTGACGGACTCGGGGTATCTGCCGGCGTGTTCGAAATGGCCGCACAAGTACTGGGCCACAAGCACGCTGGAGCTGGCGCGGTGCCTGTTCGAAGCCCGGCCGCACGTCCCCCGGCAACTCGCCAACGACATGGAGCAACTGGCGTTGTTGCAGGACAAGTACTACCTCGAGTCCTCGCCGGCGATCGCCCGGGCCGACTCCGGAGCGTGGGCGGCGGGCTACGGCGCGACCAGCAACGCCGCCGAAGCAAACATGTGCTATCGGCGGTACGTGCAATTGAAAGACGAGCATCCCGCCGTCGCGCGCCAGTATGGGCTGCTGGTGAAGGCCGTCGCCGACCGGTATCTTGCGGCCGATCCCAAGGTGGATGAGTTGCTCCGGCCGGACGCGATCGCGCCGGCCCTGGAACTCATGCTGCACATGTACGAGCTGACCCGCGAGCGCAAGTACCTCGATCGCGCCGGCGACTTCGCGGACATCGGTATCGAGCAGTTCATCGACGAGACCTCGCCCCTGCCCAGGGCGTCGAACCGGCACGAACACTACGAGGCGATCACGGGCGGCCCGCGCCTGATGCTTCTGCTGCTGCGACTGCACCAGCTCGAGACCAACGCATTCACCGGCGAGCCGCCGATCGTCCCGCCGGGAACGTTTTAACCGGACGGCGGCGAAGCCGTCGCTCCATGACCGAACGGAGCTCGACCATGACTGTTTTGCGAAGCGCGCTGATGCTGCTCGTGCTCGTGGTGTGCGGGGTGGCTCTCGCCGGCCCGGTGCAGGCCGAACCGAAGCGCCCGAACGTGCTGATGATCGCGGTGGACGACCTGAACCACTGGGTCGGTCACCTGAAGCGTCATCCGCAGGCGCACACGCCGAACATCGATCGGCTGGCGGCCGGGGGTGTATCATTCAGCCGCGCCTACTGCGCGTCGCCGGCCTGCCTGCCGTCACGCGCGGCATTGATGGGCGGGCGTCGGCCGTCCACCACCGGCATCGATGACAACAAGCACAAATGGCAGAACAAGCAGGCCCCCGGCGAAGGCCTCAGCGCCCAGTTCCTCAGGGCCGGCTACCACGTCGCCGGCGCCGGCAAGATCTACCACAGAGGCGATCATTACGATCAAGAGTGGTCCGAGTACATGTCCACGAAGGGGCTTTCCTGGAACGGCCCCGGCGTGGACAAGCTCGACGGGTACTTCGTCCCGCTGGAAGTCGACCTCAAGGACGACGACCTGATGGACTGGCATTCAGTCAACTATTGCATCGAGCGGATGCGGCGCGACGACGACAAGCCATTCTTCCTCGCGTGCGGGCTGTACAAGCCGCACCTGTCATTCGCCGCGCCGCGCAAGTACTACGAGCACCTGCCGCCGATGGAGGACATCAAGCTCCCGCCGTACCTGGACAATGACCTGGACGACATCCCTCGACGCGGCCGTGCTTTCGCCAGAACCGCGGACCACCAGCGTTTCGAGAAGGAGGGCACGTGGCGGCGACCGATCCGCTCGTACCTGGCGACCTGCACGTACACGGACATGAACGTCGGGCGTCTGCTCGACGCGCTCCAGGCCAGCGGCAAGCTCGACGACACGATCATCGTGCTTTGGGGCGATCACGGCTGGTCGTTCGGCGAGAAGCGTCACTGGCGCAAGTTCGCGCTGTGGGAGGAGCCGACGCGCACCCCGATGATCTGGGTTGTGCCGGGCACGACGCCCAAGGGCGTGATCTGCGACACGCCGGTGGACCTGATGAGCGTGTATCCGACGCTGATGGAGGCCGCCGGCCTGCCGAAGCCCGACCATGTCGAGGGGCACGACCTCGCCCCGCTGCTCAAGGACGTCGACGCCGAGTGGGACCACCCGGCCATCACCACGTTCAAGGGCAACAACCACGCCGTCCGCAAGGGCCCGTGGCGCTACATCCGCTACAGCGACGGCAGTGAAGAGTTGTACGACCACCGCGACGATCCGTACGAATGGCACAACCTCGCCGGCGATGCGAAGTACGATCAGGTGAAGGCCGCGCTGAAGGCGGACCTGCCTTGATGAGCGGGCACGTCCCGGCTCTGGCCACGGCCGTGGTGGTCGGGCTGTCATGGGTCGGCGCGAACGCCGCGCCCCCCGTGCAATACCTTGACCGGCCCCAGTACAAGCTCATCTCGGTCTGCCCTGGCCCGGCCGAGGACCTTTCGCAGGGCGAGGCCCAGCTGTTCGCACGCAGTTTCGTCCTCGCTCACGGCGACTTCTCACGGGCAACCATCGAGCGGCTCAAGTCGCTCAACCCCGACCTGGTGCTGCTGCGTTACATGAACAGCACATACACGCGGCGGGAAGCGCAGCTCGCCGCCGCCGAGCGACACAAGACGGCCGTGGCGATGACGCGTGTGGCCACGCTCGCCAGGGACGTCGCCCGCGGCACGACACGGGTCCACCTCCGGCCGCTGGACGACGACGCCCGGCGCCCCATCGCCCTGCGCGCCAGCACCAGCCCGGGCCGGTTCTCGCATGTGCAGCCTGACGAACCGGAGGCCACGACGTACGTCATCTGGATCCGAATCGGCGATGAGTTGATGCGCGTGAACCGGTTCGACGCGGATCGCAACGTGGCCGATGTCACGCGCGGGTACGAGCGAAGCGACGCCGCGACACACAAGCAGGGCGCCAGCGTCCTGACGCCGCTGTACGTGGGGCGGGACGGCCAGCAAGGCGGCAGTTCCGGGACGTACGCCGGCGGCCATGGCGAGAGCATCCGTTACTGCCTCGATCCGCACTCTGAACACGGCAACCCGATCAAGGCTCAAGAGGTCGTCGAGCGGGTCGAGATGGGCTACGACGGCGCGTGGCTGGACTGCTGCAACACCGGCACGTTCAACCTCTGCGACATGTTCGGCCGCGGGGTGAGGCCGTGGGACCCCGAAACCGACGAGGAATACGACCACGCGAAGTTCGCCGACGGCCAGGACCGGAAGGTGCAGTTCATCCGCCGATATGTGCGCGGCAAGACCGGCCGCACGCCCGTGCTCGCAGCCAACAACATCTCGAGCGCCGACTTCATCGAGGGTGAATACCAGATGGAGCGGTTGCTCGTCGCGACCCGTCGCAAGCCCGAACCGATCACCGGGTTCAGCATGGAAGGCTTCCTCGGGCACAGTTCCACCGGCAAGCGTTTCGCCGCCAAGCTGGGCAAGCTTCGGCGGGCGATCGACCAGGACCTGGCGGTCATGCCGCAGATCGCCAACTCCGGCTACTACGCCCTGCACGAGTCCGAGCCCGACACGCCCGAACGCGATCGGATCGAGCGGTACAGCTACGCGTTCTGGCTGTTGGCGGTGCTGCCCGACCAGGCGCAGCGCAAGGCGATGTTCGGCACGTACGCCTTCTACAGCGAGCCGGGCCATCTCGACAACCGCTACGTCAAGGTTCACCGGCAGTACTTCCTGCCGCTGGGTCAGCCGCTCGACAAGCTGCCGCCCGATGGCTACACCGCGTACCGGATCGAGGGAACCGAGACGTACCGCCGCGCGTTTGAGAATGGGATCGTGCTGCTCAACGCGTCCGAAGGCCAGCGCACGACGGTGGAGTTGGGCGGGAGGCTGATCGACCCCGATGCGGGGCGCTATATACAGCGTTTCACGATCCCGCCCGCGAGCGGCAAGGTCCTTCTCAAGCAGGCCGCGTTGAGGTGATGGGGGCGGTTCGCGGCCGCCGTCGAATGGGCGGTGACACCGATCCGGCCCGGCGCTCTTATGCGCCGCGCGCGTCGAGGCCGAAGAATCGCATGGCGTTGCGGTCGCAGTCCGCCTCGAACGTGTCCGTGTCAACGCCGCGCAGGTCGGCGAGGAACGCCGCGGTCGCCGCAACGAACTTCGGTTCATTCGGCCGAACCTTGCGGTGCGGCTCGGGGCTCAAGTACGGGGCGTCGGTTTCGGCCATGATGCGATCGGCCGGCACGAGCTTCGCCGACGCGCGGACCTCCGGGGCATTCCTGTAAGTCACGATCCCCGTGAAGCTCACCATCGCCCCGAAGTCCAGGACCTTGCGGCATTCGTCCGGCGGCTCGGTGAAGCAGTGGAACACGAAACGATCGCCGGGCAGATCAAACCCCGCGATGACCTGCAGCACGTCGTCCACCGCCTTGCGGCAGTGGATGACGATCGGCTTGTCCGCCGCGCCCTCACGCTGGATCACGTCCAACTGAGCGCGGAACAGGTCGATCTGCACGTCGCGCGGCGGATCGTCGTAATGCCAATCCAACCCCATCTCGCCGTAGGCCACGCACCGCGCCGCCTCCGCGGTTGCGGGGATCCGTTCCAGGTCGCCGGGCTCGCACCGCCGGGCGTAGTGGGGATGCACGCCCACAGTGAAGCAGACGCGGTCGTAGCGCTCGGCGAGGCCCCGCGCCGTCCCTGCATCGGCCAGCGTCGTGCCGACTGTGATCATGCGGTCCACGCCGGCCGCGGCCGCCGCGGCGATTACCTCGTCGACTCGCTCGTGCAACTGCGGAAACGTCAGATGGCAATGCGTGTCGATCATGGTCCTGGTGAAAGGCCGATCCGGTTGGGTCGCTGCGCTACGGACTCACCGATTCGCGGTTGCTGTCGAGGATGCGGTTCACGTGTTGGGCATTCACCGGGCGGATCATGCCGCGCTCGGTGATGATGCCGCAGATCAGGTCCGCGGGCGTCACGTCGAAGGCGGGGTTGTAGACGGCGACTTCGGGTGGGGTGATGGCCCGGCCCAGTCCTTCGCGGACCTCGATCGCCTCGCGCTGCTCGATCGGGATCGACTCGCCGCCGGCCAGCGAGAGGTCGAATGTGCTTGACGGGGCTGCGACGTAGAAGGGGATGCCGTGGTGCTTCGCCAACACCGCCAGGCCGTATGTGCCGATCTTGTTGGCCGCGTCCCCGTTGCCGGCGATCCGGTCGGCGCCGGTGATGACCACGCTGACCCGCCCCTCGCGCATGACCTGTGCCGCCATGCTGTCGCAGATCACGGTGACGGCCAGCCCCGCCGCGCCCAGTTCCCAGGCGGTCAGCCGCGCGCCCTGCAGCAGGGGCCTGGTCTCATCGGCGAACACGGTGAACGGTCGGCCCAGCTCGTGCGCCAGGTACATCGGCGCGGTGGCCGTCCCGATCCCGCCGGTGGCCAGCGCCCCGGCGTTGCAGTGGGTCAGCACGCCCCCGCCCTCGGGGATCAGCTCCACGCCGTGCTCGCCGATCGCTCGGCACATCGCCCGGTCTTCTTCGTGGATGCGCCGGGCCTCGGCCAGCAACGCCACCGGGTCGCTCGTGCCCAGCGCCTTCATCCGGTCGATCGCCCAGAAGAGGTTCACGGCCGTCGGGCGGCTCGAGGCGAGATGGTCGGCTGCGGCGGCGAGGTCGCCCCGGCCCGCACCGATGACGCAGCCGTACGCCGCGGCGACACCGATCGCCGGCGCCCCGCGGACGCTCAGCCGCTTGATCGCCTCCCACACGCCCTGCACGTCGCGGCAGTCCAGCCAGGCGATCTCGCCCGGCAGACGCGTCTGGTCGAGCAGCTTCAGGTATCCGCCGGCCGGTTCGCAAGCGTCGTCGATCCACTGCATGTGTTGCTGGGGGTCGAGCATGACCGGCATCATAGCACGTCGCGCACCGCGCCCGCAGCGAGGAAGACCAGCTTCGCCCGCACCGCCGACTCGTCCAGCCCATACAGCGTCGCCGCAGCGCGGCGGTAGGCCGCGAGCTGCGGGCGGTAGTGCTCGACCAGCTCGTCCAGCCGATCAACCCCGCGGTCGGTCTTGAAGTCGATGACCTCGGCCCCGACGACCGCGCCGCCGGCGGAGATGATGACCAGCCGATCAAACATGCCCTGGAGCAGCCGCTCACCGTCGCGGACGACGAACCGCCGCTCGCGTTGCACGCCGAGCTCCGAGCCCGGCGGGTACCCGTCGCGCCGCAGCGCCGCGGCGACATCGGGCGCCCGGACCATCCGCTCGAACTGCCGGGCCAGCGCGTCGAGGTCGTGACCCCGGACGGCCGAGGCCTTCACCCGGTCAAGCAGCCGCTCGCGCGGGGGCAGGCCGTCCTCCATCCACTCGATCAGTTCGCACCACGCGTGGACGATCGACCCGCGCGACTTCGCGCCAGCCCCTTCAAGCGTCAGGTGTCGCCGCAGATCGACCGCCTCGGTCTCCGACAGGCTGCTCGGCGAGCGATGCGGAAGGATGCGATTACGGCCGTGGTCGGCGCGGCTCAGCCGCACCTCCGGCACGGTCACCGTCTCGACGGCCCGTTCGTCACGCGTCACCGCGGCGTACCAGTCCGCGCGTCCGGCCGACCAAGCCACGCCCGGCTCGACCGGCGGCTCACCCGGGCGCAGCGCGCCGGCCAGCAGCCGTGCATAGCTGTCCCTGCGATCGCCCGATTGCGCGGGCGCAACCATCATGTGCAGCGCATGCTTCGCCCGTGTCAGCGCGACGTACAGCGTGCTCATCGAGTCGGCCACGCTCCGGGCGAGCCACTGGTCGTGCATGCGCGGCAACGGGTCGATCAGCGCCCGCCAGTGCTGTCGAGGGCAGTGGGAGACGCGCTCGATCGGCGCCAGCGGCGCGGGCCGATCGACCAGCACGCTCGGCGACGAGCCCGTGATCGAGCCACCCAACTCCGGCAGCACAACCACGTCGAACTCCAGGCCCTTCGCCTGGTGGATGGTCATGACGCGGACGGGCGCGGCGGTCGGGTCTTCGACGCGCGTGTCGCGGACGTGGTGGACGAAGTCGCGCGGTCGCAGGGTCGCCCGTGCGTCGTAGTCGTGGCCAACCTCGACCAACTGCAACAGCCGCGACGCGTTGCGCCGGTCGCAGACGCCGGCCAGGTCGGCGACGAGTCCGAACAGGGTCTGTCCGTATCCCTCGGCGGCGAGTTGGCGGCGGAGCCGATGACTCACCCGCCGCGCCGCCGCGTCGTCGGTGTGGTCGGTGAGCCCGACGATCGCGCCCAGCGGTGCGATGGCCACGTGGTAGCGTGCGGCGCGGTCGCCGGGATGGTCGGCCACGCGGAGCAGGCTGAGCACGCACGAGACCGCCGGCGAGTCGGTCAGGGGGTTGCCGCCCTCCTCGCTGGCGGCGATCGCAGGCATCGGTCGACCCGACGCATCCGCCCGCGGCCGGGCCAGTTCGTAGATCATCCGTGCGACGGCCTTGTTCGTCCGTGTCAACACGCCGACGCTCATCCCCGACCACGCGTCACGGCGCGAGCGGATCAACTCGGCCGCGCCCTCGCACGTGACGACCAGCGGCGGCGCGTCGTCGCCGGGCCCGGCGGTGACCCGGAGCTCAGCGTACCCGGCCAGGTGCGCCTTGCGGTCAGCGGTGCGGTGCTCGGGGAAGTCGCCGGTCCACGCGGCGATAGCGGCGCGGCACGATTCGACGGCGGGATTCGACGCGAGGTTGGTGAACACGTCGTTGACGGTCTGCATGATCACCGGGCTGGATCGGTGGCTCTCGTGCTGCTCGCGCGTCGCCAGGGGCGCGGGCAGCACGTCGGCGAGCGAGTCGAAGATGCGGGCCTCGCCGCCGCGCCACCCGTAGATCGCCTGCTTGCGGTCGCCCACGCAGAAGAAGCTCCGCGATCGTGACTGATCGCTGGTCAGCTCGACGGCCATCGGTTCGAGCACACGCCATTGCAGCAGCGACGTGTCCTGGAACTCGTCGAGCAGCAGGTGACTGATCATGCCGTCCAGCCGGTAGTACACCTCGCTCAACGCCGCGGTGAGCGACTCATCGGCCAGCCGTTGCGTGACGTCGGCGAACCGCAGCATGCGGCGGTCGCCCTGCCGTCGGCGAAACGCGTCGTCGAAGCGGCTGAGCAGCGCGTGCGCCGCGGCGTTCTGGTCGGCCAGGCGGCGGGCGATGACGCGGCGGCCCTGCTCGGCCAGCGCGTGGATCAGCGCCGCGATGGGCTCGGGAATCTCGACCCCATCGAACTTGACCTGCCCACTGACCACGCGCTGCACCAGCTTCTGATCGAACAGCATCGCCCAGTCGCGGGCGTTGGCCGCGGCGGTGATCGTGCCGATCGCCCTGGCGTAGTTGGCCCGGGTCTTGCCTTGCTGGGTCGTGGGCAACGCGGCGGCGCCCAGCGCCTCGGTCGCCCGCTGCACCGCGGCATGGTCCGGCGGCTCCGGCTGCAACCAGCACCAGACCGCCTCCGCGGGCGACTGCATGTACAGCTCGTGCATGCCCGAGACCGTCCGGTCGATCTGGTCGGTCACGGCGGCCCCGCTGGTGTCGTGGTGGAGCATCCGCATCAGTGACACCAGACGCGGGGTTGGCGACCCGGCGAGCACGTCGGCGATCGCGTCGGCCCGCATCTGCCGCTCTTGGGTGTGGTCGCTGATGGTCCAGCCCGACGGCAGCCCCAGGTCCAGCGCGAACGCCTGGGCCATGCCGACGAACAGGCTGTCGAGGGTGCCGATGCGCATGCGATGGATCGTGTGGACCAGCTTCGCCAGCAGTCCGGCGCACCGTTCATGCGTCAGGTCCGCGTCGATAAACCGGCGCAGCTCGGCCAGCGACCCGGGGTCCAGCGTCGCCGCCGCGAGCCGCTTGAGCACGCGCTGCTGGATCTCGCCGGCGGCCTTGCGCGTGAAGGTGGTGGCGAGGATGCGGTCGGGTGCCTCGCCCGCGGCGCACAGCGCAATGTAGCGGTTGGTCAGGGCGAAGGTCTTGCCCGTGCCCGCCGAGGCGCTGATCGCGACATGGTCGAACGCGTCGGGTCCGGTCGTCATGCTTCGGCCTCCGCGCCGTCCGCCTCCTCGGCCAGCCTCGTGAACAACTCGGCGCCGCAGATGGCGGCGAACTCGTCGAAGGGCCCGCCCTCGCGTGGAGGGTAGAACGCGTCGGCGTCGCCACTGTTGATCTTCGCGATGATCCGCGCCGCTTCGAGGTCGGCGGCGTGCAGGATCGACGCGTCCCAGTCGGCCAGATGCGCGTCCACCTCGTTCGCGTCCCTTGGCAGGACGACGTAGCCCAGCGCGTGGACCGAGCCGATCCCGCACGATGCGGCGAGGTGCCGATACAGCGGCAGTTGCAGGTCGATCCACTGCTTGTCATCGCGCCGGCCGCGCCGATGGGTCTCGTCGGGCTTCCGCGGGGTGTCGCCGGTCTTGTAGTCGAGCAAGAGGCGTTCGCCGGCTTCGTTGATGTCGATGCGATCGATCCGGCCGGTGAGGATGAACGGCTCGCCGTCGACCGTGATCGGCCGACCATCGATCGGCAGCGTCGCATCCTTGACGTCGACCTCGGTGTGCTCGATCCGCCAGCCCTTCGCGGCATGCGCGGCCTGCCAGCGGGTGAACGCCTCAAGACGTCGGCGGAGCTGCTCACGCTGGATGAGCATCGCCGGCGCAGCGTGCTGGCCGAAGCGTCCGGCGAACTGCTCGTCCAATTCACGATCAAGCCAGTTGCGGATCTCGCCGTCGCTGGTGCTGTGTCGCACCGGGCCGCGGCCGAATGCCTGCAGCACGTGATGCGCGAGCGTGCCGAACTGCGCGGGGTCGAGCTCAACAGCCTCGTCGTCGACGGCGCCGAGGCCGAGCAGATGCCGCAGGTAGAAGCGATAGGGGCACCGCAGGTAGTCGCGGAACGCGGTGACGGGCAACCGCCGCGTGGGGGTGGTCGGCGCGGGGGGCGGCGGGGGCCAGTCGACGAACACCGAATCCGCTTTCGAGCCCAGTTGCGCGTGCATGGTGCGCGGCCGGAGCGATGGCTCATCGGGATAGAAGCGGCGGATGCGGCCGGCGATCGTGGCCGGGTCCGCCGCGAGCAGCAGACGGCTGGGTGGCAGCGGGTCCCCTGAACCGTTTCGGCGCGCGGCGATCAGGTGCACCTGCTCCCGACAGGCGACCGCCGCCGACAGCGCGTACGCGTCCCGCGCCCGGCGGCGACGATTGTCGGTCACGCCCAGCTCCGCTCGCAGCCCGTCAGGCAGAAACGCGTCCCGCGTCACCGACTCGGGGACAAACCCATCGTTCATCCCCGTCGCGATGAGCACCGGCGCATCGTCGAGCGGCAACTCCAGCCAACCGAGCATCTCGACGGCCCGGTCGTCGGGCTGCGGGGCGATGTGGCGGGCTGCGGCGCGGATGAGCAGCAATCGGATCGCCTGCCCGGCGCGGAGCGGCGCGGCGTCCAGTTGTGCATCGGCCTCGTGGTCGGCGGCCAGTTCGTCGCGGATCGCGGTCAGCGCTTCGACCAGGCGTCGCTCGCCCGGGCGTGAGACGTTGAGCGATTCGTGCTCGTAGGCCTCGACGAGCACGCCGAGGACCGGCTCAGGCCAGTCGCGTCGCGGCTTCGCCGGCTCGCCCAGCGGCTCGAGCCAGCGCTCCAAGTGCCCGATGATCTCGCTGAGCTGCCGCACGTGGTCTCGATGGGATGCGATCAGTTGGCCGGTCATCGTCAGCGGCACGTGATGCTGGAAGTAGTCGTCGAGCAGTTCGATCGCCCGGCCGGCGGCGGGGGTGCGGTCGTGCAGCATCGATTCAACCTGCGGATGCCGCAGCAGCGCCGCCAGGTCCGCGTATCGCCGACCCTCGAGGTAGTCGGCCACGGCGGCCAGCAGCCGGCTCGGCGCGGTGTGCGCCAGCGACGGGCCTTGCGCGTAACGCGCCGGCGCCTGTGCGACCTCGAGTTGCTCGGCGAGGTGCGGCACGACCGACGCGTCGGGCACACCCACCGTGACTTCGTCGGGTGCATAGCCCGCGCCCATACGGGCCAGCGCCGCCGTGACGGCCTCGGCTTGACCGGCGGGGTCCTCGGCCATATCGATCCAGTCGTCACGCAACGGCACGTCCGCATCCGCCCACGCCGCGACGTCGATGCATCCCAGCGCATCGAACCGGTCCGCCATGTGCGGCGGGGCGTAGACCATCGCCGTGCACTCCGCCGCGCCCTGCTCGATCATGCGGCGGATGATGGCCGGGATGTCGGCCACACCCAGCAGCACGACCGCCTCGTCCACGTGGCACTGCCCGGCGTCCAACGCCATCCGCCGCGCCGTGTGCACGTCACACAGCCCGGCGTTGCTGAGGATCTCGCGGCAGCGGCGCGCGATCTCGTCGAGCGCTCGCCAGCGGTCAGCTTCGTCGGGCCCGGCCAGCCGGTCGGCGGCGTCGGCAGCGTCCCGGAGTGTCCGCCCTTCACCGGCGAGCTCGCCATGGATCGCGTCAAACTGCCGCGCCAGCGTCGCCCACCCGACCGCGTCGTCGGCCTGCGGCGGACGGGCGACCAGCCGGCTCAGCGTCCCGCCGTCCATCGCGCGCAGCGCGGCGACCCACGCCAGTTCGCGGTCGACATCGCCGGCCACCACGCGGTCGCCCGGCAGCAGCTCATCGGCCAGTTGCGCCAGCGTGACCGATCGCGGCGGCACCAGGTCGACGCCGGCCGCCTCGGCCAGTTCCACGAGGCGCTCGGTCAGGCGTCGGCCGGCGCGGCCAGACGGCGTGACGACCAGCACACCGGCCAGGTCGGCCGTCGCGGCGTCGCGGTATGGCTCCAGCAGCCGGCACGCCGCCGAGGCCAGCGCCGGCGCGTCCCAACCCAGGAAGATGCGTGGGATCGGGCGGGTCATGATCGGCGTATCGTACCCGTTCGCCTTTGCGTTACACTAGCCGATCATGCCTGACAAGCCGATGACTTACGCCGCGTCCGGGGTGGACATCGACGCCGGCGATCGCATGGTCGATATGATCCGCCGCCACATGCAACGGACCTACAGCCCGCGCGTGCTCGGCCGCCACGGCGGGTTCGCCGGGATGTTCCGGCTCGACTACAACGAGAAGCTTTTCAAGCGGAACTACCGCGATCCGGTGCTCGTGGCCTGCACCGATGGCGTGGGGACCAAGGTGCTGCTGGCGTGCGAGATGGCGATCCACGACACCGTCGGGCAGGACCTGGTCGCGATGAGCGTCAACGACATGATCGTCCAGGGCGCCGAGCCGCTGCTGTTCCTCGACTACATCGGTACGAGCAAGCTCCAACCCGAGTGGATGACCGCGATCGTCAAGGGTGTGGCCGACGGCTGCCAGAAGGCCGACTGCTCGCTGATCGGCGGGGAGACCGCGGAGATGCCCGACGTCTACGGCGAGGGCGAGTACGACCTGGCGGGGTTCGCGGTCGGCGTGGTTGAGTTGCATCGCATCATCGACGGCAGCCGCATCCGCAAGGACGACGTGATCCTCGGCCTCGCCTCCAACGGCATCCACTCCAACGGTTACAGCCTGGTCCGCGCGATCGTCCGCGAGTCGCAGCTCGACCTTCACGCCAGCTATGCGGCGCTGGAAACCGAGCGCCGCCTTGGCGAGGTCCTGCTCGAGCCGACGCGCATCTATGTGAAGCCGGTGCTCGCGATTCTGCGACACTACAAGGTCAAGCGTGTCGTCACCGGCATGGCGCACATCACCGGCGGGGGGCTGGTGGGCAATCTCAACCGGTGCCTGCCCCCGAAGCTCGACGCCCGGGTCGAGCGGTCGGCGTGGACCGTCCCACCGGTCTTCCGCTTCCTCGCCGACCAGGGAAGGATCGATCAGGACGAACTGGATCGGGTCTTCAACTGCGGGATCGGCTTCTGCCTGATCGTGCGGCCGAACTTCGCCGACTCGATCGCCCGGCAACTCCAGCGGGCGGGGGAAACGGTGTACAGGCTCGGGCGGATCACCCGCGGCAGCGGTCGCGTCCACCTGACTTGAGCACCCCGGCGCACGGGGCTGCACGCGGAACCCGGTGAAGGCGGTGCACGCCATGGCGAGGTGCGCAACATCGCGCACCTCGACGGGTGCCCCATACGCGGGTGCAATACGGGTGATTTGGCGCGGCCGCGTGACCCCCATGATTTCAGAACCGACGGCGGAATGAAAGGCGGTCCTGCCGATGTTAACCGGCTCGCCCGTATATGGGTCTGCCGCTGGCAGTCGAGGCCCAAACAGGGCAGCGACCACGGCAACGGCCTGTTATCAGGCCCTCGGGAGAACGGTGCTGGCTTCCCGGCCGAGGTTCACCATCCGGCCCCGAGGGCACTACCAATAGGCATACGGTGCCGCAACGGCATCGCGCAGCTTATGTCGCAAAGTGTGGTGAACCCCCAAATTCCGCGGCACAAGTCGCAAGTCCATCGTGCCGAGGCCGCGAGACATGGGCGGGAAGCCAACCGCTATGTGCGTCACGGTACCCATTGCCGGTCAGGCGTGCAACCCGCCGGGGTGTTCACGGCCGCCGCGAGCCCGACCCCGCCACCTCAAGGCCGTTGCACCCTGAACGACGGCTAAGTTATACTGCGGGGCTCGACTGCCTGTGGAAGAACATCGAGCGCCGCGTGGCGCTCACCACGGCGGTACCACGCTCGGCCGCGCGGCCCGATGTCATCGGGCCGCATGCATGGCCGGCCTCGCCCGCGCGGCGAGGCGGAACAACACAGACGGAACACCTCTTGGTCGACTACAACCTCATCGCAGAACTGGACGTCTCCGACGACGAAGCCCAACAGCTACTCGAGCAGGCGACGACGGAGACCGGGTCCGACGTGCTCCACGACCTGCTCATCGAAGAGGAGCAGGAGTTCAAGCCCGGGACGATGCTCACGGGCAACGTGGTCGGCTTCGCGGGCGACGACGTCGTTGTCGACGTCGGGTTCAAGAGTGAAGGCCTGATCAACAAGGGCGAGTTCGACGACATCACCGCCATCGAGGCCGGCCAGTCCGTCGAGGTCCTGCTCGAAGGCATCGACGCCGAGACCGGCACGATCCAGCTCTCCAAGCGCAAGGCCGACCGCATCCGCGGCTGGGAAAACATCATCAACACCAAGGGCGAGGGCGACGACGTCGAGGGCCGCGTCATGCGGAAGATCAAGGGCGGCCTGCTCGTGGACATCGGCGTGCCCGTGTTCCTGCCCGCCAGCCAGGTGGACGTCCGCCGGCCCAGCGACATCGGCGAGTTCATCGGCAAGGACATCCGCGCCAAGGAGCTCAAGATCGACACCGAGCGCCGCAACATCGTCATCTCCCGTCGCAAGCTGATCGAAGAAGAGCGCGCCGAGGCCCGCAGCAAGCTCCTGTCCAACCTCCAGGAGGGCGACAGCATCCACGGCACCGTCAAGAACATCGCCGACTTCGGCGCGTTCGTCGACCTCGGCGGGATCGACGGCCTGCTGCACATCACCGACATGAGCTGGGGCCGCATCAACCATCCGTCCGAGATGGTCAAGATCGACGACAAGATCGACGTCGTCGTGCTCAACATCGACCGGGACAAGGAGAAGATCAGCCTGGGCCTGAAGCAGAAGGGCCCCAACCCCTGGGACGAGATCGAGCAGCGCTACCCGGTCAACAACCGCGTCAAGGGCACCGTGGTCAACCTCATGAGCTGCGGCGCGTGCGTCAAGCTCGAGGAAGGCATCGAGG